>NZ_JBXANK010000003.1:0-490000 GCF_058801645.1 Afipia sp. GW822-FHT03D08
GGAGAAATGGATTCCGGGTTCGCGCGAAGAGGCGCGCCCCGGAATGACAGAAACAACAGCTGTATCGCTCTGCTTGATCGTGTCCCTGCATTGCCACGGCGTGCGGTGGTTATGGGTCCCGCTTTCGCACCATCCCGGAGTCCACGGTCACGACACAGAATTCCGCAATCATGGATTGCAGGCCTGCACCAGGCGCCTCACCCTGGAATGACTGGTGAGATTATTCGCGAAGCGCCCGGAATGATGAACGGCCCTGTCGCGTGATCGGCCGGCGGTTCCAATTGGAACCTCCTTCCCATGTCGGTGTTGTCTGGATAGCGGCGGCGGGTGTACCCGCCGTCCGGCGGTCAGGCATGGACGGGCGGTTCCAGGCCTTGCCGTTGAAATTGTTGCCGTTTCGGGGAGGCGGGATTCCAGGGTTCCAGAGCCATCCCGCGGCGGCTGCCGCCTGCCATCGCCGGTTACGGCGTCCAATCGAAAGGTCGAGAGTGAAACCGGTGAAAAGGACGGCGGGATGTCAGTTTTGACAAACATCCAGATGTCCCCGGCACAAGTCTCGCAGCAAGGAAGCGCTCCCGTTTCCGCCGCGCTCGCAAAGGGTGCCGTTGAGACCGATATTCCCGCGCGGCTGGATTCGCTGCCATGGGGCGGCTTTCATACCCGGGTGATCGCGGCGCTCGGCATCACATGGATTCTCGACGGGCTCGAGGTCACTCTTGCCGGGGCATTTTCGGGTGCATTGAAAAGCAGCCCGGTTCTGAATTTCAACAACACCGACATCGGTATTGCGACCAGCGCCTATCTTGCGGGCGCAGCGCTCGGCGCCATCGGCTTCGGCTGGCTGACCGATCGCATCGGGCGCAAGAAACTGTTCTTCGTCACGCTGGCGGTTTATCTCACGGCGACAGCGGCAACAGCCTTCTCGTGGAATCTTGCGAGCTTCGCGCTGTTTCGGTTCATCACCGGCGCGGGGATCGGTGGCGAGTACACAGCGATCAATTCAACGATACAGGAACTGGTGCCTGCGCGCTATCGCGGCCGTACCGATCTGATCGTCAACGGCAGCTTCTGGATCGGCGCAGCCATCGGCGCGGTGAGTGCGATTGTGCTGCTTGATCCCGCCGTGATCGATCCTGAACTGGGCTGGCGGCTGGCATTTCTGACCGGCGCGGGCCTTGGTCTGGTCGTATTCGTGATGCGGTTATGGATTCCCGAAAGCCCGCGCTGGCTGATGATTCACGGTCAGCCTGAGCGTGCCCTGAAAATCGTCGCGGATATGGAACGTGCGGTGCCCGGCGGCGGCAAACCCGATCATCCGTTGCCGAAAATCAGGCTGACGATGCGGACACATACACCGCTGCGCGAAGTTGCCGGCACCCTGTTCCATACCTATCGTAGCCGCTCGCTGGTCGGACTGTCCCTGATGGTGGCCCAGGCGTTCTTCTACAACGCGATTTTCTTCACCTATGCTTTGGTTTTGACAGATTTCTTCGCTATCCCCGCCGCGAACATCGGCTGGTACATTCTGCCGTTCGCCGCCGGAAACTTTCTCGGGCCGCTGTTGCTCGGATCGTTGTTCGATACGGTGGGACGGCGCACCATGATCGCGCTGACCTACAGCGTGTCGGGTATTCTGCTTGCCGTGTCGGGCTACCTGTTCTCGATCGGCGTGCTCACTGCGCAAACCCAGACGATCGCCTGGATGGTGATCTTCTTCTTTGCGTCGCCGGCGGCCAGCGCCGCGTATCTGACCGTGAGCGAAACCTTTCCGCTCGAGGTCCGCGCTCTGGCCATCGCGCTGTTCTATGCGATCGGCACCGGCATCGGAGGCGTCGCGGGGCCGGCGCTGTTTGGAGTTCTGATCGATACCGGTTCGCGCAGCAGCGTGTTCGCCGGTTACCTGCTCGGATCGGTTCTGATGGTTGCCGCTGCGCTCATCGCGTGGCGCTACTGCATCGATGCCGAGCGCAAATCACTTGAGGAGGTTGCGCGGCCGCTCGCTGCGCAGAACAACTGATGGATCATCGCGTGATTGAAAAAATCCCGGCAACGGGCGCGGGCGACATGTTGTCTGCTCCGGCGGGAATTGTGCCGGACCTCGACCAGACGGCCCTGTTACTCGACATCGACGGCACCTTGCTGGAGCTGGCGCCGACGCCGCGTGATGTCGTCGTTCCGCCAAATCTGGCAAGCACGCTTCAGGCGCTGCATGATCGGCTGGATGGTGCGCTGGCCTTGGTCAGCGGCCGCTCGCTGACCGATATCGATGTCATCTTCGCGCCGCTGCAGTTTCCCGCAGTCGGCGGTCACGGCGCCGAAATGCGGCTGTCGGTCGAGAACGAGGCGGTGGCGTCGCATGCGCCGCCGATGGACAACGATCTGAAGCGCCGGTTCATTGCGATCTCGCATCTCAGTCCCGGCATTTTGTACGAGGACAAGGGTTACTCGATCGCATTGCATTACCGGCTGGCGCCGCAGTTCGAGCGAACGATCTACGAAGCCGTATCCGCAATCCGGGCCGATCTTCCGCAGGCGCCGATCGAGGTCTTGCCGGGAAAGTTCGTGTGCGAGATCAAGCCCGCGGGTTTCACCAAGGCGACCGGTGTCCGCGAACTGATGAGCCATGCGCCGTTCTCCGGCCGCAATCCCATCTTCATTGGTGATGATGTCACCGACGAATCCGTGTTCGCCATCATGCCGGCGTTCCGCGGCGTATCATTTTCGGTAGGCCGCCGCGCTCACGGGGTCGACGGGCAGTTCAGGGCCCCGAAGGACGTCCGCGCATGGTTGACACACTTGCTTGATGACGAGGCGATGGCGGTGCAATGAATATTCCCAAGGCAATGACGAAGTCCCAGATTGAAGCAGGCGCGAAGATCGACCATGGCCTCGATCTGGCGGTGATCGGCAACTGCAAGACCGCCGCGCTGGTCGATCCGACGTCGCGGCTGGTGTGGTGGTGTTTCCCGCGCTTCGATGCCGATCCGGTGTTCTCGCGCCTGGTTGCAGGCGACGAGGAGAAAGGTTTCAGCGACGTCGTGCTGGACGGCATGGTGGATTACAAGTCCGACTACGTCCGCAATACCGCCCTGGTTGAGACCATTCTGACAGATGCCAAAGGCAACGCGGTCCGCATCACGGATTTCGCGCCGCGCTTCCGGCAGTACGGCCGCATGTTCCGGCCGCCGCAGTTGTTCCGGATCATCGAGCCGATTGCCGGATTGCCGCGCATCACCATCCGTGTCCGTCCCACGCATTCCTACGGCAAGCCGCTGAAGCGAAGTTCACTCGGCAGCAATCACATCCGTTATGTCGAGGAAGAATCCACGGTTCGCGTCACCACCGATGCGCCGATCGCGATGATTGAGCATGAAACGCCGTTTGTGCTGACGCGGCCGGTGCATATGGTGTTCGGCCACGACGAGCCGTATCCCGGTGATCTTGCGGCGACCGCGACCTCCTTCGCCGAGCAGACGAGGGCTTACTGGCTGCACTGGGTGCGGCGCCTCTATATTTCCTACGACTATCAGGAAGCGATCATTCGTGCTGCGATCACGCTGAAGCTGTCGAACTTCGAGGAGACCGGCGGAATCATCGCTGCGCACACCACGTCGATCCCGGAAGCGCCCGGTTCGGGCCGCACCTGGGACTACCGGTTCTGCTGGCTGCGCGATGCCTATTTCGTGGTGAAGGCGCTTAACCGTGTCGGCGCGACCCAGACGATGGAGGACTTCATCGGCTTCACGTTGTCGATCGCGGCCAACGCGGACGGGCCGCTGAAGCCGGTTTACAGCGTGGTGCCGAACCTGCCGCTCGACGAATGGATCGCGACCGATCTCAAAGGGTACCGCGGTGACGGTCCGGTGCGCATCGGCAACGCAGCCGTCGAACAGAGCCAGCACGACACCTATGGCAGCGTGATCCTCGCCGCCTTGCCGTTGTTCTTCGACCGCCGTCTGCCGACGCCGGGTGGCGAGAAGCTGTTTCGTCTGCTCGAGGATCTCGGAGAGAAGGCCGCAAGCGTCGCGCTGCAGCCGGACGCCGGCATCTGGGAATACCGCGGCCGTCAGCGCGTTCACACCCATTCGGCGGCGATGTGCTGGGCGGGCGTCAACCGGCTCGCCTCCATCGCCACACGTCTCGGTCTGCATGATCGCGCGGCGTACTGGAATTCGGTTGCCGATCCGATTCACAAGGAACTGCTCGACAAGGCGTGGAATCCGAAACGGGAAGCGTTCACCGCAGCCTTCGGGTCGGACGATCTCGACGCCAGCGTCTTGCTCTTGCCGGATCTCGGTGTGTGTGAGGTCGACGATCCGCGTTTCATCAAGACGGTCGCGGCGATGGAGCGTGAGCTTCTGCGCGAGAAGCACATGATGCGCTACGCGGCAGAAGACGATTTCGGATTGCCGGCGACGGCGTTTCTGATCTGCCGTTTCTGGCTGATCGATGCATGGTGGCAGCAGGGACGACGCGAGGAGGCGCGCGAGGCATTTGCCGATGCGCTGTCGCATCGCAATCGCTACGGGTTGTTGTCAGAAGATATCGATCCGAAAACCGGCGCGCTGTTTGGAAATTTCCCGCAGACCTATTCGATGGCGGGATTGATTCTCACTGGCATGAAACTGTCGCGGAACTGGGAAGATCGCTACTGGCGCAGTTAGTGTTGCTGCTGTTGGAAAGCTGAATCAGATTCGTTTTCATCGCGAGGAGATATGAAATACGCGACGGTATTTTGCATGGATACGCGTCGCGCGATTCCGAATGTGTCAAGACTAGGCAAATCGTTTTTAATCGGCCACGCTTCACGCAATGGAACTCGGTTCCATTTCTCGCCAACAAATTCGACGTCAATCAGTCTGAAGGATGGCGAGGAACCATATTGATGAACAAGCGTTGTTTTTGCGTTTGCAGAACTAGGGAGGGCACCCTGTGGATCTCGTCGTCGTCTCCAATCGGGTCGCACGCGCAAAAGCAAATGAGCCAATGACCGGTGGACTGGCAGCAGCGTTGCTGCCTGTGGTGGAAAAATCAGGTGCAATCTGGGTCGGTTCGTCCGGCCGCGTTCGTGATAATCTATCCAAGGATTCTTTCGCTGAAATCGAATCGCTTGGCGCAGGCGCGCTGGCGCTGCTCGATCTTCCTGCTGCGCATTACGGCGGATATTACGAAGGTTTCGCGAATTCCGCGTTATGGCCCGCGCTTCATTCCCGCAACGATCTGATCCGTGTCTCGCACGATGACTATCAGTCCTATCGAGAAGTGAACGCCTTCATGGCGCGCGCGCTGATGCGCTTCAACAAGCCGACGGCCGCGTTCTGGATTCAGGACTATCATTTCCTCACGCTGGGCGCGGAGATGCGCGAGCTTGGCGTCCGCAGTCCGCTAGGGTTTTTTCTCCATACGCCGTGGCCGGCGCGCCGCGTCTTTGCGGGCGTTCCGCATCACCGCGATCTGGTCGAGGCGATGCTCGCCTACGATCTGATCGGCTTTCAGACCGAGGACGATTGCGAAAATTTCACCGCCTATCTGCGCGCGGAGATCGGCCTCGATGTCGAGGACGGCATCGTCACGTCGCGGTTCGGGACCTCACGCCTCGCGGTATTTCCGATCGGCATCGATGTTGACGGTTTCGCAGCGCAGGCCCAGCGCGCGGCGTCGCATCCGGAT
The DNA here is from genome assembly GCF_058801645.1 of Afipia sp. GW822-FHT03D08. NCBI lineage: Bacteria > Pseudomonadati > Pseudomonadota > Alphaproteobacteria > Hyphomicrobiales > Nitrobacteraceae > Afipia > Afipia sp. GW822-FHT03D08. The sequence goes on from NZ_JBXANK010000003.1 coordinate 5,671, forward strand.
GTGTCGCGGCTGCGCAAGAGCCTTCACGGCGAACGGCTCGCGATCGGTGTTGACCGCGTCGATTACTCCAAGGGCTTGGTCAATCGCATCAGCGCGTTCGATCGCCTGTTTGAAATCCAGCCCTCGCTGAAGCGGTCGGTCTCATTGCTGCAGATCGCGACCCCGTCGCGCGGCGGCATCCAGGCTTACAGCAATTTGCAGGACGAGTTGTCGAAGCAGGTGACGGACGTCAACGGGCGCCATGGCGAGGTGGACTGGACGCCGATCCGCTATCTCAACAAGGGTTTCAGCCAGACCGTGCTTGCGGGTTTCTATCGTGCCGCGCAGGTCGGTGTCGTGACGCCGCTGCACGACGGCATGAATCTCGTCGCCAAGGAATATGTCGCGGCCCAGAATCCGATCGACCCCGGCGTGCTCGTTCTGTCAAAATTCGCCGGCGCCGCGAATGAACTCGACACCGCGCTGCTGGTCAATCCGCACGACATCGACGGCATGGCGCGGACCATTGCCGTGGCGTTGTCGATGCCGGCATCCGAGCGCCGGATGCGGTGGGAGGCGATGATGACCAAGCTGCGTGCCGGCACCATCCATCGCTGGTTCTCCGACTTCATCGAGGCGCTGGAAAACGCGCATGTAGGGGCGGGGCCGAGCATATTGCCGTCGGTCGTTCGTCCGTTGCGGGTCGCCGGCGCGCCGCCTATGGGAGATGGCTGTATCCGCGAATCCACGCGTTTTCAGCCCCGGCCTATGGTCAATTAGCCTCAGAACTTCAAATATTTACGGAATATTTCCGGTCAGCGCCCGCGCTCTCTTGCAAAACGGCGCGGGCCCCTTCATGACAGGCGCGTGGAGAGGTGGCCGAGTGGTTGAAGGCGCACGCCTGGAAAGTGTGTATACGGGAAACCGTATCGCGGGTTCGAATCCCGCTCTCTCCGCCAGCTCCGAGAGTTCGCCTTTTGGCGCTTTGCTCTCGTCAACGAGCATTCGCCTGAGACCATAACCAACCGGGCCACCCTGGCGAAACCCGTGTTCAATCAAACGGCATTATCCAGCAAACACTTTGACCGAGAGTTCGCGGCTATACTCCCCGGCCAACACGCGCCTTACGTTCTTCAGCAGAATGCAGCCGATACTTCCATCATTATCGAATTGCTCTCCGCAATAATGCTACAGGCGCCGCCAAAAGAATGTGTGAGCCACTGTGGGCTGAAGAGAAGTCTGGACCTCTCCCGACGCGCCGGGTTTTATCTCCAAAGCGGTGTTGATGCGCGTCGCCTCACGAGCCGGTGGCGATTAGGCCCGCGACGCCGAAGCAATTCAGCGGTGGTAAGGATCTTGTGGGCATAGGTTGGCCCGTTGAGCTTGTGCGGCGTCCATCATTTCCTGCGAAAAGGCCGCCGTGCGTCAGTCATCAACGTGACGTGATAACCAGTTCCATTGCGTACCGGCCGGTGGATTCGATGCAGGTATTGGCAATGAGACCGATGAGGATAACTCTCTCGATACCATGTTTCGTAGCATCGCCGAACGCGCCAGGCAGCGCGGACTGGCGGCTTTTGGCGTTCGGCAAATGAATTTCGGACATATCTTATAACGGTTTGGCGTCGCCACTTCCGTCAGGACGACCAGAACTGCTTGGACGAACTATCATTCGTTAAGCTGTGCAGATTACCGTCCCGTCAGATTCAGGGGAGGTGCACTTGTCCAGCGATACGAATGAGGACCTGCGTCTGCAGGCCCTCCGCCGATACGATATTCTCGATACCGCACCAGAGGAAACCTTTGACCGAATCACCCGGATCGTCGCGGCGGCCCTGCGGGTTCCGATGGCTGCGGTGTCACTGGTCGATGACCACAGGCAGTGGTTCAAGTCGCGAATAGGGCTGGCAGCCACAGAGACTCCCCGAAGCTCTTCCTTTTGTGCCCACACGATCTTGGCAAACGGCGCCATGGTCGTGACCGATACGACGCAGGATTTACGTTTCAACGGCAATCCGCTGGTCCTCGGCGATCCCCATATCAGATTTTATGCCGGCTATCCGGTGGTTTCCTCAGACGGGGTGCCGCTCGGCGCGGTTTGCGCCATCGACACGTCGCCGCGGGACATTAGCCCTCAGGAACTGGGGCTGTTGAAAGACCTGGCCGCTCTCGTCAACGAGCAATTGGAACTACGGCTCCTGGCCTCGATCGATGGCCTGACAGGCGCACTAAGGCGCAAGACATTCCTTAACATGTGCGAGCGCGAGCTCCTGCTGGGTCGCCGGGGCAAGACGCCGAGCAGTTGTCTCATGATCGATGCCGACCACTTCAAGGCGATCAACGATCAGTACGGCCACGACGTCGGCGATCAGGTGCTCAAGGCCTTGGTGGACACCTTTAAAGCCGGGTTACGCGCCACCGACATCGTCGGTCGCCTAGGTGGAGAAGAGTTCGGCATATTCCTGCCCAGCACCGACCTGGCCGGATGCGTCGAAGTCGCCGAACGACTGCGTGGTATGGTGGAAAGCCTTGAGATCACCACGGCAAATTTGTCGGTCACCGTCAGCATCGGTGCTGCCGAAGCGGCGGCGACGGGCGAGGACATTCTCGGCCTGCTCCACAGAGCGGATACAGCCTTGCTCAAGGCCAAGCGGACGGGACGAAATCGCATTATCACCGAATGTGACTCGGAAACTTTATGTTGCGGATCGTCGGCGGGCTTCTTCACCCCCTCACGCAGCCGCGTCGGATGAACACCGAGGTCGTCTGCGGCTAGGCGTGCGACACGTCCCGATCAAGTTTGCTCGATGCTCTTCAAGAACCGGGCGGCGCAAACATCATTCCAGCGCGCATGAGAATCGGCCCCCCGAAATCCGCAATGACCCCCGGATTGCGATAGCAGCCGAACCAGTTTTGGATTCCTGTCCCACTTGTATTGAAGATAGGCCTCGCTTGGGACGATCGGATCGTTAGCCGCGTAAATCACGAGCGTAGGGACAGCGATGTGCTCCAGAAATGAAGCGCACGATGAGCGTGTGTAATAGTCCTCCGCACCGCTAAATCTGTTACGGGGTGCGGTGAAAGTCTGATCGAAGTCCCAGATGGTGCGCGCCGCGAGAGCCGCATTGCGCTCCTGCTTTGAAAGCTCCGCAGCGGGCTTGACGCTTTCCGTCCTCAATTGGGAAAGGATCGCGAACTGAAACAGCGCGTTGTCCCACCGCATGAACCGGCGCGACACGGCCGCCAGATCGAGAGGGGAGGAGACGGCAATGGCCGCTCTGAGAGGCGCTGATGAGCCGCGCTCGCCCAGAAATTTCAGCAGCACATTCGCGCCGAGGGAAAAGCCCATCGCTGCGATTCCGTTGGATCGCAGATCGGCCGGCACCATGGACACCAGATGGACGAGATCATCGGACGTGCCGGCATTGTACTGAAGCTTGCAGAGCGGACGGGACGGACCGGCGCCCCGCAGGTTGGCGCGCAGGACGGGATAGCCGAGATTCAGGAAGTAAGCCGCCGAGCGTAGAATGTAGCTGCTGTCTTCGCTGCCGCTCACGCCATGAATCAGCAGGACGACGCATCGGTCGATGCTCGGGCGCTCCGGACGATGGAGCATTGCAACCAGGGTGTCCCCGGTGCCGTCCAGAACGGGTGCGAACAGTTGCTCGCTTGGATACCGGTCGAGGTCACGCGGACTTACCGTGGGGAGTGCGCCGGCGATGGTCTGAAGGTAGCCGCCCCACCAGGGGGTGCCCGCTTTAAATCCTGGAAAATCGGGTTGCGTTGAAGCCTCGCGTGTCATCGAACTGAGCGTCATGTGATGCCCCCGGATGCGGTGCGTGCTGTCACGGCTTATAGTCCGCAAGTTATCGCCCGCGTCTGAACCATCCGCAATATCGTCCTGTCCGGTGATCCGCGGATTTGGCCCACAGCCTGAATGCTGTTCTGACGTTCTGCGGACGTCTATTGTCGGACAAACGTGGACTTCGCACCGTTTATTGCGTCATAAAGAATTCGGTATCGGCCATGGCGAGCACCCGATGAAACTTTTCCAGATCTCAATCACTGTGTTTGTGCTGGCCGGAATTTCCCCGGGCTTCGCAAAGGTGGAGCAATGCCGCTTCATCGATTCGAAGCCGGACCGGGAAGCCTGCTACGACCGTCAGGCCAGGGCGCTCGCCGCCAAAAGGGCGGAAGCTGAGGCGAAACCAAAGCCGGTGGATTCGTTACAGGAAATGAAGGCGGAGGACGAAATGCTGTCTCGCCGGCTTAAGAGCATCTGCCGGGGATGCTGAAGGCGGCTGGGTTGCGGGCTGGATGATCGTCCCGGAAACTCCTCAGGACGCGCCGTGCTCCCCCGTTATGCTTAACCGTCCCTTTCGGAATCGGCCCCCGCCGTGTCTTTTTTGTCACGTCGAAAGACAAAGCAACGGCGGGCTCCCTGTGCCGGAACCGATCCGGCCCTCTGTACATTTCTCATTAACTGGGGGGCCAATAGGGTTCGCCCAACTCAACATGGGGAGAAGAGAGATGGGTCATCGTTTCGCACTGGCAGCTTTTTCGGCTGCTTTGCTTGCTTCAACTGCGTCATTCGCCGCTGACATGGGTCCGCGCACCTACACCAAGGCGCCGGTTTACGCGCCTGCGCCGATCTACAACTGGACCGGCTTCTACGCTGGTGTGCACATCGGCGCTGCTTTCGGTGGCGACAACGGCTTCACCACCACCGACCCGACCCTCGTCGGCAGCAACCGCGACGCAGCCTTCCTCGGCGGCGGTCAGATCGGCGCTGACTACCAGTTCGCTCCGAACTGGCTGGTTGGTATTGAAGGCCAGATTTCCGGCCTCTCGAACAGCGATCGTACTTTCACCAGCGGCGTGAACTCTTTCCGTGACCGTTCCGACTGGCTCGCTTCGGTCACCGGCCGCCTCGGCTACACCTGGGGTCCGGGCCTGATCTACGCCAAGGGCGGTGTCGCATTCCGTGACGACAACGGCCTCGCAGCGACCGCTGGCTTCCTGCCGGCTGTGACCGATCGCAAATCGACCGGCTACACCGTCGGCGGCGGTCTCGAATACATGTTCGCTCCGGCCTGGTCGGCGAAGGTTGAGTACCAGTACTACAACTTCGACACCACCAACGTTGCCTACACCAACGCTGGTGCTCGCGCCCTCTCCTACACGGACGACATTCACACTGTGAAGGTTGGCTTGAACTACCGCTTCAACTGGGGTGGCCCGGTCGTCGCGAAGTACTAAGAGATACCAATAATTTCTCCAGACAACTTAAGGCCCCGGTTTCCCGGGGCCTTTTTTGTTGGACGTCGAAAGGTATCGAACGCATCCGCTGCCTGGAGGCCGGAGCGATCAGGCCTTGTTCGGATTGATGAGAAACTTCTCGCCCGTCGCCCGCTTCGCATAAGCTGCAATATTCGAGAGCTGCAGCGCTTCCTGAAGCGACACGACTTGCGTGTAGTGACTGGCAAATGTTGTCTTGAGTTCGGCGGCAACGCGTTCGCGCAGCTTCTGCGCTTCGGCGGGTCCGATTTTTTGCAGGAACGGAAACAGCAGCCAGCCGCCGATGCCCCAGGTCATTCCGAAATTCCGGTTGATCTCGGTCGGGCGCATGTCGAGGCCGCCGTAAATATAGACCTGCTTGTGCACGGTCGATCCGTAGCGGCTGTAAACCTTCGCGGTCTTGTTGGCGGCAACTTCCATGCAGCTCAGGATCTGCCCCGCCAGCTTGCCGCCGCCGATCGCATCGAATGCGAGCGTCGCGCCGGTTTCCACCAGCGCCTGGGTCAGATCGTCCATGAAGGTCGCGGCGGCGGAATTGCAGATGTGGGTCGCGCCGAGCTTGCGGAGCATCTCTTCCTGTTCGGCGCTGCGCACGATGTTGACAAGGCCGATACCGTCCGCGAGGCAAATCTTGTTGAGCATCTGGCCGAGATTTGACGCCGCAGCGGTATGCACGAGCGCCTTGTGTCCTTCCCGCCGCATGGTCTCGGTCATGCCGAGCGCCGTCAGCGGATTGACGAAACTCGACGCGCCTTCCGCTGCGGTCGTTCCGTCGGGAAGCACCATGCAGTCGGCGGCCTTGATGCAGCGGTATTGCGCATACATCGCGCCGCCGATCATTGCGACCATCTTGCCCATCATCGCCTGCGCCCTGCTGGAGCTTCCAGCCGCGACGACGACACCTGCGCCTTCGTTGCCGACAGGCATCGATTCATCGAGCCGCCCCGCCATGGCTTTCATCAGCGGTTCGGGGACGGATGCAGTCACGACGACACTGTCACCGGTACCGGATGATTTGGCGGTCGACATGTCCGCGGTACCGACAAGGAGGCCAAGGTCGGAAGGGTTGATCGGCGAGCCTTCGACCCGGACGATGACTTCGTCGGCCGCCGGCTCCGGAATCTTGACCTTGACCAGCGACAGTTCGAGTTCACCGCTCTTCTTGATCAAGGAGCGAAGCTCAAGTCCCTCGAAACCCATGTTGATCTCCCGTGACAATTACGTTCTTGTTGAAAAGCTTCAGTTACGGCTGCACTTTGCGCTGGATTGAAGCCCGCAGGCAATGAGGGGATTCAAATATAAAATGTTTGGCGGCCGCAGCCCCATGAGCGCTTTCCGGCCGCGTCTTGCGGGGGCGCGATGCGTTTTCTGACGCTGAAATACTTCAACGCAGTTGCAAAGCTTGGTTCGATCCGCAAGGCAGCGGACCGGCTTCATGTCGCGCCGTCAGCGGTCAGCAGGCAGATCGCGCAGCTCGAGCATGAGCTCGATGCGGTGCTTTTCGAACGTTCCAAAAGCGGTGTGCGGCTCACCGCAGCTGGCGAAGTTCTGGCCCGGCAAAGTCATCGCATCTTCCGCGACCTCGACCGGGCACGTGCCGGGATCGATGATCTTCGCGGCCTGCGCCGTGGCGACGTCAGTCTCTGGGTGATCGAAGGTTTCGTCACCGGCTTGCTGCCCAATATCCTTGCCGACTTCCAGCGCCGTTATCCGGCTGTTGCGTTCAAGGTTCAAACCGCATCGACCGATCGGATCACCGAGGCCTTGCTGGAAGACGAGGCCGACATCGGCATCACCTTCAATGCGTCACCGCGCGCCGAGATCGAAACCATCGCGGAGTTTCCGGAACCGGTTTCCTGTCTGGTCGCGCGTGATCACAAGTATGCAAATCGCAAGAGCCTCAGTCTGGACGAAATCTGCAAGGAGCCTCTGGCGCTCCCCGATCACAGCTTCGGTATCCGGCAGTCGTTTGAGCGGACCGTCGCAAAACACAAGCTGAATCCACGGGTGCTGGTCACGACGAATTCGCTGGAACTGACCAATACGATGGCCGTGACCGGCCAGTTCATTGCGTTCAAGCCGGCGATGGCGGTGATTACGCAGCTCGGATCAGGTCAGCTTCGCGCGATCCCTGTGGCGGACACTGAACTCGCATCCGCGCGATCGAGCATCAGCGTGCACCGGGACAGGCCGCTCTCTCGCGCGGCGCAGGAATTTCTCAAACTGCTGACCACGACAATCAGGGCGTCAAAGGCGAAAACCCGCAAATAGGGGTGTTGCCTTTTTTGCAGGATCGCATGACAGATTCTCGACTTTTAACAACGATAAATGCTCCCTAGCCTGCATAAGCGAGCTTTCGGAGCAGAAGATACGGTTCTGTCGAGATGAACTGGAAAATCCATCTCCGGAGAGGCTTCATCTTCCCGTCGCGGTTGCCGGCGCGGCCATCCCACAAGGAGACCATGGAACATGACTTCGCCTAAACCTGAAGCGACATCGCTTGCGACGCCGACCCGCCGGAGCTTGCTGATAGGAACCGGTGCGCTCGGCATGGCTGCGGCATTTCCGATGCCGGGCATCGCGCAGGGCCGGACCAAGGTGGTCGTGTCCGAGGCCATCCATATCGCCCTCTATACCCCGCTCTATGTCGCGATGCGCAAAGAGATGTTCGCAAAACAGGGCCTGGACGTTGAGCTTTCCACCGCGGGCGGTATTGCGGTGCCTGTTTCCGTGCTGCTCGCCAACCGGGCGCAGTTCGCGCTGACCGGCACCGGCATGTCGGTCAATTCGACCCTCGAAGGCGGCAAGATGAAATGCATCGCCAAGGTCGCGGGCGGTATTTCACTCTTCGCGATCGCGAAGCCCGGCCTCAAGATCAATTCGCTGGCTGATCTGAAGGGCAAGACCATTGCGACCCTGCGCTTCCCGTCCAACACAATCTCCACACCGACTTATCTGATGCGCAGCGTCGGCGGGTTCGATCCGAAGGAAGCAGGCGTGAATTTCCTCGAACTGCCGCCCGGTGCACAGGCCGCCGCCGTCAAGGACGGCCGCGCCGATCTGGCGATCGCATTCGACTGGGACGCCAGTATCGGCGTCACCCAGTTCGGGCTGGAGGTGGTCTACTCATTCGCTGACATTCTCGGGCCGATCGCCTTCTCGTCCGTCTTCGTCACCGAGCCGTATCTCAAGAGCAACGGCGAAACGGTTCAGAAGTTCACCAATGCGCTCGCGGAAGCGATGAAGCTGCTGCACTCCGACCCGAACGCTTTCGAGGAAGTCAGCCGGCAGGAATTTCCGACCGTTGCGCCGGAAGTCGTGAAGCTCGGCGCGAAGAACTTCATGACCACCAAAAACGTGGTGCCACGCAACCCGGTCATCACCAAGGAAGACTGGGATGCGATCATGAAGCACGAAAGCGGCGCGGGCACGCTCAAGAAGACGCTGCCCTACGAAGACATGGTCGACACGACGTTCGCCACCAAGGCGGCGTCCGACTTTGGCCTGAAAAGCTGACCTCAAAAGCGAACATGACCATGACTCTGCCTCAGACGTTGCCGCGTCACGACAACAGCCTTGTGCTCGGCGCCAAGCCGGACGAATTCCCTCTCTCGCCGGATGAGACCGCGCTCATCGTTGTCGACATGCAGAACGCCTACGCGTCGCCAGGCGGCTATCTCGACCTTGCCGGGTTCGATGTGACAGGCGCCAAGCCGGTGATCGCTGCCGTGGCGGAGACCATCGAAATCTCACGCAAGCTCGGCTTTACGATTGTCTTTTTCCAGAACGGCTGGGATGCGGAAAAACAGGAGGCCGGCACACCGGACTCTCCGAACTGGTGGAAGTCGAACGCGCTGAAAACGATGCGTGCGCGGCCGGAACTCGACGGCAAGCTCATCACGCGCGGGACCTGGGACTACGAGCTGGTTGAAAAGATCAAGCCGCTGCCCGGCGAGATCGTTCTGCCGAAGCCGCGTTACAGCGGTTTCTCCGGCACCCAGCTCGACGGCATGCTGCGGGCGCGGCGGATTCGGAATCTGGTGGTTGTGGGCGTCGCCACAAACGTCTGCGTGGAATCCACCATCCGCGATGCGTACTTCCTGGAGTACTTCCCGGTCATGGTGAAGGACGCAACGCTCCAGGCCGGTCCGGTCTCCCTGCAGGAGGCCACGGTCTACAACGTCGAAACTTTTTTCGGCTGGACCACCACGGTCAGCGAGCTGCGAAGCTTGACCAACCGCTGACGTTTTCGGTCCCATCAGTCATAACGATTCGCCAGGAACCCAAGGAGCCCGATATGCCCCGTAAGCCAGTTATTCCCGCCGGCTCGCCGCCGCCGATGGCGCCTTATTCGCCGGGTGTGGTTGCGGACAACATCCTCTATGTCTCCGGCGTGCTGGCCATGGATGGCAGCGGCAAGACCGTGGGTGTCGGCGACGCAACGGCGCAGACCCGTGCGGTCCTGGAGTCGATCAAGAGCATCGTCGAGGCCGCCGGCGGCACGATGGCCGACGTCACCATGAATTCGATCTTCCTCAAGGACCTCGGCGATTACGCCGCCATGAACGCGGTCTATAAGGAGTTCTTTCCGAGCGAATTCCCGGCGCGCTATTGCATTCGCGCGGATCTCGTCAAACCCGAATTCCTCGTGGAAATCGCGTCCATCGCGCATCTGCCCAAGGCCCGCTGAGCATGGCGGAACAGGCACAACAGCGCGGCCTTCTCATTTCGCCGTGGCTGCTGATCCTGCTCGGACAGATCACGCTGACGGTCGGCTTCCTTGGTTTGTGGGAGATCGCCATCCGGGCCGAATGGCTGCCGGTCTATCTCTATGGCCAGCCGAGCGGCATCGCGAAGAAGTTCGTCACGCTTCTGGCGGACGGAACGCTGGTGCAGTCCACCCTCGTCACCGGTCTCGAATCCCTGATTGGATTCGTGATCGGTTGCTTTTTCGGCAGTGTCGCGGGTCTCGGACTGTGGCTGACTCCGCGGTTGGCACTCATGCTGCGGCCGTTCATCGTGGCAGCCAACGGCCTGCCCAAGATCGCGCTGGCGCCGCTGATCATCGTCTGGTTCGGCATCGGGATTGAATCCAAGATCGCCATCGCCGCGATTATCACATTCATCGTGTCGCTGATGACCGCCTATAGCGGTGCGCAGGAGGTCGATCAGGATCTGATCCGCCTGATGCGGTCGCTCGGTGCGACCCGGTGGCAGACCTTTCGGAAGATCGTGGCGCCGGCCACCATGCCCTGGATCATCTCGGGCCTGCGGCTGAATGTCGGATTCGCCCTGATCGGCGCGGTGGTCGGCGAATACATCGCCGCCAAGCAGGGGCTCGGCTATCTCGTCTATTACGCCGGGACGCTCTACGACCTCAACGCGGTCTGGGTGGGCCTGTTCGCGCTGATGCTGCTCGCGCTGGTGCTCGACTACAGCGTCACGCTGCTCGAACGGTGGCTCAGCTACTGATGCCGCTCCCAACGACAAGACACGTGCAAGAACAACGGAGAGTTTGATGCCGGTAGCTCAGGTGAACGGAACCGAGATCGCTTACGAGGTGATCGGCAAGGGCGAGCCCGTCCTGCTGGTCGCCGGCATCGGCGGCGCAGGAAGCTATTTCAAGCCGAACATCGAGGCCATCGCCGCGAAACATCAGGTCGTGCTGCACGATCATCGCGGGACCGGCGGCTCGCGTCAGGACCGCATCACTTATTCAGTCCCGCAAATGACCGACGACATGGTCGCGCTGATGGACGAACTGAAAATCGAAGCCGCGCATATCGTCGGCCATTCGACCGGCGCGGCGATGGCGCACGACATGGCGCTGCGCTTTCCGTCGCGTATCAAGAGCGCGGTTCTGTACGCGGGATGGGCAACCTCCGACGCTTACTTCAGGCGGTGCTTCGAGGTCCGCAAGCGCGTTCTGCAGACAAGCGGTCCGCTGCATTACGTCAAGACCACGCCGCTGTTTCTCAATCCGCCGTGGTGGGTGAGCGCAAACATCGCGCGCCTTGAAGCGGAGGAGCCCGCGGCAGCCGCGGCGCTGGCGCCGACCGACATCATGCTGAGCCGCATCGAGGCGATCTGTTCGTACTCGCCGGGCGAGGAACTGCGGAAGATCACGTGCCCCTGCCTGATCACCTGTTCCAAGGACGATCATCTGACCCCGCTGTTCTATTCGGAGCGGATGGCGAAGGTGATGCCCAAGGCCGACACCTTCTATTTCGAGACCGGCGGCCACGCCGTCTCGGTGGTGCTGCCGGATCAATTCAACGCCGTCGTGCTGTCGTATCTCGACGCGGTAATTGCCGGGCGCAAATGGCAGGCGCCAGAATTGACCTATCCGGAGATCGCCTGATGGCTGATGCAGCCGCTGCCACCGGAGACGTCCTGACCGCCCATGAGGTGGGTATGGTCTTCAACGCCGAGAGCGCGAATCCGGTTCGCGCGCTGGGCAACATCTCCTTCGGTCTGCGCAAGCGCGAGGTGCTCGCCATCGTCGGACCGTCGGGCTGCGGCAAGACCACCCTGTTCAACATTATCGCGGGGCTGATTTCGCCGACCATGGGCAGCGTGTCGGTCAACGGCGTGCAGGTGGCGGGCGCCAAGGGCCACGTCGGCTACATGCTGCAAAAGGACATGCTGCTGCCCTGGCGCAGCGTGCTGGACAATGTGACGCTGGGTCTGGAAGTGCGCGGTGTGGCGCGCGCCGAGGCCGAGGAAATCGCGCATCGGCTGATCACATCCTATGGCCTCGGCGGTTTCGAGAAAGCCAAGCCCGCGACGTTGTCCGGTGGCATGCGCCAACGCGTGGCCTTCATGCGAACGCTGGCGTTCGATCCCGACGTGATCCTGCTGGACGAGCCGTTTTCAGCGCTGGATTTTCAGACCCGGCTGCTGCTGCAAGGCGAGGTGCAGCGGATTATCCGCGAGCGCGGCAAGAGCGTGATTCTGGTGACGCATGACATTGGTGAAGCGATCACCATGGCCGACCGCATCGTTGTGATGACCAACCGGCCCGCGACGGTGCGCAGCCTGCACACCATCGAATTGTCTGCCGCCGAACGCGACCCGGTGACCATTCGCACCAACCCGCTCTACAACGAGTACTTCAACCGGATCTGGTCGGAGCTCGAGATCAGGCGCGAGGTGTAAGCCGAGCAGGGTTTCACGGCTCAGGCCGCCTCATGCCTTTGCCGCGCCGCTGAGCCGCACACGATCCGCCCGCGAACGCTGGGTGACGAAATCAATCACTGCACGAACAGCCGGCAGATCGATCAGGTCCGGATGCGCCAGCAGCCAGATGTCGGAAATGCCGGCCAGCTTGTCCGGCGCGACGCGGATCAGGTCGTCGTGGGCATCGGCGACGATGCAGGACATCGCACAAATCCCGACGCCGGCGCGGACCGCCGCCAGCATGTCGGCCTGCGATGAGCAGCGCATCACCACGGTCGCTTCCCGCGCGACATGATCGCTCCAGCGTCCGAGTTCGGCGTTTGAGGCACGGTCCGCGAAGCCGACGATATTGTGACGCTTCCAGTCGTCGCGATGCTGGGGCAGGGAATGGCGCGCGGCGTAGTCGCGCGAGGCATAGAAGCCGACGCCCAGCCGCGCGATCTTGCGGCCGACCAGGTTCTCGTCGCCGCTTTGATAAATGCGCAGCACGATATCGGCCTCGCGCTTGCGGACGCTGACGGGGAACGGGTGGGTGACGAATTCGATCTGAACGTCGGGGTGGGTCTCGATGAAGGACGCCATGTGCGGCATCAGCCAGTAGGCCGCCAGCGTCGGGCCGATCGAGAACTTGACGAGGCCGCGTGCTTTTGCGCCGGTGGCCGAGACCGCCGCTTCCGCCCGCAGTGCAGCGGCTTCCATCGCCGCGGTGTGCTCACGGAAGCGGCGGCCCTGCGCTGTCAGCGCCAGCCCGTCATTGGAGCGGACGAACAGTTTGGTCCCGAGCTGCGCTTCGAGGGCCGCGATCTCGCGGCCGACCGTGGGATGGCTCGAGCGCAGCCGCCGGGCCGCGCCGAGATAGCTGCCGGATTCGGCAACGGCGATGAAGGTCCGGCAAAGATCCCAGTCCATCTGTTCAATCCTGAAGCTGCAACTGTTCAATATTGGACATTGGGGGCGCCGGTCAAGATGTTATCGTTGCTCACATTCAAAGAGGACAAATCCGATGCCGCTTCCCGCCTCGCTCAATGGTACGCTTGAACTGCCCGTTCTCGGCTCGCCGCTCTTTATCGTGTCTGGTCCTGAACTGGTGATCGCGCAGTGCAAGGCCGGCATCGTCGGCTCGTTCCCGGCGCTGAATGCGCGGCCGGTCGAGAAGCTGGGCGAATGGCTGACCCAGATCGAGGACGAACTCGGCGAATATCAGGCGCTGAACCCGCACAAGAAGGTCGCGCCTTACGCGGTCAACCAGATCTGCCACGCCTCCAACGACCGTCTGATGAAGGACATGGAAACCTGTGTGAAGCACAAGGTTCCGGTCATCATCACTTCGCTGCGTCCGCCGTCCGAAATCGTCGATGCCGCGCATTCCTATGGCGGCGTGGTGTTTCACGATGTCATCAATGTCAAGCACGCGCGCAAAGCCGCGGAGCAGGGCGTCGATGGCCTCATCCTGGTCTGCGCAGGCGCGGGCGGGCATGCCGGAACGCTGTCACCGTTCGCGCTGGTGCGGGAAGTGAAGCAGTGGTTCAAGGGCACCATCCTGCTCTCCGGCGCGATCTCCGACGGCTGGGGTATCGCGTCGGCGCTCGCGCTCGGCGCGGACATGGCCTACATGGGCACGCGCTTCATCGCGACCGTCGAGGCCAACGCCGATCCCGCCTACAAGAAGGCGCTGACCGACTACGCCGCGCACGACACGGTCTACACCAACCTGTTCACCGGCGTTCATGGAAATTACCTCGGCCCGTCGATCGCTGCTGCCGGCCTCGATCCAGACAATCTGCCGGTTGCCGACAAGACCAAGATGAACTTCGGCTCCGGCGGGAACATGAAGGTCAAGGCCTGGCGTGACATCTGGGGCTCGGGACAGGGCATCGGCCAGATCACCGACATTCCGCCGGTCGCGGAACTGGTCGAGCGGCTGAAGACTGAATTCGCCGAAGCGCGAGGAGATTTCCTGATGCGCGCAAGCGCCTGACGGAAAATGGGGCACGCGCGCATAAGCGCGGCCCACCACAAGAAAAACAAACAAATCAGGGAGGAGACACCATGAAGGCCTTATCACGTCTTGCGACGGCCATGCTGACGCTTGCCGCGTGCGGAATCACGCAGGCACATGCGGATACCAAGGGTGAAATCCGCATCGGGCAGACCTTGCCTTACAGCGGCCCGCTGTCGGGCTTCGGTATGATCGGCCGGGTGCAGGAAGCGTACTTCGAGAAGATCAATTCCGAAGGCGGCATCAACGGCCGCAAGATCAAGTTCATCAGCATGGATGACGCCTACTCGCCGCCGAAGACGGTCGAACACACGCGCAAGCTGGTCGAGCAGGACGAGGTGCAGGTCATGTTCGCCTCGCTCGGCACCGCGACCAACAATGCGGTGCATCGTTATCTCAACGGCAAGAAAATTCCGCAGTTGTTCGTTCTCAGCGGCGCGACCAAGTGGGCCGATCCGAAGGGCTTCCCTTACACCATGCCGGGCATGGCGGCCTATGCCTCCGAGGGCGTGATCTACGCCAAGCATATCCTGGCGACGAAACCGAATGCGAAGATCGCCATTCTCGCGCAGAACGACGACTTCGGCCGCGACTATGTCAGCGGCTTCAAGCGCGCGCTCGGTGACAAGGCCGCGACCATGATCGTGGCCGAGGCGAGCTACGAGGTGACTGCGCCCACCATCAACTCGCAGCTTGCCACCTTGAAGGCATCCGGCGCCGACGTCCTGTTCGGCGTGGTGCTCGGCAAGTTCACGTCGCAATTGATCAAGGGCATTGCCGAACTCGGCTGGAAGCCGGACATGACGTTCCTGCCGACATCGGCGGCCTCGATTTCGTTCCTCGCGCCGGCCGGACTGGAGAATGCCGTCGGCATGATCTCGTCCAGCAACCAGAAGGACGTCAACGATGTGCAATGGGCGAACGATCCCGGCGTGAAAGAGTTCTTCGCGTTCATGAAGCAGTACATGCCGAATGCGGATCTCAACAACTCCAACTATTCGGCGGGATACCATTACGCCCAGTTGATGGTCGCCGTGCTCAAGGCCTGCAAGGACGATTTCAGTGCCGAGAACATCAAGCGCCAGGCGGCGTCGCTCAAGAACGTCGAGCTGCCGCTTCTGTTGCCGGGCATCACTGTGAACACCGGGCCCGACGATTATCTGCCGTTCCAGCAACTGTTGCTGCGCCGTTTCGACGGCAAGAGCTGGGTTGGATTCGGCAAGGTTCTCGACGATCAGTAAACGTAACGAGGGCGCGCTGCGATGCCGCGGCGCGCCTGTTCTCTTTATTCAGCCGGAACGACACCATGATTATCAGCGGCGACCGTCAGATCAGCACTCCTGAAATCCAAGAGCGCATCGCGCGGGCCGCCACCGGCTTCAAGGCGCTCGGCCTGCGTGACGGTGCGCCTGTCGGGCTGATGCTGCGGAATGATTTCGCGCTTTTCGAAGCGTCGGCGGCTGCCGCGATGCTGGGTTCGCCGGTGGTGCCGATCAACTGGCACCTGAAGGCGGAAGAGGTCGCCTACATTCTGGCCGACAGCGGCGCGCACAGCCTCGTGTGCCACGCGGACCTGTTGCCGCAGATCAAGGACGGTCTGCCGAAGCGCTTGCCGCTGCTGGTCGTGAAAACGCCGCCGGAGATTGCCGATGCGTTCGGTGTGTTGCCTGAACTGGCGCGCGTGCCCGAGGGCCGGGTGGATTGGGACGTCTGGCGCGACGGATTTGCGCCCTCCCGGGAAGCGCCGGGCCGCGCAACGCCGATGTTCTATACGTCCGGCACCACAGGCCGGCCGAAGGGCGTGCGGCGTCTGCCCATGCTGCCGGAACAGATGGCCGCGGCCGAGCGGGTCAGCGCCATCACCTACGGCCTGAAGCCGAATGAAGATCAGGTCGTTCTGATGAACGGGCCGATGTATCATTCGGCCCCCAGTTCCTACGGCATGCTGGCATTCCGCCACGACTGCACCATCGTTCTGGAGCCGCGTTTCGATCCAGAAGATCTGCTGCAGCTTATCGAGCGGCATAAGGTCACTCACATGCACATGGTGCCGACCATGTTCGTGCGGCTGCTGCGGCTGCCGGATGAAGTGAAGGCGCGGTACGATCTGTCGTCGCTGCGGTTCGTGGTGCATGGCGCGGCACCCTGTCCCGTTCCGGTCAAACAGGCGATGATCGCATGGTGGGGGCCGGTGGTTCATGAGTACTTCGGCTCGACCGAGACCGGGATTCCGATCTGGCACTCGGCACAGGAAGCGCTGGCGAAGCCCGGCACCGTCGGGCGCGCGATCGAAGGCGGCATCGTCAAGATCTTCGGTCCGAACGGCGAGCCCTGCGGTGTCAATGAGATCGGCGAGATCTTCATGCGGCAGACCGCGATCCCGGATTTCGATTATCACCGCAAAGCCGGTGCGCGCGAGGAAGCCGGCCGTGAGGGGCTGATCAGTGTCGGTGATGTCGGCTATCTGGATGAAGACGGCTATCTGTTTCTCTGCGACCGCAAGCGCGACATGGTGATCTCGGGCGGGGTTAACATCTATCCGGCGGAGATCGAGAACACGCTGATCGGGATGGAGGGCGTGCGCGACTGCGCCGTGTTCGGCATTCCGGACGACGAATTCGGCGAACGGCTGTGCGCCTGCATCGAACCCGATACCGGCGCCGCGCTGACGCCGAAGGACGTGCAGGATTATCTGCGGAAGCGGCTGGCGAACTTCAAGGTGCCGAAAGACATCAACTTCCTTGAAGCCCTGCCGCGCGAAGCCAGCGGCAAGATCTTCAAGCGCAAGCTGCGCGATCCCTATTGGGAAAATCGCCCGTCCGCGTAGCGGGCAGTCGCGTATCGGGTCCCCTTTCGGCCTGTTGAAAGTTGCGGAATTCGTCCGTTGCCGATGGCTCTGCGCTGAAATCGTGTCATGCTGCCCCGAATGAAACAGCCCGGCGGGACGAACCGCCGGCGGGGGGCGACCGGTATGATCTCCTTGGCGCAGGGCTTGCTCGGAGCGGCATCGGGCTCGCTTGTCGGCTTTTCGCTCGGTGTGATCGGCGGCGGCGGGTCGATTCTTGCCGTGCCCCTGATGGTGTATCTGGTCGGCGTGCCGAATGCGCATGTGGCGATAGGCACCAGCTCGCTCGCCGTTGCGGCGAGCGCAGCGTTCGGCCTTCTGATCCACGCACGCACCGGCACGGTAAAGTGGGGGTGCGCATCGGTGCTCGCCGGCGCAGGTGTGATTGGAGCGTTTCTCGGTTCACTGGTCGGCAAGATGGTCGATGGGCCGCGTCTGCTGACGATGTTCGCGCTTCTGATGCTCGTGGTTGCTGTCTTGATGCGGCGTCGCCGCGATCACGACGGCAACAAGTCTGTCCAGTTGAACCGGGCCAATGCGCCGGCGCTTGCCGGCGTGGGGCTTGCCACCGGCTTGCTCTCCGGGTTCTTTGGCATCGGCGGGGGCTTTCTGATCGTGCCGGCGCTGGTGTTCGCGACCGACATGCCGCTGGTGTACGCGGTGAGTTCCTCGCTGGTGGCCGTGCTGGCCTTCGGTCTCACCACAGCAACGAGCTACGCGTTCTCCGGTCTGGTGAACTGGCCGCTGACCGCGGTCTTTATCGTCGGCGGTCTGGCCGGCGGATATATCGGCGTGAAGTCGGCACATGTGCTGGCGAGCAGGCGGACACTGCTCAACGATGTTTTTGTGGCGGTGATTTCCTGCGTCGCGATCTACATGCTGATCCGAAGCTGGATGTAACGACGAGCCTGCCTACGCCGCGCGCCTGATCCAGACGCGGTTGTCATGGAACGCCGCGCCGCCATAGGGCGCGATCGGATCGGCGCCCGTCAGCGTGTTGATGCCGCGGCCGTCTTCATAGGCATGGTTCGGCCAGATCGATTCGGCGATCAGCACGCCGCGCCGCATGCCATCGAAGGATTTGGCGTGAAGCCGGACTTCGCCGCGCTCGTTGCCGAGGATCACCTTGTCGCCGTCGGCGATCGACAGCGCCGCCGCATCGTCGGGATGGATCATCACCGTGGGCCGCTGCTCGCGGCTGAGCGAGGTCGGCGTTTCGTTGAAGGTGGTGTTGAGGAAGTTGCGCGCCGGTGACGTGGCAAGACGAAACCTGTGATGCTCGTCGGCTTCCTCGATCACCGTCCAGTGATCCGGCAATTGAGGGAGATCGTCCACCGGGCCCGAAAGCCCCGGACTGCGGAACGGCACCGTTGGCCAGTCCGGCTTGAAACGGAATTTTCCGTCAGGCCACGCAAAGCCCTTGGTGTAATGCGCGGTCTCGAAATCCGGCTGACAATCGATCCAGCGCTCGCGCTCGAGGTTTTCCAGCGTGCCCCAGCCGGATTTTTGCAGCGTCCAGTCGATGATCTCGCGCGGCGTCATGTCGAAGCCGCGATGCTCGGCGCCGAGACGTTTGGCGAGGCTCACGATCACATCGTGGTTGGAGCGGCACTCGCCCGGCGGCTCGATCAGTTTCGGGCCCGCGATAATGTATTGATGTCCGCCGCCCTGATAGACGTCGTCGTGCTCCATGAACATCGTTGCCGGCAGCACGAGGTCGGCGACCTTTGCGGTCTCGGTCATGAACTGTTCGTGCACGCAGACGAACAGGTCGTCGCGCGCGAAGCCCTGCTTGACGCGGGTCTGGTCCGGCGCGACCGACACCGGGTTGGTGTTCTGGATCAGCATCGCCGTCACCGGCGGCCCATTGAACAGCGCGTCGGCGTCGCCGCACAGGATCGCGCCGATGCGCGACTGGTCGAGCATGCGGATCGACGGATCGACCACATCGAGTCCCTCGATCAGCGAACGGTCCCAGTGATAGATCGCGCCGTTGTTGTGGAATGCGCCGCCGCCCTCATGGCGCCACGCCCCGGTCACGGCTGCGATACAGCTTGCGGCATGCATGTTCGGCGCGCCGTTGCGTGAGCGGGAGAAACCGTAGCCGAGCCTGAAATAGGTGCGCGGCGTATTGCCCACCAGCGCCGCGAATTCCTCGATGGTTTCGACCGGGCAGCCGGTGATTTTCGAGGCCCATTCCGGGCCCCGGCCTTGCAGATGCTGTTCGAGCTCATGCGGCGCATCGGTATGCTGCGCAAGAAAATCGCGATCCGCCTTGCCGTCGCGGAACAGGCAATGCATCACCGCGCAGGCCAGCGCGCCGTCGGTACCCGGCCGCACCAGCACCGCGAGATCAGCCTGCTCCATGGTGCCGTTCATGTAGACGTCGACCGCAACAATTTTCGCGCCGCGTTCCTTCCGCGCCCGCGTCGCGTGGGTCATGACATTGACCTGGGTGCTCACCGCGTTGGTGCCCCAGATCACGACGCAGTCGGACTTCGCGATCTCGCGCGGGTCCGGGCCTGCGAGCTTGCCGGTGCCGGCGACGAATCCGGTCCAGGCCGGATTGACGCAGATGGTGGAATGGAAGCCGGAGTACTTCTTGGCATGGCGCAGACGATGGATGCCGTCGCGCATCACAAGGCCCATGGTGCCTGCGTACTGGTAGGGCCAGACCGCCTCGGAGCCGTACCGTGCTTCGGCCTCCAGGAATTTGCCGGCGACCAGATCCAGCGCATCGTCCCATGAAATCGGCGCGAAGGTGCCGGAGCCCTTTGCGCCGGTGCGGACCAGCGGGTTCGTCAGGCGGTCAGGATGATGAATCCGCTCGGCGTAGCGGGCGACCTTGGCGCAGATCACCCCCGCCGTGTAGCCGTTGTCCCGCGCGCCGCGCACCCGGCCGATGGTGCGCTCGTCGAGCACGTCGACTTCAAGGGCGCAGGTCGAGGGGCAATCGTGTGGGCAGGCGGTCGCCGCGACCCGTCGAGGCACAGATCCTGGCGGCACGGATTTGGGGCGGAGCATTTCATTCATTGCAGCGACCTTAATCTGCGCGGGCCGACATGCAAGGTCAGGGCTGTCCTGCTGGACCATGAAAGCCCCACTTCCGGCGCATGGCGGAAAACCATTCCACGGACTCAACTCCCCATGCCGGATTGTGCTAAGCGGAACCCGCATCGGGACCGGGTGCCGCCTGTCCGGCGGCTTCGCTCGCGTCCAGTCTGGTTTGAAGGAACACCGATGAACATTCTGCCCTCCAACCTGCGCTTCGGTGCGGGCCAATCCGTCAAGCGCCTCGAAGATCAGCGGCTTCTCACAGGGCAAGGACATTTCATCGACGACAAGGCGCAGGACGGCGCGTTGTGGCTTTACGTGCTGCGCTCGCCGCACGCCCACGCCAGGATTACCGCGATCGACACCAGCGCAGCACTGGCCATGCCGGGCGTTGCCGCCGTCTATACCGGAGCCGATCTGGTCGCGGACGATATCGGCACCATCCCGACCCTGCCGATCTTCAAGCGGCCCGACGGTTCTCCGATGGCCGCGCCGCCGCGGCGTTTGCTGGCGCACGATGTTGTCCGCTTTGCCGGCGAGCCGGTCGCGGCTGTACTTGCCCCATCACGTGCCGATGCGCAGACGGCCGCCGAGGCGATCGTCGTCGATTACGATATCTTGCCGGCAGTTGTCAGTCCGGCCGATGCGCTGGCGCCAGGTGCGCCTGTGGTCTGGCCGGATGCGCCGGACAATATCGCCGCCGCCATGAGCTACGGCGATGCGGCTGCAACGGAAGCCGCCTTCGCGAAGGCCAAACACGTTGTCTCGCTCGACATCACCAGCCAGCGGCTGGTGCCGTCCGCGCTGGAGCCGCGCAGCACCATGGCGGAGGTCGACAAGAAGACCGGCCGTCTCACGCTGCATGTCCAGAGCCAGACGCCGACCGCGACGCGCGACATTCTTTCAGACGTTGTGCTCAAGCGTCCGAAAGACAGCGTTCATGTGATGGTCGGCGATATCGGCGGCGGCTTCGGCCACAAGGTCAATCTCTATCCCGAAGACGGCATCGTCGCTTATGCGGCCACGAAACTGAAGCGCACGGTGCGCTGGCGCGGCGACCGCATCGACGACTTCATCGGCGGATCGCATGGCCGCGATCTCACATCGACCGGCGAATTCGCGCTCGATGAAAAGGGCCGCGTGCTGGCGTTCCGTGTGCGCTCGCTCGGCGGCACCGGTGCCTATCTCACCGGCGCGGGCGTGATTATTCCGCTGGTGCTCGGACCGTTCGTCGCCACCGGCGTTTATGATCTGCCGCTGGTTCACTTCGACATCAAGGCGGTGCTCACTCACACCGCGCCGACGGGCCCGTATCGCGGCGCCGGACGGCCGGAAGCGGTGTTCATCGTCGAGCGATTAATGGATGCCGCCGCCCGGCAGATCGGCATGGACCCGCGCCAGATCCGCAAGGTGAATTACATCAAGCCGTCGCAACTGCCCTACAAGAACGCGGTCGGCGAAGTCTACGACAGCGGTGCTTTCGCGCACATGATGGAGCGCGCCTCGAAGCTCGCGGACTGGGATGGGTTCAACGCGCGCAAGAAAGCCGCGAAGAAAAAGGGCCTGCTCTACGGACGTGGTCTCACCAGCTACATCGAATGGACCGGCGGCCGTGTGCACACCGAAAAGGTCACGTTGTCGGCGACCGCCGAGGGTCGCATCGTGCTGCAGTCGGGCACCCAGGCGATGGGGCAGGGACTTCAGACCAGTTACTCACAGATGGTGGCGGGCGCGCTCGGCATTCCGCTCGACCGCATCGATGTTATCCAGGGCGACACTGACAAGGCAACGGGCGGCGGCAGCGTCGGTTCGCGTTCGCTGTTCGTCGGCGGCACCGCCACAGTCGTGTCGGCTGGGGATCTGATCCAGAAGGCGCGCGAAAAAGCCTCTCATGTGCTCGAAGCGTCTGTCGGCGACATCGAGTACGGTGATGGCGTGCTGACGGTGGTCGGCACCGACCGGCGTGTCAGTCTGTTCGATCTCGCCAAGGACGAGAAGGACTCGCGCCTCAGTGTCGAAAGCAAGGGCGAGGTGGACGGTCCGACCTGGCCGAACGGCACGCATATCTGCGAAGTCGAGATCGATCCGGAGACCGGCGTGACCCGCGTGGTGCGCTACACCACGGTGGATGACGTCGGCGTCGCCATCAATCCGATGCTGGTCACCGGTCAGGTTCACGGCGGTGTCGCGCAGGGCATCGGACAGGCGCTCTATGAAGGCGTGGTGTACGATTCCTCGGGCCAGTTGCTCACGGCGAGCTATCAGGACTATTGTATCCCGCGCGCCAGCGACATGCCGCATATCGACGTCACGCTCGATGATTCCGCGCCGTGCAAGACCAATCCGCTCGGCGCCAAAGGCTGCGGCGAATCCGGCGCCATCGGCGGTCCGCCCTGCATCGTCAATGGCGTGATGGACGCGCTCAGCGACCTTGGCATCACGTCGCTGCAGACGCCGCTGACACCGGTGAAAATCTGGAATGCGATCCAGCAGGCCAAAGCCACGAAGGCAGCGTGAGGTAGGGGTTATCGTTCAGCCCACCTCTCCTGTGGGGAGAGGTCGACTTCGCGTCAGCGAAGTCGGGTGAGGGCGTAGAATCTCTCGATGGATTTAGATCCCCTCACCCCAACCCTCTCCCCACGGGGGAGAGGGAGAGCACCGCGGATGCGCCGACATTTTTACCAAAGCTGCTCTAGCCCGGCCCTTCACCGGCCGCGCGCAAGGCGGTCAATCCTTCGCGGTAGGTCGGATAGGCGAGCGTGACGCCCAGTTCGTTGCGCAGCAGATCGTTTCGCACGCGTTTGCTCTCGGCATAGAACGAGCGGCCCATCTCGGTCAGGCCGGCGTCATCGAGGCTGATCTCGCGCGGCGGCGCGACTCCGCAGAGCGAAGCGGCGAAGGTGACCACATCCTGCGGCGGCGCGGGCTCGTTGTCGGTGACGTTGTAGATCGCGCCCGGCCGCGGCCGGTC
The DNA here is from genome assembly GCF_058801645.1 of Afipia sp. GW822-FHT03D08. Taxonomy (NCBI): domain Bacteria; kingdom Pseudomonadati; phylum Pseudomonadota; class Alphaproteobacteria; order Hyphomicrobiales; family Nitrobacteraceae; genus Afipia; species Afipia sp. GW822-FHT03D08. Next base: position 28,996 of record NZ_JBXANK010000003.1, read on the forward strand.
GAGCGACGCATCGACCGCGCGCGCGATGTCCTCGACGTGAATGCGGTTGAACACCTGTCCGGGCTTGACGATCCGGCGTGCGGTTCCCCGCGCCAGTTGCACAAGCTGGCTCTGGCCGGGACCGTAGATGCCCGCGAGCCGGAAAATCTGTACGGCAATGTTGTTCGCGGCGCCAAAGGCAAGCCACGCCTGTTCGGCGGCGGCGCGCTCAATCGAGCGCGCATTGGTCGGCGTCGCGGGCGTTTGTTCATCGACCCATGCTCCGCCGTGGTCCCCGTAAACGCCGATGGTTGAGAGATAGCCGATCCAGCGCAGGTTCGGCGCGGTGGCGATTTGTCTGGCGTAAGCGGCAAGCACGGGATCGCCGCCGGTGCCCGGCGGAACGGAAATCAGCAGCGCTTCGCTCCCCGCTAGATCGGCATCGATGGCGCCGTCGCGGCCGTCCGGTCCAAACACCCGCGCGGGAATGCCTGCGGCGGACAGGGCCTGCGCCTTGTCGTGTGACCGCACCGTGCCGGTTACGGTGTCGCCACGCGCGAGGCGGCGTTCGGCGATGGTTCTGCCGCTGAAGCCGAGGCCGAAGATAAACAGATTCACGAAAAGCCCTGTTCAAGAGAGGCGATGCGACGTACCTATCGGCTCAGACACCGCTTTTCAATGACGGAGCCCGCAGTTGGGCGATTACGACCCGCTCCGCGAGTATCTCTCGCAGCAGACCAAGACTGAACTCGTGCTGAGCTTTGAGGAGATCGAAGATCTGCTGGGGTTCGCGCTGCCGCGCGCGTCGCAGCGGGCGTCATGGTGGGAGAAGGAGCGCAACCCCGAAAACGCGCGCCCGCAACGGGACGCGATCCGCGACGGAGGCTATGAGGCAACCCGGCTCGCGGATGGAAAGGGCGTGCGTTTTCGCAAGCTTTCCGCCGGCCGGTTCAGGGGCTGAATCCGCGGGCTGCGAATATTCCTTGTGCGCCGCAAAATCTTTTGCATGTCCCGCACAGAGCCGATGCGAAAGTTCAATGCCCCGCGCAAACCCGATCCCGCTATAAAGGCCTCTCAAACAAGAATAACTGGGAGCGCAATATGACATCGAAGTTTTGGGCCGCAGCGGTCGCGGCGTTCAGCCTCACAACGGCACTGCCGGCCTTCGCGCAGCAGGGCGTCAAGATCGGCATTCTCAACGATCAGTCCGGCGTCTATGCCGACTACGGCGGCAAGTGGTCCTTTGAAGCAGCCAAGATGGCGGTCGAGGAGTTCGGCGGCTCGGTGCTTGGCCAGAAGATTGAAGTCGTCTCCGCCGATCACCAGAACAAGCCGGACCTCGGCGTCAGCATCGCGCGCCGCTGGTATGAAGTCGAGAACGTCGACATGATCACCGAGCTGACCACGTCGTCGGTTGCGCTCGCGGTGCATGATCTCTCCAAGCAGATGAAGAAGATCGACATCGTGGTCGGCGCTGCGACCTCGCGTCTGAGCGGCGATGCCTGTCAGCCTTACGGTTTCCACTGGGCGTATGACACCCGCGCGCTCGCTTACGGCACCGGCGGAGCGCTGGTGAAGGCCGGCGGCGACACATGGTTCTTCATGACCGCGGACTATGCGTTCGGCCATGCGCTGGAAAAGGACACCGGCGACTTCGTCACCCAGCAGGGCGGCAAGGTCGTGGGCGCGGTTCGCATTCCCCTGAACACCGCCGACTTCTCCTCGTTCCTGCTGCAGGCGCAAAGCTCGAAAGCGAAGATCATCGGGCTCGCCAATGCCGGTCTCGACACCACGAACTCGATCAAGCAGGCGGCGGAATTCGGTATCGTCAAGGGCGGCCAGAAACTCGCCGGACTGCTGCTCACGGCGGCAGAAGTCCACGGCCTCGGTCTGGAAGCCGCGCAGGGCCTGGTGTTGACGGAAGGCTATTACTGGGATCGCGACGCGCGCTCGCGCAATTTCGGTGAGAAGTTCTTCAAGCGCACCGGCCGGATGCCGAACATGATTCAGGCCGGCACCTACTCTGCGACCTTGCAGTACCTGAAGGCCGTCAAGGCGGCTGGCACCAAGGACACCGAAGCGGTGGCCAAGAAGCTGAAGGAACTGCCGGTCGATGACGACTTCGCGCAGGGCGGCAAGGTGCTCGAAAACGGCCGTATGGTTCACGACCTCTACCTGTTCGAGGTCAAGAAGCCGTCCGAGTCGAAGAAGCCCTGGGACTACTACAAGGAACTGGCGGTGGTGCCGGGCGACAAGGCGTTCCCGACCGCGAAGGAAAGCGGCTGTCCGCTGACCAAGTAAGACGACCACGATATCCGGTCCGGCTTATTGCCGGACCGGATACGATCCTTCAATTGGCGATATTTGAAGCTGTTTTCTTTATGCATTTTCGCGGCGGTCGCCTTCTTTGCCGGGCCGCCCTGCGCTAAAGAGAGAGAATGATCCGCGCCCTCTCGGTCTGCCTTCTTGTCCTGTTCGGTGTGCCTGCGGCGGCGCAAACGCCGCCGGAGCAAAAGCCATCGACTGAACAAAAGAATACGGTCGAGCAAAGGGCGTCCGCCGATCCGAAGCCTGCCGCGCTGTTGTGTCTCTACAACAACAGGAAATACAGCGAGGGTGCGAACGTCTGTGTGCAGAAGGCCATGATGCAGACCTGCACCGTCGACGGCGCCAAAGCTGTTTGGATCAATGTCACGGACGAACAACTCAGCAGCCGCTGCACGGCGCCGGCGCCGCGTCTCTCTAAATATCAGCGGCGCACAATCTTGAATCGCCGGAACATCGCCCGGGAAATTTCGCCGCCGACGGATAGTTCGCCGTTCTGCTTTTATACGGACGGAAAGCGGTTCTGCGAGTAGAGATCAGTTGACCTTGTAGATCGCATTGGCCCAGGTGCCGCCGCCTGTCTCGTCGCGGTTGCCGGTGCACGTGGCGTTGCAGCCATCGGACTTGCCGAATTTCCCGAAAGCGTTGCCGCAGAAGCAATAGGATGCGTCCTGCGTTCCGGCATGGCATCTCGGGCTTTCGGCACGTTCTCAACCAGGCGGGCGGAACCGCGGAAAAGAACCCGGCTGTGGCAAAAAAATCGGTGTTTCGCTTGAACTTTCCGCCTTCTGGCGTAGACATCGCGCGCAAGAGAGCGAAGGCAAAAGACCGGAGTTAGCTGTCCATGTCCGTCCGTATCGTCGATGTCCGCGAAATCACCAAGCCGATCTCGTCCCCGATCCGCAACGCCTATATCGACTTTACGAAGATGACGACCAGCCTCGTCGCTGTCGTCACCGATGCGGTTCGCGACGGCAAGCGTGTGGTCGGCTACGGCTTCAATTCCAACGGACGTTACGGGCAGGGCGGGCTGATCCGCGAACGTTTCGCGCCGCGGCTGCTTGAGGCCGATCCCAAGACGCTGCTGGATTCGTCGGGCGGCAACATCGATCCCGACAAGGCGTGGGCGACGCTGATGTCCAACGAGAAGCCCGGCGGCCACGGCGAGCGTTCGGTCGCGGTCGGCACCATCGACATGGCGATCTGGGATGCAGTGGCGAAGATCGCCGGCAAGCCGCTGTTTCGCCTGCTGGCGGAGCGCCACAATCGCAAGGCCGATCCGCGCGTGTTCGTCTATGCGGCGGGTGGCTACTACTATCCGGGCAAGGATCTGTCGGCGCTACGCGACGAGATGCGCGGCTATCTCGATCGCGGCTACAATGTCGTGAAGATGAAGATCGGCGGTGCATCGATCGCGGAAGATCAGGAGCGCATCGAGGCGGTGCTGAAAGAGATCGGCAATCAGGCGCAGCTTGCGGTGGATGCCAACGGCCGCTTCGATCTGGAGACCGGCATCGCCTACGCCAAGATGCTGCGCGAGTATCCGCTGTTCTGGTACGAAGAAGTGGGCGATCCGCTGGACTTCCAGCTGCAGGCGGCGCTCGCCGAATTCTATCCCGGCCCGATGGCCACGGGCGAAAATCTGTTCAGCCATCAGGACGCGCGCAATCTTATTCGCTACGGCGGCATGCGGCCGGATCGCGACTGGCTGCAGTTCGATTGCGCCTTGTCGTACGGGCTCTGCGAATACCTGCGCACGCTCGATGTGCTGAAGACCCATGGCTGGTCGCCGTCGCGCTGCATCCCGCATGGCGGGCATCAGATGTCATTGAACATCGCAGCAGGTCTCGGCCTTGGCGGCAACGAGAGTTATCCGGATCTGTTTCAGCCTTACGGCGGCTTCCCGGATGGGGTGCGGGTCGAGAACGGCCATATCACCATGCCCGACCTGCCGGGCATCGGCTTCGAGGGCAAATCCGATCTCTACAGGGAGATGAAAGCGCTGGCGGAGTAGCGTGGGCCCGTCCCTCCGGCGAAGCCGTCACGCATTGACGTGGATGAAATCCCGCAGCAGCGGATAGATTTCGGTATTCCACTTGCGGCCGCTGAAGACGCCGTAGTGGCCGACGCCGGCCTGCATGTGATGCACCTTGCGGTAGGCGCGCACACCGGTGCAGAGATCCTGCGCCGCCAGCGTCTGCCCGATCGAGCAGATGTCGTCCTTCTCGCCTTCCACCGTCATCAGGCCCATCTTCTTGATGGAGGCCGGGTTCACCGCGCGTCCCTTGTAGGTGAGCTTACCCTGCGGCAGCAGGTGTTCCTGAAAGACATCGCGGATGGTGTCGATGTAGAAATCCGCCGGCAGATCCATCACCGCGAAATACTCGTCGTAGAAAGTCTTGATGGTGTCGGCCTTCTCGACTTCGCCCTTCGCCAGATGCTCCAGCAAATCCTTGTGCGACTTGACGTGCCGTTCGAGATTCATCGACACGAAGGCGGTGACCTGAATGAAGCCGGGATAGACCTTGCGGAAGGCGCCCTTGCACTGCATCGGCACGTAGTTGATCAGATTGTCCTCGAACCACTTCAGCGGCTTCGAGGTTGCGAATTCGTTGACCTTGGTTGGCGCAATGCGCGTATCGATCGGTCCTGCCATCAAGGTGAGGCTCGCCGGGCGCGCGCGATGATTGTCCTCCGACATGATGGCACAGGCCGCCAGCGCCGACACCGACGGCTGGCACACCGCCACCATGTGAGACTTCGGGCCGAGCTGATCCATGAAGGTGATGAGATGCTCGGTATATTCGTCGAGGCCGAACTTGCCCTGATCGAGCGGGATGTCGCGCGGATTGTGCCAGTCGGTGATGTAGACATCGTGATCCTGCAACAGCGTCTGCACCGTGCCGCGCAGCAGCGTCGCGAAATGACCCGACATCGGCGCGACCAGCAGAACCTTCGGCTGGTCCGGCGCGCCGTCCTTCCTGAAATGCAGCAGCGAGCCGAACGGCGTCGCGAACGGGACTTCCTCGATCACCGGCCATTCCCGGTTGCCGACCGCCACCGGCTTGATGTCGTATTCCGGCCGCTTGTAGGTCAGCGAGCTGCGCGACATCAGTTCGAGCGTGGCGGCGAGGCGGCCGAACACCTTGTCCGAAAAACCCTCGGGGAGCATTTTCAGATAGGACAGCGCTGTTGAGGCCCCAGTTCGCCACGGGGCCGTCATGTCCATGGTGTTCTGATAGGTCTGGTACATCATTGGAGACATCCGGCACATTCCCTTGCTTTGTGCCATGCAAACTTGACGCCAGAGCCCCGTCAATCGGCCATTCGGACTGGCATGTCGTTTGCTGTGTGTAAAAGGAGCAAGCGCTTAAACAACAGGCAGGCGCGGGCATGACCGGGCGGAAAAGTGCGATCCGCCTCTTTGATGTGCAGGCGTTAGGAGAGCGACCATGGCCAAGGCCACGTTGACCATCAGCAGCAAGAACTACTCCTCATGGTCGCTGCGAGGCTGGCTGCTGACCAAGTTCTCGGGGCTCGAGTTCGACGAGATCATCACGGCGGCGGACGATCCGTCGGCCCGGGCGGAAATCCTTTTGCTGTCGTCGTCGATTCTGGTGCCGTGCCTGCGTCATGAGGGGGCGGTGGTCTGGGACACGCTGGCGATCGGTGAATATCTCAACGATCTCATGCCGGAAGCGGGTTTACTGCCGTCGGAACGCATTCCGCGGGCGCATTGCCGGTCGATCTGCGGCGAGATCCATTCGGGCTTCACGGCGCTGCGCTCGTCGCTGCCGGTCAACATCAAGGGGCACTTTCCCGGCTTCAAGATCTGGTCGCGGGCGCAGGCGGACATCGATCGGGTCTGCGCGATCTGGAGCGACTGTCTGGAAAAATCCGGCGGCCCGTTCCTGTTCGGACATCGGTCGATGGCGGACGCCATGTATGCACCGGTTGTCACGCGCTTCCTGACCTACGATGTGCAGATCAGCCCGTCGCTGGCTGCTTACGCAAAACGGGTGATCGCCCTTCCTGAAATGCAGGAGTGGATTGAGGCTGCGCGGCAGGAGCCGGCGGAAATCGAAGAGCTCGAGGTGGAATATTAGGCAAAGGCCCCGCGCAACTGCCTGATCGCTGGGCCGGTTGCGGCCGCGCGTGCCTGCCTGAACGAGCGCTTTTCTGGGATGCCAGAGGCGGCGCGCTGCGCGACGGCCAAGCCTTACATCGTCGCCGGGCTGAATCCCGCACGGACTCAGCCACATCCTTGATTGCGCAAAACTTCCGCACACCGTGACCGCTCACGATGCGGGTGCTGGCGTGGAATTCGCATGATGCATTGCAGAAGCAACTGCGCCGGCGCCGGTCGCCCGGATTGGAGGATGCTATGAATGTACATGCTGCGGTCGGTTCAAAACCGTCTGGTCTCACGCGCCCGAACGGTGCCCCCATTCGTCTGAACACCCAGAGCTTCGTCGCCATCGATCGCCACAAGGATACGACATACGAGGCGACGTATCGCCCGCAGGCGCTCTACAGCCGCGCGGACGAAGGCTTCCATGCGAACAACGAAGCCTTCCTACTCCATGAAGTCGCGACAAACCTGCCGATCTATCTCCCGGATACAGGCCCCACCGATTTCCATCTTCATCTTCCGCCGGGCGGCTTCCAGCTCGTGCTGGTCACGTCGGGCATGTTCACCTTCGATTACGATGGGCGTTTTTACAACGTCGGCCCCGGCGCGGTGATGCTGCAAAGTGCGATCGTGCATCGTCAGCTCTTTTACACATGGTCGGGGTTGTCGACGGAGGAGAATCTGAAGACGCCGCAGACCGTGGCCCCCGATCCGATTTCGATGGGCTACTCCGGAAAATTTCTTGAAGCCTTCATTACCGATCCCACGACATTTCCCAATCCAACCATCGTGGGCCCGGATCAGATCAATGAAGATGAAACGCCGCGTGTGGCCTGGAGCCATCCGCTGCATGATCGCCCGGCCGATGCCGGCTTCTGGCTTCAGGACCCGCTGGCGCTGGATGCGCTGTTCAAACCGCTGGCGGCTGGCTCATCCGACAGTCTCATCAAGTCGGCCATGCCTGTTTATGTGCGCGATATCGGAATCGAGATTCCGAGCGGTCATCTTGTCACCGGCCACATCGTCGCAACCGATCCGCGCGGCCACTCGCTCCTGCCCAAGAGTACGTCCGCAACAGCGGACGCAGCCTCTCTCACGAAGGGCGAGGTTGTGATCTATCGCGTCATTCGCGGCACGGCCGAATTCAAGGACAGTGCGGGCAAGACTCTCGAGCTTGCGGCCGGCGATGTGGTGACTGCGAGCAAGAACACGATCTCTCTCGTCGGTGTCGGCGAAAATACGCAAGTCCTGCGACTTGGCCTTCTCAAGGGGATGGACAGTCTTCGCAGTTGGACGCCGACGCAGCGTGACGAGATTGATGGTCTGGCCGGTCAAATCATCACGGGCAGGGATGTCCGTCCTCTCCGCACCGAAGGCCAGCCGGTCGGTTATCTATACAAGTAGGCCGTTGGCTGAACGCGTCACTCGCCAACGCCAGGCCTGTGCGTGTGATGCACACGAAACTGCAACAAACACGGAGCGTCGTCCCGTAGCGTTCTGTACATTGCGTGCTTAAGTGTTTCCGGCTGATAAACCGGGGAACACAGATGCCGACACGTGCGCGCGTTGACGAATTCATTGCAGTGGTCGAGAGCGGCGATCACGCCGGCGCCATCGAGCACTATTACACCGAAGATGCCAGCATGCAGGAGAACACCGCGCCGCCGCGGGTCGGCCGCGACGGGCTGGTGGCGCATGAGCGCGGCATCCTTGCGCAAATGAAAGAGGTCCACTCCACGGCGCTGGTGTCGGTGGTGGAGGGCGATCACGTCATGATCCACTGGAACTTCGATCTTGTTGGTCTCGACGGCAAAACTCTGCACGTCGATGAAATCGCCATGCAGGAATGGCGCGGCGACAGGATTTTCCGCGAGCGGTTCTTCTACAACGCGGCGAAGGCGTAAGCCCACGCGTGACATGACCGGCTGTCATGCGGGCGATGACGATGTCTCGCTTGACGCCGTGATCCGCATCCTGACAGATGACGTCATTGCTGCCGGAATCGGCAGAAAAGAAGAGCGCCAAGCTCCTTCAGGGAACGCCGGACTATGAATGCACCTCACGCGGGTCCCGCCGCCGACGGGAAGATCGTCGACGAGTCATCGATCCGCTATGAGGGCTGGCCGGTCGTCGGGGTCTGCTTCCTTGTCGCGACATTCGCCTGGGCTGCCGGTTTTTATGGTCAGGGCGTCTACCTTGCCGAACTGCAACGCCTTCATGGATGGCCGGCTTCACTGATTTCGACGGCGACCACCTGTTACTATCTGTTCAGCGCGGTTCTGGTCGTGTTCGTCAGCGAGGCGATCCGCACGCTCGGACCGCGCCGTCTTCTCATCGGCGGCATTGTGACCATCGCGGCAGGCACAGTGATGGTCGGGCAGATCACATCGCCTTGGCAATTATACGTTGCCTATGCGCTGATCGCGTTCGGCTGGGCGGGGACCAGCCTTGCTGCGATCAACAACACATTGGGGCTGTGGTTCGACAAGAAGCGCGGCATGGCGATCAGCCTCGCCTTGAACGGCGCGAGCTGCGGCGGTGTGATTGGCGTGCCGCTACTGGTCGGCGCCATCGGCAAATTCGGCTTCCCTGCAACGTCGATCGGCGCAGCGCTGGTGATCATGGCGCTGGCGATCCCCGCCATACTGATCTGGGTGGGCCGGCTGCCGAAACGCGCGATGCCGCCGGCAGATGTGTTTGCCGCCGAGCCCGCGCCGGCCGTGCGCTCGATCGCGGAGATACGACATGCTGCCTTCGGCAGCCTCTCGTTCTGGACCATCACGGTGCCGTTTTCGCTGCTGCTGGTCGCGCAGGTCGGCTTCATCGTGCATCAGATTTCGTTTCTCGATCCGATCATGGGCCGCGAACGCGCCAGCATCGCCGTGGCGCTGATGACCGCGATGGCGGTGATCGGGCGGGTCCTGTTCGGTCTTGTTGTCGATCGCATGGATCAGCGCAAGGCTGCGGCGGTCTCGGCGGTCAGTCAGGCGCTCGCCCTGATCGTGATGATCAACACCCGGAACGAAGCTGCGCTGTTCACGGCCAGCGCGGTGTTCGGCTTCTCGGTCGGCAACATGATCACGCTGCCGTCGATCATCGTACAGCGGGAGTTCAGCGCAGTCGCTTTCGGCGTGCTGGTCAGCCTGGTGACGGCGATCTGTCAGTTCACCTATGCGTTCGGTCCGGGAATGATAGGGCTGCTCCGTGATGCGTTCGGCAGTTACACCGTGCCGTTCTATGCCTGTGCGGCGCTGCAACTGATCGCCGCGGCGATCGTGCTGGTTCGTGCAAAAACGCCGAAGGCGATTTGATCAGCCCTCGCGCTCGCGCAGCAACGCCTCGACGTCGAGGCGGTGCGTGAACATCGCCAGCGTTCCGTCCGGGTGCCGTGGCCACTCGGCCTCGGGCCGGTCGCGATAAAGCTCGACGCCGTTCTCGTCGGGATCACGCAGATAAAGCGCCTCGCTGACGCCGTGATCGCTCGCGCCGTCCAGCGCAATGCCGGCGGACAGCACCCGGTGCAGCGCATCGGCCAGCGCCGCGCGTGTCGGATAGAGGATCGCGGTGTGAAACAATCCAGTGGTGCCTTCCGGCGGCGGGCTTCCGCCCTTGCTGTGCCATGTATTGAGGCCGATGTGATGGTGATAGCCGCCCGCGGAAATGAACGCGGCCTGATCGCCGTAGCGCTGCATCAGTTCGAACCCGAGCACGTCCTGGTAAAAACCCAGCGCGCGGTCGAGGTCCGCGACCTTCAGGTGCACATGGCCGATCCGCGTGCCTGCCGCAATCGGTTTGAAAGACGTCGATGCCGCCTTGGTTTCTCCGGACATACCAGGTCTCTCCGATTGTATCGATGCGCTGCTCTCATCGATGTATGAGTGCCTTCCTCATGGTACAAGATCGGAGGTCTCGCCCTCGGGCAATTCGACCTCAAAGGTGTTGAGCGTCATCGACACCAGCGCGTAGTAGCCGAGCAGGCCGACCAGTTCGACCACGCCGGCTTCGCCGAGCATTTCGACGGCTTCCGTGTAAAGCAACTTTGGCACGTTGTGATTTTCGTGCAGCGATTCGCTGAATTCGTAGACGAGCTGTGCCTTCCGGTCGTTGAAATCCGGAACGTGACGATGATTGATGGCGGCGATGATGTTCGGATCGAGTCCCGCCGCGAGCGCCATCTTTTTGTGCGCATACCATTCGTACTGCGCGTTCCACTGCCGTGCGGTCACGAGGATGGCCAACTCGGACAGACGCGGCCCGAGTGTGGTGTCGTAACGCAGGAACGCGCCGAGCCGGCTGGCATGCCGCGCGACTTCAGGCGCGTAAATCCATGCGCGCAGAGGCGGCGTGACTGTGCCGCGTTTGCCTGAAACCGATTCTTCAAAGATGCTTTTCTGATCGTCGCTCATTTCGCTAGGCGAAAGCGTTTTCAGGCGCATGGCGGCTCCTCTGTTTTAAACGCGGCAGTGCGCAGGTATGGGCTGGGCTGTCGTGCATGGCTACCATATCGTACCGAGTGAGGCTTTCGCGCCAGCGAGATATTGAAATCCGCCAAGCGGACAGTACAGTCCGGCCCGGAAAATAAACAAAGCCGCGCCCATTGCGCCGCGGCCCATCAGCCCGAGGAACGATCGAATGGCCGATATGGAAAAATTCCGCAGCGAAACGCGGGCGTGGCTGGAAGCGAATTGTCCGCCCGAGATGCGCAAGCCGGTGACGGGAGAAGCCGACGTGTTCTGGGGCGGCCGCAACACCACGTTCTCATCGGAGCCGCAGCGCCTCTGGTTCGAGCGGATGCGCGACAAGGGCTGGACCGTGCCGGACTGGCCCAAGGAGTATGGCGGCGGCGGTCTCAATGCGGAGGAAACGAAAATCCTGCGTCAGGAAATGTCGGCGATCGGCGCGCGGCTTCCGCTGTCGAGCTTCGGCATCTGGATGCTTGGACCTGCGCTGCTGAAATACGGCACCGATGCGCAGAAGCGCGAGCATCTGCCGAAGATCGCCGCGGGTCTGATCCGCTGGTGCCAGGGTTACTCTGAGCCGAACGCGGGTTCGGATCTGGCTTCGTTGCAGACACGCGCCGACGTCGACGGCGACGACTACATCATCAACGGCCAGAAGATCTGGACCTCGATGGCGAATTTCGCCGACTGGATCTTCTGCCTGGTGCGGACCGACTTCAGCGCCAAGAAGCATGACGGCATCAGCTTCATCCTGTTCGACATGACCTCGAAGGGCGTCTCGACCAAGCCGATCCTTCTGATCTCGGGCAAGTCGCCGTTCTGCGAAACCTTCTTCGACAACGTCCGCGTGCCGCGTTCGCATGTGGTCGGCACCGTCAATCGCGGCTGGGACGTCGCGAAATATCTGCTCCAGCATGAGCGCTCCATGATCAGTGAAGTGGGCGAGCGCCGCGGCGCCCGGCCCCTGGGTCAGGTGGCGGCGAATTCCATCGGCGTCGATGAGCGCGGCCAACTGGACGATCCCATGCTGCGCAGTCAGATCGCGGCGTTCGATATCGACGAGGCCGCGATGGCCTGCGCCGCCGAGCGCGCGGTCGATCTTGCGAAAGCAGGGCAGGGCCATCCGGCCTACTCATCGGCGCTGAAGTATTACGGCACCGAGTTGAACAAGCGCAGGTACGAAATCCTGATGTCGGCCGGCGGCGTCGATGCGCTGGAATGGGAAAGCGAACGCTCTCGCGAGGGATTGACGGCGCGGACCTGGCTGCGCACCAAGGCGAACTCGATCGAGGGCGGCACCAGCGAGGTGATGCTCGGCATCGTCGCCAAGCGCATTCTCGATCTGCCCGGCGCCTAAAACACTTCGTCATTGCGAGCCAAGCGAAGCAATCCATCCTTGAGCAAAGCGGGATTGCTTCGTCGCTTCGCTCCTCGCAATGACAGTCTGCATCAACTCAGGTTTATCTGTATCGATTGGAACATCTATGGCTCTCGTCCTCAACGAAGAACAGTCAATGCTGCGTGACAGCGCGCGCGGTCTCATCAGCGACAAGGCGCCGGTGGCGCATCTGCGCAAGCTGCGCGACACAAGGGACGAAACCGGTTTCTCGCGCGAGTTGTGGAAGACATTCGCGGAGATGGGTTTCTCGGGTCTGCTGGTGCCGGAAGAATTCGGCGGCAGCGGGCTTGGCTATGTCGAGGCCGGCGTGGTGATGGAAGAAATCGGCCATACGCTGATGCCGTCGCCGTTTCTGTCGACCGGTGTCGTCGCTGCGGCAGCGTTGACGCGCGGCGGCAACGGTGCGCAGAAGTCGGAATACCTGACGAAGATTGCCAAGGGCGAACTGATTGCCTCGCTCGCAGTGGACGAGGGCGCCAAGCATCGTCCTTCCAAGACGGCGATGAAGGCCGTGCGCTCCGGCAATGGCTTCAGGCTCAAGGGCGCGAAAGCCTTCGTGGTTGACGGCCACGCCTCCGATTTGCTGATCGTCGCGGCCCGCACCGCGGGCGAGAGCGGCGACCGCGAGGGATTGACGTTGTTTCTGGTCAATCCCAGGAGCAAAGGCATCGAGATCGAGCGCACCGCGATGGTCGATGCGCACAACGCCGCGCGCATTGTGTTCAACGATGCCGAGGTGACGGCGGACGGCGTTCTCGGTGAAGTCGATCAGGGCGGCGTGCTGCTCGAAGGCATTCTCAATGTTGGCCGCGCCGCCGTGGCGTCGGAAATGGTTGGCCTCAGCGAGGAAGCCTTCACGCGCACCGTGACGTACCTCAAGGAGCGCAAGCAGTTCGGCAAGCTGATCGGTGAATTCCAGGCGCTGCAGCATCGTGCCGCGCATCTCTACACCGAGATCGAAATCACCAAGGCCGCCGTGATGAAGGCGTTGCAGACGCTGGACGGCGATTTCGACGCTGCGGGTGCCGCGGTGGCCGTCGCCAAGGCGAAAGCCGGGACGACCGCGACCCTGGCCGTTCAGGAGGCCGTGCAGATGCATGGCGGCGTCGGTATGACGGACGCCTTCGACATCGGCTTCTTCATGAAGCGTGCACGAGTATGTCAGGAGCTTTTCGGCGACAGTGCCTATCATGCCGAGCAACTGGCGCGGATGAAGGGTTACTGAGCGGGCCGCTCAAAGAAAATGGCCGGGACAAACCCGGCCATCACAACCTTGATCAAGGAGAGTGCGCGTTACCGGATCGGCGGCGCGTACTGGATGCCGCCGGCGTTCCAGAGCTGGTTGAGGCCGCGCGGAATCTTGAGCTTCGATCCCTCGCCGACGTTGCGGTCGTAGACCTCGCCATAGTTGCCGACGTGGCGGATGATGCGCGCGGCCCAATCCTTCGTCAGATCCATTTCCTCACCGTAGGCGCCTTCGGTGCCGAGCAGGCGCATGATGTCGGGCTTCTTTGACTTCAGTGCATCGTCGATGTTCTTGGACGTGACGCCGAGCTCTTCGGCGTTCAGCATGGCGTAGATCGTCCACTTCACGATCAGCAGCCACTCGTCGTCGCGCTGCCGCACCACCGGCGCCAGCGGTTCCTTGGAGATCACGTCCGGCAGGATGGCGTGTTCGGCCGGCTTGGTCAGCCGCAGCCGCAGCGCATAGAGCTGCGACACGTCGGTGGTGAGCACGTCGCACTGGCCGGAATCATAGGCCTTGAGGACATCGTCCAGGGTCGGGAAATTCAGTTCCTGATACTTGATGTTGTTGGCGCGGAAATAGTCCGCGAGATTGAGCTGGGTCGTGGTGCCGGCCTGGACGCAGACCTTGCTGCCGTCAAGTTCGAGGCCGGAGGTGATGTTGCGCGACTGGCGCACCATGAAGCCTTCACCGTCGTAATAGGCGACGGCTGCGAAGTTCAGGCCGTACTCGGTTTCGCGCGACATGCTCCAGGTGGAGTTGCGCGACAGGATGTCGACCTTGCGATTGCGCAATTCCTTGAAACGCTCGCTCGCGTCGAGGGGGATGAACTTCACCTTGTTCGGATCGTTGAAGATCGCGGCGGCGACGGCGCGGCAGATGTCGACGTCGAAGCCGGACCAGTTGCCTTTATCATCGGGGATCGAAAAGCCCGGCAGTCCGGTGTTGACGCCGCAGAGCACGGCGTCGCGTTTCACGGTCCGCTTCAATGTCCGCGTATCGTATCGCTCGTACGCGATCGCGGCGGCGGCGACGGCAACCGCGATGACAACTCCGAGCGTGAGACCGGAGGCAAAGGTGCGCGGAAAAAGGGACATGTATGAATCTCGCTTCCAAGTATGCGTGCGAAAAGGAAAGAGCGTGATCGGGGGATCAGATTTCGGGCCGCTGGCGGATGATGACCTTGGTGCCAACGGGGATGCGGTCGTAGAGGTCGGTCACGTCGGCATTGACCAGGCGGAAGCATCCCGACGACACGGCGCTGCCGATGGTCTGCGGCTGGTTGGTGCCGTGAATGCGATAAACCGTGGCGCCGAGATAAAGCGCACGCGCGCCCATCGGGTTGCCCGGTCCGCCTGCCATGAAGCGCGGCAGGTAAGGCTGACGGGCGATCATTTCCGGCGGCGGCGTCCAGTCCGGCCATTCCTGTTTGCGGGAGATCTTCTGCAATCCCTGCCACTGGAATCCTTCGCGGCCGACGCCGATGCCGTAGCGAAGCGCGCGGCCATTGCCCTGCACCAGATAGAGGAAGCGCTCGGAGGTGCTGATGATGATGGTGCCCGGTGCTTCCGTTGTACGGAAGAAAACCGCTGTACGCTTGAATTCCGGCGAGACTTCTTCGTCATCGGGAATGTATCCCGGCTGATCGCCGATGTTCATCTCGCGGCCCTGCGCGAAGGCGTGAGGCGCCGCGAACAACAGGCTGGCGGCGACCGCTGCCAGAGCGAGAGAGCGGATGATGTTCATGTCGAGAATCCCGCGTTAATTCGTGCCCCGCGCGCATCAAACCTTAGCCGTGCTCCGCTGGCAAGTGACACGCGCTCGAAGGCGGGCGACCATGCGTCGTAAATCCTTAAAATATATCTGAAAATCGGCGATCGTCCGCGATCAGTGCGGCGCGATCCAGAGCCGCAGGACGTAGGCGAAAGCGGCAACGGTGCCGGTCCCCAGCAGCCACAGCGCCGCGAACCACAGCAGACGCTGCGCCAGGGGGCGAGGCTGTTCGGGCGGCGAGGTCATACTCACCTCAATGATAGCCGCTGTCGGCGTGCACCTTGCCGCGGAACACCCAGTAGGCCCATGCGGTGTAGGCGAGGATAGTCGGCACCAGGATCGCGACGCCGAAAATCATGAAGTTGAGGCTGTTGGCCGGCGCCGCCGCCTGCCAGATCGTGATGCTCTGCGGCACGATATATGGATACATGCTGACGCCGAGACCGGCATAGGTGATGCCGAACAGGACCAGCGAGAGAATGAACGGCCGGTAGTCCTGCTTGCTCGCGAGACTCTTCAGCAACAACAGCGTGATCGCCGCCACCGCAATCGGAATCGGCGCGGTGAAGAGGATGTTCGGCCACTGAAACCAGCGCCTCCAGTAGTCTGCCTGAAGGAACGGCGTCGCGAGGCTGACGACGATGATGGCAATCAGGGTGGCGACCAACAGGTACCAGCTCAGCCGATAGGCATGCTCACGCAGTTCGCCAGTGGTCTTCATGACAAGCCAGGTTGCGCCGAGAAGGCCATAGCCGGCGACGACAGCACAGCCCGTGAGAATGCTGAAAGGCGTCAGCCAATCCCACCAGCCGCCTGCGTAATGACGCCCTTCGACATGAATGCCTTGCAGGATCGCACCGAGCGCGATGCCCTGCGCCATCGCCGCGACCAGCGAGCCGCCGGCAAAGGCGATGTCCCAGCGGTTACGCTCGCTCTTGGTGCGCCAGCGGAATTCAAAGGCGACGCCGCGGAATATCAGCCCGATCAGCATGGCGATGATCGGCGTATACAGCGCCGGCATCAGGATCGCGTAGGCCAGCGGAAATGCCGCCATCAGGCCGCCGCCGCCGAGCACCAGCCACGTCTCGTTGCCATCCCACACCGGAGCGACCGTATTCATGATGACGTTGCGGTCTTCCGTTTTCGGGAAGAAAGGAAACAGCATGCCGAGGCCGAGATCGAAGCCATCCATCACGATGTACATGAAGACGGCAAAGGCGATGATGAAGGCCCAGAGTGTTGCGATGTCGAATGTGAATCCGGCCATGGCGTTCACCCCTGTCCTGCGTGAGCGGCCTGTGCGGGCGTGATGCCCGCGGCGCGGGCGGGCGTGTCCGCGCGGGGACCTTCTTCGCCATGATGCGGCGGCTCATGCATCAGTCGCAGAATGTAGAACACACCCATGCCGAACACGATGAAGTAAACCACAATGAAGGCGAGCAGCGAGGTCGCAACCGCAGGTGCATCCAGCGGCGATGCCGAGTCCACCGTACGGAGCAGGCCGTAAACCGTGAACGGCTGTCGCCCGGCTTCTGTCGTCACCCAGCCGGCCAGGACAGCAATGAATCCCGCCGGGCCCATGGCGAGCGCGTAGCGATGCAGCCAGCGCGACTCGTAAAGGATGCCGCGCCAGCGCGCGTAGAGACTGAACAGACCGACGCCCAGCATCAGAAATCCGATTCCGACCATGGTGCGGAACGACCAGAACACCAGTCCGACCTTCGGCCAGTTCTCACGCGGCACGGTGTCGAGGCCTTTCAGCGGCGCATCGAGCGAATGCTTGAGGATCAGCGACGAGGCCTTCGGGATTTCGATTGCATATTTCACCTTCGCTTCGTCCTGATCGGGAATCCCGAACAGGATCAGCGGCGCGCCGTTCGGATGGCTCTGGAAGTGTCCTTCCATCGCCATCACCTTCACCGGCTGATGCTCGAGCGTGTTGAGGCCGTGCTGGTCGCCGGCGAGAATCTGGATCGGGGCCACCAGTGCAGCCATCCACATCGCCATCGAGAACATCACACGGGCTCCCTCGAGCCGCGTATTCTTCAAAAGATGATAGGCGCCGACGCCGCCGACCACGAAGGCGGTGGTGAGATATGCCGCCAGCACCATATGGACGAGGCGATAGGGGAAGGACGGATTGAAGATCACCTTCCACCAGTCGGCGGCGACGAACTGTCCCTGCGAGTTCATCGCAAAACCGGTCGGCGTCTGCATCCACGAGTTGGCCGACAGGATCCAGAACGCGGAGATCAGCGTGCCGATGGCCACCATCATGGTCGCGAAGAAATGCAGCCTGTGGCCGACCCGCTTGAGCCCGAACAGCATGACGCCCAGAAAGCCTGCTTCCAGGAAGAACGCGGTCAGTACCTCGTAGGCCATCAGCGGGCCGATGATCGGGCCAGTCTTGTCCGCGAACACCGACCAGTTGGTGCCGAACTGGTAGGACATCACGATGCCCGAGACGACGCCCATGCCGAAGGCGACGGCGAAAATTTTCAGCCAGTAATTGAAAAGGTTGATGAAGACTTCGCGGCCGGTCCATAGCCACAGCGCTTCAAGGACGGCGAGATAGCTTGCAAGGCCGATGGAGAAGGCCGGAAACACGATGTGAAAGCTCATCGTGAACGAAAACTGCAAGCGCGCCAGAGTGATGGCGTCGAAACCCTCGAACATCGCGGACCTCCGGTATGCTCAATCCGGAAGTTCTATAGCATGTGCACCGCGATGTTGATAACCGCCGCGGTGCACAAAGTTGCATGGCTCAGGCGCAATCGCGCCTGCGGCATTTAGCTGCTGGCGTTCAGCAGCTTGCCGACGGTGCGATCGATCTCGTCGTAGGCGCCTTCACCGGCGTGGCTGTAGACGATCCGGCCGGACTGATCGACGATGTACTGTGCCGGCCAGTATTGATTGCGGTAGGCATTCCATGTCGCGGACTTGTTGTCCTGTGCGACCGGATAGGTGATGCCGTGCCGTTTCAGTGCGGCCTGGACGTTGTTCGACGAATGCTCGAACGGAAATTCCGGCGTGTGGATGCCGACGATGACGAAGCCCTTGTCCTTGTACTTGGAATAGAGCTGCGTGACGTGCGGCAGGGTGTTGACGCAGTTGACGCAGCCGTAGGTCCAGAAATTCACCAGCACGACCTTGCCGCGCAGGCTCGCGAGCGTCAGCGGTTGCGAGTTGAACCAGTTGCCGAGGCCGGTGAATTCGGGCGCAGTCGTTGTGGCTTCCGCGACTTGAACAGCGCCACTGGTCGCTGCGGCTTCATCGCTACGGCCGGGCAATGTCGAGGCCATCAGCGCGAGTGCGGCCACCGAAAGCATTCTGGTGAAATGTCGCATGGTTCTCTCCTTGAGTTACAGGCCGGTCTGGCCGTTTGGATAAAGCTGGGTCAGCCACGCCACGGCGAGCGTGTCGTACTGAAAGTAGGTCGCGGCGGCGAACGCGATCACGATCACCCCGAAACCCTGCTGCAGGCGCGGCGCGATCCGCGCGAGGCTGCGCACGCGTGCGGTCACGGCCTGTCCGCCGTAGGCGATAACGAGCATCGGGATCGCAGCACCGATGGCATAGGTCACCAGCAGCAGCGAGGCCCATGCGGTGTCCTTGGAGGTCGCGACGACGGTGAGGATCGACCCGAGCACAGGTCCGGCGCACGGCGTCCACACCAGTCCCAGCGTGGTGCCGAGGATGAAGCCGCCGAGCAGTCCCTGACGATCGCGCGGCGTGGCGCTCTGCTGCGTCAGTCCGGCAAACCGGATCGAGAGCCACTCGAATGGCGCGGGCCAGATCATCAGCAGTCCGAAGATTGCAAGCAGCACGGCTGCGCCGTCACGCAGGACGCTCGGATCGAAATCGAACAGGCGCGTCAGCGCAGAGAGCGCCAGCGCAACGATGGAGAATGCGACCACGAAACCGGCGGCGATGAATGCCGGGCGGAGCGGGCTTGTCTGTCCGACCGAAGCGCCAAGAAGGATTGGCAGCACCGGCAATGTGCAGGGGGCCGCGATGGTGATGACGCCGGCAAGCGCCGCGAGAAGAAGATTGAGCACGATGAGATCCGCCGAAAGTCGAAGCCGCCGCGCATGAGTGGCGCGGCCACAAAAGATGGGTTCGGGGGAGTCTTCGGGGAGGCGGCCGGGGACGTTACCGGCGGCCGGCGTCACGTGTTCGTGACATCAGCGATCGAGGCAATCACGCCACGGAGGATGCCTCAGTGCACGGAAAACCGCATCGGGAGGGTGAAGCTCAGCGAGCTTTCCCTGATTTCCGGCGGGAACGACGGCAGCGGCTGGGCGCGGCGGATCATCGCCATGGTCTCGGCATCCAGCGCCGCCGAGCCGGACGATCTGGCCAGCCGCGCGCTCAGCACGCTGCCGGTCCGGCTGACGGTGAAGCTCAGCATCGCGACGCCCTGCTCGCCGGCGGCTTTGGCGGCCGACGGATACTGCTTGTAGCGCTGGAGATGCGCCGAGAGGATGCCGTTGTAACTCGCGCGCGCGGCCTGCGCGGCGCGCGGCGTCGCTGTGGTCTGCGGCGCGGGATTCTCGGTCGGCTTCTTCGGCTTCTCGACGACGGGCTTCGGCTTCTGCTTCACCGGTTCGGGTTTGGGCTTTGGCTTCTCCGGAGGGGCGACGATCTCCGCCTTCTCCTGCAGCGGCGTCGGTGCGATCTGTTCCTCGACAACGTCCGGCTGCTTTTCGGGTTCGGGGGCGGGAGGTTCGGCCTCCTGCATCTGCGGACCGGGTGCGATGTCCTGTTGTACGGGATCGGGCGTTTGCGGCGCGGATTCCAGATCGAGCATGATCGGCTCGGACGCTGTGCCGATCGCATCCGGCATCGACGGCGTGTACAGAACAAACCCCGCGATCAGCGCTGCATGCGTCGCCACCACCAGCGCCGCCGCGAGACCCCAGCGGCGGACGTCGGATATGTCGGGTGGTCCGTGCAGGACGAGTGTGTTCATTGCAGCGCGGCTCTCTGCCGTTAGTTTCTTGCGTCGAGCCCGACGAGCGCGACCTTGAGATAGCCCGCGTTGCGCAGCAGGTTCATCACGTCCATCAGCTCGCCGTACGGCACGCTTTTGTCGGCGCGCAGATAAACCGGATCGGCTTTCTTGCCGCTGGTGGCAGCGTCGAGCGCCCCGATCAGCGTGGTGCGCGGAACGATGTCCTCGCCGACCGCAACCGACAAATCGGGCTTCACGGTGATGAAGACCGGCTTGTCGGGCCGCGGCGGCGGCGTCGCCGTCGAGGCCGGCAGTTCGACGCCGAGGTCGACGGTCGCCAGCGGTGCGGCCACCATGAAGATGATGAGAAGGACCAGCATCACGTCGATGAACGGCGTGACGTTGATTTCATGCGATTCGGTCAGATCGTCATCTGCACCGGCGACTTTTCCACCCAGACGAGCGCCCATGATTTTACTCCGCCGCGCGCGCGATGCGCAGGGACCGGCGGCCCTGATCGCGGCTGATGAGCAACATCACCTGCGCGGTCGCATCGCCGAGCAGCGCGCGATAGGCGGTGATCATGCGGACGAGATGGTTGTAGATCACAACCGCGGGGATCGCGGCGATCAGGCCCATCGCGGTCGCAAGCAGCGCTTCGGCGATGCCGGGCGCGACCACGGCAAGATTGGTGGTGTGTGCTTCGGAAATGCCGATGAACGAATTCATGATGCCCCACACCGTACCGAACAGGCCGACGAACGGTGCGGTTGCGCCGATGGTGGCGAGCACACCGGTGCCGCGCGAAATCCGCCGCGACATCGCCGCCTCGACGCGGCTGAGCCGCAGTTCGACACGGTCCTTGAATCCCTCGTCGTTGACGGTGTCCGACAGTGCTGCTTCCGCCGCGGCTGATTGCACCAACAGGGACACAGCGTCCTTGCCGTTGCGGGCGTCACGCTCGGCTTCCATGAGGGAGATGTCATTGCCGAGAACCTTGATGCGTTTTTTCGCGCGCCGGGTCTCGTGGCGGAGTTCGAGCAGCTTCGCCACGCAGATCGTCCAGGTGATGAGCGATGCGATAGCAAGACCGATCATCACGAGTTTGACGACAATGTCCGCGCCCATGAACATGCCCCACGGGGACAGGTTGTGCGGCAGCGTGGGATTTTTCGCGGTCTGTCCCACGACCGGGGTCTGGACGGCGGGAGCCTGGGCAGGCGCCGCGATCGCGGCCGCAGCGGGTGCGGGCGTTTGCGCCACAGGTGCTTGCGCAGCCGGGGCCTGTGCGGGCGGTGTTGGCGAAACGGGAGTTTGCGCGAAAGCCTGCGCGATCATCAGAGACGTTGCAGCGGCAAGCAAGACCAGTGATCCGGCAGCCTTCTTGGGGTTGGTCATATGCTCTCCGCTTCTTCAAATCGCGTTTGCAGCCGACATCGGGGGAACGTCGGATTGATAGCTGTTTCGCAGTTTTCGCCGTCTTGCAGTTTTGGTCCGAAGCTCTCGCCGATAAATCCGCAGTGAGGCACTGCGGCCATAGCCGTTCGCCGAGAGGCAGGGTGTACTTTCAGAATAAAGCACCGCGATGTCCTTGTCGCCACTGGGGACCTAGATTCTGCCGAAACTGGAACGATTCCAGATCGATCGGGCCTTCAGAATCTCACATTCGTGAACAGCCGCACGCCGAGGCCGGGCTGTAAGACCTCGGCTTTCTTGAACGAAATATGGTTCC
The DNA here is from genome assembly GCF_058801645.1 of Afipia sp. GW822-FHT03D08. Taxonomy (NCBI): domain Bacteria; kingdom Pseudomonadati; phylum Pseudomonadota; class Alphaproteobacteria; order Hyphomicrobiales; family Nitrobacteraceae; genus Afipia; species Afipia sp. GW822-FHT03D08. Next base: position 50,996 of record NZ_JBXANK010000003.1, read on the forward strand.
GAATCTGCTCGTTAAGCAGGTTGTCGCCGGCCAGGCCAATGGTGAGTTCGCGCGGCCCGCTGTCGGTCCTGTTGAACGTATGCGTGTAGCTCACCTCTGCCTTGAGCAGATTGTACCCGTCGGTGGGCGTCTCGTTGAGCCCCACGTCGTTTTGCGCGAAGGCGTGCAGCAGCCCGACCCGTGTGTACCATTCGGCGTTGCGCCACCACACGCCGCCGCCAGCGCGCATCGGTGCGATACGCGGCACGTTGGTTCCGTCGGCGAAAGTCGCCCGCACGATGTCGTACTGCCCGTCGACGCCGAACATGCCGTCGCCGAGCGGTGTGACGTCAAGCTGGGCAGCGATTTCGGCGCCTCGGAAGGTCGCATCGCGCTGACCGTAGGCGACCTGCGTCAGTGGGCCGGTGGCGCCGCAGGTGGCAAAGGTGTCGGTGCAGAAATTTCCGGTGACCTGCTTGAAGATGAAGTCCTTGTAGAAGGTGTAGTAGACGCTGGTCTCGAACCGCAATTGACCCTTGGCGCGCTTGAGGCCGATCTCGGCGGTCTGCGCGGTCTCGATCTTCAGATTGGGATTTCCGATCACGAACGTGCCCGATGCGCCATCAGATCCGCGCGAGAACAACTCGGGCGCCGCAGGCGCACGCTGAACGTATTGGGCATTCAGCGTCGCCACCATGTCCCATGGCAGGTTCTTCAGCAGGCCGACGCTGGTGCTTTTCGGCGTGAAGGTGCGCCGCGCAGGCTCCTCCGAAAACGTATTGGGCGGCGGCAGAAAGTCCGCCGGGAAGGTCGGCGCCAGCCCCTTGACGATATGGTTCTCGATGCGGCCCGCGCCCTGCATGCGCAGCGTGTCGGTGAGTTGAATCTGTTCGAACGCGAACACCGCGGCGGTGTTGGTGTTCGTCTGCGCCAGCAGGCCGCCGAGACTGCCGTCGGTGCCGAGTTCGCGATGGCCGAACTGCGCGCCCCATGTTCCGGTCAGTGCGCCGATGCCGGTCGCGACCGCCGCATGGTCGAACTCGAAGCGGCCTTCCAGTTCGCGGTTCCTGATGATGTTTTTCAAGGTGTCGACGCCGTTGGCGTCGAGGCCGAGTTCGTTGTGCTTGTAGTTGCTGGCGCCGAAGGTGAAACGAAACGCATCGATGCCGTCAGTCGGCGCGCGCCACTCGCCCTTGCTGGTCCATTTGGTCTGTTCCATGTCGATGCGCGAATTCTGCTGCGAGTCGATCGCGCCGGGGATGTGGTAGAGACTGGTGATGTGCTGGATCGCGGTGCCGATATAGCCGCCATCGAAAATGTAGGAGCCGCCGACCGATTGTCCCTCGGTGTTCAGCCGCGTGTTCGCCTGCACGCCGCCGGGAATCCGGTAATCGCCGGCGCGCCGGCCGTAAGCATCGGCATGGACCGCGACATTGCTGCCGCTGGCATCGAGACTGACCGCGCCGTCCAGACCGTTGTCTACAGATGACGCGCCGCCCTTGAAGCGCGCGCTGAAGCCATTCTCAACCAGCTTCTCCGGAATGCGGTTGTTGGTGGCGCTCACCACGCCGCCGATCGCCTGTGATCCGTAGCGCAGGGTCGCCGGTCCGCGGATCACCTCGACCTTGTCGGCGGCGAGCGGATCGACCGGCACGACGTGATCCTGACTGAAGTCGGATGCGTCCTGGGTGCCGATGCCGTTTTCCTGCACGCGCACGCGATAGTCGTCGAGACCGCGGATGTTCGGGCGGCTGGCGCCCGGCGCAAAGGTCGATGCCGAAACCCCCGGCAGGCCGGAGAGAAGATCGGCGAGCGAGGCGGCGTTGCTGCGCTGGATTTCGCGGCCGGTGATCGCGGTGGTCGACTGATAGGTGTTGTCGATGACATTGACCGGGCCGCGCTGGAGGCCGTCGTCAGACGTGTTGCCGGCGGGGGCCGGTGCGGACACTGCGATTTCCGGCAGCACCTCTTGGGCCTGACCTTGGCTGATATCGGCGGCTGTGACCGATACGCAGGCCATGCCCGCCGCGGAAACCAATGATTTCAAACGCATTTCACCCCACTTAACGCTGCTCGCGGGAAGTTGATAATGCAAGTGCGAATTATTCGCAACAAGAGATTTGCGATTGATTCTCAACAGGCGTGGGACGCGGAATGGAAAAGGGCAGACGGACTCCCGCAGCGCCGATGAAATCCTCCGGCTGCGGGAAGTCAGTCCGTCCGGGTTGATGGGCTATTCGGCCGGTGCAGCGTCGCCGACGGGCACGGGTTTCGCTCCCGCAACGGCATTGGTGCGCTTCATCAGCGCGCGCTGACGGCGCTGCCGCAGCCAGACCAGAATGCCGGTGATGCCGAGCACCGCCGGCATGATGCCGCTCAGGAACACGACGAAACGCCAGACTTCGCCCGAATGGCTGCCTTCATGCAGCCAGCGAATCCAGGACGCGGTCCGGTCGCCCGACAGCGGCTGGACGACACTCACCTCGCCACTGCGATCGTTGATCATGATCGTCACCGGTTCGGCTCTGCCGTCCTCGCGGAGCCTGACGCGCCACGCGCCGGTTTGCGGATTCGGATAGAAGATCGCGTCGACGGCCGAGTTCGGCCGTGCAGACGCGGCCGCGTAAATCTCCGATGGCGAACGCGCGGTATTGGCCATCACCTGGCCTCCCGGTCCGCCGCCGCGCTGCTGTTGCGGCGTCATTGGCGCAACCGACGACAGCAGGTCGCGTCCCTGTTGCGGCCACGCCAGATAAATTCCGGTCAACGAGATCAGCGCCAGCGGGAAGCAGATCCAGAAGCCGGTCATGTAATGCAGGTTCGAGGATGTCGACGGGCTGCGCCGCCACACGAAAGCGCGCGACCATTGGCCGTGCCGCGGCCACCACAGGTAAAGGCCGGTGAGCGCGAGCGTCAGCATCGCGACGCCGACCCATCCGACAATGCTGCGGCCATAATCCGGGATCGTCAGGTTCTCGTGAAACACGTGCAGGAAGCCGAAGAACGTGTCGCGAAAGTTCACAATGCTGAGCACGTGCGCATCGTGACGGTCGATCGTCGCCGTCAGCCGCACCGGACGCTCGCCCTTTGCCGCGGGCCCGCGGAGCGCGATCGTCAGCGGCACCCGGTTGTCTTCGGGAAAGCTGATCGACATCGGCGTGAAGCCGTCGCCTGCAGCCTTTCGCGCATTTGCGACGGCGAGTGTCAGATCAGTTGGCTTCGACGGCGCCACCGCTCCGCTTGGCGTGCTCATGAACTCGCCGATGTCGTCGTGATAGACGAGCAGCGCGCCGGACAGCGCGACAGGCACCAGCAGAACGAACAGGCCAATGCCGAGCCACAGATGAATGTTGCGCCAGAGCCGCTTCAGGGATCCGCGCTGGTGTGTCGAAGTTGCTGTCGGCATTTAGACTGTTTCTAATTCAGTGAGTTTGGAGAGATTCTAAAAATACGTAACTGCAAGTGCGATGGTGCACTTCTGCGCTTGTTCTAGTCCCGCTGCGCGTCATGTTGCAATCGGCGAACGTGTCTGAAGCGTCAGTTTGCAGACGTTCTAATTTCAAAGCCTTGCCCTGCACGCCTGCATTTTTCAAAAGCTGGCTGGAAATCGCCGTTCGGATGAACGCGCGGAAATTCGAGTGGTGGGGCAAGCGATGCGTCGGAACAGATTCAATAAAATCATCAAGCCGGGAAAGAACCGGAAGCAGGATCTCGCCGCTGCCGCGCCGCTGACCGAAGCCGCATCGTCCTCGTCGTCACCCTTCATCCGCGCTTCGGTGCGCAAACCCGGACCCGCGATGTTTGGCCTCGCATCGGTGATGCTGGCGACCAACGCAATGGCGCAGGAAGCGCTCCCGACCATCGACGTGGAAACCACAGGCAATGGCGGCGGCGGTTATCAGGCGACCCAGTCGCAACTCTCGCGCATCCCGACCCCGCTGCGCGACACGCCGCAAACCATCAACGTGGTGCCGCAACAGGTGATGCAGGAGCAGCGCCAGACCACGATGGAAGATGCGCTGCGCACCGTTCCTGGCATTACGTTCGCTGCGGGCGAAGGCGGCCAGCAGGGCGACAGTCCGATTATCCGCGGCTTTGCTGCGCGCGGCGATCTTTTCCGTGACGGCATGCGCGATCCGGGCTGGTACACGCGCGATCTGTTCTCGGGCAATGCCGTCGAAGTGTACAAGGGACCGTCGGCGTTCGCGTTCGGCCGCGGCGCGACCGGCGGCGCCATCAACGTCGCGAGCAAGCTGCCGACGTTCGCTCCTGTTCCCTACATCGAAGGAACGGTCACCGGCACAACGGGTCCCGGCGTGCGTGCGGAAGTCGATGCCGCCGGCACCAAGGGCGAAGTCTCCGGCCGTATCGCGGCGCTTTATCAGGATGTGAACACCCCCACGCGCGACGATGTTTACACCCGGCGCTGGGGTGTCGCGCCGTCGATTTCGGCGAATGTCGACGACAAGACCAAGGTGACGCTGAGCTATATCTATCAGGGTGAAGAGGGCAGGCCGGACTACGGCTTCACTTTCTTGCCGACACCGGCCTACAGCGCAGCAACCGGAGTTCTGACGAACCCGGGTTATTACGGCAATGGGCAGGCGACACCGCCGATGCCGACCCCGCGTTCAACATGGTTCGGTGTCAGGGACGGCGCGTTGCGTGATATCACGCAGGTTGAAACCCATATCGCCACGATCAAGGTCGATCGCGAGATCACCGATCAGGTGAAGCTGTCCAACGCGACCCGATACATCGATAACGAGCGCTTTTCGCGCCCCACCGCGCTGCGTAACTTCGGCTTCGGTGCGAACGTTGTCGGCACCGGCGTTTGGGGGCCTCCAAACTTCCCGTTCAATGCCGATCCGAACAACATGACGATCGGGCGCGAACGCCGCGAGCGGCAGACCAATAATACTTATCTGGTCAATCAGACGGATCTCACGGCGAAGTTCGAGACATGGGGGGTCCGGCATACCCTCGCTGCGGGCATGGAGTTCACCAACGAGACCCGGTATCAAGGGCGCGTTGATCTGTGCGATCCGGCCAACGCCGCTTGCCGGGAAAACATGATGAGCCCTTATCCGATCGGTTCTCCGACCGGCGGTGCGATCAAGACATATTTGCCGATCAATACGTCCGCAAACAATCAGGCTGTCTTCGTCAGCGATCAGGTGAAGTTTAATAAGTACTTTGAGGTTTTAGGCTCCATTCGCTACGACCGCTTCAGCACGACCTATGATGATTACAATCAGGCGCTGATTGCCAACCAGCATCTCGCGCGGGTCGATAATCTGGTGAGCTACCGCGTCGGCGCCGTGGGACATCCGACCCAGAATTCGAGCGTCTACATTGCCTACGGCAATGCCTACAATCCGTCGGCGGAGCTCGGCACGCTGACCAATGCAAGCGTGGCAAGTCTCGCGCCGGAACAGACCAAAACGATCGAGGTTGGTACCAAGATCGACGTGACCAAGGAACTGGGTGTGACTGGCTCGATCTTCCGGATCGAGAAAACCAATCTCCGCATTGTCGATCCGGTCAATACGACTGTCTCGGTTCTGGACGGCATCGCCCGCGTTGACGGTGTCGAACTTGGCGTGGTCGGCAAGCTGTCGGACCAGTGGAGTTTGTTCGCCGGTTACAGTTATCTTCAGTCAAAGATTCTGGACACCCGCGACCTCAGCATCCTCGGTCGCGAACTCCCGAATACGCCGCACCACAACCTGACCGTCTGGTCGACCTATGCGATCACACCGGACTGGACCGTCGGTGGCGGCACGACTTACCAGTCTATGGCTTACGCAAGTCAGACCAACGTGAGCTATGTTCCGGACTACTGGAAGTTCGATGCGATGGTGGCGTACAAAGTCACGCCGAATTCGACATTGCAGCTCAACGTCTACAACATCACCGACAAGCTGTACTATTCGCAGTATTCCGGCGGCAACGTGGTGCCGGCTTCAGGACGCTCTGCCTCTCTGACCTATCGCTACCGGTTCGAGCCGCCGCCGGCGGCAACGCCGGTCGTCAAGTAAACGGTGAAGCCGTTATGCCCTGCTATGCGGCCGCCCCGTTTGGGCGGCCGTTCGTTTGCGGGCGGCAGGTTTCTGCCAAGGGGCTTGGACGAAACCTGTTTCGGCGCTAACGAAGTCGCGTCAATGAAGGAGCCGACGCCATGATGCTGCACATCCCCAATGTGCTGACGCCCCAGCAGGTCGCGCGCTGCAAGGAGGTCATGACCAAAGCCGCGTGGGTCGATGGCAACGTCACCGCCGGACATCAGTCTGGCAAGGTCAAGTTCAACCTGCAGCTACCTGAAGAGTCCGCAGAGGCGCGCGAGCTGGGCGACATGGTGCGCGGTGCACTGTCGCGCAATCCGCTGTTCATGTCGGCGGTGCTGCCGATGCAGATATTCCCGCCGCTGTTCAACCGCTACGACGCCGGCATGACGTTCGGATCGCATATCGACAATGCGATCCGTACCCATCCGCAGCAGCCGATCCGCATCCGCACCGACGTCTCGACGACATTGTTCATTTCATCGCCCGAGGACTATGACGGCGGCGAGCTGGTCGTCGAAGACACTTACGGCAGCCACAGCGTCAAGCTGCCCGCCGGCGACGCCATCATCTATCCCGCAACCAGCGTCCATCATGTGACGCCCATCACGCGCGGCTCGCGCATTGCATCGTTCTTCTGGACTCAGAGCATGATCCGCGATGTCAGCCATCGCGCGATGCTGTTCGATCTCGACATGGCGATCATCCGGCTGAACCAGGACGTGCCGGATCATCCGTCGATTGTCTCGCTGACGGGCTTCTATCACAACATGCTTCGGCAGTGGGCTGAGGTATAGGGCGTAAGGTAATCCCGTTCGTCCCCGCGGAGGCGGGGACCCAGTTCTCGAAGAACTGGATTCCCGCTTTCGCGGGAATGAGCGGAGAGAGTTTCATAAATCATAAAAGAAAAATCCCTACGCCGACTTCGCCTGTGCCGCGACGAACGCACGCCAGCCGCCGAACGAGGTGATGTCGCGCGCGCCTTCGGTCGCCGCGGCTTCGACCAGAAAGCCCTTTACACCAGAGCCGTCGGCGAGACGCACGGTGCCGATCGACAGCGGCGAGGGGATTGCCGCGACGAATGCGCCGAACGCCTTTGTCGGCAGTGCCCAGACCTCGACGGCAATGGCTGCCCCTGCGCCGGGTTCGACGCGCAGCATGCCGGGTTTCGGCGGCACGGTGCCTTTCAGCGCGTAGAGTTTGTAGTCGGGCGCGGTCGATGTCGCCTCGATCAGCCGCCCGCCCAGCGACAGCAGTTCATGATTGAGCGCCATGCCCGACAGATGCGCGCCGACCGCGACAATCGCCACCTCGTCGGTGCCGGGTTCTTTCGACACAGGCGCGAGCGGCGGTTGAGCGACACCCTTCGCACCAGTTTTGAGTTTTGTGTCGGCGTGGAACACGCGCCCGATGCTGGCGAGCTGCGCATCGTGTCCGGCGGGTGCGAGCAGGGTGATACCGAACGGAATGCCGTCCGCACGCATCGCGGCAGGCACGGCGAGGCCGCACATGTCGAGCAGGTTGACGAAATTGGTGTAGGTGCCGTTGCGGCTGTTGAGTTCGATCGGATTGGCCAACACCTGCTCGACCGTATAGGCGGTCGGCGCGGTCGGCAGCACCATCGCGTCGATGCTCTCGAACGTGGTGCGGCTGATCTGCCGCATCGCTTCCAGCCTGTAGAGCGCAGCAAACGTGTCGGCGGCGGTGATCTTCTCGCCCTTCAGCGTGATCTCGCGTGTCACAGGATGCACGGCATCCGGATCTTTCGCGAGCAGGTCGCGGATCACCAGATAGCGCTCCGCCACCCACGGACCTTCATAGAGCAGTTGCGCAGTCTCATAGAACGGCGCGAGGTCGAATTCGACCGGCACCGCGCCGAGCGCGATCAGCCGCGCCACGGCGGCGTCGTAACTTTTCTCCGAGACAGTGTCGCCGAAGAATTTTAACTGGCCCTTGCGCGGAATGCCGATCCTGATGCCGGGCGGAAAGTCCGTCACCGGCCCGACGAAGCGATCGCGCGAATAGGGATCGGCAGCGTCGTATCCGGCCATGACATTGAGCGCGATCATGGCGTCATCGACATTGAGCGAAAAGATCGAGACGCAGTCCAGCGTGCGGCAGGCCGGCAGCACGCCGGAGGTCGACATCAACCCGAGCGACGGCTTGAGGCCGACGATGTTGTTGAGCATCGCGGGCACACGGCCGGAGCCCGCGGTGTCGGTGCCGAGCGACAGCGGGACGAGCCCTGCCGAGACGGCGACCGCCGAGCCCGAGCTCGATCCGCCCGGCACGAGATCGCCGTTCACGGGATTCTTCGGAATGCCGTAAGGCGAGCGCACGCCGACAAGGCCTGTCGCGAACTGATCGAGATTGGTCTTGCCGATGACGATGGCGCCGGCCGCGCGCAGCCGCGCCACGGTGTTGGCGTCCTGCGTTGGCGTGTATGAAAACGCCGGACATGCGGCGGTGGTCGGAAGACCCGCGACATCGATATTGTCCTTCACCGCGACCGGCACGCCGTACAGCGGCAAGGAAGTGTCGCCTTTCGCCGCAAGTGCTTCTGCCTCAGCGATGGCTTCGGCCTCGTTGCGCAGATTGATGAAAACCGCGGGATCACCATGATCGCGAATGCGCTGGAAGCTGCGCGCAACAGTCTTCGCAGGTGATGTCGTCCCCGCGCGATGCGCGGCGACGATCTCGGCAACAGTCTCGGTCACAAGTCGCTTCCTGTCGTTGTTCCTGGGAATTTCATTCAGCGGGTACGGCGGCAGTTTTCGGCATTGGCGCAGCCGCGCCAGAACGGGCGTAAGCGAAAAAGCCCGCAGCCACCAGAGCATAGGCCAGCGCCACGCCCGGCGTCACGGCGATGCCCACCGCCGGGCCGTGCATGAAACCGAAGAAAGTCAGCACCGCGCCTGCGGCTGCAAAGGCGGAAGCCTTGATGAAATCGCGCTCGATCACGAACACCGCCATCGCGGCCAGCACGAGGCCCGAAAGAATCGAGCCTTCGCCGAGAATTTCGAGGCCGTGATAGAGCACGCCGGTGGCACCTAACTTCTCCATGCCGACAGCGGCGGCGCTGGTGCCAGCCGCCGTGAGCGCGCCGTCCACAAGGGTCTTGCCCCATGCGGCGAGATGCGGGGTCAGTGCCAGCACGATGGCCGGTGCGTGAGAAGCAGGCGTAGCCTGAAACGCCTGCGCGCCCACCAGCATGCCGATGTAAAGCAGGATCGGCAGGATCGCGACCACGGGCACGAGATTGAGCAGCAGCGAGATCACACCCAGCCACGCCAGCACGATCACCATCAGGCCGGTGGCGGCGGAATAGCCGATGCGCCCGCCCATCGCCTTCCAGCCGGGATGGCCGATATAGACTGCATTGATAAAGGGATTCCCCATCAGCGCGCCGATCAGGCTGACGACGCCGTCGGCGGTCAGCACGCGCGTGGTCGGATAGTGGTCGCCGGCGGCTTCGGCACTTTCCACATTGTCCATCGCCTCGACGAGGTCATAGACGCCGAACGGAATCGCGGTGACCAGAATAATGCCGATGAATTCGAAGCCGGAGAACACATGGCCGACGGCGGGGACCGGCAGCGAGAAGCCGATATTGCTGAAGGCCGCGCCGAGTTTCGCCAGACTCATGCCGCCGATGTTGAGGCCGAAGATGTTTGACCCCCACGCGATCACGGTGCCGACAAAAATCGCGACAAGGCCAGCCGGAATGTTCTTTGGATATTTCACGCCGCCGAACCAGCTTGCGAGGATCACGGCAAAGCATGTCAGGCCAATCGCCGGCGTCATGAACATCTCGAAGGCCGGGCGCATCGAGATGAAGGCGACGGAGACGCCGGCCAGCGTACCGAGCAATGCCGCGCGCGGCGTGATGCGCTGGATCCATGGCGCGATGAAGCCGCCGAGCATCAGGATGAAGCTCTGGATGAAGACCCAGGTGAGGCCCGCTTCCCATGCCTTGATCGGATCGTTGGTCTTGAGCAGGATCGGCAGCATGATGACGAAGGTGACGATGAACATGTGCGGCACGCTAACGCCGGAGGGCAGCGCGCAGACATCGTCGCGTCCGGTCTTTTGCGCGAGGCGATAGGCCAGCCAGGCGTAATACACCGTGGAGAGACACATCATCAGCCCGAGCGCGGGCAGGATGCGGCCGAACACCAGCGAGTCCGGCATCTTGAGCACGAAGCGCAACAAGGCGGTCAGCGTCAGCATGTTGACAAGGATGTTGGTGCCGAAGCCGAAGAAGGCGTTCCAGTCGCCGGGCGCCCACAGGATCGGTCTGCCGGAAGTCGCCGTGTCGGATGTGCTCATCGCGCGCCCCTATGCAATCATTTTCGATGGTTCGGAATTCAGTGCTTTCAAAACCTCGGAAGACGAGCTGACCCAGCCGAAGATTCCGCCTTGCGCCTTGATCATGCGCAGGCCCATCTCGTGAAATTCCGGGAAGTAGGAGGCGCAGCAATCCGCCAGCACCACGCAGCGATAGCCGCGGTCGTTGGCTTCGCGCACGGTGGTGTTGACGCAGACTTCGGTGGTGACGCCGCAGACCAGAAGATTTTCGATGCCGTGCTGCTTGAGAATTTCACCAAGCTCGGTGGCGTAAAACGCGCCCTTGCCCGGCTTGTCGATCACGATCTCGCCCTTGAGCGGATAGAGCGGCGGCACGATGTCGTGGCCTGCCTCGCCGCGAATGAGAATGCGGCCCATCGGGCCGGGATCGCCGATCCGCAACGACGGCGCGCCGCGCTCGATCTTGGCGGGCGGCGCATCGGACAGATCGGGCAGATGCCCTTCGCGCGTGTGAATCACCAGAAGGCCCGCTCCGCGAAACGCCGCCAGTACGTCGCCGCAGGGTTTTACCGCGCGGGTGAGCTGCGAGACATCGTTGCCGAGCGTCTCGCCGAAGCCGCCGGGCTCGAGAAAATCCCGCTGCATATCGATGATCACGAGCGCGGTCTTCGCCCACGCCAGTTCGACGGGCGCCGGTTCGGCTGCGAGCAAATTTTTGGTCGGTGGCATTCGCATCGCCTTCGTTAATCAGCGTTAACGAAGCAAGCGGTGTGCCATTGTGTACAACACACGGCGGAAGCGCATGCGCGAGAGATTGCCAATGCAAAACAATGGTTTGGTATCAGCGGCGAGGGGCCGGCCTTTGCCAGAAGTCGCGCCTCGAATCGGCCCTGAGACCAATTTTTAGGCGGCATGCTGCCGCACCCGCAGAGCACGGACGCCGATTGACACGTTCTAAACTATCTGCATTATATTGCATCAGCCGCCGAAGAGCGGCAGGAAGAGCTGCATTATTATTCTAAAGCATGCAGTCCCCGAGGGAGGGAAGCCAATGCCTGCGTTCGCAGTACCTGCGGCGGAAGAGATGCCGGCTGGCGCGCTCCGGGCCCAGTCATGATGGCGGCGGCCGCCCATCGTCAGGCCAGTGCGCAGGCGCTGTTCGCCAATCCCAATATCGTGGCCGAGCGCAAGGCCGATGGCAGCATCTGGCTGAAATCGGTGACGCCGTTGCAGCCGTTCGCGCGCTGTGTCGGCGACTGGCTCGAGCAGTGGGCGCGTGAGACGCCGGACACCGTATTTCTTGCGGAGCGCGGCAGTGCCGATGCGCCGTGGACCAGGCTGACCTATCGCGAAACGCTGCGGCGTGTGCGCGCCGCAGGCGCCTGGATTCTCGCGCAGGGCATGAGCGCGGAACGTCCGCTTGCGATCCTCTCCGATAATTCGGTGGACCATGCCGTGTTCATGCTGGCGGCGATGCATGTCGGCGTGCCTGCGGCGTCGGTATCGCCAGCCTATTCGCTGGTGTCGAAGGACTTCGACAAGCTGAAGAGCATGATCGCGCTGCTCGATCCCGGCGCGATTTATGTCTCCAGCGCGAAGATGTATGCGCCTGCGCTCAGCGCCATCGCGCCGCTGCATACGGCGATCGTGGTCGCGGGCGATCCGGGCGGGTTCGACAACGCGATCGCGTTTTCATCTCTGACCGCCGCTGCGGAAACGCCGGATGTCGCGCGCGCCTTCGCCGCCGTCAGCCATGACACCATCGCAAAGTTTCTGTTCACCTCGGGTTCGACCGGAACGCCGAAGGCGGTGATCAACACCCAGCGTATGCTGACATCCAATCAGGCTGCGAAAGCTCAGACCTGGCCGTTTCTCGGCGAACCCGGTCTCACCACGCTCGACTGGCTGCCGTGGAGCCATACCTTCGGCGCCAATCACAATTTTAACTGCGTGCTGCGCAACGGCGGCACGCTGTACATCGACAGCGGTAAGCCGGCGCCCGGCCTGTTCGCATTGTCGCTGGCCAATCTGCGCGACGTGATACCGACGGTGTACTTCAACGTGCCGCGCGGCTACGACATGCTGATCGCGGCATTGCGCGAAGACGACGAGCTGCGCCAGCGCTTCTTCTCGCAGGTAAAGCTGCTCTTCTATGCGGCGGCGGCGTTGCCGCAGAATCTGTGGGATGCGCTGGAGGCGCTGTCGGTCGCGACCGTCGGCCACGCGGTGCCGATGGTGTCGGCATGGGGTTCGACCGAGACCGCGCCGCTGGCCACCGATTGCCACTTTCAGGCGCAGCGCTCCGGCAATATCGGTGTCCCGATCCCGGGTACGGAAATCAAGCTGGTGCCGTCAGGCGAGAAGCTCGAGGCGCGGGTGCGCGGCCCGAACGTGACGCCGGGCTACTGGAAAGCGCCGGAGCAGACCGCGAAAGCGTTCGATGCCGACGGTTTTTACATGATGGGCGATGCGATGGTTTTCGCGGATGCCGCGCGACCCGAGCTCGGATTGTTTTTCGATGGCCGTGTCGCCGAGGACTTCAAGCTCACCTCCGGCACCTGGGTCAGCGTCGGTGCGCTGCGCATTGCGGGCATCGCCGCGCTGGCGCCGCTGGCGCAGGACATCGTGGTGGCCGGTCATAATCAGGATGAAGTTCGCTTCCTGGTGTTTCCGAACATCCCGGCCTGCCGCGCGCTGACGAAACTGCCGGACTCTGATGTTGCCGAAGTGCTGCGTTCGCCCGCCGTGCGCGAGGCGGTGGCGCAGGGGCTCGCACGCCTGAAGGGGAAGGGCGGCGGCTCGTCGAGCTTTGCGACGCGCGCGTTGCTGCTGGCGGATCTGCCGTCGGTCGATGGCGGCGAAATCACCGACAAGGGCTACATCAACCAGCGCGCGGTGTTGTCGCGCCGCGCCGCGGATCTCAAACGGCTCGACGACGATGGATGCGGCGACTGGATCGGATGTCCGGCCTGATGGGCACAAGGCCGATCTTGAAACCGGCGGGTCATGCGTGCTGCAATCGGATTCAACCATAAAAACGAACGAGAGGGAGACGCCAATGTCGAAAATCATGAAGGTAAGCCGCAGGACGCTGCTGTCCGGCGCGGCGGGAGCCGCGACGCTCGCCGTGACGCCGCGCCTGTTCAGTCCCGCGATCGCGCAGAACGCGCCGCTGAAGGTCGGCCTGATGCTGCCCTATACCGGCACATTCGCAAAGCTCGGCCAGTTCATCGATAACGGCTTCGAGCTTTACTATCAGCAGAAGGGCCTCAAGCTTGGCGGCCGCGAAGTGCAGTTCATCAAGGTGGACGACGAATCCAAGCCGGAAGCCGCGACCGACAACATGAACCGGCTGGTCGGGCGCGAGAAGGTCGATGTTGTGGTCGGCACCGTACATTCCGGCGTCGCCATGGCGATGGTGAAAGTGGCGCGCGACACCAAGACGATGCTCATCATTCCGAATGCGGGCGCGAATGACGCCACCGGCGCGCTGTGTGCGCCCAACGTGTTCCGTACCTCGTTCTCGAACTGGCAGTCGACCTATCCCGCCGGAAAGGTGATGTTCGATGCCGGCATCAAGAATGTCGTCACCATCACTTGGCGTTATACGGCCGGCGCGGAAATGATCAGCGCGTTCTCGGAGAACTTCACCAAGTCCGGCGGCAAGATCGTCGAGGACCTGACGCTGCCGTTCCCGGAAGTCGAATTCCAGGCGCTCATCACCCGCATCGCCACCTTGAAACCCGACGCGGTGTTCTCGTTCTTCGCGGGCGGCGGCGCGGTGAAGTTCGTCAAGGACTACGCAGCGGCGGGCCTGAACAAGACCATTCCGCTGTATGGTGCGGGCTTCCTCACCGACGGCACCATTCCAGCGCAGGGCGAGGCTGCCAACGGGATCAAGACAACGCTGCATTATGCCGACAATCTCGACAACCCGGCCAACCTCGCGTTCCTGAAGGCGTTCAAGGCCAAGACCGGCCTCGACGGCGACATCTATGCCGTGCAGGGCTATGACGCGGCGGCGCTGTTCGATATCGGCCTTAACGCCGTCGGCGGCGATGCCAAGGCGCAGGACAAGATGATCGCGGCGATGGGAGCGGCGAAGATCGATTCACCGCGCGGTCCGCTCTCGTTCAACAAGGCGCACAACCCGATCCAGAATATCTATCTGCGAGAGGTGCGCAACGGCCGCAACGAACTGGTGTCGATCGCGCAGGCCGCCGTCGACGATCCGGCCCGCGGCTGCAAGTTGGCGTGATGTGATCTTCGATGCGGATCACCGAAAGGCGATCCGCACACGATGTGTCATGGCCGGGCTTGACCCGGCCATCCATCTAAAGAAAAAAGTTTCAGGGATGGATTGCCGGGTCAAGCCCGGCAATGACAACCCGTTATTGTTGAAGGCTACATGCCCCGATGACGATTATGCCGGGATTTAACAGATGGACCTCGTAACCCTCGGCGTTCAGCTTCTGAATGCCATTCAGTACGGGATGGTCCTGTTTCTGGTCGCCAGCGGACTGACGCTGGTGTTCGGCATTCTCGGCGTCATCAACCTCGCCCACGGCGCGTTCTACATGCTGGGCGCCTATCTGGCGTACTGGATCGCAGCCTATACCGGCAGCTTCTGGGTCGCCGTCGGGGCGGGTGTGGGCATCGCCTTCGTTGTCGGACTGCTGCTGGAAAATGTTTTCATCCGCAGGCTCTACGGCCGCGATCATCTGGCGCAGGTGCTGCTCTCGTTCGGCCTGATCCTTGTCATCGATGAAATCAGGCAACTGCTGTTCGGCAAGGATGTCCATTCGGTGCTGCCGCCGGAAGGACTGCGCGGCGCGATCCAGCTCACCGACAATCTCTCCTATCCGGTCTATCGCCTCGCGATCTGCGCATTCTGTCTCGTCGCGGCCGCGATCATCTATTTCGTCATCACACGCACCAGGATCGGCATGATCGTGCGCGCCGGCGCGGAGAACCGCGAGATGACGCGCACGCTCGGCATCAGCTTCGACACCGTGAACCGTTACGTGTTCGCGGTCGGCATCGCGCTGGCGGCACTCGGCGGCATCATTGTCGCACCCATCTCGACGGTCTATCCCGGCATGGGCGACAGCATGCTCATTCTCTCATTCGTTGTCGTGGTGCTCGGCGGCATCGGCTCGATTGGCGGCGCCGCGATCGGCGCGCTGCTGATCGGCCTGACCGACACGTTCGGAAAAGTGTTCTTTCCCAGTGTCTCGAGCGTGCTGATCTATGTGCTGATGGCGGCGGTGCTGCTCTGGCGTCCGAACGGCATTCTCGGGCGGCGGGAAGTCTAGCATGGGCACGCATCGCGATCCGCGCGTATGGCTGGTGCCCGGCGTGCTTCTGGCGCTGGCGATTGCGCTGCCGTTCGTCGCACCGACCTATTACGTGCAGTTCGTCAGCAAGGCGCTGATCATGGGCATCCTGGCGATGTCGCTCAACCTCGTGGTTGGCTATGGCGGGCTGGTGAGCCTGTGTCATGCGGCGTTCTTCGGCATTGCGGGCTATGTGCTGGCGCTGGCCTCGCCGAAATACGATCCGGCCTCGCTGTGGTGGACGCTGCCGCTTGCGGTGGCCGCATCCGCGGCCGCCGCCGCTGTGATCGGCTCGCTGGCGCTGCGCACGCGCGGCATCTACTTCATCATGGTGACGCTGGCGTTCGGCGAAATGCTGTTCTTTCTGTTTCATGACAGCAAATTCGCGGGCGGCTCGGACGGCGCCTTCATCTACAACAAGCCGTCGATCATGCTGGGCAATCTCACGCTGCTCGATCTCGAAAAGCCGCTGACCTACTACTTCGTCGTCCTTGCCGTGCTGGTGGCGGTGATTGCGCTCCTGACCATGATCGTGCGCTCGCCGTTTGGTCATGCTCTGGCGGCGGCCCGCGACAACGAGCGCCGTGCCCGCGCGCTCGGCTTTCCGGTGTTTCGCGTGCGGCTGACCGCGTTCGTGATCTCGGGCGCGATTGCAGGCATCGCCGGATATTTCGCCGCCGCACAGTTCGGCTTTGTCGCGCCGCAGATGCTGGGCTGGCATCTGTCGGCCACGGTGCTGGTGATGGTGCTGATCGGCGGCCAGCGTTCGGTGGCGGGTCCGCTGGCCGGCGCGCTGGTGCTGATCGGGCTTGAGGAAGTTCTCAAGGCGACCACCGAGCACTGGAAACTCGCCGAAGGACTGATCGTCATTCTGATCGTGCTGATGCTGCCCAATGGCGTCCGCGATCTATTGAAGATGATCCTTCCTGCTTCAGATGCGCAATCTGGGGTGGAGTCATCAACCGTCATTGCGAGGAGCATCGCGACGAAGCAATCCAGCTCTTTACCGGACGCTTCTGGATTGCTTCGCTCCGCTCGCAATGACGATGTGGTGGGAGGGCGTCATGGCTAGTCCCGACGTTGCGCTGCGGGCCGTCGGCCTGAAGAAACATTTCGGCGGTCTCACCGCCGTGTCCGATGTCTCGGTTGATGTTCACACCGGCGAGATCCACGCGGTGATTGGGCCGAACGGTGCGGGCAAATCGACGCTGATCAATCTGTTGTCCGGCGATCTGTCCGTCAGCGCCGGCGAGATCATGCTGGGTCAGGATGACATTACGCGACTTGCGCCGGATCGCCGTGCCCGCGCGGGTCTGGGTCGCTCGTATCAGAAAACCACGATCTTCCCGCAGTTCACCGCGCAGGAGAATGTGCGGCTGGCGGCGCAGGCCCATGCCGCCTCGCCGCTGAAAATGTTCGGCAATGTGTTTTCGGATGCGGACGTCAACCGCCGCACCCGCGAGGCGCTGGAGCAGGCGGGGCTTGCATCGCGCGCGCAGATGACGGCGACCCATCTCAGCCACGGCGAGCAGCGGCAGCTTGAAATCGCCATGGTTCTGGCGACGCAGCCGCGCATCATCCTGCTCGATGAGCCGCTCGCGGGCATGGGGCAGTCGGAAGCGCGCAAGGTGGTCGATCTGATTGCGTCGCTCAAGAAAGGCCGCGCGGTGCTGGTGGTCGAGCATGACATGGATGCGGTGTTCGAACTGGCGGATCGCCTGACGGTGATGGCCGACGGCCATGTGATCGCCAGCGGCCTGCCGCAGGATGTCCGCACCGATCCGGCGGTGCGGCTTGCCTATCTCGGCGTTGAGGAGGACGCCGCATGAGCGCGTTGCTCGATGTCCAGAAACTCGAAGCGTTTTACGGCGCGGGCAAGGTGCTGCACGGCATCGGATTGTCGATTGCGCGCGGCGAACAGGTGGCGCTGCTCGGCCGCAACGGCATGGGCAAGACCACGCTGCTGCGTTCGCTGATGGGTCTCGTCGCGGACCGGCGCGGGCAGATCACGCTCAACGGCCGCGACATCATGCGGGCCGCGCCCGAGACAATCGCGCGCGCGGGTGTGGCGCTGGTGCCGGAGGGGCGCGGCGTGTTCGGCTCGCTGTCGGTGGTGGAAAATCTCGTGATGGCCGCGCGCCCCGGCATTGATGGTCGCAAGGTATGGACGCTGGAGCGGATCTACGATCTGTTTCCGCGTCTTCATGCGCGCCGTACCAACGGCGGGCATCAACTGTCCGGCGGCGAGCAGCAGATGCTGACCATCGGGCGCGCACTGATGACCAACCCCGATCTGATCCTGATCGATGAGGCGACCGAAGGCCTCGCGCCGCTGGTGGCGAAGGATATCTGGAACACGCTTGGGGTCATCCGCAGCGAAGGCGTTGCGACGGTCGTGGTCGACAAGGATTTCCGCGCGCTGTCGCGGATCGCCGACCGCATGGTGATGCTGTCGAAGGGGACGGTGGTGTTCGACGGCACGCCCGCGGCGCTGGCGGAGAAGCAGGATCTGCTGGAGCAGCATCTGGGGGTTTAGGACGGTCATTGCGAGGAGCGCTTGCGACGAAGCAATCCATCTTTCGAAAGTCAAGAGTGGATTGCTTCGCTTCGCTCGCAATGACGAAGCTAAGTGACTGTCACCAGCCCCGCATCGCTCGCCGCGACAATATCCCGCTCCAGCGGCTGCGGCCATTGCACAACAAGTTTTCCGATCAGATCGCCGAGGCCATCTTCATCGAATGCATCGTAGAACACCGGCGTACTGGCGCGCGCGATGAACGCGTGCAGCAAATGCGCGGCGTCGTAATCATAGACGATGTCCGTCGGCACGATGCCCTCGCGCCGCATCAGGAAGCGGCGAAAGCCCGTCAGCCGCGCGCGACCATCATCTAGCGCAGCGAACGACAGCACGAGCGAGCCGTGCGGAATGCGCGGGCCATCCTGCATGCGGTCGAGCATCGGCAGCGCGTTGGCGTCAATGACGTCAGTAAGGGTGCGGAAGTCGCTCGACATATCGTCGATGTGCAGCGTGTTGCGGATCGCAACCATGTTCGCCGCGTCGAGTCCGCGGGCGCCGAGTAGATCCGCCAGTGTTTGTGCCGCCGCCGTTGCGACGGTCACAGGTGATGCGAGGCCGAGAACGCCGCTCATTGCGCGGCGACGGCGCGCGGCGCGAAGGTCAGCGGTTCCTTGGCCAGCAGCGGCGCGACGGTGTCGGCGAGGCGCTTTGCCGCCTCCTCGACATCGAGGCCTGCGGTGTCGACCTGCGCCGACGCGCGCGCATAGAGCGGCTCGCGGCTGAGCAGGATGGTGCGCAGCTCCTGCATCGCGGAGCGATCGTCCGCCATCGGCCGCAGATCGCCCTGCTTGCGCACGCGCCCCATATGCTCTTCCGGCTTGGCCTTCAGCCAGATCGTATAGAACGACGACAGCACCAGATCGAACGTGACCGGCTCGGAGACAATGCCGCCCCCGGTCGCCAGCACGATCAGTTCCTTGCGTGCGAGCAGTTGCGCCAGCGCCGCCTGCTCCATGCGGCGGAAACCTTCCTGGCCGTAGAGCGCAATGATCTCGGCGACCGAGAGGCCGTTCTGCTTCTCGATCTCCTTGTTCAGTTCGACAAAGGTCCAGCCGATTTTCTTCGCCAGCATTTTGCCGAGCGTCGATTTACCCGCGCCGCGCAATCCGATCAGCGCGATGCCGGCGAAGGTGTTGCCGCGCGCCGCGCCGTTGCCGGAGAGGGCTTCCTTGGCCTGCGCGATCTGCTGCGGCGTCGCCGTTCGCATCAGATCGCGGATCACCAGCCAGTCGGGCGTTGTGTCCGCGGTCGGGATCAGGTCCTCGACATGCGCGCCCATCGCCGCGGAGACCCGGCGCAGCAGCACGATGGAGACGTTGCCCTTGCCGCTTTCGAGCTGGGCGATGTAGCGCTCGGAAATCCCCGACACCTTGGCCAGCGTCTTCCGCGACATGCCGCGCAGCGCGCGCATGGTGCGGACGCGCTGTCCAAGCTGCTCAAGGAATTGGCTTTCCGGCTCTACTTGCGGGGTCATCTCGGTTTCGACTCGTGGGCGCACCTGAAACATAATGCCGGAAAAGGTTGACAGCAAGCTCAGGCGGTGACTTTATATGAATTATAATTCTAAAAACTGATCCAAGGGAGAGCGTCGTGCGGGTGAAGGGTGGACTGGGCACCGGCCCAGCGTCGAAGTCATGAGCGATTCAGGCGGCGGATACAATGCCGTGACCTACCTGCTCGACCGCAACGTCGACGCAGGGCGCGGGGCCAAGGTCGTGTTCAAGGACCCGGTGTCCGAGATCACCTATAGCCAGTTGCAGGCGCAGACGCGCCGGCTCGCCAATCTCCTGAAGCGGCTCGGCGTGCGGCGGGAAGAGCGCGTCGCGATGATGATGCTCGACACCATCGACTTCCCGGTCGTGTTCCTGGGCAGCATCCGCGCGGGCATCGTGCCGGTGCCGCTCAACACCCTGCTGACGTCCGAACAGTATGCCTACGTGCTGGCGGATTGCCGCGCGCGCGTGCTGTTCATTTCGGAAGCGTTGCTGCCGGTGGTGAAGGATGTGCTCGGCCGCATGCCGGATTTGCAGCATGTCGTGGTGTCGGGTGCGAACGCGAACGGGCATCTGCTGCTCAAGGATGAACTCGCGAAGGAAAGCGATCAGTTCGCCACCGCCGCGACCCATCCGGATGAGCCCGCCTTCTGGCTCTATTCGTCAGGCTCGACCGGCATGCCGAAAGGCGTGCGTCATCTGCACTCCAATCTGGAGGCCACTGCGGAGACCTACGCCAAGAAAGTGCTCGGCATCCGCGAGGACGATGTCGGCCTGTCGGCGGCCAAGCTGTTCTTCGCCTACGGTCTCGGCAATGCGCTGACATTTCCGATGTCGGTGGGTGCGACCACGATCCTCAATCCGGAACGTCCGACGCCGCAGGTGATGTTCGAACTGATCCGCAAGCACGATCCCAGCATCTTCTTCGGCGTGCCGACGCTGTTCGCGGCCATGCTCAACGACGAGGCCTTCAAGAGCGAGCCGCGCACCAAACGTCTGCGTGTGTGCACCTCGGCGGGCGAAGCGCTGCCCGAACTGGTTGGCCAGAGCTGGAAGGATCGCTTCGGTGTCGACATTCTCGATGGTGTCGGCTCTACCGAACTGCTGCACATCTTCCTGTCCAATGCGCCGGGCGACATCAAGTACGGCACCTCGGGCAAGCCGGTGCCGGGCTATGCGGTGCGTCTTGTGAACGATGCGGGCGCGGATGTTGCGGATGGCGAGGTCGGCGAACTGATCGTCAACGCGCCGTCGGCCGGTGAAGGCTACTGGAACCAGCGCAGCAAGAGCCGGCAGACGTTTGAAGGCGGCTGGACCCGCACCGGCGACAAGTACACCCGCGACGCGGACGGACGTTACACCTACTGCGGCCGTTCCGACGACATGTTCAAGGTCTCGGGTATCTGGGTCTCGCCGTTCGAGGTCGAGAGCGCACTCATCACGCATCCGTCGGTGGCGGAAGCCGCTGTGGTGCCTGCCGAGGATTCCGAAGGCCTGCTGAAGCCGAAGGCGTTCGTGGTGCTGAAGCAGGGCGCGTCGGTCAGCGATCTCAACGGCGCACTGAAAGAGCACGTCAAGCAGAAGATCGGCCCGTGGAAGTATCCGCGCTGGATCGAGGTGGTGGAGTCGTTGCCGAAAACCGCGACCGGAAAGATCCAGCGCTTCAAGCTGCGGGCTGGCGCGAAGCCCTAGCCCGTCATTGCGAGCGAAGCGAAGCAATCCACTCTTAACAAAAGAAAACTGGATTGCTTCGTCGCAAGTGCTCCTCGCAATGACGAACTGAAGTGGAACGATAAGGAAAACCAATGACCACTCTCCAGCCCTCCGGCACACTCACCATCGGCGACGCGCATCTCGAGTATCGCATGATCGGCCCGGCGCCGGACAAGGCGCCGACCATCGTGATGCTGCATGAAGGCCTCGGCTCGGTCGGGCTGTGGGGCGACTTTCCCGAAAAGCTGCAGGCTGCGACCGGCGCGGGCGTGTTCGTCTATTCGCGCGCCGGTTACGGCAACTCGTCGCCGGCAAAACTGCCACGTCCGCTGAACTTCATGGAGATCGAGGCGCTCGACGTGTTGCCGAAGGTGCTGGACGCCATCGGCTTCCGGCGCGGGCTGCTGCTCGGCCATTCCGATGGCGCGTCGATCGCGACGATCTATGCCGGCGGCATTCAGGATCATCGCGTGCGCGGCGTGATCCTGATCGCGCCGCATTTCATGGTCGAGGAGTTCGGTCTGGTTTCGATCAAGAAGACCAAACAGAACTACGACACCGGCGATCTCAAGCCGAAGCTCGCGCGCTGGCACAAGGATGTCGATAACGCGTTCAACGGCTGGGCCGATGTCTGGCTCGATCCGAAATTCCGCGAATGGGACATTTCGGAATCGCTCGCCTATGTGCGCGTGCCGGTGGAGATCATCCAAGGCTCCGACGATCAGTACGGCACGCTGCGCCACATCGAGATTGCGCAGGCCGAGTGCTACTGCCCGGTGGACGTGACGATCATTCCCGGCGCGGGCCATTCGCCCCATCGCGAGACTCCCGAACCCACCCTCCGGGCCGCGGCGGATTTCGCCAGCCGGCTGCTGTCCCTGCATGGCGAGGGCGCCGTGGGCCAGGCTGCCTGACATGCAAAAAAGTGCATGTTGAGTGCAATATAAAGCTGGACGCGTCCCTTAACCTGCATTATTGTGCATTATAATTCAGATTTCATCCGGATCGAGAGATAGACATGGCCGCGGAAGACCGAAAACTCGCCAATAGCGCGACCTTCATCGATTTCCAGACCGAGCCGTCGAAGTACCGGCACTGGAAACTCGATGTGGCGGGCGATGTCGCCACCCTGACCATGGATGTCGACGAGAACGGCGGCCTGTTCGAGGGCTACCTGCTCAAGCTGAATTCCTACGACCTCGGCGTCGACATTGAACTCGCCGACGCCGTGCAGCGGCTGCGCTTCGAGCACCCGGAAGTGAAGGTGGTGCTGCTGCGCTCGGGCAAGAACCGCGTGTTCTGCGCCGGCGCCAACATCCGCATGCTCGCGGGTTCAACCCACGCGCACAAGGTGAACTTCTGCAAGTTCACCAACGAGACCCGTAACGGCATCGAGGATTCGTCGGAGAATTCCGGCCAGCGCTTCATCTGCGTGGTGAACGGCACCGCCGCCGGCGGAGGCTATGAACTTGCGCTCGCGGCCGACCACATCATCATGGCGGACGACGGTTCGGCTGCCGTCGCGCTTCCCGAAGTGCCGCTGCTTGCGGTGCTGCCGGGCACCGGCGGGCTCACCCGCGTTGTCGACAAGCGCAAGGTCCGGCGCGATCACGCCGACTTCTTCTGCACCATCGAGGAAGGCATCAAGGGCAAGCGCGCCGTGCAGTGGCGGCTGGTGGACGAGATCGTCTCCAACTCAAAGCTGGAAGCCAAGGTCGCGGAGCGCGCGAAGGAATTTGCCGACAAATCCAAACGCAACGGCGAAGGGCAGGGCATCGCGCTGACGCCGCTGAAGCGCAGCTTCACCGAAGATGGCATCCGCTACGGTTTCGTCAGCGTCGATCTCAATCGCGCGGGACGCATCGCCACCATCACCATCAAGGCGCCGGAGAACGATCCGCCCGCCGATGTCGCGGGCATGACGGCGCAGGGCGCGGATTTCTGGCCGCTGCAGGTTGCGCGCGAGCTCGACGACGCCATCCTGCATCTGCGGATCAACGAGCTTGAAATCGCGATGCTGGTGTTCAAGTCGGTCGGCGAACGCTCTCGTGTGCTGGCCTATGATGCGTTCCTCGAAGCCAACAGGGCCAACTGGCTGGTCAACGAGATCCGTCATTACTGGAAACGCGTGCTCAAGCGCATCGATGTCACCTCGCGCACACTGGTGACGCTGGTCGAGCCAGGCTCCTGCTTCGTCGGCACGCTGGCGGAACTCGTGTTCGCCTCCGACCGCTCCTACATGCTGATCGGCGAGAAGCAGGGCGACAATCGCGCGCCTGCGGAGATCATTCTCTCGCCTGCGAACTTCGGTCCCTATCCCATGAGCCACGGGCTCACGCGGCTGGAATCGCGCTTCCAGGCCGATCCGTCGGATGTCGAGACGGCGAAGGCGAAGGTCGGCGAAGCGCTCGATGCCGAGACGGCGGAAGAACTTGGCCTTGTCACCTTCGCCCTCGATGACATCGACTGGGACGATGAAGTGCGCGTGTTCCTTGAAGAGCGCACGTCGTTCTCGCCTGACAGTCTCACCGGCATGGAAGCGAACCTGCGCTTCGTCGGGCCCGAGACCATGGAATCGAAAATCTTTTCGCGGCTCACTGCGTGGCAGAACTGGATCTTCCAGCGGCCGAATGCGGTGGGGGAAAACGGCGCACTGCAACGCTACGGCACCGGCGAGCGCGCGCAGTTCGACATGACGAGGGTTTGAGAAAATTAAATGCCGTCATTGCGAGCGAAGCGAAGCAATCCAGGGCCACATAAAGAAGCTGGATTGCTTCGTCGCTTCGCTCCTCGCAATGACAAAGCAACCTGACGGAGAGCACGCCATGAACATCATGAACGTCGACTACACCACCAAGATCCCGAACAACGTCAATCTCGCCGAAGACCGTCAGGTGCTGAAAGCGCTGGAGGGCTGGCATCCGGGCTATCTGGACTGGTGGAACGACATGGGCCCGGATGGCTTCCAGGAATCGCTGGTCTATCTGCGCACCGCGATCAGTGTGGACCCGAAGGGCTGGGCCAAGTTCGATTACGTCCGCATGCCGGAATATCGCTGGGGCGTCCTGCTTGCGCCGCAGGACGAGCAGCGCCTGGTGAATTTCGGTCAGCACAAGGGCGAGAAGGCCTGGCAGGAAGTGCCCGGCGAGTATCGCGCGATGCTGCGCCGTCTCGTCGTGATCCAGGGCGACACCGAGCCGGCTTCCGTCGAACAGCAGCGCCATCTGGGTAAAACCGCGCCGTCGCTTTACGACATGCGCAACCTGTTTCAGGTCAACGTGGAAGAAGGCCGCCATCTCTGGGCGATGGTCTATCTGCTGCAGAAGTATTTCGGCCGCGACGGCCGCGAGGAAGCCGACGATCTGCTGCGCCGCCGTTCGGGGGACGAAGACGCGCCGCGCATGCTCGGCGCATTCAATGAAGCAACGCCCGACTGGCTGTCGTTCTTCATGTTCACGTTCTTCACCGACCGCGACGGCAAGATGCAACTCGAAAGCTTGGCGCAGTCCGGTTTCGATCCGCTGTCGCGCACCTGCCGCTTCATGCTGACTGAAGAAGCCCATCACATGTTCGTCGGGGAGACCGGCGTCAGCCGTGTGCTTCAGCGCACCTGTGATGCGATGAAGGCTGCCGGTATCGAAGACCCGAATGAGATCGAGCGGGTCCGCGCGCTCGGCGTCATCGATCTGCCGACCATGCAGAAAAAAATGAACCTGCATTATTCGCTGTCGCTCGATTTGTTCGGATCGGAGGTCTCGACCAACGCCGCGAACTTCTACAATGCGGGCCTCAAGGGCCGCTTCCAGGAAACCAAGATCGACGACGATCATCGCCTGACCAATGACATTTACAAGGTGCTCAAAATGGTCGACGGCAAGATCACGCTGGTGGACGAGCCCGCGCTCACCGCACTCAACATGCGCCTGCGCGACGATTACACCGAAGACTGCGCCAAGGGTGTCGAGCGCTGGAACAAGGTGATCGAGAAGGCGGGCGTGAATTTCCGCCTTGAATTGCCGCACACCGCGTTCCACCGCCAGATCGGTGAATTCGCCAATGTGCAGGCGACGCCGAAGGGCATCATTGTTTCCGATGCCGAGTGGGCGAAGGTTCGCGACGACTATCTGCCCTCGGCTGCGGACGGCGATTTCATTTCCTCGCTGATGGAGCCGGTGTCCGAGCCCGGCAAGTTCGCGAACTGGATCGCACCGCCCAAGGTGGGCATCGACAACAAGCCCGGCGACTTCGAATACGTGAAGATCGCGGCGTGAGACTCTTCCCCTCTCCCCTTGTGGGAGAGGGGGCCCGAGCAAAGCGAGGGCGGGTGAGGGGTTCTTTTAACATCGTAACCCCTCACCCGGCTCAGTTTCGCTCCGCTCAACTTCGCCACCCTCTCCCACAAGGGGAGAGGGGAAGAAAGTCGAAGATCAACCATGAATACTCCAGTCACCGACCTCATCAAGCAACATCTCATCGACCCGGAAATCTGCATTCGCTGCAACACCTGCGAAGAGACATGTCCGGTCGATGCGGTGACGCATGACGGCAACAACTATGTTGTCGATGCGAGCATCTGCAATCACTGCATGGACTGTATTTCGCCGTGTCCCACCGGCTCGATCGACAACTGGCGCGTGGTGACGAGGGCCTATTCCCTTGAGGAGCAATTCTCGTGGGAGGAATTGCCGAAGCAGGAAGAGGTCGCAGCAGCGGCTTCTGGCGAAGGCGGCGCGGTCGAGGCGCTGGAGGATGAAGTCTCACGGCTGCTGGAAGAAGCCCGCAAGGGCCTCGGCGGCAAGCCGGTCGCACCGCATTCCGCCAGCAAGCCGACGGTCAATCTCTACAACCGCGGCAAGCCGGCGACGGCGACGGTCACCGGAAATTTCCGTCTCACCGATGCCAATGCCGATTCCGATGTGCGTCACATCATCCTGGATTTCGGCGATCAGCCGTTCCCGGTGCTGGAAGGCCAGAGCATCGGCATCGTCGCGCCCGGCACCGACGAGAACGGCAAGCCGCATGTCGCGCGGCTCTATTCGGTGGCAAGCCCCCGCGGTGGCGAGAAGCCGAACACCAACAATCTCGCGCTCACAGTGAAGCGCGAGGACAACGGCGTCTGCTCGAACTATCTGTGTGATCTGCCGCGCGGCGCGAAGCTCGAAGTCACGGGTCCGTTCGGCGCCACCTTCCTGATGCCCGACGATCCTGCCGCAAACATCATCATGATCTGCACCGGCACGGGTTCGGCGCCGTTCCGCGGCTTTACCGAGCGCCGTCGCCGCGCCATGCCGGATGCACCGGGACGGTTGCTGCTGTTCTTCGGCGCGCGGCGTCCGGAAGAACTGCCGTACTTCGGGCCGTTGCAGAAAGTGCCGGAAAAGCTGCTCGGCAAATACTTCTGCTATTCACGCGTGCCGGATCAGCCGCGCGTCTATGTGCAGGATCGTATTCGCAGCGAGATGGCCCAGATCGCCGCGCTGCTGCGTGACGACAAGACCCATGTCTACATCTGCGGATTGAAAGGCATGGAGAGCGGCGTCGATGAAGCCTTCGCCGATGCCTGCCGCGCGGCCTCGATCGATTGGTCGGCGCTGAAACCGAAGATGCGCGAGAGCGGGCGTTATCACGTCGAGACGTATTGAGAGCCTCGTCATTGCGAGGAGCGTTCGCGACGAAGCAATCCAGCTTTATGAGCACGATGGATTGCTTCGCCTCGCTCGCAATGACGGGTTTCTCAGTCCGGCTGCTTATCGAGCAGCACTGTGCTGTCCGGCAGTTTCAGCCAGTGATGCCGCTGTGATGCCCAGAACAGAATTTGGGGCGCTTTGAGCGATGCATCGGCAAAACATCCCGCGGCGACAATAATGTCGTTCGGCTCTGCTTCGACATAGCTGAAGACATTGGTGCCGCAATCAGGACAGAAATGTCCCTCGTTCCAGCGCCCGGAATCGCTTCCGCCGCGATAGGCGTTGTGCTTGCCTGAAATCGTCACCGCGGCGCGCGGAAACACAGCGGCATAGCTGAACGCGCTGCCGCTGCTGCGCTGGCATTTTGTGCAACTGCAGGCATAGACACCGGATGGTTCGCCCTCGGTCGTGACCGAGAGCTGGCCGCACACGCATGCTGCTGTTCGCGCCATGGTCGTTGCTGTTACTCCCCCGCAACCGGCAGGCTGAGATTGGCGTAAACGATGCCGCCATCCACCGCGATCGAATTGCCGACCACGTAATCGCCGGCGCGCGAGGCCAGATAGATCGCGATGCCGGCCATGTCTTCCGGCCGGCCGATGCGCTTAGACGGAATCGCCTTGGCAACGCTGTCGCCATGATCGCGCGCCGCGGTGTTCATGTCGGACTCGAACGCGCCGGGGCAGATCGCCGTGACATTGATGTTGTCATGGATCAGCTTTGCGGCCATGCGGCGCGTCAGATGGATCACCGCCGCCTTGCTCGCCTGATAGGAATAGGTTTCGAGCGGATTGACCGACAGGCCGTCGATCGATGCGATGTTGATGACCTTGCCGGGCTTGTCCTTGGTCGCTGCCGCGCGCAGCGGCTTCGCCAGCGCTTTGGTGAGGAAGAACAGCGACTTGACGTTGAGGTTCATCACCTTGTCCCAGCCGTTCTCCGGGAATTCATCGAACGGAGCGGCCCAGGCCGCGCCCGCATTGTTCACGAGAACGTCGAGCTTCGGCTCGCGCTTCATGATTTCTTCGGCGAGCTTGTTGCAGCCTTCGACCGTCGACATGTCGATGGGAAGCGCGATGCACTCGCCATCATAGGCTGCGGTCAGTTCCTTTGCGGTTTCCTCGCACGGTCCGGCCTTGCGCGCGGTGATGTAGACCTTCGACGCGCCATAGGCGAGAAAGCCGCCCGCGATCATCTTGCCGATGCCGCGCGAACCGCCGGTGACGAGGGCGACACGGCCATTGAGCGAAAACATATCCTTGAACATGGTGCCTCCTGTTGCTTTGGCGGCGATATAGCGCCAGCAGCAAGGAACAAGTCAAGGAATGGCGGAAATGCGATATTCTGTTTGAAACGCGTTCTACGCGGCGTCCACGCGGCGGAAGCCGTTCCACATCGCGGTCGCGGCGCCGGATGTCAGCACCGACAGGAAGCGCGTGGTCTGGTAGTTGCCGTTCAGCGAAATGCGCGGCAGGGCCGTGAGGTGTCCGGCGTTCTCGGCGAAGATCATGCCGGGACGCGTGGTCACGGCGGTTGCGAAGCCAAGCTCCTTCGCCATCGCGAACTCGCGCGCGGCCGCCGCGGCCTTGTCTCCATAAGGATAGGCGAAATGCCGCGCGGACTTTTGCAGATGGTCCTCGATTCGCGCGCGGCTCTCCCGCATCTCGCGTGCTGCGCCGGCTTCGGTTTCGCGGGCAAGATTGCAATGACTGACGGTGTGCGCGCCGATGCCGACCAGCGGATCGGCGGAAAATGTCTTCAGTTCATCCCAGGACATGCACAGCTCGCGCGCGATGGCTGAATCGTCCACGCCGTGCCGCGCGCACAGCGCGCTGACCTCGCTCTGCACCTCGGCGTCGCTTCCGAGCGAGCGCAGCCAGTCGTGGGTCTGGTTGAAGGCGTCCTGCTTGGCGGCGGCGTCATGCGCATCGAGCCGCAGCACCCCACCGCCGCGAACGATCTCGATCGTCTCGGCTTTGGCGACGACGCGCTCCAGCGCTTCCCACCACAATCTGCCGGTGCCTTCGGCGAAATCGCTGGCGACATAGACCGTGAACGGCGCGTTGTGGTCGCGCATCACGGGGAGCGCATGGTCGCGGTTGTTGCGATAGCCGTCGTCGAAAGTGAAGCAGGCGAAGCGGCGCGCGAAATCACGCTCAACCATCCGGCGATGCGCTTCATCCATCGACACGATATCGACATCGAGCGCGCGGACATGGGCCAGAACCTCGCGCAGGAAGTCGGGCGTGATTTCCAGATGCCGGTTGGGCTGGAACATGTTGTCGCGCGCCGGGCGAACATGATGCAGCATGAAGATGGTGCCGACGCCCGCCAGGATCGGCCGCAGCACATGGTGCGCGCCGGTGAAATACAGCGCGTCGAGGCCGGCGCGAATGACGTTGTGGCGAAGCTGCTTCATGGCGGCGGGCTCGGGCCGATGATTTCAGGAATCCGGCCCCAAGATTTGGCAGAAACCGTTGAACAAACGGTTATGCGGGTGCTCAAAACAGCCTTGGGCAGGCCCGGAACGGGCCTTCTGCATCCAGCCCGGTTCGGCGGTCATTTCCTGTTTGACACCCTGCCGAGGGTTTGTTTTGTCTCCATTCCGTCAGGTGAAGGTCCGGGATGAACCGAATATCCAGTTGGGCAAGAAAATGGTGGCCGGGGTTGATTCCCTTGGGGTTCCTTTGGATCGGCGCGATCTGGACGAATACCTCGCCTCTTGAGACCGATATCGCGGCGCGGGCGACCGCTGCGCTCAAGGACACCATCCTCGACAAGACCCGCATTTCCGTGTCCGGCCGCGATGTCTCGCTGTCGGCGGACGCGTTCTCGGAAGAGGGGCGTCGCAGCGCGGCCTCGCAGGTCGAGGCCGTTGCCGGGGTGCGGCTGCTCGACGACGACACCCGCCTGATCCGCGAAGCCAAGCCGTTCGAATGGTCGATCGAGCGCGATGTGGTCAGGATCACGCTCGGTGGGAATGCGCCGTTGCCCGCGAGCAAGGCACGGCTGGCGGACGCCGCGCGCGCCGCGGCCGCCGGTACCGAGGTATCGGACCGGATGGATCTGGCGCGGGGCGCGCCGCCGCGGTTCGACGCCGCGGCATTGCTGCTGGTCGAACAGATCGGCAAGCTCAAGGACGGCAAGATCACCCTCAGCGACACCGCCGTCAGCCTGACCGGCATGGCGCGCGAAATCGGCAACCGCGAGGCGATCCTGGCGGCGCTGAAAAATCTGCCCGAAGGCTATTCGGTGAAGGAGAACGCCATCAAGGCGCCGCCTTATATCTTCCGCGCCAACAAGGACCCGGTCGCAAATACCGTCACGCTCGAAGGGTATGTGCCCGACAACAACGTTCATGCCGCCATTGTCGCGGCGGTCGGCCGCAAGTTCTTCGCCGAAAAGCTGGTTGATAATCTGAAGGCGAGCGCCGGTGCGCCGCAGGGATTCCAGAACGCGGCGGTGGCCGCGCTTGGCGCGCTGTCGCGGGTTTCGACCGGCTCGCTGACGATCTCGGATCGTGAGGTGAAGCTGTCGGGCGATGCGCTCTATGCTGTCGCGGCGGATCAGATTCGCGGCGGCATCGGCGGTGAGTTGCCGCAGGGCTGGAGCGTAAAGGCGGATGTCTCGGTCAAGCCGGTGGCCAGCGCTGTTGATCCGACGGTTTGCCAGCAACTGTTTTTCGAACTGCTGGGCAAGGCGAAGATCAGGTTCGAGTCCGGCCGCGCCACCATCGACAAGGATTCCATGGGGCTGCTCGACAAACTCATCGAAACCGCCCTGCGCTGTCCGACCGCCAACATCGAGGTGGCCGGCCACACCGACAGCGACGGCGACAACACCTCCAATATGGCGCTGTCCGAAAAGCGCGCGCAGGCGGTGTCGGAGTATCTGATCAAGGCTGGACTGCCGCCGGACCGGTTGAAGGCCGTGGGCTACGGCAGTTCGCAGCCGGTTGCCGCCAACGATACCGACGACGGCAAGGCCAAGAACCGGCGCATCGATTTCGTGGTGAAATGAGCATGATCTACCTTGCGATGTTTAACTGGGGTTGGGTGCTGGCGTCAGCCGTGGTCGGCCTTGCAATGGGATGGATCGCGGTGGTCCATCGCGGGCGCGGCTGGTCTACGATGACGCTGCGCAAGGTCGCGGTGCTGATCGCGGCGCTCATCCTGGGGTCGGTGTTTCATCTGGCGCCGGGCCGGGCCGGATACTGGCTCGACCTCGGTCTCGTCATGTTCGCCGCTTATGTTCTCGGTTGCGCGGTCGGCTCGTGGCTCCGCAGTCTTGTGGTCGCGCGGCACACCGCCGCAGGCTGAAGCAAGATGGCAGGCGGCCTGACACGGCATTTCCGGATGTTCGGCCATTACAATGCGTGGGCCAATGCGCGGCTCTATGAGGCCGCCGGTCGTCTCGGCGACGCCGACTACCGGGCCGATCGCGGCGCCTTCTTCAAGTCGGTCCACGGCACGCTGAATCATCTGCTGGCAACGGATCGCATCTGGATGAAGCGGTTCACCGGCGAAGGCGACGCGCCGGACCGGCTCGACGCGATCCTGTTCGACACGTTCGATGCGCTTCGTGCAGCCCGGGCGGCGGAAGATGCCCGGATCGTGGCCTATGTGGACGGTCTGGATGACGCGCGCGTTGCGGGAACGATTTCCTATCGGCGCGTCTCGAGCCCCGAGCATTTCGTGCAGGAACTGGCTCCCGCGCTGGCGCACTGGTTCAACCACCAGACCCATCATCGCGGCCAGACTCATGCGCTTTTGACAGGGCTTGGACAGCCGGGTCCCGAACTGGACCTGCTGTTTTTTCAGCGCGAGCAGATCAAATCGGCGTCATCGCGCTGACATGGTGGCGACACCGTTGCGGTGCAATGGATGGCGGTAGTGTCTCAGTATTCTTAACGTGACTTATGGCTCGCAAATGGGCTCAAATTGGCGATACCGGCTCTCGCGGTCGCCGCGCCGGTCTGCTAGGACAGCACGAGGGATAGTGCGCTTGATCGAATTTTGAGGTCTGGATGCTGGAGACACTGCGCGGGGCCATCGCGTACATGCGCGAGAAGCAAATCCTGCACAAGATTGGTGTTGCGATCAGCATCGCGATCATCGCGACCGCTTGCTACATCCTCTATCACATGCTCGAGGGGCTCGATATCGACGACCTCTACGAAGCGCTGCGCGGCACCGAAATCCGCACCATCGTGCTCGCCGGCCTCTGCGTCGCGGCCGGTTACTTCACGCTGACGTTCTACGACCTGTTCGCGCTGCGCGCCATCGGACGCAATGCGGTGCCTTACCGGGTTGCCGCCTTTGCCGGATTCACCAGCTATTCGATCGGCCACAATGTCGGGGCCAGCGTCTTTACCGGCGGCGTGGTGCGATATCGGGTCTATTCGGCGTGGGGTCTGTCGGCGGTCGATGTCGCCAAGGTTTGCTTTCTCGCCGGGCTGACGTTCTGGCTCGGCAACGCCGCCGTGCTCGGACTTGGCGTCGCCTATCATCCGGAAGCAGCCGCCTCCATCGACAAGCTGCCGGTCTGGCTCAACCGCGTCGCGGCCATCGGTATCCTGCTTGCCCTGTGTGCGTATGTCATCTGGGTCTGGATGAAGCCGCGCGAAGTCGGCCGCGGAAGCTGGAGCGTCTTTCTTCCCGGCGGGCCGTTGACGCTGCTGCAGATCGTGATCGGGATCGTCGATCTCGGGTTCTGTGCGCTGGCGATGTACATTCTGGTGCCGGATGAACCTCATGTCGGGTTCATCGTGGTCGCGGTGATCTTCGTCTCGGCGACGCTGCTCGGTTTCGCCAGCCATTCGCCGGGCGGCCTCGGTGTATTCGATGCCGCGATGCTGGTGGGCCTGTTTCAGTTCGACCGGGAAGAGCTTCTGGCCGGCATGCTGCTGTTCCGGGTGCTTTATTATCTCGTCCCGTTCATTATTTCTGTCATCTTGCTCTCGCTTCGAGAGCTTATTGTCGGTCTTCGGGCGAAGCGAGTCTCAGCGGCCCTGAAACGGCTCGACGACGCGGCGAAGTCTCCGTCGGCCAAGGGGCCGCCTCAGGGATCGCGGTCACCGGTCTCCTAGGGCGGGCTGGCGTCAGCTCGTACGAGAGCGAAACAGGTACGGCGCATGACGATGACGTCTCCAAATTCCGGTTTTGCTCCGTGGTCGGATCGGCTGCGGCGGTCGGCGATCATTCTGATCGCGACGGCGCTTGGCCTCGCGGCTTCGGTGATGTTCGGCGGCCTGACGCTGCCGCAGGCCGGACTGGTGTTTGTGGTGATCGGGGGTGCGGCACTTGTGCCATGGCATCTGCATCAATCCGTTCCGGCGAACGAAGACTTGATCGGCGCGCGGCCCGCGGAAACGCCGGTGGTGCAGGCGCTGGTCGGCGGGATGCCCGATGCAGCCGTGCTGCTAGACCGCGCCGGGCGCGTGCTGCATTTCAACACCGCCGCAGCGCAACTGGCGCCGGCTCTGCGCAAGAACGAACTGGCGCTGTTCGCGCTGCGCTCTCCCGAGATCATCGCGGCGCTGCGCGAAGCCATCGCCACCCGTCAGCCGCAGCGCGCCAGCTATGTGGATCGCGTTCCGATCGACCGCTGGATGGAATTGATCGTGACGCCGCTGCTGTTGCCGACGGCATTCGGCGGCAGTGAATATTGCATTCTGATGACATTCCAGGATCAGACGCCGCTGCGCCGGGTCGAGGAAATGCGCGCCGACTTCGTCGCCAATGCGAGCCACGAATTGCGCACCCCGCTCGCAGCGCTGTCGGGATTCATCGATACGTTGCAGGGGCCGGCGCGCGAGGATGCCAAGGCGCGCGAACGGTTTCTCGGCATCATGCACGCGCAGGCGACGCGCATGGCGCGGCTGATCGACGATCTCTTGTCT
Source organism: Afipia sp. GW822-FHT03D08 (assembly GCF_058801645.1). Lineage (NCBI taxonomy): Bacteria > Pseudomonadati > Pseudomonadota > Alphaproteobacteria > Hyphomicrobiales > Nitrobacteraceae > Afipia > Afipia sp. GW822-FHT03D08. Next base: position 85,056 of record NZ_JBXANK010000003.1, read on the forward strand.
CTGTCGCGGGTCGAGCTCAGCGCGCATGTGCGGCCCGAAAAGCTGGTCGACGTGGTGCCGCTGGTGCGTCAGGTGGTCGATGGGCTGGAGCCGCTGGCGAGCGAGCGTCAGGTTGCCATCGATGTCGAACTTCCTCATGAGCCGGTTGTCGTCGCCGGCGACAACGAGGAATTGCTGCGCCTGCTGGAAAACCTGATCGAGAACGGCCTCAAGTACGGCGCATCCGGCGGACGCGTCGTGGTGTCACTGACCGAACCTGCGCCAAATGATGCCGGCGAAATTCGCCTCGCGGTGCGCGACTTTGGTCCTGGTATCGCGCCGGAGCATTTGCCGCGCCTGACCGAGCGGTTCTATCGCGTCGATGTCGGCGACAGCCGTGCGCAGGGCGGCACCGGACTGGGCCTCTCGCTGGTCAAGCACATCCTCAACCGTCATCGCGGGCGGCTCCTGATCGAGAGCGTTCCAGGTCACGGCGCGACCTTCACCGCATGCTTTCCGACGACGAAGACTCCTGCGGGCGACAAGATTGCAGCGAAAGAGTAAGGGCGATTTCAGTCCGTCGCATTTTCGCCGCACGATCATAAAGCCGCCTTTTGCGGCAAGGTTCGTCGCCACTTCGCAACAAAAAAGCCTCATCGGATCGATGAGGCTTTTTCGCTATTTATGAAAGGATTTCGGCTTACTTCGTGCTCGGCCGCGAGGTGCGGCGGCGATCGGAGGCCGGCTGATAGGCAACGCGTGAGTGATGCGCGCAGTATGGCAGGCTGGTCAGCGACTTGCCGCCGCAAAAGAAGAAATCCGGGCTGCCCGGATCGCCGACAGGCCAGTGGCAAGTGTTCTCGTTGAGCTCCAGCAGGCTGAGGCGCTGGCTCATCGGCACCACGTTGTCATAGGCGATCGGATCCGGCTCGGCTTCGACCTCAAAGGCGTGGGCCAGCGCGGTGTTACCGCGCGACACCGGACGGCTGATCCTCATCATATGCTGCGCCGGACGCACCTTGCGCTGCCGGGGCGCCGCGGAAGACGGGCTCTTGGCCCGGCCGGAGAGACCCAGCCGGTGCACCTTGCCGATCACGGCATTGCGGGTGATGTTTCCGAGCTCGGCAGCGATCTGGCTTGCCGAAAGCCCGGCTTCCCAAAGCTTTTTCAACTGTTCAACGCGATCGTCGGTCCAGCTTATTACCGTCATCGCACTCTTCCTTTTGATATCGCGCCGGCCATTTTCGACGCGGCGTCGCGATTGCAAACCGTCCAAAATCCCTGTCGGCAGAATCCCTTAGCCCTCGCCGGTTGCATGAAAAGCGACCGGGCGTTTACGCCGTACCGAAGACAATCGAGGATCAGAACCGCCGCACGAGATGTCGTACCCAACGTCAGGGATGCTACAATATGGCGTGACTCGCGCGCAAGAGTCGGGCATGCCGCGTCCACATGTTCCGGCCAAAAATCAAATAAATTCGATCTTTATGCGATGCTGCAAATCGCGGCTTTCTTGACCGCGCAGGCAGTTTCAACGCTGGAACAGGTGCAAAAACGCCGGAATATGCTTCAGTTGAAGCAGCAAACGGGCTTCCGCTGCGGCCTGCAGAAGGGCCCGCGTGGATTGACACAACAGGGTCCACCAATAGAATAACCACCACGTGCCGCCTTTTTCGGGCGGCACGTTTCGTTTCCGGGGCAGGCAACTGAGCGACGAGCGCTGATGCGGTCGCGCCGCTGCTGACCCCTCACCATCGATCAGGTCGCCATGAGCCAAAGTGTCAAACCGCATCTCGACTCTCACATGTTGCCGGTTTTTGCCCGCGCCGACGTCGCTTTCGAGCGCGGCGAGGGGCCATGGCTGATCGCGACCAATGGCGACCGCTATCTCGACTTCACCAGTGGTGTGGCGGTGAATGCGCTCGGTCATGCGCATCCGCACCTGGTCGCTGCCGTGCAGGAACAGGCCGCGAAGCTGTGGCACGTCTCGAACCTTTTCACGATTCCGGAAGGTGAGCGGCTGGCGACGCGGCTTTGCGACGCGAGCTTTGCCGACGTGGCGTTCTTCTGCAATTCCGGCGCGGAGGCGATGGAAGCGTGCATCAAGATGGCGCGCAAGTTTCAGGCGGTGAACGGCCATCCGGAGCGGTATCGGCTGATCACGTTTGAAGGCGCATTTCACGGCCGCACGCTTGCGACGCTCGCGGCCGGCGGGCAGCAGAAATATCTCGAAGGTTTCGGGCCGCGGGTCGAAGGTTTCGATCAGGTGCCGCTCGGCGATCTTGAGGCCGTGAAGAAGGCAATCGGTCCCGAGACGGCGGGTGTCATCATCGAGCCATGGCAGGGCGAAGGCGGCGTGCGCGCGGCCGACCCTTCTTTCTTCCGCGCGCTGCGGCAGCTTTGCGACGACAACAAGCTCGTTCTGGTATTCGACGAAGTACAGACCGGCATGGGTCGTACGGGCAGCCTCTTCGCTTACGAGAAGACCGGCGTTGAGCCTGATATCATGGCGCTGGCAAAGGCGCTTGGCGGCGGCTTTCCGATCGGTGCGTGTCTGGCCACGGCGGCCGCCGCTGCGGGCATGACCCCGGGCACCCACGGCTCGACGTTCGGCGGCAACCTGCTTGCAGTGGCCGCAGCCAACGCCGTGCTCGATGTGATGCTGGCGCCGAAGTTTTTTGAGAATGTGCAGCGTTCGTCGCTGTTGCTGAAGCAGAAACTGGCGTCGATCATCGACCGCTATCCCGACGTTGTCGATGAAGTCCGCGGCGATGGCCTGCTGATCGGCCTGAAAGCGGTTGTGCCTGCCGGTGATCTCGTCGCAGCGCTTCGCAGCGAAAAGCTGCTCACCGTCGGCGCCGGCGAGAACGTCGTGCGATTGCTGCCGCCGCTGATCGTCACCGAGGCTGAGATCGAGGATGCGGTGTCACGTGTCGAGCGTGCTTGCGCCAAGCTGACGCGAACGCCCGCGCGGCGCGAGGCGGTGTGATGAGCAAGTCTCCCCGACATTTCCTCGACCTGTTCGACGTGCCGACCAGGGACTTGCGGACAATCCTCGACGCCAGCATGGCGATGAAGAAGAAGCGCAAGGCCGGGGACATTTCCGACAGGCCGCTGGACGGCAAGACGCTTGCGATGATCTTCGACAAGCCGTCGACGCGTACCCGTGTGTCGTTCGATGTCGGCATGCGCCAGCTCGGCGGCGAAGCCATCATGCTGACCGGCGCTGAGATGCAGTTGGGCCGCGGTGAAACCATCGCCGATACCGCGCGCGTGCTGTCACGCTTCGTCGATGCGATCATGATCCGCATTCTCAACCACGAGGCGCTGGCCGAACTCGCGGCGCACGCAACCGTGCCCGTGATCAACGGTCTGACCCGGCGGTCGCATCCCTGTCAGGTGATGGCCGACGTGATGACCTTCGAGGAGCATCTCGGCCCGATCAAGGGACGCACGGTGGCGTGGACCGGCGACGACAACAACGTGCTGGCGTCGTGGGCGCATGCCGCGGAGCGGTTTGGATTCAACCTTCGTGTTGCGACGCCGCCGGAGCTGGCGCCCAACAAGCTGCTGAAGGACTGGATCAAGGCGGCAGACGCGCCGGTCGTGCTCGGCACCAAGCCCGAGGAAATGGTGCGCGGCGCCGATTGCGTGGTCACCGACACCTGGGTCTCGATGGGCGACAAGGAAGGCGAGCATCGCCATAACGTGCTGAGGCCCTATCAGGTCAATGAGAAGCTGATGTCGCTGGCCAACCCCGGCGCCATCTTCATGCACTGCCTGCCGGCACATCGCGGCGAGGAAGTCACCGATGAAGTGATCGATGGCCCGCAGTCGGTGGTGTTCGACGAGGCGGAAAATCGTCTGCACGCGCAAAAGGGCATTCTGGCCTGGTGCCTGCACGCGATCGGCTAGGCCTGATCACAAAACGGATTGTCGAAGGGTCGTGCTCCGCGCGAAATAGCCCTTGTTCGCGGCGTTCCGGCGGTTTCTCCGCTGGCTTGTGTTCCCGATCCACTCCCTTTTTTGCGGAACAAGGCACCCTATATTGTGCGGACACTTCGCTTGATCCATCATTGCCCTGGGGCCGGAAATCAGACCGTCATGGTTTTTGCTTTTCGCTGCGGCAATTCGTTTCCTTGAAAAGAATGCGTCCGACATGACTCTCGAAAGCCAAATCCGTGCTCCCTCCGCAACGCCGGTGGATGATGCTGTGCTGCCCTTTGAAGTCAGCGCGCTGGATGTGCGCGGCCGGTTGGCGAAGATGGGCCCGACGCTCGACGAGATTTTGACCAAGCACGACTATCCGGCTCCGGTCGGCAAGCTGCTTGGCGAAGCCATCGTGCTCACAACACTGCTCGCTTCGACGCTCAAGTTCGATGGCCGCTTTATTTTGCAGACCAAGACCGATGGTCCTGTGTCGATGATCGTCGTTGATTTTCAGGCGCCGAACCGGCTGCGTGCCTATGCGCGCTTCGATGCAAGCAGGCTGAAGTCCGGCCAGGACTCCGCGGCGCTGCTCGGCCACGGGCATCTTGCCATGACCATCGATCAGGGTGCCGAGATGAGCCGCTATCAGGGCCTCGTTGCGCTGGAAGGCGGCAATCTGGAAGACGCCGCGCATGAATATTTCCTCCGTTCGGAGCAGATTCCGACGCGGGTGCGGCTCGCGGTCGGTGAGGAATTCCGCAGTGGTGACGGTCCGAAACACCGGTGGCGCGGCGGCGGCATGCTGATGCAGTTCCTGCCCAAGGCGCCCGAGCGCGCGCGTCAGCCCGACCTGCATCCCGGCGATGCCCCCGAGGGCGCGGTCAAACATGACCTGCCGGAAGACGATGCGTGGGCCGAGAGCCGGTCGTTGTTCGGTACCATCGAGGATGTCGAGCTGATCGATCCCGATCTGTCGGGCGAGCGTTTGTTGTTCCGGCTGTTTCACGAGCGCGGAGTCCGGGTGTTTCCGACGCAGGCAGTGCGCGCGCAGTGCTCATGCTCGCGCGATGCTGTGGCCGGAATGCTGAAAAGTTTCACCCCGCAGGATCGCGCCGACATGGTCGAAAACGGCAAGGTGGTCGTGACCTGCGAGTTCTGCAGTTCGGTATATGAGTTCACGCCGGATGAAGCAGGCGTCGAGCCGGTGTCCAATCAGGGGGCGGCTGACTAGAGGCTGGGCCGGTCTCGCGGCTGCCCGCCTTTGGCTTATGGATGCTCTAGTTCAGCGTCCGCTTGTAGCTCGGACTGTCGAGCGAGAACGCAGGGATGTCGATATCGAACGGCTCGCCGTTTTCGGTTACCATCTGATAGCTGCCGGTCATGAATCCGGAGGGTGTCTGAAGCGGCACCCCGCTGGTGTACTCGAACCGTTCACCCGGCTCGAGTACCGGCTGTTCTCCGACCACACCCTCGCCGTTGACTTCCTGGCTGCGGCCGACGCCATCGGTAATGATCCAGTGACGCCTCTTGAGCTGGACGGTTTCGCTCCCCGAATTGACGATGGCGATCGTGTAAGCCCAGAAAAAACGGCCGTCTTCAGCCGACGAGCGTTCGGGCAGGAAGCTCGGCTCGACGATGACTTCAATCTGGCGGGTCACGGCGCGATACATGGTGTCCGTCCACAATGGGTTACAGAATAGCAGACCTCTCATCCCTTGCGTAGGCACCAATAATTGATGCTTGCGGCGGCCTGTTCAGGATACGACATCGTACCGATCTTTGTTTCAACAACGTTGCCATCCAGCATTCTTCCGGGCGCCGGTCCAATGGAATGCTTGCAATTTGCGGGCCGGTTTGATCTTCCGTAGGATCATGACAAGCGCCTGCCACTTCGAATGGAACCGGATGAAACGGACTTGACCGGATGACGCTCGTGACCACCGAGATGACCGATCAGGCTGTTGCGAAAGCGCCTGCTGCAAAGGCCGTCGCGCTTCCGGTTGCCGCGGGCGAACGCGAGCTGCGCCTCGATCTCTTTCGAGGTATGGCGCTGTGGCTGATCTTCATCGACCATCTTCCGCCGAACATTCTGACCTGGTTCACCATCCGCAACTACGGCTTCAGTGACGCCACCGAGATCTTCATTTTTATCTCGGGCTACACTGCGGCATTCGTATACAGCCGCGCGATGCTTGATCGCGGCTTCGTGGTGGCGAGTGCGCGCATCTTCAAGCGCGTCTGGCAAATCTACGTGGCGCACGTTTTCCTGTTTACAATCTATCTCGCAGAAATCTCTTACATCGCGACGCGGTTCGAGAACCCGCTCTACGCGGAAGAAATGGGCATTCTGGATTTCCTCAAGCAGCCCGACGTCACGATCGTTCAGGCGTTGTTGCTGAAATTCCGGCCCGTCAATATGGACGTGCTGCCGCTTTACATCGTGCTCATGATTTTCCTGCCGGGGATCATCTGGCTGATGCAGCGCAAGGCCGATCTGGCGCTGTCACTCTCGGTCCTGCTCTATGCCCTGACCTGGCAATTCGACTGGTATCTTCCCGCTTATCCAAACGGCTTCTGGGCTTTCAATCCGTTCGCCTGGCAGTTGCTGTTCGTATTCGGGGCTTGGTGCGCGCTCGGTGGCGCAAAGCGAATGGCGCGCATTCTGTCCTCGCGCATTACGCTCTGGCTCTGCATTGGCTATCTTGTGTTTGCGTTCTGCGTCACGCTGACCTGGCACGTTCCGCAGCTCAACATTTTCATGCCGCGCTGGCTGGAAAGCTGGATGTATCCGATCAACAAGACCGATCTCGATGTTCTCCGCTTTGTGCATTTTCTGGCGCTGGCGGCGATTACGGTCCGCGTGCTTCCGAAGGATTGGCCGGGTCTGAGATCGCCGTGGCTTCGCCCGGTGATCCGGTGTGGTCAGCATTCTCTGGAGATATTTTGTCTCGGCGTCTTCCTCGCATTCGCGGGTCATTTTGTTCTGGCCGAAGTGTCCGGCGGAGCATGGATGCATTTCTTCGTCAGCGTCGCCGGGATTGTCATCATGTCAGCGGCCGCATGGCTATTTTCGTGGTACAAGAGCGAAATAGGCAAGGGCGACAAACGCGCAAAAAGCGCTGATGCCGATGCCGACCTCGCCGGAGGCGGGTCATGAGAGCGTTACTGGTTGCAGGTCTGTTCGCGTCTGTCCTGGTGGCTGCTCCGGCGCGCGCCGAGGACGGTCCCGGCTGTACTGTGCCCGCATATCTCCTGACGACGGAAAGCCCACTTCCGAAGGTCGCAAACGCGATCAAGACCAAGAAGCGTCTGGATATCCTTGTGGTCGGCAGCGGCTCTTCAGCGCTACCTGGCTCTGACGGTGCGAACATGTCTTATCCGGCACGTTTGGAGTCCGCTTTGCGCGAAGCATTGGCTGGCGTCACTGTCAATGTCAGGACCGACCTGCGGCCCAAGAAAACAGCCGCGGAAGCCGCGCAGGGTTTTAGCCAGATGATCGACAAGCTGCCGGCGGATCAGAAGCCGGATCTGGTGATCTGGCAGACCGGCACGGTCGATGCGATACGCGCGGTTGATCCTGACGATTTCCGCGCCGCGTTGGATAGCGGGGTTGAGGCACTGCAGAAAGCAGGCCCCGATGTGCTCTTGATGAATCTCCAATACAACCCACGTATGGAGACGATGCTGTCGGTTGGTCCCTATATCGACACGATACGGGTCGTCGCACAGCAGCATGAAGTGCCGATATTCGACCGGTTTTCGATCATGCGTCACTGGAGCGATGCCGGCGATTTTGATCTTTTCGGTTCAGCCCACGGATATGGAATGGCGAAGCGTGTGCATGACTGTATCGGCCGGTCGCTGGCCGCGATGGTCGTGGAAGCGTCGCGCATCAATCCGGCTGAGCTCAGGATTCAACGTTGATGAATTTTTATGGTCGTTTGGCGATTGCCGCCATGGCGGGCGCTATGACGTGGGGATTACCCGCCGTCTCCCCTGTACGAGCCCAGGTGCCCGACGCGCCCCAGCAGAAGGGTCTCGGAACAAAAGCTATCGAAGCGGCGAAGACTGTGGCCAAGGGTGCCGGGGATATTCTCACCCGCGTGCCGTGTCTGCCCGCCAAGGGATTGAAGGACGTTCCGGGTTCGCTGCCGCGCGTTGCGCGGCGGATCGCTGCGGGCGAGCCGGTGACCATCGTGGCTTTCGGCTCATCGACCACGGTCGGTTTCGGCACGTCAGCGGCCTACAATTATCCCAGCCGTCTTGCGGATCAGTTGCGCCGCAAGTTTCCGACCGCCGACATCAGTGTCATCAATCGCGGTATGGGCGGGCAGGATGCGCCCGAAATGATGAAGCGGTTCGATGTCGCCGTTCTCGATGCGGACCCTGATCTCGTGATCTGGCAGCTCGGCACCAACGCTGTGGTCAAGGGCAATGCCAGCGACATCGCGGCGACGGCTGCGCTGGTGGAGGACGGCATCGCGCGCCTTCAGGCCAGGGGGATCGATGTCGTGCTGATTGATCCGCAATACGTTCCGGCGGTTGCCGAGAAAACCGAGAACGCGAGCCGGATGGTCAAACTGCTCGGCGATGTCGCCAAGCTCAAGAACATCTCGGTGTTTCCGCGCTTCGATGTCATGCGGCAATGGCACGAGGACGAAAAAATGCCGTTCGACAAGTTCGTGATCGGCGACGGCCTGCACATGAACGACTGGGGCTACGCGTGCTTCGCCCAGTTGCTCGGCGACACCATCATCAAGTCGGTCGGACAGGTGAAGGCCGGCGTCAACATTCCGGCCAACGTGATGACCTTCCGGCCGATGTAAGGCTTAGATCGTCAGCCTGCCTTCGATGCACGTCTGCGTCTCGCCGCCGATCCAGATGTCGTGACCATCACGCGCGGCGTAAACGCGGCCCTCTCGTCCAAGCACGGTGCCCTGGCTTGCGACGTATGCAGCGGGCGCAAGTCCTGCGGACATCAGCCATTGCGCGAGACCGGCATTCAGGCTGCCCGTGACGGGGTCTTCGGTCGCGCGGTTGGATATGAATGCGCGAACCTCGAAGAAGGCGTCCTTGCCGTCGCGCAAAGGGTCCCATGGCGCGACCACGCCGAGCTTCAGGTTCCCAAGCACCGGATAGTCCGGTTTCAGCGACAGGATTTCCGTGCGTGATGTCAGCATCACCGCCACCCAGCCGGGGCCGTTGTCGATCCACTGCGCCGCCTTGATGGCGTCCCGGCGAATTTGCAGGCCGCGCGCGATCTGATCGAGAATGTCGCTTTCGACATCGCCGGTCCGGCGCAGCGGAGGGGCGGCAAATGCCAGCCTGTTCCCGTCGCGCCTGATTTTGATGAGGCCCGCACCGCATTCCTGAACGACATGCGTCTGCCCGGCAGTATTCCTGAGGCTCAACCAGACGTGACAACTGCCGAGCGTTGGATGGCCTGCGAACGGCAGCTCGCCTGAGGGCGTAAAAATCCGCAGGCGATAATCGGCCTCTGCCGTCGTAGGCTTCAGGAGAAAGGTGGTTTCGCTCAGATTCGTCCAGTTCGCGAGCGAAGCCATGGCGTCGTCGGAAAGTCCGTCGGCGCCAATGACCACGGCAAGCGGATTACCCTTGAGCCGCTTGCCGGTGAAAACATCGACCTGCTGGAACGAAAATGTACTCATGGAATATCCAGCGCGCTTCTGTCTTAGGCTTTCTCCAGCGCCGCGTTCAGATCCTCGATCAGGTCGTCCTTGTGCTCCAGTCCCGCCGAGAAGCGGATGAAGCCTTCACTGATGCCAAGTTCAGCGCGCGCCTCCGGCGTCAGCCGCTGATGCGTCGTGGTCGCCGGATGGGTGACGATGCTTTTGGAATCGCCGAGGTTATTGGAAATCCGCGCCAGCTTCAGCGCGTTCAACGTGCGGAACGCTGCGGCCTTGCCGCCCTTCACCTCGAAACCGATCAGGGTCGAACCCGCGCGCATCTGTTTCTTCACGATGGCTGCCTGCGGATGATCGGCCCGGCCCGGATAGATCAGCCGCGAGATTTTCGGATGTTTGGCCAACGCATCGGCGATCGCCGCGGCGCTTTCGGTTTGCGCCTTCACGCGAATGCTCAGCGTCTCAAGGCCTTTCAGCAGCACCCATGCGTTGAATGGTGACATCGCAGGTCCGGTCTGGCGCAGGAACGTGTGGATGTGCTCCTGAATGAAAGCCTCCGACGACAGGATGATGCCGCCGAGACAGCGGCCCTGGCCGTCGATGTGCTTGGTCGCAGAATAGACCACGACGTCGGCGCCGAGCGTCAGCGGGCTTTGCCAGATCGGTGTGGCGAACACGTTGTCCACGATCAGCCGCGCGCCGCCGCGATGCGCGATCTCGGCGACAGCGCCGATGTCGACCACATCGAGGGTCGGGTTGGTCGGGCTTTCGAGGAAGCACGATTTGGTGTTCGGGCGCATCGCCTTCTGCCACTGGTCAAGATCGTGACCATCCACCAGCGTGGATTCGATGCCGTAGCGCGGCAGCAGATCTTCCACGACATAACGGCACGAACCGAACAGCGCTTTCGCTGCGACCACATGATCGCCGGCTTTGAGCGGAGCAAGGATCGCGGTGGTGACCGCCGCCATGCCGGTCGCGGTGGCGCGCGCGGCCTCGGCGCCTTCGAGTTCGATCATGCGCTGCTCGAACATCGATACGGTCGGATTCGAAAACCGCGAATACAGGAAGCCGGGGTCCGCGCCGGTGAAGCGCGCTTCGCACTGTTCGGCAGTGTCGTAGATGAAACCCTGCGTCAGGAACAACGCTTCGGAGGTTTCGCCGTACTGCGAGCGCAGCGTGCCTGAATGCACGAGGCGGGTTTCCGGGCGATAATTGCGGGTCGGGGATGGCGGCTTGCTTGGGGAAGCATTGGCCGCGGGTGTTTTGGTCTCGGACATGTGCACTCCATCGTGGCCACCTCGCGATGGACACAAAAAAACCGGCCTGGAAAATCTTTCCACAAGCCGGGATCACACTGTCCCCGGCCTGTTTAGCGAGTTATTTAACGTGGCTGCAAGCCGGCCGGCTCAAATGACCACGGGATAAGTCCTAGGCTTAATCCCGCATGCTCTTTCCGTCAAGCACCCCATCGGATAACCGATAAAATGCTTGTTTTGCTGGATCAGCCGATAGCCGAGGATTGCCCCGTGGCCTTCACACTTGCCCCCGACGCGACAGGAATTCTGCCTGACCGCATGATCGCGGCGATGGCCGATGCAGGCCTGATCCTGCCGGAATATCCGTTCGTTGAAAGCCAGATCCAGCCCGCCAGTCTCGACCTGCGTCTCGGTGCGATTGCCTACCGCGTCCGCGCCAGCTTCCTGCCGGGACCGGACATGACGGTGGCGCAGCGTATCGATGAACTCAAGCTGCACGAGATCGATCTGTCCGATGGCGCGGTGCTGGAAACCAACTGCGTCTATATCGTGCCGCTGCTGGAAAGCCTGGCGCTGCCGCCGGCGATTCAGGCTGCGGCAAATCCAAAAAGCTCCACCGGCCGCCTTGATGTTTTCACCCGCGTGATCGCCGACGGCACGCGGCGCTTCGACATGATCGCGCCCGGCTATCATGGCCCGCTCTATGCGGAGATCAGTCCCAAAACCTTCCCGGTCTTGCTGCGCGAAGGATCGCGGCTGTCGCAGATTCGTTTCCGCACGGGCCATCCGCTGCTCGATGGCGATGAACTGGAGGCGCTGCATGAAGCCGAGCGTCTGGTCGACAGCGACGAAGCCGATCTCGCCGGCGGTGTGGCCTTAAGCGTTGATCTGTCCGGTGAAGGCTCGGATGGTTTTGTCGGCTATCGCGCCAAACGCCATACCGGCGTGGTCGATGTCGATCGCCGTGCCGGATACACCGTGGGTGAGTTCTGGGAGCCGATCCGCGCGCGGCCGGATCGCAGCCTGATCCTCGATCCCGGCGAGTTCTATATTCTTGCCTCGAAGGAAGCGGTGCAGGTGCCGCCGGATTTCGCCGCCGAGATGGTGCCGTTCGATCCGCTGGTCGGCGAATTCCGCGTCCACTATGCAGGCTTCTTCGATCCCGGCTTCGGTTATGCAGGCGCAGGCGGGCAGGGCTCGCGCGCGGTGCTCGAAGTGCGTTCGCGCGAAGTGCCTTTCATTCTCGAGCACGGCCAGATCGTCGGCCGCCTTGTGTACGAGAAGATGCTGTCGCGCCCCGATGCGCTGTATGGCCAGCGCATCGCATCGAATTATCAGGGGCAGGGCCTGAAGCTCTCGAAGCATTTCCGGACCTAGCGGCCGGGTTCCGCTCTGCGAATTACGTCCCCTCGCGGCACATTTCACCCATGCCGCCATTGGCTTCCGGCCAGCTTGCCGCGGGCATCCAAATACCGGATCATTCCTGAAAACAACGGGAGCGATCCCGGCAGGGATGAAAACGCCATGGTTGCAGCCGCAAAAACTCCGCCCGCTCAGACATCAGCTTCGACATCCGGGTTCGGTCTGATCGCGCCCGACACCTCGGGCATGAATTTCTATCGCGCCGATCCGATCCTCGCCGATCTGCTGCGCATCCATCTTCCCGGCGCGCTGTTTCAGCACATCGAGCCCCATCTGGACCGGCTTGGCTCGCTCGCTGGTGGTCATCTCGATGAATGCGCGCGTCTCGCCGACAAGCATGGCCCGGTGCTGCATCAGCGCGATCGCTTCGGCAACGACCGGCAATGGATCGAGTATCATCCGGCCTATCGCGAGCTCGAGCGCGCAGCCTATGGCGAGTTCGGCATTCATGCGATGTCGCATCGCAAAGGCATTCTCGGCTGGGCCGACACCTATCCGGCCGTCGCCAAGCACGCCTTCACGTTTCTGTTCAATCAGGCCGAGTTCGGGCTTGGCTGTCCGATCAATGTCACAGACGGCGCGGCGCGTCTGTTGTCGCGGTTCGGCGACGACGCGCTGAAAGCAAAGTATCTCGACGGCCTCACGCAAACCGACATGTCAAAGCTGACCCAGGGCGGCCAGTTCATGACCGAGAAGGAGGGCGGTTCGGACGTCGGCAAGCTGACCACCAGAGCGGTGCAGGACGGCGGTCACTGGCGGCTCTACGGCGAAAAATGGTTCTGCTCGAACGCCGATGCAAAGATGGTGATGCTGCTGGCGCGGCCGGAAGGCGCGGTCGGCGGCACCCAGGGCGTCGGCCTGTTTCTCATGCCGCGTGAACTCGACGATGGTTCGCCCAACCACTACCGCATCGTCCGCCTCAAGGACAAACTCGGCACCCGCTCGATGGCGTCGGGTGAGATCAAGCTTGAAGGTGCGATTGCTTACGCTGTCGGCCGTCTCGATCGCGGCTTCGTGCAGATGGCCGAGATGGTCAACTGGTCGCGGCTGTCCAACGGCGTCAAGTCGGCGGCATTGATGCGGCGCGCGCACCATGATGCGAATACAGTTGCCAACAACCGCGTGGTGTTTGGCCGCCGCATTATCGATATGCCGCTGGCGCGCCGGCAGTTGATGAAGATCATGCTCGCGACCGAGCAGGCGGTATCGATGAGCTTCGTCACGGCCGATGCATTGGATCGCGCCGAAGCCGGCAGTCAGGACGCCGCGGCATTGCTGCGCGTGCTGACGCCGACGCTGAAGTATCGCGCCACGCGCGATGCCCGAAAGGTTTGTGGCGAGGCAATGGAGATGCGCGGCGGCATCGGTTACATCGAAGAGTTCGCGACGCCGCGGCTATTGCGCGACGCGCATCTCGGTTCGGTCTGGGAAGGAACCGGTAACATCGTTGCGCTCGATACGCTGAAGCGTGCGGTCGGTCGTCACGGAGCAGAAGCTGCGCTGGGAGCCGATCTGCATGCGCGGATCGACGATGCGCCCGGCATTCCGAAAGTCTGGCGCGACCGGCTTCATCACCTGACGGACAAGGCGATCGGCTTTGCCCGCGACGTGGCCGGGCGTTCGGAGAACGAAGCCGAAGCGCGCCGCGCCACCAGCACGCTTTATCATGTCGCCAGCGCTGTCACGTTCGCCTGGGAGGGCAGCCGGATTCACGCCATGCGCGGCGACGCCCGCCGGCTGTTGCTGTCGCGTCTCGTTGTCGATCACCGCCTGACGGCGCAGGACCCGTTTGCCGTTCTCTCGAACGGACGCGATGAGGCAATCGCAGACCGGCTGCTCGGTGATCGGCCATTGGCGATGGCCGATGCCGCACAGATCATCAATGCGGCTTAGTTCGCTGGTTTTCAGGGTGTGTAGGCGCCATGCGCGAAGCGCGCGTTGTGCCCTGCAAATTTGATGCTATGGATTTTTTGACAGGGCGGCGCTCTCTCAAAACAAAAAGATTTCCGCTCGGGAGACGATATGTCCGAACTTGGGGCCGCTGAAATTCCTGTCGTGCAGACGGACGAAAAACCGCCGCTGCCTGCTGTCAAAGGTCCCGTTAAAAACCCGCTGCTCGATGGGCCAATCCTCTCGACGCTGTTGAAACTGGCCGCTCCCAATGTGGTCGCGCTGACCGCCGGAACCTGCGTCGCGATCGCTGAGACATCCTATATCGGCCGCTTGGGCGTCGAACCCCTGGCAGCGATGGCGCTGGTGTTCCCGTTTGTCATTCTGATGATGACCATGTCCGGCGGCGCGATGGGCGGCGGCGTTGCATCCGCCATTGCACGCGCGCTGGGCGCCAACAATGCCGAGCGGGCATCCGCGCTTGCCGTGCACGCGCTGATGATCGGCATTTGTTTCGGCCTGACCTTCATGATCGGGATGCTGATCTTCGGGCCGTATCTGTTTGCCGCGCTCGGCGGCAGGGGCCGTGTTCTGAGCGAGGCCATCGGTTACTCGCAGATTTTCTTCGGCGGCGCCGTGCTGCCATGGATCATGAATACGCTGGCGGCGCTGCTGCGCGGAACCGGCAACATGAAGCTGCCGTCGGCGATCATTCTCAACTCGGCGTTCTTTCAGGTTCTGTTCGGCGGCGTGCTTGGTCTTGGCCTGGGGCCGGTGCCGCAGTTCGGCATGCGCGGCGTTGCGGCCGGCACGCTGATGGCGTTTTCGATCGGTGTCGGCATCATGGCGTGGTATCTGCTGTCAGGCCGTAGCCGCGTGAAACTGAATTTCAGCGGCTTCCGGTTTCAGCGCACGATGTTCTACGACATCCTGCAGGTCGGAGCGATTTCCTGTTTCTCGCCCCTGCAGATCGTGCTGACGGTGACGATCTTCACGCACCTGCTGGCGAATTTCGGGACCGAGGTTCTCGCGGGTTACGGCATCGGCGCACGGCTGGAATTCATGCTGACGTCGCTGGCGTTCGCTGTGGGGATCGCCTCGGTGCCGATGATCGGCATGGCGATCGGAGCCGGCCGCATCGCCCGGGCGCGGCGGATTGCCTGGACGGCCGGCGGTGTGTCGTTTGTGGCCGTCGGCTTCTTTGGCGGGTTTTTCGCTCTCAACCCGGACATTTGGGTGAACATTTTCACTGACAATGCCGCCGTGCGGGCTGCGAGCCATGAGTATCTGTCGATCGTCGGGCCGTTTCTCGCTTTCGTGGGCCTTGCGATTTCGCTTTATTTCTCTTCACAGGGCGCCGCGCGCGTGATCGGGCCGGTGCTTGCACAGACCGCGCGGCTTGCATTCGTCATGGCGGGCGGCTGGTGGCTGACATCACATGGGGCAGTCAGCACGAATTTCTTCTGGCTGGCGGCCGCGTCCATGATTCTGCTGGGTATCCTCGCCGCCGCCGCAGTTCGTTTCACGAACTGGGCAGCGAGAGGGGCGGCTATCAAGGCTGAATGAGAGCCGTCACGCGAGCACGGTCGGACGTGCGAGCGAGGCGCGGGCGAACTTCTTCGCGTTGGCGGGTTTGCCGAACAGATAGCCCTGGGCCAGGTCGAATCCCATCTCGTGGATCGCGACCAGATCGGACCGGGTCTCCACCCCCTTGGCGACGGTGCGCGCGCCGTGCCGGTCCGCAAGTTCGAGAATACGGCGGCAGACGGTCTGCTTGAGGCGGTTATCCGCCGAGCCGGTGACGAATTCCCGATCGACCTTGATTTCGACGAACGGAAAACTCTTCAGCTCCGTGAGCAGCGGCCAATCGGTCCCGAGATCATCGATCGAGATTGCGATGTTGTGAAACCGCAGGCGCTTGGCGACATCGATCGCCAGATCGAGATTCCGGATGATCTCGAAGCCTTTGACCTCCACGATCAAGCCTCCGAACGCCGGATGGTTCGGAATCTGGCGGCAGAGATGGCTGACCAACGCCGGGTCTTCGAGAAAGCTGATCGGCAGATTGATGGAGATGTCGACAGGGCCGTGCTGATCCACGAAATAATGCCAGTCCTCCAGCGCGCGGCTGACGACAAATTCTGACAGCCCCTTGAACTGCGGGTCTCGAGCGTCAGGGATAAAGGATGCCGGAGGCACCACGCCCCATGATGGGTGACGCATGCGGATCAGCGCCTCCGCGCCGCGGGGCGCGAGCGTATGCACGTCGATTTTCTGCTGGTACCACAATTCCAGCCAGCCGGCCTTCAGCGCTTCCGCAACATCGACAGGCGGACTCGGTGGGGCTTGTTGCGGAAGCAGCGTGACCACACTGGCCCGCAGACCATCCGCGCTGAACGGTGTGGCAAGCGGCGGCAGCATCGCAATCTGAAGCTCTTCCCCGAGTTGGCGCAGCGCGCTCACGACGATCGACTCCTTTGGGCCGATCAGCAGAACCTGGCCGTCGAATTTCCTGTCGACGATGATTTTCAGGATATGCCCGGCCTGAACGCCATCATTCGGTATTCCGAGCAGAATGAGATCGGGCGCGTGCAGGTCCAGCAGCAAGGGCAACTCGTCGGCGTTCGCGCACTCGGATGCAACGAAGCCCAGCTCTTCAAGAGCCTCCGCAAGAAACGTGCGGATGTGTCTCTTCGCGTCGACGATGCAAACGCGCGGTGTGACCTTGCGCTGGCCGAATGTCGCGACCGTGTCCAATTCCGCGGGCTTGAAACCCCTCATGCGTCACCTCCCGTGTCCCCAGAGACGGAAGTCTTAGCGTCATGGAGTGGTCGCAAATGTGGAATTGTTGAATCATCCACTCGTATAATTCGGTAAGGTTAAAGGCGCGAGAAAGATTCAAATCTGTGCGGCATTTTCCGAAAATCCGGTTGCATCTAATGTTGTCGATGCGAATTTGATCATGCTGCACTCAGAGAATGCAGCATGATGATCATGACGAGCGCCTGGTGTCATCGTTGGCGACACATCCGGCCGGATAACTAGCCGTCTTCGAGCCGTTTCTTCATCGCTGCGATCGACATATCCATTTGTCCACTGATGTATGGCGCGATTTCGTTCGGCAGCACGTCCACGGTCCAGACAAATTTGCTGCACCTGTCGCCATCTTCGTAAATCTGCACCGAGGCGCTGTGTTGCCTGATCCTTTCGCTGACGATGGCGTAGACAAGACGCCGTTTCGCGTCGTCGCAATCGACAAGAATCTCGCGTGCGCTCGTGCCGTTTGAAAATGTCACGAGCCGGGAGTCGCCATCCATGACGGCGTCGGTGACAAAGCCGGGCGCGAGCCGGGTATGGACTGCTCCGAAGTCGCGCACTGCGTCCCAGACATCATGCGCGGATAATGCAATCGCAAACTCTTTCTGGATCGATGCCATGTTTTCCTCCGTGCCGGTCGGGGATCACGTGCACACGGCCTCGACATTGTTGCCGTCGGGGTCGATCAGAAATGCGGCGTAGTAGGTGGGGCTGTAGTCCGCGCGCGGACCTGCGCCGCCATTGTCGCGGCCGCCGGCCTTCAGTCCTGCGGTGTGAAACGCCTTGATGGCGTCGTGGCTCGCGGCACGGAATGCGACATGTGCGCCAGACCCTTCGGGGTCTCTCGACAGATGCAGCCAGAGTGCCGGCGCATCCTTCGGTCCAAATCCGGCGCCGCTCTCATCGCGCGAGCAGAGAATATGGCCGAGCGGCGCGAGCGCGGCGGTGTAGAATTTGATGCTGGCGTCGAGTTTTCTGACTTTCAGTCCGATATGGTCGTACATGATGATCTCCCTGTGATGGAGATCACCCTACGGCAGCGGCCTTGAGCCGTTCTTGGAAAATCTTGCGGTCGCCGCGCGCCGCATCGCGGAACCGCCGCGGCGAAACGCCAGCGGCCCGATGGAAGGTGCGCACAAAGTTCGAGAGGTCGCCGAATCCGACATCGAAGGCGATCGATGTGATCGATCGCGCATCGTCGGCCAGCAGCCTTGCTGCATGGCGCAGCCGCGCGCGTACCAGATACTGATGCGGCGTCACCCCGAGCACATTCGAGAACATCCGCAGGAAATGAAAGGAACTGACGCCGGCAGCCTTTGCAGCCGTCTCCAGATCCACGGCCCGGTCGGCGTGGGCATCGATCCACAGTGCGCTCTCGACAGCGCGGCGGCGGTCGCGTGCGGTGGCCCGCGATGCCTTCTGGGTCTTTCCGGACGTTGCTTCGACAAAACGGTTCACAAACAGAATCGCGGCTTCATCGATCCCGATGTCGTTGTCGCCGCGTCCGGTCGCCTGCGCGAGTTCTCCATAGACCATGAGTTCTGGTGTCGGCGGCACGCAGCCGATCTGCAAGGCATCTGTCCGGACGCCCATGTCATCTGCGAGTGCAGGCGAGAGCTGGAACGACAGGCATTCATCGCCGCAAACGTGATGAGGATGCGAGCAGGTATATTCGTCGCTGGCATGACCCAGCATCACCGCCCCGGCGACCAGTTCGTGGGAACGTCCACGGGTGTCATAGCCGAAGCTGCCCTTGCGGACGTAGGAGAGCGAATGGCGCGCATGCTGTTCGAGGAACGGCTTATCGTCCGGCCCCATGGTGCACCGGTAATCGAACACGGACAGCGCCGTACTCTCAAACAGGGTGATCCTCATAGCGGGACGTTAGCCCCGGCGTCGTTGCGGGGCAATCGACAGGCCGGGGTCGAACAGCATCGGCGCATCCTCGGCGTCGCGGGTCGAAATCCGGGCGCGTTCGATGGCAAGTATGCGGAACTTGGTAGTGACGCCTCCATTGGCGGAAAACCCGCCGGTCTTGCCGCCCGCCGCCAGCACGCGGTGGCAAGGGATCACGATGGGGAGCGGATTTTCTCCGAGCGCCTTGCCCACCGCGCGCGACAGCAGCTTGTCGCCGAGGCGCGTGGCGATCTCGCCATAGGTCAGCGTTTCGCCGGGGGCGATGGTTTGCGCGATGTCGTAGACGCTCCGGTTGAAGGCGGGCAGGCGATCCGTATCGAGGGCGATGAAGGACAGGTCCGTCGCTTCGCCGCTGAGTAGCTCCACCATGGCATCGCAGGCGCGCTGCACATCCGCCGGTGGCGCCATTTCCTGTGCGCCAGGTGCTTTCTGAAGCAGGCGTGCACGGGTTCTGGCATCGTCGGCTTCGGGGAGTTGCACGCCCAAAAGACCACGGTCGCCCCAGGCGACGCCGCAGCGCCCGATCGCCGTGTCGAACAATGCAAAACCAGCCGTCATGTCGCGTTCCAGTGTTTCATAGCCGCATCCCGAAACTTGGAGAATCTTGCGCTTTTCGGTCCCGTTCGCCACCCGGATCCTGCGATGCCAGCCATCTTGCGGCCTGCCGCCGGGTGTGGCTAAGGTTGGAACCGCGCGGGCGTAGTTCAATGGTAGAACGGCAGCTTCCCAAGCTGCATACGAGGGTTCGATTCCCTTCGCCCGCTCCAGCCTTTTCCCGGATAAAGCAAACAATCCACAGAGGTCTGATGCCACAGCCCCGCTTGTTCACGCCGATTTCTCTCCGCAACGTCACTGCGAAAAACAGGATCGTGATTTCGCCGATGTGCCAATACTCGGCAACCGACGGCATGGCTGACGACTGGCATCTGGTTCATCTCGGCAAGTTTGCGCAGGGCGGCGCCGGGATCGTGATGACGGAGGCAACCGCGGTCAACGCGGAAGGCCGCATTACCCATGGCGACCTTGGCCTCTGGCATGACGGACAGATTGCGCCGCTCAAGCGGATCGCTGCGTTTCTTCGCGCCAATGGTTCGGTGCCTGCGATTCAACTCGCTCACGCCGGCCGAAAGGGCAGCATGCAGCGGCCTTGGTATGGCAACGCGGCGCTGACGCCTGAGGATCACGCGCGCGGCGATACGCCATGGACCATCGTGGCGCCGAGCGCTATCCCGATGGATGATGGCTGGCTGATGCCGCACGAACTGACCGAACCGGACCTGAAGGCGTTGCGTGAGGACTGGCGTCTCGCGACGCTGCGGGCGGTCGAGGCGAATTTCGATGTGCTCGAAATTCACTGCGCCCACGGCTACCTGCTGCACGAGTTCTTGTCGCCGTTGTCCAATCGGCGCAAGGATGCCTATGGCGGCGACCGCGCGGGACGCATGAAATATCCGCTGGAAATTATCGAGACCGTGCGCGCGGTTTGGCCCTCGGACCGGCCGCTGTTCGTGCGCATTTCGTCAGTCGACGGGATCGATGGCGGTATCGATATCTCCGACTCGGTTGCGTTCGTGAACGAAGCCAAGGCGCGGGGCGCGGATGTGATCGATTGCTCGTCCGGCGGATTGATGGGATCGGCGACCGCGGCGCGAATTCCGCGCGGCTATGGCTTTCAGGTGCCGTTCGCCGAGCAGATTCGCCGCGAGACCAAGGCCACCACCATGGCCGTCGGCCTCATCCTGCATCCGCATCAGGCCGAAGACATCCTCGCGGAAGACAAGACCGATCTCATTGCAGTTGGCCGCGAGGCGCTGTTCGATCCGAACTGGCCGCTGCATGCCGAACTGGCTTTGAGCGAAACCAGGGGCGAGATCGGAGACGGCACCTTTGCGTCCTGGCCCAAGCAGTACGGCTGGTGGCTG
Source organism: Afipia sp. GW822-FHT03D08 (assembly GCF_058801645.1). Classification (NCBI taxonomy): domain Bacteria; kingdom Pseudomonadati; phylum Pseudomonadota; class Alphaproteobacteria; order Hyphomicrobiales; family Nitrobacteraceae; genus Afipia; species Afipia sp. GW822-FHT03D08. The sequence continues at coordinate 105,837 of NZ_JBXANK010000003.1, forward strand.
GAGCGGCGCGAGCCGGGTCTGCGCAAGCTCGACGGTCCCGCGTTGCCATTTCGCAAGGTTTAGGCGACGCTCTGCCCCATGATCCATCGGGCGGGGCGGCCATGACGTCATCGAAATCCATCAGTGTCGCGGGCGCCGGCAGCATCGGCTGCTTCGTCGGGGGGATGCTGCGCGCCGGCGGGCACCCGGTCTCGCTTTTGGCGCGTCCGCGCCTGATTGAGGATATCAACCGGCACGGGCTGAAGGTCACGAGCTTTGAAGGTATCGAGCATCGCCTGACGCCGGCCGAGATCAAACTGTCCGACGATCCCGCAGCGATTTTTGCGGGCGCGGATATCATACTTGTCACGGTCAAGAGCGACGACACCGCGGAGATCGCGGATCTGATCGCGCGACATGCCGCGAAGAATGCCGTGATCGTCAGCCTTCAGAACGGCACCGGCAACGTATCGGTGCTGCGCGATGCACTGCCGGATCACGATGTGCTGGCGGGGATGGTGCCGTTCAATGTTCTGTCCCTGGGCGATGGTCATTTTCATCGCGCCACCTCCGGAGACATCCTGCTGGAGAAGGACGATCCGGATATCGCAAAATTGCTGTCACGGCCGGAACTTGTTTTCCGCAGTGTGGATGACATCGAGGGCGTGCAATGGGGCAAGCTGTTGATCAATCTGAACAACGCACTCAATGCGCTGTCTGGTCTTCCGCTTCGCGATCAGCTTGCGCAGCGCTCCTGGCGGACGCTGTTCGCCGACCAGATACGTGAGGCACTGGCGGTGATTAAGGCCGAAGGCATCGCTCCGTTGTCGACAACGCCGCTGCCGGCGTCTTTCACGCCGTTCATTCTGAAACTGCCCGATGCGCTGTTTACGCGGATCGCGGCATCGATGGTGAAGATCGACCCGAAGGCGCGCTCGTCGATGTGGGAAGACCTGCAGCGCGGGCGCCGCACGGAGATAGATCACCTGCAGGGCCTGATTGTCGCGCTTGCCGAGCGCCATGGTCTGAAGGCGCCGCTGTCTGCGCGAATTGTCGCACTGATCAGAAACGCCGAGGAAGCGGGCAAGGGCTCACCGGGCCTGACCCCGGAGCAGATCCGGGCTGTGGGTCAGGGCTGATTTTCCAGCCGGACGGGCTGGCGGGGCGGCGGCGACAGAGTTACGTTATCTGGGTTGATGCAAGCGCCGGGTTAGCCCGCAACTGTCTTGCCCGCGAGCCCGGTTTACAGGCCTTGCTCGGAAGAGCGGTGAGGTCGTGGTCGCGGCATAAGCCGCGCAATCATGGCGGACCAATCTGCGAGACAGGCTTCCACGGCTGGAGGCTCTCATGCATGCGGACACAATCAATCTGAAATCACATCGTCTTGTTGCCAGCGACAGGGTCGAAGGAACGCGCGTCTTCAATGCCGACGGCAGAAAAATAGGAAGCATCAAACGATTGATGATCGACAAGATCAGCGGCAACGTCGCCTACGCGGTCCTCTGCTTCGGCGGCTTTCTCGGTGTCGGCGAAGACTATCGCCCGCTTCCGTGGGCAAGCATGAAGTACAACCCCGCAATCGAAGGCTACGAACTTCTGACCTTGATGACCGAAGAGGAACTGGCGAAAGCGCCGTCCTTCGGAACCGACAAGGAATTCGACTGGGGCAACCGTGTCCGCGAAGTCGACGCTTACTGGATCGGCTTCTGACACGCGCTGCGAAAGCGATTGCTCAACAGCCCCCTGAAACGCCCGTGGTTTCAGGGAGCGTCAGGCTGGCGTGATTTCGGCCTGTTGCCGGGCTGACTACACGATTGCCTTGGCTGCCGCGCGCCCGGCATTGCGTCCAGAGAAAAGGCAGCCGCCGAGGAATGTGCCTTCAAGCGCGCGATAGCCGTGTACGCCGCCGCCGCCGAAGCCCGCGGCTTCGCCCACGGCGTACAGTCCCTGGATGATCTGGCCGTCATGGCCGAACACGCGTGAGTCGAGATCGGTCTCGAAGCCGCCGAGCGTCTTGCGCGTCAGGATGTTGAGTTTCACCGCGATCAGCGGCCCGAAAGCCGGGTCGAGGATTTTGTGCGGTTTGGCGGTCCGGATCAATTTGTCGCCGAGATAGCGCCGCGCATTATGGATGCCCATGACCTGGGTGTCCTTGACGTAAGGATTGTCGATCTCGCGGTCGCGCGCTTCGATCTGCTGACGGATCGACGTTATGTCGAGAAGGTTTGCGGTTCCAAGCTTGTTCATGGCCGCAACAAGGTCATCGAGATTGTCACGGACGATGAAGTCGGCGCCTTTCGCCTTGAAGGCTTCGACGGGGTCGGGTGCGCCCTTGTTGAAGGCGCGGCGAAGGGTCATGCGCCAGCTCTTGCCGGTGAGATCCGGATTTTGCTCCGAGCCTGACAGCGCGAACTCTTTCTTGATGATGGCTTGCGTCAGAATGAACCACGAATACTCGTGGCCTGTCTTCATAATGTATTCGAGTTGGCCGAGCGTATCGTAACCGGGATACAGCGGCGAGGGCAGACGCTTGCCGGTTGCATCGAACCACATCGACGACGGTCCAGGCAGAATGCGAATGCCATGACCTGGCCAGATCGGGTTCCAGTTGTGAACGCCTTCAACGTAGTGCCACATGCGGTCGCGGTTGATGAGGCGTGCGCCTGCAGCTTCGGTAATGCCGATCATGCGGCCGTCGACGTGAGCCGGAACACCGCTCACCATATGCTTCGGCGGCGTGCCGAGACGTTTCGGCCAGTTCTCGCGCACAAGATCATGATTGCCGCCGATGCCGCCGGAGGCGACGATCACGGCCTGCGCGCGGAACGAGAAATCGCCGGTCTCGGTACGCGACGAACTGACGCCGCGTGGTTCCGGCGACGGCTCGAGCGTCCTGCCGCTGACGCCGGTAGCTGCGCCGCCGGTCATGTCGAGAGCATCGACGCGATGACGGAACTTGAAAATGATGCGGCCGGTTTTGGCGTGCTCGCGCGCGCGCCGCTCGAACGGTTCCACCACACCAGGACCGGTGCCCCAGCTCACATGAAAGCGCGGCACCGAGTTACCGTGGCCCATGGCGTCATAGCCGCCGCGCTCGGCCCAGCCGACCACGGGAAAAATGCGGTGGCCCATCGCCTGAAGCCAACCGCGCTTCTCGCCGGCTGCGAACGCGACATAGGCTTCCGCCCATTTTCGTGGCCAGTGATCCTCATCGCGATCGAATCCCGCAGTCCCCATCCAGTCCTGCAGAGCGAGGTCATGGGAATCCTTGATGCCAAGCCGCCGCTGTTCGGGTGTATCGACAAGAAATAACCCGCCGAGCGACCAGAACGCCTGCCCGCCGAGATTCTGCTCGCCTTCCTGATCGACCACGATCACGCGCTTGCCGGCATCGGCCAGTTCGTTCGCGGCCACGAGGCCCGCCAGTCCTGCGCCGACGACAATTACGTCCGCATCATTCGCCATTTTTGATTTCTCCCCAGGTTCCGGATTGAAGCGCGACGCGCAAAGCCGGGTCAACGGAAATTGCGGCTAAAAATGGCAGCGCGCGCCTCAGGTCGTTCACTGGACCACGCACGCCATGTTCCAATTCGGGATCGGCCAGTGCAGGTGCAGCAAGCCAGCAACACTGCAATAGAATCCGTCCCCGCACCGCTGTGCGATCTGGACAAAATTCCAGACTCGCAACACGCTGATGTTGCCCCGATCGATACAGGCAGGGGGCGACGGGGCCGGCAATGAAGATTGTGACGGGGTTTCTGACGGCGGTGCTTCTCCTTGGCGGAGTGGGCGCAAGTCACGCTGTGGTTCGGATTGCTGAAGACCGCGGCGGCCGGATCGGGACCTATGTCGACAAGTATCAAAGCCTCAAAGGCTCCGGTGAGACCGTTGTGATCGATGGCCTGTGCGCGTCGGCCTGCACCATCGTGCTCGGCGCTGTGTCCCACGACAAGATTTGCGTGACCTCGCGCGCCAGCCTCGGATTTCATGCGGCCTGGGACTTCGGAGCCAGCGGCCGGCCGGTGACGAACCGTGAAGCGACCCGGATGCTGTACGATATGTACCCGACGTCGATCCGGAGCTGGATTTCACGGCGCGGCGGCCTGAAGCCACGGATGATTTTTCTTCGTGGCCGCGAACTGACGAGCATGTATCGTCCGTGCTATATGGACGCCCAAGCCTCCGCACACGTCCGCTAACGCCAAAACCCCAGATCAGGCAGACGGTTGCTCCCGGTCATGTGATCGGGCATGCCTGCGCGACACTTGCTCGCTATGGCTGTGCGCTCTATCCCATGCCCAACCCGGAACAAAGTGGCCAGCCTGACGCGGCCTGCTGCTGATTGAGGAATTTATTGCGATGGACAGGACGACCCGGCCGCTGGTGATTATCGCGGCGTTTGCCGGCAGCCTTGCGATCGGTCTGCTGGTCACGTTGTGGCTGCTGGGTGGCTTGCGCGGCGCCACTGCGCCGGCTGCGATCGGGGGGCCGTTTCGCCTGACCGATCAGACAGGACAAACGGTCACCGAGAAAAATCTCGTCGGCCGCCCAAGCATCGTCTTTTTCGGCTTCACGCACTGCCCGGATGTTTGCCCGACAGCACTGTTCGAGATGTCCGAGGTTCTGCGCGCCATGGGCCCCGATGCCGGCAAGCTGAACGCGTATTTTGTATCCGTCGACCCCGAACGCGACACATCATCGGTGATGAAGGATTACATTGCGAGTTTCGATCCGCATCTCAAGGGACTGACCGGCAGCCCGGATGAAATTGCCAGGATGATTTCTGCCTATCGGGTTTACGCCAAGAAGATTCCCCTGAAGGACGGCGACTACACGATGGATCACACAGCGCTGATCTATCTGATGGACAAAAATGGAAACTTCGTGCGTCCGTTCGATCTGAAGCGCAAGCCCGAGGAAGCCGCGGCGGATCTCAAGCGCTATCTCTGATCCGCCTTAGTCGCTCTGGTCGCGCATCCCGTCCGGTTGAGACCTCCCTACAGACATGCGGGACGTTTGGGCGAGACCGTGCTCGGTCTTCTCCCAGTGATAGGGTTCGGTCAGCAACTGATAGAGCGCGCGCCAGGCTGCGAGGGACAGGAAAATCCAGTAGACCGGAGTGAGAGCGAGCACCCATGCTTCGCGCAGCAAGTTCCGCTTGGCAAGGCCGATCACTCCGATCACGATGGTGGTCAGATAGCCTGCCGCAATCGTCGCCAGATAAAGTTCGATGAATGGTTTGGCAAAGAATGACACAACGCTGTCGTCAAACGCGCTCATCACACCCCGCACCAGAAGTTCGCCAAGCAGGAACGGATGCGCAAGTGCGGTCAGGACGTTTCCACCTACGAGAATGTTGAGGGTGAAGAAGCCGCCGGCGCCGGCATCGCGCCAGAGCTTGCGCGGCGAGCGCATGTGAACGCTCCAGGTTTGCATCCAGCCCTTCATCCATCGCGAGCGCTGCCGCAGCCATGCCGTGAACCGTGACGGCGCCTCTTCATAGGTCGTCGACGGAAACATGACGCAACGATACCTGAAACGCGCGAGCCGGAAGCCGAGATCTGCATCTTCGGTCACGTTATAGGGGTCCCAGCCGCCGACCTCGCGCAGCACGCTGGTGCGGAAATGATTGGACGAGCCGCCGAGCGGCAGCGGCATCTCGAAATTGGAAAAGCCCTGCAGGAAGACATCGAATTGCCCGGCGTATTCGGCGGTGAACATCCGCGGTATCCAGCCGTCTGCGGTGTTGTCGATGCAAAGACTTGCCTGTGCGCAGGCAACCTCTGGTCCATGGGTCCGAAAGACATCGAGCGCTTCGCGAAGCTGGCCCGGTTCGGGCCGGTCCTCGGCATCAAAGACCGTGATGAAGGTGCCGCGTGCGAAGTTCAGCGCGCAGTTGAGGGCCTTGGGTTTTGTGCGGGGTCCCACGTCGGGTGCGATGATGACCTGCACATGCGGCATAGGTCCGAGCCTGGCGATCGCCGCGCGGGTTCCGAGATCGTCGGTCTCGATGACGAGCTTGATGTCGAGTTTTTCGGGAGGATAGTCCAGCGCACCGATGTACTGCATCAGCGGCGCGACGGATGAGGCCTCGCGATACAGCGCTGCGATCACGGTGTAGATGGGCAACTGACTGTCAGGCAGCCGGGGGCGCTGACGCCGCCGTTTGGGCGGCGAAAGACACCCCGCAAGCCGCAGACTCGTAAACAGCAAAAACCATATGGCGAGGATCAGACCGAAGGTGTCGATCACCAGCATGGGTGCCAGCGTTAGCAGCGCAACGGGAGCCGCAAGCCGCAGAAGATGGCGGCCGAAACGAAACAGGCGGCTGCTCGAAGCTGGAACCGGTGCGGCTGACAGCGGGGGAAAACGCGTGAGGAGGTTTTCCGCTGCGGTGCGGGCCAGGATATTGCCGGATTGATTTTCGAGAAATGCGTTGAACCGTGCAGTCGATGCGAGCCGAACGCGCGGGAGAAGAGATGGATACTCCGTGATCAGCCGGATGATGCGCCGTGCGGTGTATCCGTGTGGTGCGGACACATACGCCAGTTCCCCCCGCTGCCGGATGGGAAGGATGCCGTGCCGCGCGCAGAGGTGAAGGCCGTCATCGGGCAGGAGACAGTCAGCAAGGCTGAGGTCGTCGAGGGTTTCGATTTGCAGTCCGGTATGGATGGCAAGCTGGTCGAGATATGCGTCTTCGCTGATGACACCCCACTGGATCAGAACCCGTTCAGCGCCAACCCCGATCTCGTTGCTGCGCCGCTCGGCCGCGGCGATCAGCGAAGGGGCGAACAGGTGGCGCAGGCAATCGAGCTCCACCGCTGGACCGGGCTCGCGTATCCCCGGCCGGTTGTCGTTCTGTGAGGGTGGAGGCCCCAGCAGTCCGGCGATGTATGACGTGAGATTCCGGGCGGACGCCGTCAGGCTCGCGAAACGTTGCGGCCCGGCCCCGTCAACCTCGCTTGCCCGCCCAGCCACGGCCATCAGACCGCTACCCCACGCCACAAACGCACTCGAATCCGCCTGTGAATGGTCTATAAGACCCGACACGCGGAACCCCGGGTCAATGCAACCACAGATGGTATCTTCCTTCAATGTCCAATTGCGCGGCGCTGTCCATGCAGCCGCCGGGTTGGCCGTCTGGGCTGCCCTGACGTGGCTCGTGCCGCCAGCACTCGCGCAAGGCGTTCCAGCAACCTCCCAGTCGCCTTCCCCTGCGGTCATTCCGCAGCCCGCAGCGCCTCAGGCTGTGCCGGGATTCTGGGATCCGCGGCGCCGGCCGGATCGGCCCGACCTGTCGCGTCTGACTGTCATCCGGTTCCTGACAGAGACGGACTATCCGCCCTTCAACTTCACGGGACCGGACGGCAACCCGGCCGGATTCAATGTCGATCTGGCCCGGCTGATCTGCGATGAAATCAAGGTGGCATGCACCATCCAGATGCGCCGGTTCGAGACGCTGGTGGACGCGATCAACGGTAACCGCGGCGATGCGATCATCGCGTCGCTGGCTGTGACGCCGCAGCTTCGCGCCAAGCTCGATTTCAGCGATCCCTACTACCGCTCGCCCGCGCGCTTCGTGTCGCGCAAGGACGCTGTGATGGCGGAGGTCCGGCCGGAATATCTCGAGGGCAAGAAGGTCGGAGCGATCGCGGGCTCGTCCCATGAGGCCTATCTGAAGACGCTGTTCACCGACGCGCAGATCGTCAGCTTTCCGAATGACGACGCGCTTCGTCTGGCGCTGCGCCGGGGTGAAGTCGATTTCATTTTCGGCGACGCGATTTCGCTGGCGTTCTGGATCAACGGAACCGATTCCGGCGACTGCTGCGCTTTCAGCGGGGGCCCCTTCACGGAGAGCCGGTATTTCGGCGAGGGCGTCGGAATCGGGGTCAAGCGCGGCAACGACGTGCTGCGGCAGGCGCTGAACTGGGCGATGTTCCGGCTCTGGGAAAAGGGCCGCTACACCGATTTATGGCTGCGCTATTTCTCGGTCAGTCCGTTCTAACGTCTCGGATGCGGCAATGACTTTGACGCGAACGGCGAAACTCAAGCGAACCGCCGCGGCGCTTCTTGCGCTGCTGGGATGGGCGACGCTCCTGCTGCAGTATTGGCTCTTGATGCGAACCGCCGGCGTGATGGCGCTTTCGCCGCTTGAGGCCACCATCCGCTTTTTCTCCTACTTCACGATCCAGTCGAACATTCTGGCGGCCCTGGTGCTGACCACATTTGCGATCAAGAGCGGCCCGGAGGAATGGCTGGTGCATCCGTTCGTGCGCTCCGCGGTGGCGGTTTACATCGCCATGGTTGGATTGGTTTATGCCGTGCTGCTGCGGCAGCTCTGGTCGCCGGTGGGCGCGCAGTGGATTGCAGACGCGATGCTGCATTACGCCATGCCGATCGCCTACCTGCTGTTCTGGCTGACCTGTGTGCGCAAGGCGGGGCTGCGCTGGTACGATCCGCTGCTGTGGCTGATCTATCCGCTGTTCTATCTTGGCTTCGTCCTGGTGCGCGGAAAGGTGTCCGGCTTCTATCCGTACCCCTTTATCGACGCCAAGACCTTGGGTTATGCAGGTGTTGCGGCTAATACAGCCGGATTGCTGATCGTCTGCGCTGCGATTGGCATGTGTCTGGTGATGACCGGCTGGTGGCTCGCGCGCCGGCAGCCGGTTTGATTTTTGCGCGGAGATTCTTGATGTCGACTGAAATGCCTTCATCCGCGAGCGACCTGCGGGCGCTTGCCGAACAATCCAACGCCTGGCCGTTCGAACAGGCGAAGCAGATTGTCGCGCGGCTGAAGAAAAAACCCAAGGACGAGGTGCTGTTCGAGACCGGCTACGGTCCCTCCGGGCTGCCGCATATCGGCACCTTCGGCGAGGTGGCGCGCACCACCATGGTGCGCCATGCGTTTCGTGTGCTGACCGAGGACAAGATCAAGACGCGGCTGCTGGCATTCTCCGACGACATGGACGGCCTGCGCAAGGTGCCGGACAATGTGCCGAACAAGGAGATGCTGGAGCAGGATCTCGGCAAGCCGCTGACGCAGGTGCGCGATCCGTTCGGTACGCATCCGAGTTTCGGCGAGCACAACAACGCGCGGCTGCGCGCGTTCCTCGACACCTTCGGGTTCGACTACGAATTCGCCTCATCCACGCAGTACTACAAGTCGGGCCGCTTCGACGCGACGCTGCTGAAGATGCTGGAGAACATCGACAAGGTGATGGCGATCATGCTGCCGTCGCTGCGCGAGGAGCGCGCCGCCACGTACTCGCCGTTCCTGCCGATTTCGCCGCGCACCGGGGTCGTGCTGCAGGTGCCGATCGTTGAACACGATGCGAAGGCCGGTACGATTTCGTATGACGATCCGGACACCAGGGAGCGCGTCACCGTTCCGGTTACCGGCGGGCATTGCAAATTGCAATGGAAGCCGGATTGGGCGATGCGCTGGGTTGCGCTCGGCGTCGATTATGAGATGGCGGGTAAGGACCTGATCGATTCGGTGAAGCTGTCGGGCAAGATCTGCTCGGCGCTCGGCGGCACGCCGCCGGAAGGCTTCAACTACGAACTGTTTCTCGACGACAAGGGCCAGAAGATTTCCAAGTCGAAGGGCAATGGCCTGACCATCGACGAGTGGCTGCGCTACGCCTCGCCGGAATCGCTGTCGCTGTTCATGTATCGCGAGCCGAAGGCTGCGAAGCGGCTGTATTTCGACGTGATCCCGCGCAATGTCGATGACTATCAGCAGTTCATTGACGGCTATCCGCGTCAGGACGGCAAGCAGCGCCTCAGCAATCCGGTCTGGCACATCCACGCGGGCAATCCGCCGCTGGCCGATATGCCGGTGACCTTCCAGTTGCTGCTGACGCTGGTGTCGTCATCGAACGCGGAGAACGCCGAAACGCTGTGGGGCTTCATCGGCCGCTATCGCCCGGGCGTGACGCCGAAGACGCATCCGAAGCTCGACGACATGGTCGGCTACGCCATCAACTATTATCGCGACTTCGTGGCGCCGACGAAGACCTTCCGCCAGCCGACCGAGAGCGAGCGGGCGGCCCTGACCGACCTGCGTAATGCGCTGGCGCAACTGGATGCCGATGCTTCCGCTGAAGATATCCAGAACGTGGTCTATGAAATCGGCCGCCGCGAACCGTTCCTGGATCACAAGAAGGCCGGCAAGGACGGCCGCCCGGGCGTGTCGCTCGACTGGTTCAACATGCTCTATCAGGTGCTGCTCGGCCAGGAGAAGGGCCCGCGCTTCGGGTCGTTCGTCGCGGTCTATGGCGTGGCGAACGCGATCGCGATGATCGATGCTGCGCTGAAGCGAGCGGCGGCCTAGCCGCCGCCTCGGAGCCACGCATGTCGAAGGTGACGCGCGCGACCAAGATGCTTGAACAGGCCGGCGTCGCCTTCACCGTTCACACCTATGATTACGATGGCGACGCAGACCGGATCGGATTGCAGGCCGCCGAGGCGCTCGGCGAAGATCCATCGCGCGTGCTCAAGTCGCTGATGGCGCTGGTCGACGGCAAGCCGGTCTGCGTCATCGTTCCGTCCGATCGTGAAGTGTCGATGAAAAAGCTCGCCGCTGGGTTCGGCGGAAAATCTGCGCAGATGATGAAGCCGGCCGATGCGGAACGCCTGTCGGGCTACAAGGTCGGCGGCATCAGCCCTTTCGGACAATCGAGGCCGCCGCGCGCCGCTATCGAGGAGCAGGCGATGGCGCAGGATCTTGTCTACATCAATGGCGGGCAGCGCGGATTACAGGTGCGGCTCAATCCGCGCGACGCGGCAAAAGTGCTGGGCGCGATTGTTGCGCCGCTGGTGGCTTGAGGCGGAGTTTTACTGGCTCGCCCAGACGATGCGCGCGATCCATTCGACATTCTTGGCGTCGATGACGCGGTCCTTGTGCGCCGGATTGAGCGATTGAAGTTCGATGACTTTCGCGGTCCGGCGTTTCAGTTCCTTGACCATGACCTCGCCGTCCTTGGTCTTCACCACGACACGGTCGCCGCGCCGGATCGGTGAGCCGGGTGAGACGATGATGACATCGCCGTCGCGATAGGCGGGCTTCATCGAGTCGCCGGAAATTTCCAGCGCGTAGGCATGCTCGTCGTTGACCGAAGGAAGCCCGACTTCGTCCCAACCCTTGCCGACCGGAAAGCCGCCGTCGTCGAAATAGCCGCCGGTGCCGGCTTCGGCGAAGCCGAGCAGCGGCACCGCCTGCACCGAGCGTGCGGTGTCCTCGATGAACTGCACGAACGTGTCGACGGTGGTGCCGGTCGCGGCCAGCGCTTTCGCCACCGATTCAGTCGATGGCCAGCGTTCGCGTCCGTCCGGCGTGATCCGCTTCGATTTGTTGAAGGTGGTGGGATCGAGGCCCGCACGTTTGGCCAATGCGGATGCCGATAAACCCGCGCGTTCGGCGAGGCGATCGAGCGCATTCCAGATTTGATCGTGGGTCAACATGGGATGGCCGGATGTCTGGCCCAGCCGACCGGACCGGGCAGTGAATTTTATCAGGAACTAGGAATTATTACCTCGAAACGGGCGTCTCTGCAATGCATAGCGATCAGATGAACGCTGCCCTTGAAGTGGCCGGAGCGCGCCGATACGGTCTGCGGGGCGCTCGGCAGAGCTCCGAAAAATCTCAAATGAATTCAATAACTCACGAGAGTCCGCCCGCCGTGTCCACGATCTACAAGATTTGCCCCGCGTCGGCTTGGCGCGAGGCCGAGCGGCAGGGCGCCTTTCGCGGCAGTGCCGACGACAAGCGCGACGGCTTTATCCATTTTTCCACCGCGTCCCAGGTGGCGGGGACCGTCGCCAAGCATTTCGCAGGGCAGACGGGGCTGTTTCTGATTGCGGTCGATGCCGAGGCGCTGGGCCCGGCGTTGAAATGGGAACGCTCGCGCGGCGGCGAGTTGTTTCCGCATCTCTACGGCGAACTCGACACCGGCGCCGTGACAGAAGTCCTCGACCTCCGTGCGCGCTCCGACGGTTCGCACGATATTCCGGAGCTTGCGTCGTGATCCGTGCTTTCGATGCTCTCACGTTGCCGCTGCTGCGCCGGCTCGATCCGGAAGACGCCCATCGGCTGGCGATCGGCGGGCTGCGGCTGTTGCCGCCGGCCAAGCCGCGCCCCAGCGATCCCAAGCTTGCGGTGCGTGCCTTCGGCCTGAACTTCCCGAATCCTGTCGGCATGGCCGCGGGTTTCGACAAAAATGCCGAAGCACCGGACGCGTTGCTGCGGCTGGGTTTCGGCTTTGTCGAGATCGGATCGGTGACACCGAAACCGCAGGACGGAAATCCGCGCCCGCGGCTGTTTCGCCTCGAACAGGACTCCGGCGTCATCAATAGGATGGGTTTCAACAATGACGGGGCGGAAGCCGTGCTTCGGCGGCTCGCCGCCCGGTCGCGTCTCGGCGGCATCGTCGGCGTCAATGTCGGCGCCAACAAGGACTCGATGGATCGCACGGCGGACTACGTCCGGCTGATTGAGCTGTTCGCGCCGGTGGCGAGCTACTTCACGGTCAACGTGTCGTCGCCCAACACGCCTGGCCTGCGCAATCTGCAGCAGGCGGCGGCGCTGGACGATCTTTTGGCGCGGGTGGTCGATGCGCGCGAGCGCGTGCGCAAGAATGCCGGCGATTCGCCGCTGCTTCTGAAGATCGCGCCGGATCTGACGTTGCAGGAACTCGACGATGTTGTGCACATTGCCCGCTCGCGCCGGGTCGACGGCATGATCGTCGCGAACACTACGCTGGCGCGGCCCGCCTCATTGCGCGAACAGGCCCGCGCGAAGGAGCAGGGCGGATTGTCCGGGCGGCCGCTCTTGAGGTTATCCACGCGCATGGTTGCGGAAACATACGTACGCGCCGAAGGCGCGTTTCCGCTGATCGGCGTCGGCGGAATCGATTCTGGCGGGGCTGCGCTGATGAAGATCCGCGCCGGCGCCACTCTGATCCAGCTCTATTCGTCGCTGATCTACAAGGGCCTCGGACTGGTCGAAGACATCAAGGCCGACCTCGTATCCACGCTGCGGCGGACCAGCCGCGACAGTCTCTCCGAAATCGTCGGCGCGGATGCTGCGACGATTACCGCGGAGCCGTGGCCGGACTAAGCTTTCCGTTGCCGAATGAAGCCCTGAACAGCGCGGGATAACGCAGCGCCTGCAAGCCGCCGCGCGCGACATAATGAATCAGGAGCGCGCTCCACAGGCCCGCATTGCCGAACGGCCGCAGAAGCGCCCAAGCCGTGAGGAAGATCAACAGCGACAGCAGCATGAGATTGCGCATGTCGCGCGCCCAGGTCGCGCCGATGAAAATGCCGTCATAGGCGAATGCGAAAAAGCCGACGAGCGGCGCAAGAATGACAAAGACGAGATAATTGTTCGCCACGCGTTGAATATCGAGGTTTGGCGTCATCACCGCGATCAGACCCGATCCGAAAAAGAAGTAAGCGGTACTCACGGCGAGTGCGAACACCGATCCCCACAGCATGATAAGTCTGGTTGCGGTCAGGAAGCCCTCGCGGTCGCGCTTGCCGTAGGTGCGCCCGCAAATCTGTTCGGCGGCATTGGCGATGCCGTCGAGAAAGAAGGCGCTGATCAGAAGGAAATTGTTGAGGACGGCATTGGCGGCAAGCACGGTGTCGCCGGCGCGTGCGCCTTGCGACGTAAAGAAAAGAAACGCGGCGATCAGGGCCGCGGTGCGAATCAGAATGTCCCGGTTGACCGCGAACATGTGCAGGAGCCGCTCGCGATCGAACAGCCGCTCCGTGCTGATATCGAATACACCGCCGAGCAGACGCCAAGCCAAGGCCGCGCCGACAATAAATCCGGTGGTTTCCGCCAGCACCGCCGCTATCGCCGCACCAGCGATGCCCTTGTTCAGCACCAGGACGAGCCACGCTGTCATTGCGATGTTGGCGACATTGATCAGGATTTGCAGGGCAAGCGCGGTTTTCGCGCGCGCTTGACCGACGAACCAGCCAAGCAGAACATAGTTGCCGAGCGCCATCGGCGCGGACCACAGGCGGATCGCGAAGTATTCGCGCGCCGCCGCCGTCACAGGCTCGCTGCCTCCCATCAATGACAGGATGACAGTCCCGAGAGGTTTGCTCACGGCAATCAGCAGCAGGCCGATTGCCGCCGCGACGATAATCGCGCGAAACAGGGTTGCGCGGATTTCAACATGATCCCGCGCGCCGAGAGCCTGCGCGGTGAATGCGACGGTGCCCATGCGCAGGAAACCGAACAGCCAGAACAGGCAATCGAAAACCACCGATGCGATGGCGACGCCGCCGAGCAGGGCGGGGTCACCCAGTCTGCCGATACAGGCCGTCGCGACGACACCGAGCAGCGGCGTCGTGAGGTTGGCCAGCATCGCCGGACCGGCGATGCTGAAAACCTGTGCGGTTGTGACTTTGGCCGCGTCTCTCAATCAGCGCGGCCGCTGGGTGCTGAACAGCCGCGAGATCAGCCAGACCGGGATCACGATCACCGCGCCGAGCAGGAAGTAACGCCACACGCCGTTGATGAAATCGAAGCCCAGATTCCAGATCCAGTCGATCAGCCGGCGGATGCTGTAGATGATGTTCCACGGATCGAAGCCGATCGCGGCGAGCACGACGCCGACCAGCAGCGACAGCAACACCAGCCGCAGCAGCACCGCCAATGGCGAGCCGCCGAGAAAACGCGACAGGCTGTCGTCGTTCCTGGCTGGGATTTCTCTCACGTCGTCCGGCATTGTCGTCTCCTCGGTGGGTGCGCCATCGCACAATAGCACGCCACATGGGGAACTGTCTCGGTTGCGTCAATGGCCGCTGGCGGTCGCCGGAGAGGAAATCTCGCTCTCGGAGATTAACATCCGTTCAAGTGTCTCCAGCCGGTCGGCATCGCGTGGCGGCTTGTCCCACCGCAGCCGGCTGATCCGTGGGAAGCGCATGGCGACGCCGGACTTGTGCCGCGCCGAGCGCGCCAGTCCCTCGAAAGCCACCTCGAACACCAGTCCCTGATCGGGCTCGTGCACCACATGGCGCACCGGGCCGAATTTCTCGGTGGTGTGGCGGCGGACGAAGCGGTCGATTTGAATCAACTCCTCGTCGGTGAAGCCAAAATAAGCCTTGCCGACCGGCACGAGCTGATCGGCGCCGTCGATGCTCGTCCAGACGCCGAAGGTGTAATCGGAATAATACGACGAGCGCTTGCCGTGGCCGCGCTGCGCATACATCAGCACGGCGTCGATGATGTGCGGATCGCGTTTCCATTTCCACCACTGGCCTTTCGGCCGGCCCGGCAGATACGGCGCGTCGCGGCGTTTGAGCATCACACCTTCGACGGCCTCCGAATCTTCCCCGGCTCCGGCGCTGGCCGGATCGGCCCGCGCGGCGGCGAGATCGTCCCAGGTCTTGAACGGCACCTGAGGTGACAGGTCGATACGCGGATCATTGAGTTGCGCCACAAAGGCTTCGAGTTTCGAGCGCCGCTCAGTGAAGGTCAGCATGCGCAGGTCGTTGTCGCCGTCACTCAGCAGATCGTAGGCGCGCAGATGAATCGGATAGTCCTTCATCAGCTTCGGCGTCACTGATTTGCGGTTCAGGCGCTGCTGCAAGACGTTGAACGTCTGTACGCGTCCGTCGCGCAGCACCAGCAGTTCTCCGTCGAGCGCGCCGGGAAATCTTAGGGATGGCACCAGATCGGGAAAGCTCTTGGTGATGTCTTCGCCGGTGCGCGAATAGAGACGGGTGAGGATGTTGCCGCGCTCGTCCCTCCCGCTCACAGCCTGCACGCGGATGCCGTCCCACTTCCATTCAGCGGTGAAGTCGTCCGGTGCGAGATTGGCGAAATCCGTATCCTCGATGGCATGCGCCAGCATCACCGGGCGGAACGGCGCGGGATCGCGGTTGACCGGCTTGTCGGCGCGGCCTTCCAGCCACGCGAACAGATCGAGATAGGGCGGCACGAGTCCGGGCCAGATCAGTTCGACATCGTGAGCGTCCTTGTCGCCGAGCGCAGCGGCAGCGGTTTTTGCCAACCGTGCGGAGACGCCGATGCGCAGGCCGCCGGTGACCAGTTTCAGCAGCGCCCAGCGGCCGGTCTCATCCAGTTCGTCGAGCCAACGCACGAGCTGTGCAGGGATTTCGGTCTTGCCGAGGGTGTTAAAGGTGGTCACGACTTCCGTCAGCGTCGGTGGCGGCGGAGAGTTGGTAGCGCGCTTGTCGGCGGGCCACATCAGCGCCACCGTTTCCGACAGGTCGCCGACATAGTCATACGATAGCGCAAACAGTGTCGGATCGGTGCGCGCGGCAATCAGGTCGCGGATCAATCCCGCCTTGGCGTGACGAAACGACAGCGCGCCGGTCAGCGCCGCCAGCGCCCAGCCGCGGTCTGGGTCCGGCACCTCGCGAAAGTAGTTTGTGATCAGCCGCAGCTTGTTGTTGCGGCCGGGCTCATACGCAAGGCGGTCGAGCAGATGCGCAAACCGGTTCATGACGTCGCCTCTTCCGGCGCAGCGCCTTCGTCCTCGTCACCGTAGCCGACCAGATCGAGCGGCCGCGCTTTGAGGCCCTTCGACTGACACCAGTGAACCAGTGCGTCTTCCTGGCCATGCGTCACCCAGACCTCGCCTGCGCCGGTCGCGTCGATGGTCGCACACAATCCGTCCCAGTCGGCGTGATCGGAAATCACCAGCGGCAGTTCGATGCCCTTTTGCCGCGCGCGGGCGCGCACCCGCATCCAGCCCGATGCAAACGCCGCGACCGGATCGGGAAACCGCCGCGTCCAGATGTCGGTGATCGCCGAAGGCGGCGCGAGTGTAATGGTCCCGGCAAGGTCAGCCTTCTTCACGCCTTTCGCGAGCCGGAGCTCGCCGAGATCGATGCCGCGGCTCTCGTAGTAGCGCGTGATTTTCTCCATCGCCCCGTGCATGTAGATCGGTGCGGTGTAGCCTGCCGCGCGGATCATCGCGATGACGCGCTGTGCCTTGCCGAGTGAATACGCGCCGACCAGATGGGCGCGCTCCGGAAACAGCACGACCGATGCCAACAGTTTGGCAATCTCGCCTTCGACGTTGGCGTGGCGGAAAACCGGCAGTCCGAAGGTGGCCTCGGTGATGAAGACGTCGCACGGCACCACCTCGAACGGTACGCAGGTCGGATCAGGCGTGTCCTTGTAGTCGCCAGAGGCGACGATTTTGGTCTTGCCGCTGCTGACGGCGATCTGCGCCGAGCCCAGCACATGCCCGGCGGGATGGAATGTGACGCTGACCCCGCCCAGCTTGATGGTCTCATCGTAGGAAATCGCCTGCGTGCTGCCGGCGAAATTGTCGCCGTAACGGAGCCTCATGATGTCGAGGGTTTCCTGCGTCGCCAGCACCGCACCATGGCCAGGGCGGGCATGATCGGAGTGGCCATGGGTAATCAGCGCCCGCTCCACCGGCCGTACCGGGTCGATATGAAAGCCGCCCGGCTTGCAGCAAAGGCCGGCGGCGACGGGCATCAGGATGTCTTGCGGGCGCATGTGTAGTGGTCCGATTCTAACATTCGCATCGCGTCTCGGCAGGCACCCTTGCGAATGTTAGAATCAAGGGACCACTAGCAAATATAGGTTTCTAGTGGAGTTTTGGATTTGACATTCGCTTGCGGACTCGCGGGAGCAGGGAGCGAATGTCAAATCCACTCCACTAGGTTATATAGTCGCTCGGAAGCTGCATTGGAGTCTGGTAAGTCGTGAGCGGCTTCTGTTTTGGGGTTCAGATCAAGTCCATGCCTGCGTCCTTGTTCCTCTCGTCAGGAAACCTGATCGCCGACCGGCGCTATGATTTCGGACGCGACCTGCAATTGCGCGGCGATCTTGCCGCCGCAGCCGATCTGATGATGCAGGCAGCGGAACTCGAACCCGGCTTTGCTTCGGCGTGGTTCGCGCTCGGCGATCTGCGCGAGCAGATGGGCCAGCGCGACGACGCGGTGAACGCCTATCTCCGTGCCCGGGATGCCGACCCGGATGATCGCCACGGCGCGAAGCTGCGGCTGATGCGTCTTGGCGTCGAAGATCTCTCCGCCATGCCGCCGGGGTATGTGCGTGCGCTGTTCGATCAGTATGCGCCGCGGTTCGACAAGACGCTGGTGAACGATCTGGATTACCGCGGGCCGGCGGTGTTGCTGAAGGCGGTGCTGGCGGCGCGTCATGCGGCAAAGCTGCCGGCGCATTTCAAGCGCGCGATTGATCTTGGCTGCGGGACCGGCCTTGTCGCGCGCGAGTTCGGCTCACTCGCCGATGAATTTATCGGCGTCGATCTGTCGTCCGGCATGATCGAGCGCGCGCGTGACACGGGCCTCTATGCACGTCTGGATGTCATGGACATGCTGCAAGGCTTGCAGGCCGAGAGTGACGCGAGCGCAAACCTGGTCATCGCGGCGGACGCCTTCGTTTACGTACCGGAACTGGATGCGTTGCTGGTCGAGACGGCGCGTGTTCTGACGCCGCAGGGTTTGCTGGCGTTCACGGTGGAGACGCACGCTGGCAAAGGTGTAATTCTCGGTCCCGGGCTGCGCTACGCCCACGGCGAGGCCTATCTGCGTAAGGCAATTGCCGATGCCGGATTGACGCTCTGTGAGATCACCGCGGTATCCACCCGCATCGAAGCGAACGAGCCCGTACCGGGACTGGTCGTCACCGCAAGCAAGGCCTGACCGCTGCGATCAGTACTTCGCGGTCACCGGCGCATCGAAGTGGTAATTCACGCCGGTGCGGAAGATGTGATTGGTCTCTTCTGTCGTCAGGTTGTGCTGAACGCCGTTGAGATTATAGCTGTTCGATGCGCTGCCGAGATCGATGTAGAGATACTCGGTCTTTACGGTCCACTGACCGGGCTTGAACCAGTCGAACAGTTCGAGCGGCGTTTCGACGCCGGCGCCCAGCGCCCAGCCGGCGCGCACATCCTTGAAACTTGCGGTGCCGTTGATTCCAAGCGTGGTGATGTTTTCGGTGACGCGGGTCTTGACCTCGCCATAGGCGAGACCGCCGGTGGCGTAGAACAGCGTCGGGCCGACGCCGTATCCGATGCGCGCGCGAACAGTGCCGAACCAGTCAAGCTTCTGACGATAGACGGCTGACGTGGCTGCCGTGCAGGTGAACAGGCAGCTTCGATCGGTCTCCTGAGTCGAATACTGGATGTCGCTCTCAAGACCGTACACGACATTGCCGCGCTGCCAGTTGTAGCCGGCCTGCAGGCCGCCATTGTAGCCGCGCGGCGCAAGGTCGAAATTGTTGCTGGCTGTGACGCCGGACAGGACGGTATGGGTCGTGGCATCGCGCGCGATGCCTGAACCGCCGTTGCCACCGGCGTAGAAGCCGGTCCAGTTCGCGGCAGGCGTCTGCGCAAACAGGCTGCCGTTGCCGCCAATGCGGTAATTCACGCCTGCACGGAAAATGCTCTCGCGCACTTCGGTGCCAATCACATGGGGCGTTCCACCAAGCACGAAGGCCTGGTTGATCGATCCGAGATCGACATAGAGATATTCGATCTTCGCGGTCCAGTTGCCGCCGAGCGCCGCCTCGATGCCGCTGCCCAGAGCAAACCCGGCCCTCGTCTGCTCAACTGCGAAAGTGCCCGCGTTGATGCCGATGAGGCGTTCAGTGTCGCTGACCTTGACGCCGCCATAAGCGAAACCGCCGGTGAAGTAATTGAGGATCGGGCCGGAGGCATAGCCGACGCGGCCGCGCACGGTGCCGAACCAGGTCATGTCCTGCCTGAGTGCGGCGCTGCTCGGCACGCTGCAGGTCAGGATGCAGTTGGCGTGATTTTCCGTCCCGATGCCCTGAATGTCGGCTTCCGCGCCGATCACCCAGTTGCCGAACTGATAGTTGTATCCGGCCTGGCCGCCGCCAACGACTCCCAGGGACGCGAGGTTGAAGGTTTCGAACGAGCCGCCGAAGCCGAGCACATTGAGGCCGGAGCGGCCTTCGCCGCCAACAGCAACGCCGACATTCACGCCCGCATACAAACCGGTCCAGTCATAGGTCGTCGATGCGACAGGCGCTTTCCTGAACACAAGCTTGGCAGGAAGGTCCGCAGCTCGGGCGCTTACCGTCATTGCGACAAGCGCGGCCGCGATCAAAAACTTCTGCATGCTATTCCAATTCAAAGCCCGGTGCTGTTTAGCGGGTGGCGAGGTATTCCGCTGTACCTTCCCGGCCACACAGGGCCAAATTGTCGCAGCGCGTCTTCACGAAATTTTGCTGGAGCTAGAGGCGGTTACGGCGCAGGCAAGCAAAATAACCCGGCGGGCGTGCAAAACGATCGGTGTGACGTCAAAACGCAAGACAGTGCTCCTGAGCACGGCAGGATGCCGTGATCTGCGTCCGACCCGGGATGAATCGCCGGAAAAACAGAATGTCATTGGACCAATTCAGGGAGACAACAAGAAAATGAAAACGACGATGAAATCGTTCGCGGTCGGCGGGGCGCTCGCCGCTGCCGTCCTGATGGGAGCGTCCAGCGCGCAGGCCCAGAAGAAATACGATCCGGGCGCGAGCGACACCGAAATCAAACTCGGCCAGACCGTGCCGCATTCGGGACCGGGCTCGCTCTATGGCGTGATCGGCCGCACCCAGGCGGCGTATTTCCAGATGCTGAACGAAAAGGGCGGCATCAATGGGCGCAAGATCACGTTCCTGACGCTGGATGACTCGTACAGCGCGCCGAAGACCGTGGAGGCGACGCGGCGTCTGGTCGAGCAGGAGGAAGTGCTCGCGTTGTTTGGCTCGCTCGGCACCGGCCCGCAGACGGCTGTGCAGAAATATCTCAACGGCAAGAACATCCCGCAGCTCCTGCTCAACACCGGAGCCGGACGCTGGAACGATCCGAAGAATTTCAAATGGACCACGCCGGGTCTGCCGCTTTATCCGACCGAGGGCCGAATCCTTGCGCGCTACCTCTTGCAGAAGAAGCCGGACGCCAAGGTCGCCATCCTCTACCAGAACGACGAGTTCGGCCGCGACTATATGAATTCGTTCAAGGAGATTTTGACGGAAGCCGGCGGCAAGGTGAAGGTCGTCGCGGAGGCATCCTATGATCTCACCGATCCGACCATCGATTCACAGATGATCAATCTGTCGAAATCCGGAGCGGATGTTTTCTACAATATCTCCACCGGCAAGGCGACGTCGCAGTCGATCCGCAAGGTCGCCGAGCTTGGCTGGAAGCCGCTTCATCTTCTGGTCAGCACATCGAGTGGCCGGTCGATTTTGAATGCGGCCGGCGCGGATAATGCCATTGGCATCGTGGCCGCGAGTTACACCAAGGAAGTCGGCAGCCCGAAATGGGCGGATGATCCCGATGTGAAAGGATTTCAGGAACTGCGGACAAAATATCTGCCGAATGTCGATCAGGACAACACGATCGCGTTTCAGGGTTATTCGCAGGCGGTGACCATGGCGCGCATTCTCGAAAAGTGCGGTGACGAACTCACCCATGCCAATGTTCTGAAGCAGGCCACATCGCTGGCGGGTTACAAGGCACCGATCTTCCTGCCCGGCATCACCTACTCAACGTCTCCGGATGATTATTCGCCGATCAAGACGCTGTTCATCGGAACTTTCAACGGCAAGGACTGGGATCTGGATACACAGCCGGTCAGCCAATAACCTAAGACGTGCGAGGGCAGGGTGGAATTTCCGCCGCTGCCCTCGACCGTGACCGCGCGACGTCTTACTTCTAGGGCGTGAAAACCAAAACCCCGGCATCGCCTGATTTGCTGCCCGAGATTTTCCAGCGCTGGTTCGCGGCGCGGGGTTGGTCGCCGCGCGTGCATCAGCTCGATCTCCTGGCAAAGGCGCGGGACAACCGGTCAGCTCTGCTCATCGCACCGACGGGTGCGGGCAAGACGCTGGCAGGATTTCTGCCGACGCTGGTGGAACTGGGCACGCCTCAGCCGAAATCCGCGAAGACGATATCGACCGGCCGCAGCGTGGTGCGCAGCGGTGGTCTGCACACACTCTATATTTCTCCGCTCAAAGCGCTGGCGGTGGACATCGCCCGCAATCTAGAACGTCCTATCGCCGATATGAAACTGCCGGTCCGTGTGGAAACCCGCACCGGCGACACGCCGGTGTCGCGGCGGCAGCGACAGCGTAAATATCCGCCGGATATTCTGCTGACCACGCCCGAGCAGCTCGCGCTACTGCTGTCGTCCGACGATGCGCCGTATCTGTTCTCATCGCTGAAGCGGATCGTGCTCGACGAACTCCACGCGCTGGTGACATCAAAGCGCGGCGATCTGCTGTCGCTCGGTCTCGCGCGGCTGTGGCGGCTTGCGCCGCAGGCGACGGCCGTGGGCCTGTCGGCGACGGTCGCGGAGCCTGACGATCTGCGGCGCTATCTGGTGCCGCAGACCGGCGGCGTGCAGACCATGGCCGATCTTGTCATCGCGGATGCTGGCGCTGCGCCGATCGTCGAGATGCTCGATACCAAGGAGCGGCTGCCGTGGGCCGGCCACATGGCGCGTCATGCGCTCGGCGAGATTTACGATCTGGTCAAGTCTAACAAGACCTCGTTGATGTTCGTCAACACCCGCGCACAGGCGGAAATGCTGTTTCAGGATCTCTGGCGCATCAACGACGACGGTCTGGCGATTGCGCTCCATCACGGTTCGCTCGATGTGGCACAGCGCCGCAAGGTCGAGGACGCGATGGCGGCGGGCAAGCTGCGCGGCGTGGTCTGTACCTCGTCGCTCGATCTCGGCATCGACTGGGGCGACATCGATCTCGTCATCAATGTCGGCGCGCCGAAAGGCGCGTCGCGGCTGATGCAGCGGATCGGCCGCGCCAATCATCGTCTCGATGAGCCGTCGCGCGCCGTCATGGTCCCGGCGAACCGGTTCGAGGTGCTGGAGTGCCGCGCCGCCATCGATGCGGTCGCGGAGAATGCGCAGGACACGCCGCCGCAGCGCACCGGTTCGCTCGACGTGCTGGCGCAGCATGTGCTTGGCTGCGCCTGCGGCGAGCCGTTTCTCGCCGATGAACTTTACGCCGAGGTACGGAGTGCCGCGCCGTATATGGATCTGCCGCGCAAGGATTTCGACGATGTGATCGATTTCGTCGCCACCGGCGGCTACGCGCTGAAAAGCTACGAGCGTTTTGCCCGTATCAAGCAGGACAAGGCCGGCAGGTGGCGGGTCACCAATCCGCGTGTGCGCCAGAGCTACCGTCTCAATGTCGGCACCATTGTCGAAGAGCCGATGCTGAAGGTGAAGCTGCTGCGTGGCAGCAACAAGGGGGGCGGCTCGACAGGAGCCATCGCGCGCGGCGGGCGGATGCTGGGCCAGATCGAGGAATATTTCATCGAGGGACTCGTGCCGGGCGACACCTTCGTCTTCGGGGGCGAGGTCGTGCGTTACGAAGCGCTGATGGAAGACGAGGTTTACGTCTCGCGCAGCAACGACGCCAATCCCAAGGTACCTTCCTATATGGGCGGCAAGTTTCCGCTCTCGACCTATCTCGCCGAACGCGTGCGTTTGCTGCTGGCCGATCAGCGCGCGTGGAAGGGCCTGCCCGATCAGGTGCGCGAGTGGCTGTCGCTGCAGGCCGCGTTCTCCCGTGTGCCGGGATCGCGCGAACTGATCGTCGAAACCTTTCCGCGCGCCGACAAGCACTATCTCGTCTGCTATCCGTTCGAAGGGCGGCTTGCCCATCAGACGCTCGGCATGCTGCTGACGCGGCGGCTGGAACGCGCGCGTGCCAAGCC
Organism: Afipia sp. GW822-FHT03D08; assembly: GCF_058801645.1. Classification (NCBI taxonomy): domain Bacteria; kingdom Pseudomonadati; phylum Pseudomonadota; class Alphaproteobacteria; order Hyphomicrobiales; family Nitrobacteraceae; genus Afipia; species Afipia sp. GW822-FHT03D08. The sequence goes on from NZ_JBXANK010000003.1 coordinate 129,557, forward strand.
GCTCGGCTTTGTCGCTAACGAATATGCACTCGCCGTATGGTCACTCGGCGATCTGTCGGCGATGGTCCGCAATGGCCGTCTCAACCTCGACGCGTTGTTCGATGCCGACATGCTCGGCGACGATCTCGAGGCGTGGCTCGCAGAATCCGCGCTGATGAAGCGCACGTTCCGCACCTGCGCGGTGATTTCAGGATTGATCGCACGCCGCTTCACCGGCGAGGAGAAATCGCGGCGGCAGGTGCTGTTCTCGACCGACCTCGTCTACGACGTCCTGCGCAAGCACCAGCCCGATCATGTGCTGCTGCGCGCCGCGCGGTCTGATGCCGCAACCGGCCTTTTGGATATTCGCCGCCTGAGCGATATGCTGATCCGCATTAAGGGCCGAATCACGCACAAGGAACTCGATCGGGTTTCGCCGCTGGCGGTGCCGGTGATGCTGGAAATCGGCCGCGAAGCGGTTTATGGCGAAGCATCGGACGAGTTGCTGGCGGAGGCCGCCGAGGAACTCGTGAAAGAGGCGATGCCGCCCGATCAGGATTGACAAGAGATGCAAGGGGCGCAGGCGACAGATCGAATCCAGGCCGTCACCGTCGCCGGCATTACCTTTTTAGCTGACCTCGCCGGCGCGCTGTTCTGGGAAGACGAGCGCCTTCTGGTTGTCTCCGATCTGCATCTGGAAAAAGGGTCCAGCTTCGCGCAGCGCGGCGTGCTGCTGCCGCCGTTCGATACGGCGGCGACGCTGGCGCGGCTCGGCTCCGTGATCGCGCGGCATGATCCGCGCACGGTGATCGCGCTCGGCGACAGCTTCCACGACCGCGACGCGCATGAGCGGCTGTTACCGGACGACCGCGATGCTCTGTCCGCCTTGCAGGTGCGGCGCGACTGGATCTGGATTTCGGGAAATCACGATCCGGCCTTGCCGCGCGATCTCGGCGGGACGGTCGCGGATGAAGTCGCGTTCGGCCCGATCATGTTTCGTCATGAGCCGACCGGCGCGGTTGGCGAGATCGCAGGCCATCTTCATCCCAAGGCGCGGGTATCGACGCGTGGACGCTCGGTCGAACGGCGCTGTTTTGCCAGCGACGGCGAACGTGCGGTGATGCCGGCATTCGGCGCCTATACCGGAGGCCTGAGCATTCGCGATGTCGCCTTTGCGGCGATCTTTCAGACGCTGGCTTTCACCGCACATGTGCTGGGTGACCGGAAGGTGCACAGCATCGCGGCGTCGCGCTGTTACTAAGATCTAAGCTGCTGGCTGCTGCTGCTGGGTGCTTTTGCCTGTCTCGTGTTGCTTGGCTCGATCCCTGAACACGTCGCGGCATGGGACCTGCTCGGCATCGTTCCGGTCGCGCTTGGCATCTACCTCGTTACCCGATCAGTGGTCCCATCAGCCACGGCATGATTTGATCTAACCCCTGGACTTCGGGCCGCCGACACGACAGACATCGTGGAACCCGGCCGCATGGCGGCCGTTATCTGCCGCGGCTGGATATGGGCATGGCAAACCACAAGATCGATCATCGCAAGACAGATCATCCGGGAAGGGTGGTTCAGCACGATAGCAAGCCTGAGCCGTTCAGCCTGCGCGGTTTTCTGAAGACCCTTGGCCCCGGCCTCGTCACCGGTGCCTCGGATGACGATCCGTCCGGCATCGGGACTTATAGCCAGGCGGGCGCGCAGCTCGGTTACGGCATCGGCTGGACCATGCTGCTGACATTCCCGCTGATGGTGGCGATTCAGGAAATCTCTGCCCGTGTTGGTCGCGTCACAGGCCTTGGCATCGCCGGCAATGTCTGCCGGCATTATCCGGGTTGGGTGCTCAACATCATCGTGGCGCTGCTCTTCATCGCCAACACGATCAACATCGCAGCGGATCTGGCAGCCATGGGCGATGCGCTCAAGCTATTGATCGGTGGTCCGGGCTTTCTCTACGTGCTGGTGTTCGGTGTTGCCTCGACGGTTGCCCAGATTTTTCTCGACTACAAACGTTACAGCTCCGTGTTGAAATGGCTGACTCTCAGCCTGTTCGCTTACGTCGCCGCGCTTGCGGTGACGAAAGTCTCGTGGGGCGATGCCTTGCGCGGAATCGCCATTCCGCATGTGCAATGGACTTCGGCCTTCCTGACCACGCTGGTCGCCATCCTCGGCACGACCATCTCTCCCTATCTGTTTTTCTGGCAAGCCTCTCAGGAAGCGGAGGATCAGCGTATCGATGCGAAGAAGCAGCCGCTGGCAGAGAAACATTACGGCGCCGAGAAGGAGTTTCATCGCATCCGCGCTGACACCATTGTGGGAATGGCTTTCTCGAATCTGATTGCGGTCTCGATCATCATCACGGCAGCGGCGACACTGAATGCGGCGGGTAAAACCGACATCGAAACGTCCGCGCAGGCGGCGGAAGCACTCAAGCCTATTGCCGGCGCTTTTGCCGAGTTCATTTTCGCGCTCGGCATTATCGGTACCGGCTTGCTGGCCGTTCCGGTGCTCGCGGGGTCCGCAGCTTACGCGATCGGCGAGGGCCGCAGATGGCCGGTCGGTCTTGCCCGCAAGCCGCGTGAAGCGAGGGCGTTTTATTCGGTGCTGGCATTGTCGGCCGGTATCGGCATCGGTCTTAATTTTACGCCGATCAATCCGATCTCGGCATTGTACTGGAGCGCTGTGATCAACGGCGTGCTCGCGGTGCCCGTCATGGTTCTGTTGATGGTCATGGCGCGCCGCCGCGATGTGATGAGCAAGTTTGCGATCACCGGTCCGCTGTTCTGGCTGGGGTGGCTGTCGACGGCAGCAATGGCGGTCTGCGTAGTCGCGATGATCGCAGGTTTCTTCTTCTAGTCCCTGCGGAAGACCACAGACGCCAGCCATCCGGTCATGATCGCCATCATCGCGGTCGCGAGACCATAGAGCAGCCCATGATAGCGGGCTGAATTGGCGACGAACTGTTCGAAGCCGACCTTGACGATTTCAAACGCGGTTTCCGTTTTGGCGAGAACCGCGCCGTCGGCGAACAGCTTGATGTCGACCGTGTAGGTTCCGGTCGGCACCTCCGCGGGCAGCGGAATTCCGGTCCGAAACAGCGTCGGCGTAAGGAATGTCACCGCATTGGTCTGTTCGCGGTAAAGCCCGTGGTCGGTACGCAGCCGGACGAAGGCGGTTCGGAACGGGTCGCTCGCGACCGTGTTGGCGACATCCGGCCCCATGCGCTGCGGCAGCGGGAAACTGGCCATGCCGATCTGCTGCCGGCGCTGCACATCCGGCGCGGCGATGTTGTCGATCGGGCGGTTGGCGAAGATCCCGAGATAGGCCGGGACCTGAATGAACTCGCGTGAATCGACATTGATCCAGATGCCGAGCTTGCGTTCCTTGCGCCGCGTGACCATGTCGGCGCGCGGTCCGCTCACCGTCACCACGATGTCGTAGGCTGTGCCGGGCGGCTTGGATTTGCTGTCGCGTTCGATCGATCCGAACAGCACGAGTTCTTCGCCGGAATAATTCGGCGTCACCGTGATGCGGTGGTTGGAGACCGAGACGATCAGGTTCTCCGCGCCCGCAGTCATGCTCGCGGCGAGGGCGAGCAATAGCGCTGCGAAGAAGGGGAGTGCGCGATGTCTCATCCGCCAATCCCCAGATCGCGAATGGAGTAGAGTTCATTCGGCCGGATCACCAGTTCAACCGCAAAGCGGACCCCGACCGACAGGATCAGAAGCCCGAGCAAGAGGCGCAGATGTTCACCGCGGATTCGCTGGCCGGCCCGCGCGCCGAACTGTGCGCCGATCACGCCGCCCACCATCAGCACCAGTGCCAGCACCGCATCGACCAGATGATTGGTTACGGCATGCAGGATGGTTGCGACCACCATCGTCACCAGTGTCAGCGCCATCGAGGTGCCGATCACGGTCGCGGTGGGCACCCGCAGGACATAGATCATGATCGGAATCAGCAGGAAGCTGCCGCCGATGCCCATGATGGCGCCGAGAAAACCGACCAGCAGCCCGATGGCAACCACCGGGATCACGGAGAGATAGATCTTGGAGCGCTTGAAGCGCATCTTCAGCGGCAGGCCGAGTATCCATCCCTGGGCGCGGGCCCGCCGGGTGATGGCCGTGTTGCCGCGCCTTGCACGCAAGATGGCGCGCAGGCCTTCGAGGAACATCAGGGTGCCGACGGCGGTCAGCAGCACCACGTAAGACAGCGCGATGATGAGGTCGAGCTGACCGACCGATCGCAGCAGCGCGAAAATCCAGACGCCCAGCGCGGTGCCAGTGACGCCGCCGCAGAGCAAAACCATTGACAGCGCCGGGTCGATCGCGCGCTTGCGCCAGTAGGATAATGCGCCGGAGAAAGACGACGCCGCCATGTGGCTGGATACCGAGGCAACGGCGACTGCGGGCGAGATCCCGACGAAGATCAGCAGCGGGGTCATCAGAAATCCGCCGCCAATGCCGAACATGCCGGACACGAATCCCACCGCCGCACCCATCGCCAGGATGAGAAACACATTGATCGGAATGTCGGCGATGGGGAGGAAAAGTTGCACGCGCGTTCGCTTGAATTTTGGCGCGGGGCCGGGCCCTCGCAGCAGTGGATATGCCGCGACGCGGGTTATGCGCCGCGCCCCTGCTTAGCCGAAATCGTTTGCGGGCGCGCTAAAGAATCCGGCAAGCGGTCCGAAAAATGCGCAGTGTGGTTTCGGGATTGCGCCGCGTTAATGTTAACGCGAGCGCGGGGCCCCGGCGCCGCGGCTTCGGGGATTTACTGGACGCGGCTCGCGCTCTTAGCGGCCGTCTTGGCGGCCGGCTTCGCCGCTGGGGTTGCAGGCGCGGCAACGTCCCATCCGCCGGCAGGCGCGCCAACGGCGGTGGCCTCGTCTGGCTGTGCTTCGGGAACGAAAGTCTGTGTCGCGAGCTTCGCTGCGGCAAGCGACTGGGCATCGAGGCGCTTGGCGATGTCATCCCGCTTGCGGCCGGAATCCGCATCGCCCTGGGCCGCGGCCAGGCTGAACCACTTGAAGGATTCAGCGAGATTCTGTTCCACGCCGATGCCGCGGGCGTAGAGAATTCCGAGATTGAACTGGCTGTCCGCGACGCCGCGTTCGGCCGCCTTGCGGAACCATTGCGACGCGCTCTTGTAGTTCGGTCCGGCACCGCCGCCGTCAGCGTCGAGCACCGCGAGATTGTGCATGGCCTTGGCGCTGCCCTTCTCGGCGGCCTGCAGGTAGAGGTTGCGCGCGGTCTCGACGTCTTTCTTGAGACCGAGACCCTTCTCGTACAGCGTGCCAAGGCGGAATGTCGCCGGGACGATGCCGCCCTCCGAGGCGCGCTCATACCATTTCGCGGCCGTGGCATAGTCCGATGCAACACCGCGGCCTTCGGCGTAGCGCACGCCGATTTCAAAGGCTGCACCCGGCTCGCCCCTGTTGGCCGCGTTACGCAGCGCGGCGCTGCCGATCGTCTCGGGCAACTTGTCCGCGACCGGGGTCAGCTTGATCTTTGGATTGGTCTTCGGCGCGGGCGGGACTGTCACGGAAACCCGTTCACGCGGCGTGGCGATCGAGCCGGTGACATCGGGCGCAGCAGGAGCGGCAGCAGGCACGGCGACAGGTTCAGCCGGTGCCGCAGCGGGGATCGCCGGCATCTGGGGGACGGAAATGATCTGTGGGCCGCTCATCGGCGACTGGCGCGTGAGCAGCGTCGGCGACGTCATCGACGGCGTGATCGCAGGCGAAGCATCGGAGCGCGGTCCGTCTTCCGGCGCAGCCGGTGGTGCCGGCGGCGTCACGCTGGATTCGGCGGGGAGCGACGAGTTCGAACTGTCGTGTCCGCTCAGCAGGTTCATACCCATCTTGACGGTGCCGAGCACGATCACGACCACGCTCGCGCCCACCAGGAGCGCGCGGATCTTCGAGGAGATGCCGGAATCTCCGATCGCCGCAGCCTTGGCGGCGTTGCGGGCAGCATCGTTGAGCGCGGTCACGCGGTTTGGTTTCTGCCCCGTTGCCGCGGGGGGTGCAGCAGCGGCGGCCTGCGCGGCGCGGCGTGCGGCCTGAATGAAGTTGGTCGAGCTGACGGGCTCCTGCTTGCTCGCGGAAATCTCGCTCAGAACGACTTCCGACGCGGCAATGCGCTCGGACGGACTGGATCCGCCGCGCGACGGCTGCATGCGGGTTCCCGGCTCAAGCGGATGATCCGGCGGCAGGCTGGGATCGATCGGGCTGCGCGGGCTCGGCGGCGGGCGCACCGATGCGGGTGCGGCGGAAGGCGCTTCCACGCGGGAAGGCTGCGCGATGTCGAGTGCCTGCGCGGCAGATTGCGCCACTTGCGGGCGTGCGATGGGAGCCTGCGCCGCAGCTGGATTTGGCATTTCGGGACGCGGCACCGGCGCGAAGGATGTTGCCGGACGCGGCGGCTCCGGCGCATAGGCCTCGCGCGCGCGGGGTTCGGGCATCGCCTGTTCGCGCGGCATCTCGCGCGGTGTGGGAGCTATTCGGGCATTGCGCAGGTCGCCCTCGATCTGAGCCAGCCGATCGACGACGTGGCCGAGCGTATTGTGAACCGCTTCGAGCGAGTCCTGCGTATTCCGGTTGGTTTCCGACTGGCTGAAACGGATGTCGGTCAGTTCGCGCTTGATGGTATCGACAAGCTCGCTGTCCATCGGCGGCGCCATGCGCAGGCCTGGATCGGCGGCTGCGCTGCTGGTGCGCTGATTTTCAAGATGACGGAGAATGTCGGACAGGCCTTCCTCGACCCGTGCGAGATTGCCGCCGCGGGTCTCGGAGGCTTCAAGCCGTTCGAGCAGATGATGGACGCGCTGCTCGACATGGCTGAGCGAAGCGGCGCTGTCGTTGCCGACCTGAAGGTTGTCGAGCCGGTCCGAAATCGTGCGGACGGCATTGTCAAAATAGACGGTGTCGCCCGCGGGCGGACGGTCGCGCTGCTCAAGCGCCGTGGTCAGCACGGCGATACGCTGTTCGAGCGCCGACAGAATGTCGTTGCTGCCGCCGGCTCGTGCGAGCTGATCGACCTTGACCGACAGTGTCTGGACATGACCGGCGAGTTCGTTCAGCGCGTCATTCGATGCGACATTCGAGACGATCACCTTGAGCGCGGCGATGGCGTCTTCAAGCTGCCGAACCGTTGCCGGATCGTGGCTGGACCGCACGATGGTGTCGATCTTGCCGCCAAGATTGCGGATTGCGTCGTCAAAGCCGGCGAGCTGTTCGGCGGGCTTGAGTGCGCGCAGTTCGCTGTAGATGTCGGACAGCGCGCGTTCGATGCCGGACAGCGCCGTGCTGTCGATGCCGCTGGAGCGCGTCTCGTCGATGCGCCGTCCGAGCGAGCGGATTTCGCCTTCGAGGGATTCGATCGCGCGGCGCGGCATCGCCTCGGTGATCGCCTGCCGGATCTCACTCAGCTCGCTGCGGAACGAGGCGATCGACTGCTCGATGCCATCGGGCCGGCGCAGCATTTCGATCTGGCTGGTGATCTGGGACAACTGCCGTTCGAGGCCGGAGAAGTCGGCCTGCGGCTGGATCGGTGGTGCATGGTTCACGAACGACGGCGGCGGCATCCGCGTGGACGAATGCGGCATGGCACGAGGCGCACCGTCGAGTTCGCCCTGCCGCGCAACGATTTCCGCGATGGAGAAATCCATCGGAGACAAACTGGGCGACATCGCGGGCGCCATGACAGGGGCAGTGCGGGCGGCCGGAGCAGCCTGATAGGGCGGATGAGAGGACGGAGTGCCGGCCGAGATCTGCGACAGCCGCGCGTCCAGCCGCGAAATGGCGTCGTTCAATTGCCGGGCCACGGCAGGATCGTTTTTCGGGGCACCCGGAGCACGCGACATGTGCTCGACCTGGCGGCTGATGGAGTCCAGCCGCTTGTGAATTTCGGCGACGTCCTGGGCTTCGCGGGGTGCGGCTGCGGGCGTGCCAATTGCCGAATTCAGCCAATCGCCCAAGGACATACCGGCACGGCGCGCGGAAGCTTCGGCCCTTTCGCGGACCGATGGCTCGATTCCGTCAACACTCCACGATACGCGCGCTGTCATGCCTTGGTCCGGTCTTGGCGCTGGCTCCTGCCAGTGCGCTTCAGACCCCCGCGTCCCATTGAAGAGACAATCAAATTTCGACGCGAGACGTCTGTTTCCAGCCCCGACTTTTTCGCGTTACGGTAAATACCGGGTTAATGAAACGGCAGCGGCCGGATTATTAATTCGGCCTTATGACTTTATGGGCCGGAGGCGTCAGTTCGAGGACGGCCGGGTGAACAGGCCGCTGAGATCGCCGAGATCCGCTTCGGTGATCGTTCCGTGAGCGGAATTCATGACCGACGACTGCCCGATATAGGCCCAGTAAATGAACTCCGCGCGGGGCATCGACGCCTTGGCGTCAACGCCGGATTCGCGAAGAAGCTTGGCGATATAGGCGACACGCTTGGCATCGACCGTTGAGACGACCTTGGCGGCATCGGCATCCGTGGCAGCCCATGAGCGGAAGGCGCGATCGAGGCTTCTGTCTTCCTTGAAGGCCAATTTCATCAAATAAGTCAGCCGGGCAGGTCCCGTGATCGACGAATCGATCTCGCGGACCACGCCATCCGTCGCGCGTTCTTGCCAGGTCGCCAGAAGCTGGGTGCGAAAATCGGCAATGCTCTCGAAATGCCAGTAGAAGCTGCCCCTTGAAACCTGCAGTCCCTCGGCCAGCATGCCGGTTTTCAGGGCCGCGGCGCCTTGGCAGGCAAGAGTCCGCAGCCCGTGGGCAATCCATTGCTCGCGGGTGAGGCGGTCTTTCGAGAGTGAAGATTCGGCAGTTTCCACCATGCACAAGTGTATTGACACAAAACGGCGCCCCACGCTAGGCTCCGTACAGATGTGTACGGAGAAATGTGACACCGGAACTGGCGTCGGTATGAATGGTGCCCGATACTCTCGCGCCTGCTGATGACGGCGCGTATCGCGCATCCATGTCATAGTGAGGTCATCGACGGCAGTCCATTTGCTCAAGCGACGCATCGCCAACAATTCGCGCATCCACGTCCAATTGTGAGCCCAGAGACATTCCATGACGATCTATAAAGCACCCGTCGAAGACGTGACCTTCCTTCTCAACGACGTCTTTCAGATCGACAAATACAACAACCTTCCAGGCTTCAGCGACGCGACGGCGGATGTCCGCGCCGCGATTTTTGACGAGGCCGCCAAGTTCGCCGAGCAGGTGCTTCATCCGCTGAACCATAGCGGCGACCTCGAAGGCTGCACGCGCCACGACGATGGCCGTGTCACGACGCCCAAGGGATTCAAGGAAGCGTTCAAGCAATTCGCCGATGGCGGCTGGATCGGTCTGGCGGCTCCGCAGGAATACGGCGGGCAGGGCCTGCCGGCGTCGCTGTCGGAAACCGTCAGCGAATTCATGTCGTCGGCCAACATGGCCTTCGGCATGTACGGCGGCCTGACCCAGGGCGCGATGGCGGCGCTTCTCGTGCACGGCACGCCGGAGCAGAAGAAAACCTTTGTGCCGAACATGGTCACCGGCAAATGGACCGGCACCATGAACCTCACCGAGCCGCAATGCGGCACCGACCTCGGTCTGATGCGCACCAAGGCGGTCAAGCAGGCCGACGGCACCTACAAGATCACCGGCACCAAGATTTTCATCTCCGGTGGTGAGCAGGATCTCACGGAGAACATCGTTCACCTCGTCCTCGCGCGCATCGAAGGCGCGCCGGCCGGCATCAAGGGCGTCTCGCTGTTCGTCGTCCCGAAAATGAAGCTCAACGCCGACGGCTCACTCAGCGGCGAGCCGAACGGTGTGTCGTGCGGCTCGATCGAACACAAGATGGGCATTCACGGCAATTCGACCTGCGTGCTGAATTTCGACAACGCGGTGGGAACGCTGGTTGGCCTTGAGAACAAGGGCATGGAGGCGATGTTCGTGATGATGAACGAAGCGCGCCTCGGCGTCGGCGTTCAGGGCCTGTCGCAGTCCGAAGTCGCTTACCAGAACGCAGCCGCCTACGCGAAAGACCGCCTGCAGGGCCGCTCCATCAGCGGCGTGAAAGCTCCCGACAAACCTGCCGATCCGATCATCGTTCACCCCGACGTGCGGCGCACGCTGATGTCGATCCGCGCGTTCAACGAGGGCGCCCGCGCGCTTGTGGTGTGGACATCGCTGAAAAGCGACGTGGCGCATCGCTCCGACGATCCGAAGGAGCGCGAGGCCGCCGACGACCACATGGGCCTTCTGACGCCGGTCATCAAAGGCGTGCTGACCGATCAGGGCTTTGCCAACGCGGTCGCCGCCCAGCAGATGTTCGGCGGTCACGGCTTCATCGTCGAGACCGGCGTCGAACAGTTCGTGCGCGATGCGCGCATCACGATGCTGTACGAAGGCGCCAATGGCATCCAGGCGCTGGATCTGGTCGGCCGCAAGCTCGGCCGCGCCGGCGGACGTGCGATCACCACGTTCTTCAACGAAGTCGCGGCCTTCTCCAAGGAGAACGCCGCCAATGAAGCGATGAAGCCCTACATCGCGCCGCTCAGCGCGGCGGTGAAGGATCTTCAGCAGGCGACCATGTGGCTGATGCAGAACGCGATGGCCAAGCCGGACAATGCCGGTGCGGCGTCCACCGACTACATGCATCTCTTCGGTCTGGTCGCGATCGGCTACATGTGGGCGCGCATGGCGAAAGTCGCGCAGGACAAGCTGGCGGAATCCGGCGAGCAGCCCTACCTGAAGTCCAAGCTGGTGACAGGCAGGTTCTTCATGGAGCGGATGCTGCCTGAAACCGCGCTGCGTCTCTCGCGCATCCGGAGCGGCGCGGACTCCATGATGGAGTTGTCTGTCGAGGCGTTCTGAGCTTTCAAGTTTCCTCGCGCCGGGCTCCGGCGCGAGGTCCTGTGCAAATTCATCAATCACCGGGATTCCAGGGAGGGCGTCATGCCTGAGGCATTTATCTACGATCACGTCCGCACGCCGCGCGGCAAAGGCAAGTCCGACGGCTCGCTGCACGAAGTCACAGCGCTGGCGCTGGCGACCGCGCCGCTGAAGGCCCTCAAGGAACGAAACAATCTCCAGGAAGATACGGTCGATGACGTGATCCTTGGCGTGGTCGACCCGGTCGGCGAGGCCGGCGGCGACATCGCGCGCTTCGCAGCGCTGGGCGCCGGTCTCGGCGAGGCGGTTCCGGGGATCCAGATCAGCCGCTTCTGTGCCTCCGGTCTCGACGCCGTCAACTTCGCTGCCGCACAGGTCATGTCGGGGCAGCACGAACTCACCATCGGCGGCGGCGCGGAATCCATGAGCCGCGTCGGCATTCTGTCGTCGGGCACGGCGTGGCCGGTGGACCCCTCCATGGCGGTGCCGAGCTACTTCATGCCGCAGGGCGTGGCGGCGGATCTGATCGCCACCAAGTACGGCTTCTCCCGCGATGACGTCGATGCCTACGCCGTGCAAAGCCAGGATCGCGCAGCGAAGGCGTGGAGCGAAGGACGCTTCAAGAACTCCGTGGTTCCGGTGAAGGACATCAACGGCATCACCATTCTCGACAAGGACGAGCATATGCGTCCGGGGACGACGATGCAGTCGCTCGCACAGTTGCAGCCATCGTTCGCCGTGATGGGCACCATGGGCGGCTTCGATGCCGTCGCCGTGCAGTCGCATCCGGAAATCGAGGGCGTGAACTACGTGCACCACGCCGGCAATTCGTCGGGCATTGTTGATGGCGCCGCCGCTGTGCTGCTCGGCAGCGCCGAAGCCGGCAAGAAGCGCGGCCTGAAGCCGCGCGCCAAGATTCGTGCGTTCGCCAATATCGGCTCTGAACCTGCGATGATGCTGACCGGTCCGGTCGATGTCACCAAGAAGGTGCTGGAGCGTTCCGGCATGAAGCTGTCGGACATCGATCTGTTCGAACTCAACGAGGCGTTCGCCTCGGTGGTGCTGCGCTACATCCAGGCCTTCGACATCGACAATGAGAAGATCAATGTCAACGGCGGCGCGATCGCCATGGGCCATCCGCTCGGCGCGACCGGCGCGATGATCCTCGGCACCGTGCTCGACGAGCTTGAGCGCACCAACAAATCCACCGCTCTTGTCACGCTGTGCATCGGCGGCGGCATGGGCACCGCGACCATCATCGAGCGCGTTTGAGGATCAATCACATGACCTACAAGAATTTCAAGGTTGAGACCGACGCCGACGGCATTGCGCTGGTGACGTGGGATATTCCCGGCAAGTCGATGAACGTGCTGGACGAAACCACCGGCATCGAGCTCGCCGCGATCATCGATGCGACCACCAAGGACGCAGCGATCAAGGGTGTCGTCATCACCTCCGGCAAGGAAGCGTTCTCCGGCGGCGCCGACCTGACCATGCTGGAAGGCATGAACCGCAATCACGCGGAGATGCTCAAGACCAAGGGTGAAGAAGCCGCCAACAAGTACGTGTTCGACGAGGTCTCCAGGCTTTCGCAGAACCTGCGCAAGATCGAGACCTCGGGCAAGCCGTGGGTAGCGGCGATCAACGGGCTCGCCTTCGGCGGCGCATTCGAACTGGCGCTGGCCTGTCACTACCGTGTTGCGTCGGACAATCCGAAGACCCGTCTCGGCCTGCCCGAGATCAAGGTCGGTCTGTTTCCTGGCGGCGGCGGCACGCAGCGGCTCCCGCGCATGATCCAGCCGATGGAAGCGGTGCAGATGTTACTCAAGGGCGACGCCATCGATCTGAAGAAGGCCACGGCGCTCGGCATCGTCGGCGCGGTGGTGCCTGCAACGGATCTGATCAAGACCGCGAAGGACTGGATCAAGGCCGGCGGCAAGGCCGTCGCGCCGTGGGACGAGAAGGGCTTCAAGCTGCCCGGCGGTGCTGTCTATTCCAAGGCCGGCATGCAGTTCTTCCCGCCGGCGAATGCGATCCTGCGCCGCGAGACCTACGACAACTATCCTGCCGCGCGCGCGATCATGCAGTGCGTCTATGAAGGCTTGCAGTTGCCGATGGATGCGGCGCTGCGCGTCGAGTCGCGTTACTTCTCCAAGATCCTGCGTTCGAAGGAAGCTGCGGCGATGATCCGCTCGCTGTTCGTTTCGATGCAGGAACTGAACAAGGGAGCGCGCCGTCCCGCCAACGTTCCGCCGACCAAGGTCAAGAAGCTCGCCGTCATCGGCGCCGGTTTCATGGGCGCCAGCGTCGGCTTCGTGTCGGCGCAGGCCGGCATCGACGTGGTGCTGATCGACCGCGATCAGGACAGCGCCGACAAGGGCAAGGGTCACGCCAAGACCATGCTCGACGGCCAGATCGCCAAGGGCCGCATGAAGCAGGACAAGGCCGATGCCATCCTCGCCCGCATCACTGCTACGCCGGACTATAACGCGATCAAGGACTGCGATCTGGTGATCGAGGCCGTGTTCGAGGACCGCAAGGTCAAGGCCGAGACTTACGCCAAGGCCCAGCCGCTGCTGCGCGAGGGGGCGATCTTCGCGTCCAACACCTCGACACTGCCGATCAACTCGCTCGCCGAGGAATGGAAGGACCAGTCGAAGTTCATCGGCATCCACTTTTTCTCGCCGGTCGAGAAGATGATGCTGGTGGAGATCATCGTCGGCAAGAATACCGGCGATCTGGCGCTCGCCACCGCGCTGGACTACGTGAGGCAGATCAACAAGACGCCGATCGTGGTCAATGACTCGCGCGGCTTCTTCGCCAACCGTTGCGTGCTGCGCTACATCTCCGAAGGCTACGAGATGTTCAAGGAAGGCGTGCCGCCTGCGATGATCGAGAATGTCGGCAAGATGGCCGGCATGCCGGTCGGCCCGCTCTCGCTCAACGACGAGGTTGCCATCGATCTGTCGCTGAAGATCCTCAAGGCCACCGAGGCCGACATGGGTCCGCAGTCCGTCGATCCGGAGCAGAAGGCGCTGCTGGTCGAGATGGTGGAGAAGCGCGGACGCTTCGGCCGCAAGAATGGCAAGGGCTTCTACGACTATCCCGAGAAGGGCAAGGGTCAGAAGAAGCTGTGGCCGGAATTGACCTCGCTGCAATCAAAGCATCTCGATCCGGATACGCTGGATGTCGAGGAGTTGAAGCAGCGTTTCCTCGTGGTGCAGGCGGTGGAGGCCGCACGGACCGTCGAGGATCACGTCATCACCGATCCGCGCGAGGCCGATGTCGGCTCGATTCTCGGATTCGGCTTCGCCCCGTTCACCGGCGGCACGCTGTCCTACATCGACTTCATGGGCACCAAGAACTTCGTCGAACTGTGCCACAAGCTCGAGAAGAAGTACGGCTCGCGCTTCACACCGCCGAAGCTTCTGGAAGACATGGCGGCCAAGGGCGAGACGTTCTACGGCCGCTTCGCACCGAAGAAGGCCGCGGCGTAATGGACTTCACCTCTCCCCGCAAGCGGGGAGAGGGAGAGCATCTTTGCCGCTGATGGCGCGACGCAAAGCGAAAGGCGGGATCATAGATCCCGCCTTTTTGGTCTCAACAATGTGATCGCATTCAAGAGGCTTTCAGCAGCCCTTCGGCGGTGAGGGCTTCCTGCACTTTCGGCCGCGCTGCAACACGCGCCTTGTAGCCAACCAGATTCGGAAGGCCGGAAATATCCAGGCCCACGCGATCCGCCCAGGCGAGCATCGTGAAGAGATAGGCGTCCGGCACGGTGAAGTGCTGGCCCATCACGTAATCCCGGCCCGTCAGCGCCTGATCGATGTACTTGAACTTGCCCATCAGGCGGTCCTGGAAGAACGCCTTGGTGTCGTCGGACAGGGCCGGCTGGAACAGGGGGCTGAAGTTCTTGTGCAGTTCGCTGGCGATGAAATTCAGCCATTCCTGCAGCTTGTAACGCTCGCTTGAGCCGTGGGCGGGCGCGAGGTTCTTGTGCGGCGCCTTGTCGGCGATCATCTGGACGATCACGGCGCCCTCCGTCAGCAGATCGCCGCTTTCCAGCCCGAGCGCCGGGACCTGGCCCTTGGGATTGATCTGGGTGTAGTCGCTACCGTCCTCGAGTTTCTTCGCCTTCAAGTCGACCCTGACCAGGTCGAACGGGAGACCGGCCTCTTTCAGGGCGATATGGGGGGACAGCGAGCAGGCGCCGGGCGAATAATACAGTTTCATGGGAGGTATCCCTTTTTAAAATTTGAACATTGGGGCATTGGCAAGGCCTATGACCGTCTCCTAAATGCAGGTATGTCAAGATTGATGCAACTGCATTTATTGGGGTAGGATCGGAAAAGCCCCAAGGCACGGACGACACCATGAAGCGCAAACCATCCACCGAAGCGACAGAGGTCTGGATCCGTCTGATGCGGGTTCAGGGCAAGGTGCTCGGCGCGGTCGAGCAGGATCTCAAGAAGGCCGGCTTTCCGCCGCTCGCCTGGTACGACGCGCTGCTCGAGCTGTCGCGCGCGCCAAGCGGTGAACTGCGTCCGGTCGAACTCGAGAAGCAGATGCTGCTGCCGCAGTATTCGACGTCGCGGCTGATCGATCGTCTGGTCGAGGAAGGTCTTGCCGCGCGGCGCGAATGCAAGATGGACAAGCGCGGCCTGTTCGTCGAGATCACGGATGCCGGACGCGAATTGCAGAAGAAGATGTGGAATTCATATTCCGCCGCGATCGAGCGGCATATCGGCTCGAAACTCTCCGACGCCGATGCCGTCAAGCTGAGCGGGTTGCTCGATCGCCTCGGATGTTGTGCGGGTGCGCCGCAGGCTGTCACTGTCACCAGAGAAGCCGTCAAAGAATCAGCCAAAGAAAACACGTCGGCGCGATGATCCTTTCTTTACCTCTCGCGGTTACGGATGCCCGCGTCCGTGGCATCCGCCTGCATCGTGCACTGACTGTCAAACCGAAGCCCCTTACCTGGATGTCCCATGGCGCGTGATCAGATCGATATGACACCGCTGGATTCGCGGGATGAACTGGTCGCGTGGCTGGAGGCTGGCGTAAAGCCGAAGTCCGAATTCCGCATCGGTACCGAACACGAGAAGACGCCGTTCACGCTGGAGGGCCACAGGCCCGTGCCTTATGAAGGCACGCGCGGCATCGGCGCTCTGCTTGAGGGAATGCAACTCCTGCTCGGCTGGGAGCCGATCACGGAGAACGGGAAAATCATCGGGCTGCATGATGTCACCGGTGGCGGGGCGATCTCGCTGGAGCCCGGCGGACAGTTTGAACTCTCCGGCGCCCCGGTTGAAAACGTGCACCAGACGTCTTCCGAACTGATGGCGCATCTGGCGCAGGTCCGCGAAGTCGCGACACCGCTCGGAATCGGATTTCTTGGGCTGGGCATGACGCCGTCATGGTCGCGCAAGGAAATGCCGGTGATGCCGAAGGGCCGCTACCGGATCATGACCAACTACATGCCGAAAGTCGGTCAGTACGGCCTCGACATGATGTACCGGACCTGCACGGTGCAGACCAATCTCGATTTCTGTTCCGAAGCTGACATGGTCAAGAAGCTGCGCGTGTCGGTGGCGTTGCAGCCCGTCGCCACCGCGCTGTTCGCGAACTCGCCGTTCACCGAGGGCAAGCCGAACGGCTTTCTGTCGTTCCGTTCCGAAATCTGGCGCGACACCGATAACGCCCGCGCCGGCATGATTCCATGGGCGTTCGAGGACGGTATGGGTTTCGAGCGCTGGGTCGATTATGCGCTCGACGTGCCGATGTACTTCGTCAAGCGCGGCGACGACTACATCGACGTGTCCGGTTCGTCGTTCCGCGATTTCTTCGACGGCAAGAACAAGATGATGCCGGGCGAGAAGCCGACCTTGTCGGACTGGGCCAATCATCTCTCGACGATTTTCCCCGAGGTGCGCCTGAAGCGTTATCTCGAAATGCGCGGCTCCGATGGCGTGCCATGGCAGCAACTGCCGTCACTGCCGGCATTCTGGGTCGGGCTGCTCTATGACAACGACAGCCTCGAAGCGGCGTGGGACATCGCCAAGCGCTGGAATGCGCATGAGCGGCAGGCGCTGCGCGACGACGTACCGCGGCTCGGCTTCAAGGCGAAAATCGGCAACCGCTATCTGTTCGAGGTCGCCAAGGATTGCATGGCTCTGGCGCACAAGGGTCTCGCCCGGCGCGGCAAGATCGACCATCTCGGCCGCGACGAGACGCGGTATCTGGAGCCGCTGGATCACATCATGGATACGGGGCATACGCCGGCCGAGGAACTGCTTGAGAAGTTCAACGGCGCCTGGCGGCATTCCGTCGATCCGGTCTATAGCGAATACGCGTTTTAACTCAGCGAGTTACCGTCATCACGCGAATGTTGTTCCGGCATTTATCTGCCGTTCATCTGCCATACATCCGCGCGGCGATTGAATAGGCGTCACCAAAGTCATCACGCCTGTTCTCCGCTGAAAGCGATGGCATGCTTCCAATCTGCAATTTCAGATCATGCATCAGCTTTTGCGTTGCATTGGTAGCCGCGCTGGCGCTGTCGTGTCTTGTCAATGCTCAGCCAGCGCGTGCGCAGGCAAGCTTCGACCGTCCCGGCAACGATTATTTGCGGACACCGATCCCGTCGGGCGATCCAGCCCTGTGCGCCCTTCAATGCGAGCGTGATCGCCGCTGCCGCGCATGGAGCTTCAACTATCCGACGGTGAGTGACGAAAGCGCGATCTGCTGGCTCAAGAATGCCGTGCCGACACGGGTGCCGAGCAATTGTTGTGTCTCCGGCGTGCGGGGCGCAGGCGTTGTGGAGCCGCGCAACAGCGCGCTTGAGGTCGAGACCGACCGTCTCGGCGGTGATTATCGCAGTGTCGACGTGGACGTCGATCCGAAAGGCGAGACCTGCAAGACGGTGTGCGATGAGGATCAGAAATGCCGCGCATGGACCTATGCGCGGCCCGGCTATATCGGGAAATCAGCGCGCTGTTTCCTGAAAGACCACGTCAAACCGCCGCGCCGCAAGCCGGGGTTCATTTCCGGTGTGGTGCGATAGCCGGTTCCACAGCCAAACAATACTCCGATTTGGGCGTTAAGGCTGGGACCGAACCACGCCAGGAGCGTCCCGATGATGCCTGTCCGCGCCGCACCCGCCATTCTTTCGATCGTCGTGCTCACGAGCGCAGCCGCGTTCGCGCAGCGCGGGTGGGAGAGTTATGACGCCGGCCATCCGGTCACCGTGGAGGGGCCGATCCTGGTCAGCACGTTTGAGGATCCGCAGGCGACGATTTCTGTAAAGGGCGCTGACAAGATCTGGACGGTGACGCTGGCGCCTGTCTCGCAAATGATCGAGCGCGGCGTGAAGGCGGATCTTGTCGCGGTCGGCAAGAAGGTGTCGGCTTACGGATATCCGTCGAAAATCGAGATGAATGAAATGCGCGCCGAGCGAATCTCGATGGACGGCAAGACCTACGAACTGCGCTGACAAGGTCAGCGTTCGGGCAAACCCTCGAATGCCTTGAACGTCATCGCTGCGGGTCCGGTTCAATGCACCGACGTGAACGATCGTGCGAGCCGAAGCCCGGACAGCCACGTCCAGACCGGCTGGCTTTTCATGCCGAGGTCCCACGAGCCGACGATGGCATCGACGCGCCCGACCAGATTTTCGACCGGCAGCAATCCGACGCCGCCATCGGCGACGGACACGCGGCTGTCGGAAGAATTGTCGCGGTTGTCACCCATGACAAACAGGTGGTCCGGCGGCACCGTGACCTCGCGGGTGTTGTCGAGGAAGCCGTGCTCTTTCAGCTTGAACAGGGTGTGCTCGCGCCCGCCCGGCAATGTTTCAGCAAAACGTGCGGCAGGTGTGACCCGGCCGTTTTCATCTTCAGCCTGACCGCGGCCGTCCGGCCGCATCGCGACCGGCTCGCCGTTGATCCACAGCCGGCCGTCGCGCATCTGCACGCGATCGCCGGGCAATCCGACCACGCGCTTGACCCAGACCTGCGATGTATCGCCGGGCCAGCGAAACACGACAACGTCGCCGCGATCGGGCAGGGCGCCGAACACCCGTCCCGTCGCGGGCAGCGCCACGTTCACCGGCAGCGATGCCGCGCTGTAACCGTAGGGATACTTCGACGCGAGCAGTGCGTCGCCGA
The DNA here is from genome assembly GCF_058801645.1 of Afipia sp. GW822-FHT03D08. Taxonomy (NCBI): domain Bacteria; kingdom Pseudomonadati; phylum Pseudomonadota; class Alphaproteobacteria; order Hyphomicrobiales; family Nitrobacteraceae; genus Afipia; species Afipia sp. GW822-FHT03D08. The sequence goes on from NZ_JBXANK010000003.1 coordinate 148,592, forward strand.
TCAGCAGCGTCGGCTCCATCGAGCCCGACGGCACATAGAACGGCTCGGCCAGCGCGCCCTTGGCGGCCATCACGACCAGAAATGCTGCAACGATCTCGGCCAGCGAGCGCGTCCACGAGCGGGACGGCTTTTGCGCGGCCGCGGCGGTGTCTTGCTGGTCGGACATGATCGTCTCCGTATGCCGATGGTTTTCGAGGTCGCGCGCTAGCCTGTGCCGCCGACCGTGATGCGGTCCATGCGCAGCGTCGGCTGTCCGACGCCGACCGGCACGCCCTGGCCCTGCTTGCCGCAGGTGCCGATGCCGTCATCGAGCTTGAGATCGTTGCCGACCATCGAGATGCGATGCAGATCCGTTGGACCATTGCCGATCAGCATGGCGCCCTTCAGCGGCGCGCCGAGCTTGCCGTTCTCGATCTTGTAAGCCTCGGTGCACTGGAACACGTATTTGCCCGAGACGATGTCGACCTGACCGCCGCCGAAATTCGCGGCGAAAATTCCGTTCTTCACAGATGCGAGAATTTCCGCCGGATCGCGGCCGCCGGCGAGCATGTAGGTGTTTGTCATGCGCGGCATCGGAACGTGCGCATAACTTTCACGGCGCCCGTTGCCGGTCGGCTTCATGTTCATCAGCCGCGCGTTCTGCCGGTCCTGCATGTAGCCGACAAGAATGCCGTCTTCGATCAGCACTGTGCGGTTGGTCGGCGTGCCTTCATCATCAATGGAGAGCGAGCCGCGCTTCGACGAAATGGTGCCGTCATCAACCACGGTGACGCCCTTGGCCGCGACCTGCTGGCCCATCAATCCGGAGAATGCGGAGGTCTGCTTGCGGTTGAAATCGCCTTCGAGCCCGTGGCCGACAGCCTCATGCAGCATCACGCCGGGCCAGCCGGGACCGAGCACCACGTCCATTTCGCCCGCAGGCGCGGGGACTGATTCCAGATTGACCAGCGCCTGGCGGATTGCGCCGTCGGCGGCCGCGCGCCATGCCTTGGTTTCGATGAAGCGCGCATAGCCTTCGCGGCCGCCATACCCGGCACTGCCGCTTTCCTGCCGATCGCCATTGCCTGCGACCACTGAAATGTTCACGCGCACCAGCGGCCGGATGTCGCGGTAGCTCTCGCCATCGGGACGCACGATTTCAACCACCTGCCAGGTCGCGCCGAGCGACACGGAAACCTGCCGCACGCGCGGGTCCTTGTCGCGGACATAGGCGTCAATCTCGGCGAGCAGCTTGACCTTGGTCTCGAAGCTCTGGCCGTCGAGCGGATTTTCATCGCCATAAAGACGCGTGTTGGTATGGCCAGGCGCGGCGGCGAATGTTCCCGAATATCCGCCTCGCACGGCATTCACGGTGTCGGCGGCGCGGATCAGCGCCGGCAGCGAGACATCTGAGGAATGGGCGTAGCCGACAGCATCGTCCTTGACCGCGCGCAGGCCAAAACCCTGGGCCGTATCATAGGTCGCCTGCTTCAGACGGCCGTTGTCGAAACCGAGCCCTTCGGACTGGCGGTACTCAAGAAATAACTCGCCGTCATCGGCGCCCGCGAGGCCGCGTACGATTTCCTTGCGGACGGCATCGCGGTCGAGCCCCGCGCGATCGATCAGGGACGTAGTCACGGGTACGGCGTCGGACGGATGGCTCATGAAGGAACTCCGGGATCGCGGGATTGCAGCGAGGATCAGGCCTTCAAGATAGGGACGATCATGCCGGAGGGCGAGGGGCCCGGACTATGGGCGGCTGCCTATGGCAGCTTGTCATAGCCCTCGCCGAGGCCCTTCAGGCTGAGCGGGAAGCCTATGCCTTCTTCCGGCGTCTCGAAAATAATGAAGGTCGCGGTCTTGGCGGTCTTGAGCTGGTTGAGCAGCGTATCTTCCATCACGACCTCGGCGACGCAGCCGTTGGGCAGGCAGCGTACGAAGCCGGCCCGTCCCACGTCCTTGTCGTCGAGCTTGAGGCCGAGGCCGGACGGCAGCAGCACGCCCAGCGGCGCGACCACCCGCATCAGCTTGCTCTTCTGGTCGGCGGTCTTGAGAATAATGACCGTGAGGCCCGCGTTGGAGCGGTCCTCGGCCACAACGCTTTGAATCAGGGCACATTGTTCGGCCTGCGCACCGGCGGGGGTGTCGCAGCGGATTTGCCAGTCGCCGTGGACCGATTTCACGGCTCCCTGCGCCTGAGCGGCGGCCGGGGCGGCCAAAACGGACATCCCTGCGACGATCGCAAGCCAGATCGGCGCCATCGCACGGCTGCGGATTGAGAAAGGTTGGTTTCGCACGCCCATCAGGCTCGATTCCTTGGCAATGATCTCGGCAATTCCCGACGATTCCGGCGGTTTCCCGCAGTTTGGCCCGCCTGATAGCTGGATTGACAGCGCAATGACGGCGTCTTGAGGGCAAGCCTGTTGAGGGCAAGGCCTATCGCCGGGATGCACCACCTCGCAGCCGCGAATCGGGCTTTCGCCGCATATCTGCCCGTGGGTACAACGGACAATCCAAGTGTCAAGCATTCTCCAGCCACCGGACCGCCGGTTTTGGCCCATTTGCCAATGGGATTCAGGCTGTGCGCGCACCTTATTACGTGCATTGCGGTAGTCATGGAATTATGGTTTGAGAAGCGGGAAATTCGACGCGTTCTAACCTTTGGCCTTCGGCCGAAATCATGACCGCGGCTGATAAACAGGCTTAAGGCAGATCTCGCCGCCCGGTGGGATCGCTGGGGTGACGAGAGCAGGAGCGAGAGCGGCATGAAGATGTCGAAGGGCCAAAATGGCCGCCGAGTACTGGGTTTTGCGGTGGCTGCCACCGTGCTTGCCGCGGCCGGGGCAGCTTTCGCAGCAGGCGGGACACTGGGTCAGCCGTCGCCGTGGGAATATACGCTCCAGCCATCCGCCTCGCCGGTGATGGACAACATCACCTGGTTCCACAACTTCCTGCTCTGGATCATCACCGCGATCACGATTTTCGTCGCGATCCTGCTGGGCATCGTGGCGGTGAAGTTCAACGCCAGGGCCAACCCCGTACCCTCCAAGACCACGCACAACACGCTGATCGAAGTGGTCTGGACCATTGTGCCGGTCCTGATCCTGGTGGGTATCGCCGTGCCGTCGTTCCGCCTGCTGTTCCAGCAGCTCGACATTCCGAAGGCCGATCTGACGATCAAGGCCACCGGCAAGCAGTGGTACTGGACCTACGCCTACCCGGATAACGGCAAGTTCGAATTCGATTCGCTGATGGTCGCTGACAAGGCGCCGCGTCTGCTGGCCGTGGACAACGAGGTTGTCGTGCCGGTGAACAAGGTGATCCGTGTCCAGACCACGGGCGCCGACGTGATCCATTCCTTTGCAATCCCGGCGTTCGGCATCAAGATCGACGCAGTCCCCGGCCGTCTCAACGAGACCTGGTTCAAGGCGACCAAGGAAGGCATGTATTACGGTCAGTGCTCCGAACTGTGCGGCAAGGACCACGCCTATATGCCGATCGCGATCAAGGTCGTGAACGATCAGGAATTCACCACCTGGGTCGAAGCGGCGAAGAAGAAGTACGCAACCAACCCCGCGAATTCGTACGCGTCGATCGGGGCTGCTGCGCAGTAAGCGCATTGACGGACAAGGGCGGGCCGGGCGCACGGCGCTCACACCGCAAGGCTGACGGGACTGCAAGGCTTAAAGGATTTGAAAATGGCCACCTCCGCTGCAACACATGATCACGCTCATGACGACCATGCGCACGATCACCCGACCGGGTGGCGGCGTTACGTCTATTCGACGAACCATAAGGACATCGGCACGATGTACCTTATCTTCGCGATCGTGGCGGGCGTCATCGGCGGCGCGATGTCGGTCGCGATCCGCATCGAACTGATGTATCCCGGCGTCCAGCTTTTCCACGAAGCCCACACCTACAACGTGTTCGTCACCTCGCACGGCCTGATCATGATCTTCTTCATGGTGATGCCGGCGATGATCGGCGGGTTCGGCAACTGGTTCGTGCCGCTGATGATCGGCGCGCCGGACATGGCCTTCCCGCGCATGAACAACGTTTCGTTCTGGTTGCTGCCGGCCTCGTTCGCGCTGCTCCTGATCTCGACCTTCGTCGAGGGCGAGCCAGGCGCCAACGGCGTCGGTGCGGGCTGGACGATGTACGCTCCGCTCTCGACCTCGGGTCATCCGGGCCCGGCGGTGGACTTCGCGATTCTCTCGCTCCACATCGCAGGCGCCTCGTCGATCCTCGGCGCCATCAACTTCATCACCACGATCTTCAACATGCGCGCGCCGGGCATGACCCTGCACAAGATGCCCCTGTTCGTGTGGTCGATCCTGGTCACCGTGTTCCTGCTGCTGCTGTCGCTGCCGGTTCTCGCCGGCGCCATCACCATGCTGCTGACCGACCGCAACTTCGGCACCACCTTCTTCTCGGCTGAGGGCGGCGGCGATCCGGTGCTGTTCCAGCATCTGTTCTGGTTCTTCGGCCACCCCGAAGTGTACATCCTGATTCTGCCGGGCTTCGGCATGATCTCGCAGATTGTCTCGACCTTCTCGCGCAAGCCTGTGTTCGGCTATCTCGGCATGGCCTACGCGATGGTCGCCATCGGCGGCATCGGCTTCGTGGTCTGGGCGCATCACATGTACACGGTGGGCATGTCGTCGGCGACGCAGGCCTATTTCGTCGCGGCCACGATGGTCATCGCGGTGCCGACCGGCGTGAAGATCTTCTCGTGGATCGCCACCATGTGGGGCGGCTCGATTGAATTCCGCGCTCCGATGCTGTGGGCGATGGGCTTCATCTTCCTGTTCACGCTGGGCGGCGTGACCGGCGTGGTACTGGCTAACGCCGGCGTCGATCGCGTCCTTCAGGACACCTACTACGTCGTCGCGCACTTCCACTACGTTCTGTCGCTGGGCGCCGTGTTCGCGATCTTCGCGGGCTGGTACTACTGGTTCCCGAAGATGTTCGGTTACATGTACTCGGAGACCATCGCCAAGCTGCACTTCTGGGTAACTTTTATCGGCGTGAACCTGATCTTCTTCCCGCAGCATTTCCTTGGCCTGTCCGGCATGCCGCGCCGCTACATTGACTATCCAGACGCGTTCGCGGGCTGGAATCTGGTGTCGTCGATCGGCTCGTACATCTCGGCCTTCGGCGTGCTGATCTTCATCTACGGCGTGATCCAGGCCTTCGTCCGCAAGGAGCAGGCTGCCGACAATCCGTGGGGTGCAGGTGCAACGACGCTGGAATGGACGCTGTCGTCGCCGCCGCCGTTCCACCAGTTCGAGGTTCTGCCGCGCGTTCAGTAACGCGGCAAAGAGACATCCGCCGCGGCCGCGTGGTCACGGCGGATGAAACGATCAGGAAGTGAGTTAGATCTTGTCGATTGTCGACCATCACGCGATCGGTCTGTCGCCTCGTATCTCCGAGGCGGGCGTCGCTGATTACATCGCGCTGCTGAAGCCGCGCGTGATGTCACTGGTGGTGTTCACTGCGCTGGTCGGCCTCGTCATCGCGCCCGGTCATTTCCATCCTGTGCTCGCGATCACGTCGATCCTTTGCATCGCCGTCGGCGGTGGTGCGGCGGGTGCGCTGAACATGTGTTACGAACACGACATCGACGCCCTGATGTCGCGCACTGCCAACCGTCCAATTCCGCGCGGGCGCATCCTGCCTGGTGAGGCGCTGGCGTTTGGCCTGACGCTGGCATTCTTCTCGGTGATGACGCTCGGCATTCTGGTGAACTGGCTGGCCGGAGCGCTGCTGGCTTTCACGATTTTCTTCTACGTCGTCATCTACACGATGTGGCTGAAGCGCTGGACCGCACAGAACATCGTGATCGGCGGCGCCGCTGGCGCGCTGCCGCCGGTGGTGGCCTGGGCCGCCGCGACGGGTTCGCTGTCGCCTGAGCCGATCCTGCTGTTCCTGATCATCTTCCTGTGGACGCCGCCGCACTTCTGGGCGCTGGCGCTGTTCCGCACCGACGATTATCAGCGCGCCAACATCCCGATGCTGCCGAATGTCGCCGGTCCCGATGCAACGCGGCTGCAAATCCTGCTGTACACCATCCTGCTGGTTGCGGTCGCAGCGTCGCCCTGGCCGCTGGGTTATTTCAGCGCGGTGTACGGCGTGACGTCGCTGGTGCTCGGCGCAGGTATGCTCTGGTATGCCGTGAGCGTGTACCGTCATCGCACCGGCAGCGCGGGGCTCCGCGCCACGCGCGGGCTGTTCAAGTTTTCGATCCTGTATCTCTTCGGATTGTTCGCCGTGTTGCTGGCTGAAGTTCTGGTGTCCGCAGCCGCGCGGATGATCTGGTCATGAGCGCGGGCATCGTCATGGACAGCAACAAGAAGCCGCAGCAGGGTATCGTCCTCACGCCGGAGCAGAAGAAGCGCCAGCGCGAGCGGTCGATCGCCATTGCGGTTGCGCTGGGTATTCTGGTGATCCTGTTTTTTGCGGTCACCCTGGTGAAGGGCCCTGCCGTCCTTCATCGGCCGATCTGACGGGGATGCGGGCGAAATGACGCAGCAACCCACCAGCAAGAAGCCTCGCATCAGCCGCGATGTCATGGTCGCATCGATCTGCGGCTTCGTCGTTGCATTCATGGTCGGCGCGTCCTACGCGGCGGTACCGTTCTACGACTGGTTCTGCCGCGCCACCGGCTTCAACGGCACTACGCAGGTTGCGACTTCTGCGCCGGAAAAATCGCTGGAGCGCCGCATCGCGGTTCGCTTCGACTCCAATGTCAGCGGCGGTCTGCCGTGGAAATTCCAGCCGGAGCAGAACGAAATCACCGTCAAGATCGGTGAAGTCGTCACCGTCTACTACACCGTCACGAATCAGGCCGCGCGCGCGACCACCGGCGTCGCCGCGTACAATGTCGCGCCTCTGACCGTCGGTGCGTTCTTCCAGAAGATCAATTGCTTCTGCTTCACCGAGCAGACGTTCGGTCCCGGCGAGAAGCGCGAGATGGCGGTTGTGTTCTATGTCGATCCGGCGCTCGCCGCCGATCGCGAATACGACGATCTCAACACCATCACGCTGTCCTATACGTTCTACCCTGTGAAAGATCCGGCACCGAAGCCGCTCGCGGCAACGGAGACGGACAAGCGCAAGGGCAATCTTTGAGTTTTCGGCTATAACGCGACACGCGCCGGATAAGACCGGCATCACGGAGAGACCACATGGCAACGGGCCAAGCCAAACACCACGACTATCATCTCGTCGATCCGAGCCCGTGGCCGGTCGTCGGCTCGATCTCGGCCTTCATCATGGCTGTCGGCGCCGTCGCATGGATGCACAAGATGTTCGCAGGCGCGCCGATCGTGTTCGGTGTCGGCACCATCGGCGTGCTCTACACCATGGCGAGCTGGTGGGGTGACGTGATCCGTGAAGCCCAGAACAAGGGCGACCATACCCGCGTCGTGCAGTTGCATCACCGCTACGGCATGATCCTGTTCATCGCCTCCGAAGTCATGTTCTTCGTGGCGTGGTTCTGGGCCTACTTCAACGCCGCATTGTTCCCGGCTGACTCGGTGCACTATGTCCGCGACGCCCTCTTCGGATGCGGCGCCGGTGTGTCTCCGGCGGATTGCAAGGTGCCGGGCGTCTGGCCGCCGAAGGGCATCGAGACCTTCGATCCGTGGCATCTGCCGCTGCTCAACACCCTGATCCTGCTGACCTCGGGCACGACCGTCACTTGGGCGCATCACGCGCTGCTCGAAGGCGACCGCAAGGGCCTGAAGTGGGGCCTGATCCTGACCGTGCTGCTCGGCGCGCTGTTCACCTGCGTGCAGGCGTTTGAATACAGCCACGCTGCGTTCAGCTTCGCCGGGAACGTCTATGGCGCGACCTTCTTCATGGCCACGGGCTTCCATGGCTTCCACGTGCTGGTCGGCACCATCTTCCTGCTGGTGTGTTTGTTCCGCGCATACGCGGGTCATTTCACGCCAAAGCAGCATCTCGGTTTCGAGTTTGCGGCCTGGTACTGGCACTTCGTCGACGTGGTCTGGCTGTTCCTGTTCATCTGCATCTACGTCTGGGGACACGGCGCATCGACCATGGCGCACGGCGCGCACTGATTGCGCAACCGGTTCATCATTCAGGGCGGCCTTCGGGCCGCCCTTTTTCGTGATCGGTTATGTCTTGCGGCCGAGCGGTTGCGGGCGTAGCGAAGGCGAATGAAAGCACGCCATGACCGATAGTCCTGCCTCTGCCAGTTTGTCACAGGCCGCGCTCCGCGGTCTTGCCTGCAGGTGTCCGCGCTGCGGCGAGGGCAGGCTCTATGCAGGGTTTCTCACGCTGCGCCCGTCCTGCGATGTCTGCGGTCTCGACTACGCCTTCATCGATGCGGGTGACGGCCCGGCTGTGTTCATCATCATGATCGCGGGCTTCATTGTGGTCGGTGCCGCGCTGGTTGTGGAGATGAAGTATCAGCCGCCGTTTTGGGTGCATGCCGCGCTGTGGGCGCCGCTGATTCTCGCGACGACCCTGCTGCCGTTACGGTCGATGAAGGCGTTGCTGATCGCCTTGCAGTATCATCACAAGGCCGCGGAAGGTCAGTTGATCGGACGCGAGCCGAAATGAACCAGACGCAGACAGCGGCGCCTCGCCGACGAGGCATTTTTGGTCTCGCCTTGATCGCGCTCATCATGGTGTCGGTGCTCGCGAGCCTCGGCGTCTGGCAGCTTCGCCGCAAGGACGAAAAGCGCGCGCTGATTTCGGCGTTGACCGAGCGGCTCGCCGGTGTGCCGGGTGCGTTGCCGGCGGTCGTGGAGTGGCCGGCGCTGACACCGGCGCGTGACGAATTCCGCCGCGTCAGGTTCAGCGCGAGCTTCGAGTCCAAGCCGGACGTCATGGTCTACAGTTCCGGCTCCGCCGTACGTGACGATATCAACGGGCCGGGCACCTGGGCCTTTGTGCCCGCGCGTCTGGCGGATGGCCGCAGCGTCGTCATCAATGCGGGCTTTGTGCAGAACACGATGCAGGACCGCGCACAGCAGGATCGCGCGGTGAAGCCGCTCGTCACCGGAGCGCCGGTGACATTGACCGGCTATCTGCGTTTTCCGGAAACAGCCGGCACGCTGACACCGGCGGATGATGTGGCCAAGCGGCTGTGGTTCGTGCGCGACCATCGCACCATGGCAAAAGCGTTCGGCTGGGGCGAGGTCGCGCCGTTCTATATCGATCTGGAATCACCAGCGCCGGCGTCGGGCGTCCCGAAACCGGGTCCGCTGCACGTCCATCTCAAGGACGATCATCTGCAATACGCCTTCACATGGTTTGGCCTGGCGCTGGTGGTTGCCGCTGCCTTCGGATTCTGGGTCGTAGGCCAGCGCCGGAGCTAAATCATCGCAGGTGGCTTTCCTTGTGAAGCCGGATCGCAGCCGATATGGTGCGTTTCGATTTCGCCCGAGGCGAAGTTAATAATCCAATTTTATCAAAGGCTTGCTTCAGGCTTGAGCCTTTGGAGGGTCGCTTGACGAGCTATATTTCGACACGGGGCGAAGCCCCCCGGCTGGGCTTTTGCGATGTGATGCTGACCGGGCTTGCCCGTGACGGCGGCCTCTATGTGCCGGAGGTCTGGCCGCAGCTCAGCCCCGAGACCATCGCCGGATTTTTCGGCCGCCCGTACTGGGAGGTCGCGGTCGAGGTGATCCGTCCCTTCGTTGCGGATGAAATCTCCGAAGCCGATCTCGGCCGCATGGCGATCGAAGCTTACGCGACCTTCCGTCACCCGGCGGTGGTGCCGCTCAATCAGATCGCGCCGGATCGCTTTGTGCTTGAGCTGTTTCACGGTCCGACGCTCGCCTTCAAGGACGTGGCGATGCAGTTGCTGTCGCGGCTGATGGATCACGTGCTGGCGAAGCGCGGCCAGCGCACGACCATCGTGGTTGCGACATCCGGCGACACCGGCGGCGCCGCGGTCGATGCCTTTGCCGGCCGCGACAATGCCGATCTCATTGTGCTGTTTCCGAACGGGCGCATTTCCGACGTGCAGCGGCGCATGATGACCACGAGCGGCGCGGGGAACGTCCACGCGCTGGCGATCGAAGGCACCTTCGACGACTGTCAGGGCATCGTGAAGGGCCTGTTCAATCATCACAAGTTCCGCGATTCCGTCTCGCTGTCGGGCGTGAATTCGATCAACTGGGCGCGCATCGTCGCGCAGGTGGTTTATTACTTCACGTCGGCGGTTGCGCTGGGCGCGCCTGCGCGCGAAGTCGATTTCACCGTGCCGACCGGAAATTTCGGCGACATCTTCGCGGGCTATGTCGCCAAGCGGATGGGCCTTCCGGTCCGCCGTCTGCGCATCGCCGCCAACGTCAACGACATTCTGGCGCGCACGCTCAAGACCGGCATCTACGAGGTGAAGCAGGTCCACGCCACCACATCACCGTCGATGGACATTCAGATCTCATCCAACTTCGAGCGCTTGTTGTTCGAGGCCACCGGCCGTGACAGCGCGGTGATCCGAGCGCTGATGGGGTCACTGGCGCAGTCGGGACGCTTTGTGCTGAGCGATGCGGTGTTGAAGCAGGTTCGCGAGGACTTCGATGCAGGCCGCGCCGACGAAACGGAAACCAGCGCCGCGATTCGCGCTGCCTGGAAGGAAGCGGGCGAACTGGTTGATCCGCACACCGCCGTGGCGCTTGCGGTCGCCGATCAGGACAAGCCGGTCTCGACCGTGCCGAACATCGTGCTCTCCACTGCGCATGCCGCCAAGTTCCCCGACGCTGTCGAGGCGGCGTGCGGAGTACGGCCGCCGCTTCCGGCATGGCTCGACGGCCTGATGACAAAGTCCGAACACATCAAGGTCATGAAGAACGATCAGACCGAGGTCGAACGGTTCATTCTTTCGGTGAGCCGCGCGGCCAAGCAGGGAGTCGCTGGATGAGCGTCAACATCACAAAGCTGTCTTCGGGTTTGACCGTGGTCACCGACACCATGGCGCATCTCGAAACCGCGGCGCTCGGCGTGTGGACCGGTGTCGGCGGCCGCGACGAAAAGCCCGACGAACACGGCATGTCGCATCTGCTCGAGCATATGGCTTTCAAGGGCACGACGCGGCGGACGTCGCAGCAGATCGCCGAGGAAATCGAAGCGGTCGGCGGCGATCTCAATGCCGCGACCAGCAACGAGACGACCGCGTATTATGCGCGGGTGCTGAAGGCCGATGTGCCGCTGGCGCTCGACGTGCTGTCGGACATTCTTGCCAATCCGTCGTTCGATGCCGAGGAACTGGAGCGCGAGAAGAGCGTGATCGAACAGGAAATCGGCGCAGCGCAGGACACGCCGGACGATTTGGTCTTCGAGCACCTCAGCGAGTTGAGCTATCCGGATCAGCCCATGGGCCGCTCACTGCTCGGCACGCCGCAGACCCTTGCCGGCTTCAGCCGCGACAATCTGCAAAACTATTTGTCGACGCACTATCACGGTCCCGACATGGTGGTCGCTGCCGCGGGAGCAGTCGATCACAAGAGCGTCGTCGCCGAAGTCGAACAGCGTTTCGCGAGTTTCGAGGCTACGCCGGCGCCGAAGCCGTCGCCTGCGATGTTCGGCAAGGGCGGTTCGCGCGTCATTCACCGCGATCTCGAGCAGGCGCATCTGACGCTGGCGCTTGAAGGGCTGCCGCAGTCGGATCTGTCGCTGTTCAGCTTGCAGGTGTTCACCAATATTCTCGGCGGCGGCATGTCGTCGCGGCTGTTCCAGGAAGTTCGCGAGAAGCGCGGGCTTTGCTATTCGATCTACACTTTCCACGCAGCCTATTCCGACACCGGATTTTTCGGGCTCTATACCGGCACCGATCCCGCCGATGCGCCCGAGATGGTGGAAGTCATCGTTGATGAGATGAACAACGCGGTCGAGACCTTGACCGAAAAGGAAATCGCTCGCTCCAAGGCGCAGATGAAGGCCGGCCTTTTGATGGGGATGGAAAGCTGCAGCGCCCGCGCCGAGCAGATGGCGCGGCATATGCTGGCCTATGGACGACCGCTGACGGTGGATGAACTGGTGGCGCGCATCGATGCGGTCACCGTCGAAACCACCCGCGATGCCGCGCGCGGATTGCTGAGCCGCAGCCGTCCGGCAGTGGTGGCGCTGGGTGGGGGCCGCGGCCTCGACACTGCGGTCAGTCTGGCCGAGGGCCTGGCGCGGCCGAAGGCCAGGGCGCTGCTGCACTGACGCAAGATCCCGCATGTGACGAGGTGAGCAGCGATCCTGTAAGGGCTCCGCGCTTCACTCGTCTTGTGCGCGTTCTCTTCCTCGGTCTTGGATTCGTCTTCGTTGCGCTTGGCGTGATCGGCGCTTTTTTGCCGGTGCTGCCGACAACGCCTTTCCTGATCGTGGCAGCCGCATGTTTCGCGCGGTCCTCGCCCCGGTTCGAGGCCTGGCTTCTGGAGCACGAGCGTTTCGGGCCAACCTTGCGCGCGTGGCGTTCGCGCGGCGCCATTCCGCGCAAGGCGAAGATGGCGGCGCTTGCCGGAATGATCGTGGGCTTCACCCTGTTCTGGTTTGCCGCCAATCCCAGCCTGCCGCTCACCCTCGCCGTCTCGGGGTTGATGCTGACCGGCCTTGCCTATGTGTTTTCGAGGCCGTCATAGGATCGCAACCGGGGCGGACGGGCCGGAAAACTGTGCTAGAAAAGGTATGTGGATGCATGTGTGCATCCGCTTACGGGAGGGGTTTCGGGATGGCCCTGTTTCGCTTGCCCACGACAACGGCTCCGGCGCTCGCCCCGCGCGGACACGGGCTGCTGCTGCGCGCCCCGCAGATGCCGGATTACGTGCAGTGGAGCGAATTGCGCGAAATGAGCCGGCTGTTCCTGACGCCGTGGGAACCGATCTGGCCGTCCGACGACCTGACGCGTTCAGGCTTCCGCCGCCGCCTGCGCCGCTATACCGAAGATATTGCCGAGGACAGGGCCTATCCGTTCCTGGTGTTTCGCGAGCACGACGGCGTGCTGGTGGGCGGCGTGACCCTCGCCAATGTGCGGCGCGGGATCGTGCAGGCTGGCACGCTTGGCTACTGGGTGGGCCAGCCGTATGCCGGCAAGGGTTACATGACCGGGGCTTTGCGGGTGTTGCTGCCGACCCTGTTCGGCGAGCTTAATCTGCACCGCATCGAAGCCGCCTGCATCCCCACCAACCAGTCCTCGATCCGGGTGCTGGAGAAGTGCGGCTTCGCCCGCGAGGGCCTGGCGCGGCGCTATCTGTGCATCAACGGCGTCTGGCAGGACCATTACCTGTATGGCCTGCTGGATGAGGACTTCCGCGGTTAACCAGCCCTGCCTGAGCGTGGTGTTGCGCCTTTGGTTCGCCGTCTTTGGCCTGCTATAAGTCCGCCTGATCCTTTCCTTTTTCCTACAATCCTTGGGGCCGACTGGAAGCAATGATGGCTGATGGCAGGCGTTTGAAGCGCGCGGCAATGGCTGCGCTGGCTGTGGCGGCAGGGGCCGCGCTGTCGGGTTGCGGCGGCGGCAGCATGTTCGGCGGCTCGTCCGGCAGTTCGTCCACCGGCTCGTCGATCGGCAGCAGGTTCAACCAGTTGTTCGGGTCCAACACGCAGGAAGCCAGCACGTCATCCACCCCATCCACGCAGTCGACCCAGAACAGCGAACTGACCTGTCCGAGCGTCGCGATCCGCTTCGGAGCGTCGACGCTCTCGGTCGGGCTGCCCGGCAAGCCGGCCTCGGGCAGCGATCTGCGCTACCAGGGCACGATCACACGCACCGCGCGCGACTGTAATTTGCAGGGCGGGCAGGTCACCGCGCGGATCGGCGTGATCGGCCGGATTATCACCGGTCCTGCGGGCGCGCCGCCGACCGTCGATGTGCCGATGCGCGTCGCCGTCGTGCAGGAGGGCGCACCGGAGAAGGTGATCGTCACCAAGGCGTTCCGCACCGCGGTTGCGCTCGAGGGCGACAACACCGAGTTCAGCATTGTCGCCGAGGACGTCACCTATCCTGCGCCGACGGAAGCTGCGAACGACAAGTATATTTTCTATGTCGGCTTCGATCCGGCGGCGCTGAAGCCAGAGCCTGCGGCGCGCAAACGCAAGAAATAGCGCGCGCGGGTTTCGATCGAAAAAAACCGGCCTCGCATCAACGAGGCCGGCTTTTTTGTCAGAGAATGTGAAGCGTCAGTTCAGCTTGCTGCGAACGTCCTGGATGCCCTTGGCGATCAGGTCGCTGGCGACCTGACCCTTGACCGACTGCGTCATGATCGAGGATGCGGCGGACACGGCGGCTTCTGCAGCGGCTGCGCGGACATCCGCGATGGCCTGGCTTTCGGCCTGGGCGATCTTGTTTTCCGCAGTCTTGGTGCGGCGGGCGACGAAATCTTCCATCTTCGCCTTGGCTTCGGCCGCGATGCGCTCGGCATCGGCCTTGGCGCTGGCGACGATATCCTGCGCTTCACGCTCGGCGCTGGCGCGGCGGGCGCGATACTCGGCGACCAGCTTCACGGCCTCTTCCTTGAGGCGGCGGGCGTCGTCGAGTTCTTTCTGGATACGGTCGCGGCGACGATCGAGCGCCTGCAGGATGGTGCGGTGAACGCCGAAATAGCCGAACACACCCATCAGGATGACGAAGGCGACGGCGACCCAGAATTCTGCTTGGAACATCGTCGTTATCCCTTCAAGGACGCATCGACGGCGCTGTCGACAGTCTTGCTGTCGGGCGCAACGCCGGTGAGACGCTGAACAATGGCTGTCGCCGCATCCGATGCGATCGAGCGGACGTTGCCCATCGCGGTTGCGCGCGTTGAGGCAATGGTCTTTTCGGCATCGGCCAGCTTGGCCGCGAGGGCTGCTTCAAGCGCCTTGCGGTCGCTTTCGGCTTGCGCGTTCAGCTTGTCGCGAGTCTCGGATCCAATGGCCTGAGCCCGCGCCCGCGCATCGGCGAGTTCGGTTTCATAAGCCTTCAGAGCCTGATCGGACTCGTCCTTCAGCTTCTGCGCCTCAGCGAGATCGTTTTCGATCACGCCTTCGCGGTTCGCGATGATGCCGCCGACGCGCGGAAGCGCGAACTTCGACACGATGAAGTAAAGCAGCGCAAAGGCGATCGCGAACGACACCAGCTGCGAGGCAAACGTCTCCTTCTGGAAAGGCGGAAAGCCCGCCTTGCCATGACCGTCTGCTTCGGTGTGGGCGGTCGTGCCCTTTGCAGTGCCCTGACCCGTCGCCATGAGCGTCTCCTGTTGGCGTCAGCCGCGGCTCGAGCGAGTCCGCGGCAAACGCATCATCCGGTCTGACTTAGACGGCGAACAGCAGCAGCAGCGCGATCAGCAGCGAGAAGATGCCGAGCGCTTCCGTCACGGCGAAGCCGAAGATCAGGTTAGCGAACTGGCCCTGCGAAGCCGACGGGTTGCGAAGCGCGCCGTTGAGGAACTGGCTGAAGATCATGCCGACGCCGATGCCTGCGCCGCCCATGCCGAGACAAGCGATGCCGGCGCCGATGTACTTTGCTGCAACTGGATCCATAGTGAAACTCCTTCTTGGGATGTTGGTGTCAGTGGATAAGTGAAATCCGGCCAGTGTCTGAATTCAGTGTCCGGGATGAAGTGCGTCGTTGAGGTAGATGCAGGTCAGGATGGTGAAGACGTAGGCCTGCAGGAAAGCCACGAGAATTTCGAGGCCGGTGAGCGCGGTCGTCATCGCCAGCGGCAATATCGAACCGAAGATGCCCACAGCGCCGAGCGCGCTCAGCGACGTTACGAATCCCGCAAACACCTTGAGGGTGATGTGACCTGCCAGCATGTTCGCGAACAGACGCACGGAGTGGGACACCGGCCGCGACAGGAACGAGATCACCTCGATCACCATGATGAGCGGCAGGATATAAAGCGGAATGCCTGACGGGACGAAGAGCTTGAAGAACTTCAAGCCGTTCTTGTACAGCCCGTAGAGCAGTACGGTCAGGAACACCATCAGCGCCAGCGCCACGGTCACGATGAGATGGCTGGTGACGGTGAAGGTGTAGGGAATGATGCCGATCATGTTCGCAGTCAGGATGAACATGAACAGCGAGAACACGAACGGGAAGAACTTCATGCCTTCGTCGCCGACGCTCTCTCTCAGAGTGTTGCCGACGAATTCGTAGGATAGTTCGGCAACGGACTGGAAGCGGCCCGGAACGAGGGCGCGCGCGGCGCTGCCGCCGATCATCAGTAGCGAAACGACTGCGACCGCGCCGAACATGTAGGCGGACGAATTGGTGAAAGCGATCTCCTGACCACCGATGTGGCCTAGGGTGAAGATCTTGTGGATCTCAAATTGATGGATTGGATCGGCCATCCACGTTCGTCTTTCATCTTTGCCGGCGTGCCGGACAGTCATACCCGCCAGCAAGCTGGCTTGAAATTCCAAGAGCGATCCCGGTGGATCCTGTCAGGAGCGATCCGACGCATCGCTGTTTGCGACGCCGGCTGCCCGCATCACGTTGATCACGCCGGCGGTGAAGCCAAGCAGAAAAAACACGATCAGACCCCAAGGGGACGTCGAAAAAAGACGATCGATGCCCCAGCCGATGACCGCTCCGACAAGGACGCCTGCAATCAATTCGGAGGAGAGGCGAAAACCCCGTGCCATCGCGGACGCGTTGGCGGAGGCTGCCCCACTTCCTGACTGATCTGTCTGGTTTTTGCGGTTATTCCGGACTTCGGAAAGCCGATGTTTCAGACGGTCGAGCCTTGCGGAGAGCGCAGCTTCGTCGGCAGGCGGTTTGTTTCGTTCCCCTTCGCCGCGACCGTTGCTGTGCGTGCCGTTCGCCATTGCTGTCGACACCCCATGCCCCGTCGCGCGATTTCAGAGAAAAACGCCCCGCCACCCACGGAAACCGCGCGGACCATACTGACGGCATACGGTCAAGTCAAGATTGCCTGATTGACATGTATCGCTTTGAAATAACTTATGAAATCGGAGAAAAAATCAGATCGCTGCGCGCACTCGCCGCACTGCGATAAATGAAATGCGCAATCGTGTGTTTGTCGGCATGGTTTTACTTGTTGTGATATGACCGGAGCTTGCCGAAATCATGCAGCCGGGAGGGCCGATGGCGCGCCAGATTGACTACTATTTTTCCATCCAGTCGCCATGGGCTTACATCGGGCATGCGCTGTTTCAGGACCTCGCGGCCGCGCACCAATTGAAGGTCGACTACAAGCCGGTTCTGCTGATCAACGTGTTCTCCGAAACGGGAGGCTTGCCGCTGGCGAAGCGTCATCCGGCGCGGCAGCGCTATCGCATGATGGAATTGCAGCGCTGGCGCGACAAGCGCGGCCTCAAGTTCAACCTCAAGCCGCAGTTTTTTCCGGGCGATCCGCGGCTGGCCGATGGTGTCGCTGTGGCTGCAACGGTTGCCGGACTAAACCCCGAGCCGTTTATGCGCCGCGCCTTCGCCGGCCTCTGGGAGCAGGAACTCAATCTCGCGGACCCCGCGACCGTGACGAAGCTGGCCGATGAATCAGGGTTGCCGGGCGAGAAGCTTGTCGCGCAGGCGGCCTCCGACGAGATCAGTGCGGCCTATGAGCAGAACCGTCAGGATGCGATTGCGGCGGGCGTGTTTGGATCGCCCTGCTGGGTGCTCGATGGCGAGGTTTTCTGGGGCCAGGACAGGATCGAATTGCTGGCCGATGCGTTGAAATCCGGTCGCAAGGCCTACACTTCAGACGTCTGAGGACGAAACGACAGACTGCGGGTGTGTCGCGATGAGGGAGCCCATGCGTCCAGATGTCAGGTTTGCCGTAATGGCATTGGCGGTGACGGTGATGCTCGCTCCCGAGGCGCGCGCCCAGGCCGCGCCCGAGACCGAGAACGGACGGTTCACGCTGTCGCCTGTGACAGACGGATTCCTGCGGCTCGATACCCGCAACGGCGTGGTGTCGATCTGCACCAACAAGAGCGGCTGGACCTGCCGGCTGGTGCCGGACGAGCGTGCCGCACTCGATACCGAGATCGGCCGGCTTCAGGCCGACAACAAGAAGCTGCGCGACCAACTGGCCCAGCGCGACACGGTCACCGGGAAGACCGACGCGCCGCTGGCCAAGGAAGATTCGAAGAAGAGCGCACAGGCTGCGCCCGACGGCAAGGCATCGCCCGACGGAAAGATCGAACTGCAATTGCCGCCGGAGCACGAAAAGCTGATGGCGCTGATCGAGCGGGTCTGGGAGCGGTTGATCGATATGGCGAACCGCATGCAGAAGAAACTGTCAGAGAAAATCTGAAATTCCAGAATCCTGAAATCCAATGTCGCAAAAAAAAGGCCGCGGATTGCTCCGCGGCCGTTGTGTTTGAAAGGTCAGGCGGAGCAGCCGCCTGACCTTCAATCGTTACTTGCTGATATCGACGTCCTTGGTTTCCGGCAGGAAGAAGAAGCCGATCACCACGGTGATCAAGGCGAAGATCACCGGATACCAGAGACCTGCGTAGATATCGCCGGTCGATGCCACGATCGCGAAAGACGTCGCGGGCAACAGACCGCCGAACCAGCCGTTGCCGATATGGTAGGGCAGCGACATCGAGGTGTAGCGGATCTTGGTCGGGAACAGTTCGACCAGCATCGCGGCGATCGGGCCGTACACCATGGTGACGTAGATCACGAGGACGAACAGCAGTCCGATGATCGCGGCCACCTGCGGTTTGAAGATATCGAACGGGTTCGACATCTTCACGATCGTCGTATTGGCAGCGCCGGGCTTCGGATAACCGGCTGCCTGGAGGGCAGCGGTCGCGCCAGCGTTCGATGCTGCCGGCGTGGTGTAAGGCACGTCGGTTCCGTTGATCTTGATCAGCACAGGCGAGCCAGGCGCGCCGGCGACGGTGTCATACTTGACCGAGGACTTCGCCAGGAAGTCACGGGCAAGGTCGCAAGGCGCGGTGAACACGCGGGTGCCGACCGGGTTGAACAAGTCGCCGCAGGCCTTCGGATCGGCAACGACCGAGACCTTCACCGTCTCGATGGCCTTTTCCAGCGCCGGGTTGGCGTTGCTGGAGATCATGCGGAAGATCGGGAAGAAGGTCAGCGCCGCGATCAGGCAGCCTGCGAGGATGATGGGCTTGCGGCCGATCTTGTCCGACAGTGCGCCGAACACGATGAAGAAGCCGGTACCTAGCAGCAGCGACCACGCGATCAGGAGGTTCGCGGTGTAGCCGTCGACCTTCAGGATCGATTGCAGGAAGAACAGTGCGTAGAACTGGCCCGTGTACCAGACCACGCCCTGGCCCATCACGCCGCCGAGCAGCGCGATCAGCACGAGCTTGGCGTTGCTCCAGTTGCCGAAGGCTTCGGTCAAAGGTGCTTTCGAGCCCTTGCCTTCATCCTTCATCTTCTGGAACACCGGCGATTCATTCAGCTTGAGCCGGATGATGACGGAGACGCCGAGCAGAACGACCGAGAGCAGGAACGGAATGCGCCAGCCCCATGCCGCGAATTCGGCTTCACCGAGAATGGTGCGGGTGAAGAGAATGACCAGCAGCGACAGGAACAGGCCGAGTGTCGCGGTCGTCTGAATGAACGAGGTGTAGTAGCCGCGCTTGCCGGGAGGCGAATGCTCCGCGACGTAAGTCGCAGCACCGCCGTACTCGCCGCCGAGCGCGAGGCCCTGCAGCAGGCGCAGAATGATCAGGATGATCGGAGCCGCGATGCCGATGGTGGCAGCGTTCGGGAGCAGGCCGACGATGAAGGTCGACAGACCCATGATGAGGATCGTGACGAGGAAGGTGTACTTGCGGCCGACGAGATCGCCGATCCGGCCGAACACAATGGCGCCGAACGGGCGCACCAGGAAGCCGGCGGCGAAAGCCAGCAGTGCGAAGATGTCACGGGTCGCCGGCGGATAGGCGCTGAAGAACTGCGCACCGATGATCGCGGCGAGCGATCCGTAAAGATAGAAGTCGTACCACTCGAAGACGGTGCCGAGCGACGATGCGAAGATGACGAAACGTTCGTCCTTCGTCATGCCGCCCGCTCGTGGCGAGGTCGTAGTCATTGTGGCCATTTCAAAGCTCCCCAAACGTGTTGCTGAAAAATTCGCTTCTGCGCGCCGCTCTTTCGCCGGCTGAAAAAGTGCGAGAAGTTCGCAATCAAGGTAACATCGGCGTGAAACTCAGCCCTATAAGACTTTCGGCCAGCCAAATTGGCGGGAGGGGACACCGTGCAGTGCACAATCGTTGCGATCGGAGACCGTGAGCTTGTTGTTTTTGTTCCCGGGTTGCATGACTGAACGGCACGGTAAACACTCGGAATCCAATATCGTTGTCGGGCATAATCAGCTATTGCATGCGGGATAAATGACCATCGTTACCAGCACACATCTCGTTGTCGCCGACGATCATCCGCTCTTTCGCGACGCCCTGCGACAAGCCGTCGCGACCGTCGTCGCGTCGGCGCGGGTCGATGAGGCGGGGTCGTTTGAGGAGTTAACGGCGCTGCTCGATCGCGAATCCGACGTCGATCTGATCCTGCTCGATCTGTCGATGCCGGGAATCAGCGGTTTCTCCGGGCTGATTTATCTGCGCGCACAATTCCCGGCGATCCCGGTCGTCATTGTGTCGGCCAGCGACGACGCCAGTACCATCCGCCGGTCGATGGACTTCGGCGCGTCCGGCTTCATACCCAAGCGCTTTGGCGTCGAGACCTTGCGCGAGGCGATCGGCAAGGTGATGAACGGCGACGTCTGGATTCCGGCCGATGTCGATCTCTCCGCCGCGGCTGATCCTGACATGACCAAATTGCGCGACCGGCTGGTGACGCTGACGCCGCAGCAGGTGCGGGTGCTGATGATGCTGTCGGAAGGCCTGCTCAACAAGCAGATCGCCTACGAGCTTGGGGTGTCGGAAGCCACCATCAAGGCGCATGTGTCCGCCATTCTGCAAAAGCTCGGCGTCGAAAGCCGGACCCAGGCCGTGATCGCCGCCGCCAAAATCGCGGGCGGAGAGTGGAAACAGGCCGACCCGGCGAAATAGTGCCGCAGGTGCCCGCGCGCGAAACGACTCCGGCAAAAGCGGTAGATCATGATTGAAGCAGTGATTTGGGATTTTGGCGGGGTGCTGACCACGTCGCCGTTCGAGGCTTTTGCGCGGTATGAAAAGGAACGCGGGCTTCCCGTCGATATTATCCGGCGGACAAACGCCGCGAACCACTTCGAGAATGCGTGGGCGAAATTCGAGCGCGCCGAGGTGGATCTTGCAACCTTCGATGAACTGTTTGCCGCCGAATCGCTCGCGCTCGGCGCCGAGGTGCGGGGACGCGATGTCGTGCCGCTGCTGTCGGGCGATCCGCGTCCGGAAATGGTCGAGGCGCTCCGCCGGGTGAAGCAGCATTTCAAGACCGGCTGCATCACCAACAATCTTCCTGCGAACGCCATGGGCAGCTCGGGCGGCCGTGCGCTCTATGTCGCGGAAACCATGGCGCTGTTCGATCATGTCATCGAGTCGGCGAAGATCGGCCTGCGCAAACCCGATCCGCGTATCTATCAAATGATGGTCGCGGCGCTGGACGTCGATCCGAAGAAGTGCGTCTATCTCGACGATCTCGGCGTCAACCTGAAGCCGGCGCGGGAAATGGGCATGACCACCATCAAGGTGATCGACGCTCCGCAGGCGATCCGGGACCTTGAAGCCGCAACCGGCCTCGCGCTTAGCGATCTCGTGCGGGCGTGAGCCGGTTTATTCGGCAGCGACCATCTGCTGTGCGCGCCATTGCGCGAGCAGCGCGCGAAGCGCTGCCGGCTTGACCGGCTTGTTGAGCACGACGATTCCATCCTCGCGCGCGGCGTCGCGCACGTGCGGGCTGCGGTCCGCGGTAATCAGAATGGCTGGAATTCCATCGCCGAATCGCTGGCGGATGTCGCGGATCGCCGCGATGCCGTTGCCGCGATCGAGATGATAATCGACCAGCAATCCGGTCACGCGCTCATTGGTCGCGGCAATGGCCTCCGCTGCGGTGACCGGATCGACCGCGGCGATCACCTTGGCATCCCAGCCTGTCAGCAGCGTTTTCATGCCGTCGAGGATGGCGCGGTCGTTCTCGATACAAACGATGAGGGTGCCGCTCATCGGCGCCTTGGACGAGATACTGGTGCCGGACATGGTCGCCGTATGGGTGGCGGTCTTCGCAATCGGCATCGTGACGGAGAACCGCGACCCGCCACTGCGGTTCGAGTCCACCACGATCCGGTGATTCAGAACCCGCGCCAGCCGCTCGACAATCGACAGGCCGAGCCCCAATCCGCGCGCGATCCGGGCGCCCTGATCGAGGCGGTGAAACTCCTTGAAGATCTCGGCGCGCTTCTGAACCGGAATGCCGAGGCCGGTATCGTAGATTCCGATCTCGAGCGATTTGCCCCGCCGGCGGCATCCGACCAGAACCCGGCCCTTGGGCGTGTACTTGATGGCGTTCGAGATCAGGTTTTGCAGCAGCCGCCGCAGCAGCACGCGGTCGGAGGAAACCGCCAGCGAGCAGGGCATGAAAGTAAGCTTCAGCTTTCGTGCCTTCGCGATCGGTGTGAACTCCACTTCCAGTGATCGCATCAGATCGCTCATGCGGAAGCTGGAGATCGACGGCGTCATGGCGCCGGAGTCGAGCCGCGAGATGTCGAGCAGCGCACCCAAAATTTCCTCGATAGCTTCCAGCGAGTCGTCGATGTTGCCGACAAGGCGGGCGTCCTCGCCGCCGTCCTGCCGTTCGACAAGGCTGGTGACATACAGTCGCGCCGCATTGAGCGGCTGGAGAATGTCGTGGCTGGCCGCGGCAAGGAAGCGCGTCTTGGAAATATTGGCTTCCTCGGCGGTGCTCTTGGCCCGCGCCAGTTCGCTGTTGAGCCGTGTCAGTTCCTCGGTGCGTTCGCGGACGCGTTTTTCCAGCGTCGCGTTGGCGCGCTCCAGCGCTTCCGCTGCTTCAAAGCTCGGCGTGATGTCGGAGAAGGTGATCACCAGCGCGCCGCCCGGCATCCGGTTGGCGCGAACCTCCACAACCATGTTGCGATCGGTCAGCCGCTCCAGATAGGGCTCGCCCTCGGTGGTGTAGGCGGCGAGCCGTCGTTGCAGCATGGCGGGATCGGCATTTGCGTCCTGTCCGTTGCTGCCGATGAATTCCAGAATCTCGGCCAGCGGAATGCCGATTTGAGAATACTGCGCAGGCAGGTCGAGAATCTCGCCGAACTGCTGGTTCGACGTGATGAGCTGCAATTCCGGATTGAACACCGCGATGCCCTGGCGGACGTGGTTGAGCGCGGTCTGCAACATCTCGCGATTGAAATGCAGGGCGGTGTGCGCGTCGTCGAGCAGTTTCAGCGCGGCCTTGGCGGACACCGCGCGCTTGCGCAGCAGGAGTGACAGCACAAGCCGCGACGACGCCGCGCCGATCGATGACGCGATCAGGTGTTCGGCATGGCGCAGCAGGCGGAAATCCGCAGGCGCCGCACGATCGATGTTGACGTGGTGGCTGACGGCGAAGGTTTCGAACGACTGCTGCGCGCGTTCCGGGCCGAGATACTGGGCGACCGTGGTGAGCAGATCCTGCACCGTCACCGTCGTGCGCCAGCGCCTGAAATTCGGCGCGATCGGCGCCAGTTCGTTCGGCACGAACAGATCGGCCTGCACCCGCTCGATCGATGTCGGCTGGCGTAGCAGCGACAGCACGATATAGGTCAGAAGGTTGAGCGACAGGCTCCAGAACACGCCATGGATCAGCGGGGCCATCTCGGTGCCGAGCAACGCGCGGGGACGCAGCGCCGCGATGCCGAACAGGCCTTCATTCAGCCAGATCACGCCGCGCGGATCGACGTCGGCGAAGCTTGGCAGGAACAGCGTATAGGCCCACACCGCAAAGCCGATCATCATGCCGCCCATCGCGCCGCGCGCTGTGGCGCGGCGCCAGAACAGTCCGCCGAAAAACGCCGGCGCCAGCTGGGCGACGGCTGCGAACGAGAGCAGGCCGATGGCGGCGAGCTGCGCGTTGCCGAGCGCGTGGTAGTAGAGATACGCCATCGCCATGATGGCGAAGATCGCGACGCGGCGCACCTTGAGCAGAAAACCGCCGAAGTTCGCCTTCCCCGCCTGCGCGGCAGGCCGCCGTTTCAACACCAGCGGCACCACGATGTCGTTCGACACCATGATCGCGAGCGCCACGCATTCCACGATCACCATCGCGGTAGCCGCGGACAGGCCGCCGATAAACACGATCACGCTGAGCCATGTGACGCCTGCCTGAATCGGCAGCGCCAGCACGTACATGTCGCTGTCCGATGCGCCGAACGGGAAGGTGACAAGGCCGGCAATGGCGATCGGGATCACGAACAGGTTGATGGCGATCAGATAGAGCGGAAACAGCCAGCGTGCGCGGCGAACCTCGGCCTCGGTGGAGTTCTCGACGACGCTGACGTGAAATTGCCGCGGCAGCAGCATGATCGCCAGAAACGACAGCAGCGTCATGGCGGCGAAGTTGCCGATCGACGGCGCGGTCTCGATGGCACGCACCGCCTCCGGCGTCTTCATGGCGCGCTCCCACAGATCGGCCGGCCCGAACATGACGAAGGTCACGAACACGCCTGCTGCGATGAAGGCCACCAGCTTGACCAGCGATTCTGTCGCAACCGCCAGCATCAGGCCGTGCTGGTGTTCGGTGGCGTCGGTCTGACGCGTGCCGAACAGCACGGCGAAGGCGGCGAGCGTAACCGTGACGATGAAGGCGATGTCGCCGATATAGGGAATGCTGGAAACGTCCTGATCCTGATTGAGGATCGTTTCCAGTGACGACGCGACAGCCTTCAATTGCAGCGCGATGTAGGGAACCGAGCCGATGATGGCGATGCCGGCGGCGGTGGCGGCCACAGCCTGGCTCTTGCCGTAGCGCGCGGCGATGAAGTCCGCGATCGAGGTGATGTTCTGCGACTTCGCGAGCTGGATGACGCGCATCAGGAGCGGCGTGCAGAACGCGATCATCAGGATCGGGCCGACATAGATCGCGAGAAATTCGACGCTGGTGCGGGTCGCGAGTCCAACCGAGCCGAAGAATGTCCAGGACGTGCAGTAGATCGCCAGCGACAGCGGATAGATGATCGTGCCGAGGCGGCCGCGCTGAACCTGCGTCAGCCGCTCGCCGTAGCTCGCGACGACGAACAGCAGGCCGATGTAGCCGAAAGCGGCTGCGATCACGCCCCAGTCATGCAGCATCGAGTTGATCCCTGTCGTCAGGGCACGATCCTCTCCGAAAACCGGTTCCCGCTTTTCGGGACCGCGCCTTGGCCAACGCCCGGTGCGACCTTAACCCGGTCCGCTGTCGCACGCATCCGGAGTGAGATGATGTCCGCTGAACGAACAAAAATATTGGCGCGGGTGGTCGAATCAGGTACTACACGTAATGGTTGTATTACCAATGTAACGCACTCAGGGGCGGATCATGGGCCAGATGCTACCTATTTGGGATGCTCCAATCGCCGTCGTTGACGACGACGCTTCAGTCCGCGACGCGCTATCGCTGTTGCTGAAAATCGAGGGCTTCGCCCCGGAGGCTTTTGCAGACGGGGAGTCGTTTCTTGGATGGCTCCAATCGTCCACGCCGTGTTGCGTCATCCTCGATCTTCAGCTTCCCGGCCGCTCCGGTCTCGCGGTGCTGAGGCAGCTTTCCGACATCCATTTTGCGCCGCCGGTCTTTGTGATCTCCGGCCAATCCGATGTCGCGATGGCGGTGGAAGCCATGAAGCTCGGTGCGCTGGATTTTCTTGAGAAACCGTTTTCCGCCGGCGCCATGATCGAGCGCGTTCGCGAGGCCGCTCTGTTTTATCGCCGGTCGGCCACCGGGCACATTGACGGTCTCGCCGATTTTCCGGGGATCGAGCTTCTCACCCGGCGCGAGCGGGATGTGCTGGGGCAGGTCGCCCACGGCGCATCGAACAAGGAGGCGGGACGGCGGCTCGGCATCAGCCCGCGCACCATCGAGGTTCACCGCGCGCGCATCATGGACAAGCTGGGTGCACGCAATGCCGCCGACCTGATGCGGATCGTATTATCGAATGCACCGGCACCGGCAATGGCACGGCAATTCGTCAGAGCCGTTTGATTCAGCAGCTGAGTTATTCAGCTGCCATGGGCTTGGCGTACAGCGGCAGTTCGAGCTGCTCCCAGACCTGAACCAGCGCTTCCGCGAGGCCATCGATCAGCGCATCATCGTGATACGGCGACGGCGTGATGCGAAGACGCTCCGTGCCCTTGGGCACTGTGGGATAGTTGATCGGCTGAATGTAGATGCCGTGCTCTTCGAGCAGGAGATCGCAGGCCTTCTTGCAGCGTTCCGGATCGCCCACGAACAGCGGCACGATGTGGGTATCGCTCGACATCACCGGCAGACCGGCCGCGGTGAGAATGGCTTTCACCCGCGCAGCGCGGTCCTGATGGCGCTCACGCTCCCAGCTCGATGATTTCAGGTGCCTGATCGCAGCGGTCGCGGCCGCGCAGATCGCGGGCGGAAGCGCTGTGGTGAAAATGAAGCCCGGCGCATAGGAGCGGACCGCATCGACCACCTTGGCGCTGCCGGCGATGTAACCGCCGAGGCAGCCGAACGCCTTGGCCAGCGTGCCTTCGAGAATATCGATCCGGTGCATCACGCCATCGCGCTCGGCGATACCGCCGCCGCGCGGACCATACATGCCGACCGCATGAACCTCGTCGACATAGGTCATCGCGCCATAGCGCTCGGCGAGATCGCAGATCTTCGCCAGCGGCGCGACGTCGCCGTCCATCGAGTAGAGGCTTTCGCACACGATCAGCGTCGGGCGGCCTGGATGCGCGCGCAGCAACTCTTCGAGATGCGCAGCATCGTTATGGCGGAACACGAGGTATTCGGTGCCCGACTGGCGAATGCCCTCGATCATCGAATTATGGTTCAGCGCGTCCGAGAGGATCAGGCAGTTCGGAATCAGCTTCGCGAGCGTCGCGATGCCGGTCTGGTTGGAAACGTAGCCCGAGGTGAAGACCAGCGCCGCTTCCTTGCCATGCAGATCGGCGAGCTCCTGCTCAAGCTGGATCAGCGAATGGTTGTTGCCGGCGATGTTGCGCGTGCCGCCTGCGCCAGTCCCGGTGCGGGTGGCGGTCTCGACCATCGCGCCCACCACCTTGGGATGCTGACCCATGCCGAGATAGTCATTCGAGCACCACATCACGACGTTGCGCTGGCCCTTGGGCGAGTGCCACACCGCGTGCGGGTAACGGCCGGCGATGCGTTCCAGATCCGCGAAAACGCGGTAACGCCGCTCGTTATGGAGGCGGCCGAGGGCATCGTCGAAGAACTTGTTGTAATCCATCACAAAAACCCTGGATGGGGACCCGGATTACGGCAGCCGGCCCAGGGATTTACCGAGGGGTCTTCTGTCGCGCGCAGGGTCTTTTTAGAGCTTTTCCAGGTTTAGTGTCGAGGCTGTTTTTGCGGTTCTTCCATGCGGCTGGCGCGGAGTTGATCGAGATCAATCCCGCCAGTCAGCGTGCGGTACCGAGATCAGGCCGCGGTGAAGCGCAGCACGCCGTCCGCGCCGACACTGGATTTCAGCCGGCCGTGGGCGAGCATGTGATTGACATGCGCGATCAGTTCGCCGGCGGCAAAGCCGGTCTGATGGGCGTCGAGCACATGCTTGTGAAACACCACCGGCACGAGTTCAGCCGAGGTCTTCGGCGATGTGCGGCAGGCGTCGGCGATCAACTGGCAGCGCTCTTCGTGATGATCGGCCAGCTGCTTGATGCGGGTCTTCACGCCGTAAAACGGCACACCATGTCCCGGCAGCACCAGCACATCGTCCGGCAGCAGGCCGCTGAGTTCTGCAAGCGATGTGAGATATTCGCCGAGTGAATTCGCATCGGGCTCAACGGCCCACACGCTGACATTCGGCGAGATCTTGCTCAGCACCTGATCCGCCGACAGGAAGATATTGTCGGCCGCGCAATACAGCATCACCTGATCGAGCGCATGACCGCCGCCGGTGATGACCCTGAACTTTCGCGCCCCGATCGTGATCTCGTCGTTCTTCGACAGGCGGCTGTAGGAGGCCGGAAGTATCGACACCCGCGCGAGGTAGTCCATGCCCCGCCCCAGCAGCGCTTCGGTGATCTCTTCGTTCATACCGTGGCGCCGGAAGAACAGCCGCTGCGCCAATTTGCGCTCCGGCGAACCGCGATGCTGATGATACGCGGCTTGCAGGTATTCCACCTGCGACATGTGGAGCGGACAATTGAAACGCTCGACGATCCATCCCGCGAGACCGACGTGATCGGGATGCGCGTGGGTGACGATCAGCTTGGTGATCTTGAAACCCTTGAGCGGACCTTCGAACAGCGCCGTCCATGCGGCGATGGTGGCTTCGTTGCCGATGCCGGTGTCGACCATTGCCCAGCCGTCGCCGTCAGCGAGCAGATAGATGTTCACATGGTTGAGACGGAACGGCAGAGTCAGCCGGACCCACATCAAACCGGGCGCAACCTCGATTGCCTCGTCGGGTTTCGGCGGGGTTTCGAAGGGGTAGCGCAGGCCATCGGCGGCTGCGGGCAAGGTGGCGGTCCTGGTGTGCATCGTCTCGCAATCGTGTTTTTCAGGTCCGGCTTAACGCGGCAATCGGTGCTGCGCTAGTGTCCTGACCAGCCAAAACTCACGTTTTACGAGGCGTGCCGGCATGGTTGCCATGCAGGCAGCCATGCTTTGGCGTTTCAAACAGGGTCAGGACGCGGCCGCGCCGGACACCGTGGCCGCGGCTGGCTTCGCGTCCACATGCGTATGGTTGTGCGGCTTGGCGTCGTCGAGCTTCGACTTGATGCCTAGGCGATCGAGCAGATCGGCGTCGCGCACGGTCTGCGGGTTCTTCGTGGTCAGCAGCACATCGCCGATGAAGATCGAATTCGCGCCGGCGACGAAGCACAGCGCCTGCAATTCGTCGGTCATGTACTGACGGCCGGCCGACAGGCGAACGACGCTGCGCGGCATCATGATGCGCGCGACTGCGATCATGCGCACCAGCGCGATCGGATCGGGACGCTCGGCGGTGTCGTTGACCGGCACGCCCTTGACCTCGTTCCACATGTTGATCGGAACGCTCTCCGGGTGTTCGGGAAGATTCGCCAGCAGAGCCAGCATGCCGAGACGGTCATCGACCTGCTCGCCCATGCCGATGATGCCGCCGCAGCAGACCTTGAGGCCGGCTTCGCGCGCGGAGGCCAGCGTGTCGATGCGATCCTGCATCGTGCGGGTGGTGATGATCTTGCCGTAGAACTCCGGCGAGGTGTCGACGTTGTGGTTGTAGAAGTCGAGGCCGGCATCGTGCAGCCGCTTGGCCTGTGCGTCGGTCAGCATGCCGAGCGTGACGCAGGTTTCCATGCCGAGATCCTTCACGGCGCTGACCATGTCGCAGACCTTGTCGAGATCCTTGTCTTTCGGATTGCGCCACGCCGCCGCCATGCAGAAGCGTTCCGCGCCGGCTTCCTTGGCGCGCTTCGCGGTGGCCACGACATCGTCGTGATCCATCAGCTTCGATGCCTTGAGGCCGGTGTCGTATTTCGCGCTCTGCGAGCAGTAGCCGCAGTCCTCGGGGCAGCCGCCGGTCTTGATGCTGAGCAGGCTCGCGGTCTCGACGTGATTGGGATCGAAGTTGCGGCGGTGAATGCTCTGCGCCTGGAAGATCAGATCCGCGAAGGGGAGATCGTACAGCGCCTGCGCTTCGGCGCGGGTCCAGTCGTTGCGCGGCTCGATCAGCGCATCGCGCCCGACCGAAACTCCGCCTTTCACATCCGAACCCGGCACCATGCTCATGCGCTAACCCCTTGCGTGCGTAACCCAAAGTCTCGTTCTGGCGGACAGCACGGGATGCCCTGAGGCGACCGGCGTCCTTCATGTCCAGAGAGATTACCAAGGATCATGGGGGCCCAGAAGAGTCAATCTGGGCCCGGCCGCCGGGTGAAAGCAGCTATGCCTCACGGCATAGCGCATAAACGCAATTACGCCGCCCGGATGTTGAGCAGGAAGGCATCGACCTCGGCGCGCAGCGTATCGGCTTCGCGGCGAAGTTCGTTCGATGCATTCAGCACCTCGCCGGCTGCGGTTCCGGCCTCGCTCGAGGCGCGGCTCACGCCGACGATGTTGCTCGATACTTCCTGGGTGCCGCTCGCGGCGTGCTGGATGTTGCGTGCGATCTCGCGGGTCGCCGCACCCTGCTCCTCGACGGCCGCGGCGATCGCCGTGGTGACCTCGTTGATCTCGCCGATGGTCGAGCCGATGTTGCGGATGGCGCCGACCGCCGATGCCGTGACGTTCTGCATGCTGGCGATCTGGGTGCGGATTTCGTCGGTCGCCTTTGCGGTTTGCTCGGCGAGGCTTTTCACTTCAGACGCCACGACCGCGAAACCGCGCCCGGCTTCGCCGGCACGCGCGGCCTCGATGGTGGCGTTGAGCGCGAGCAGGTTGGTCTGCGATGCGATCTCCTGAATCAGGTCGACGACGCTGCTGATGCGGTTGGCGTTGTCGGCGAGACCCTGCATGGTCGTGTCGGTCTTGCCGGCCTCGGTCACCGCGTTGGCGGCGATCTTGGTCGAATTCGTGACCTGGCGGCTGATCTCCTGGATCGACGATGACAGTTCCTCGGTGCCGGCGGAAACCGTCTGCACGTTGACCGAGGTTTCTTCAGCCGCCGACGCAACGGTGTTCACCAGCGCGCTGGAATGCTCGGCAGATGTCGACATGCTCTCCGCCGTCGCCTGCATGACATTGGCGGAGGTCATCAGGCTGTCGAGCGCGGCGCGGACCTTGTCTTCGAAACTCACGATCTGCTTTTCGATGCGCGATGCACGTTCGGCCTTGGCGATACGGTCCTGGTCCTGTTCGCTGCTCAGCGTGCGCGAGCGGATCATGCTGTCGCGGAACACTTCGAGCGAGTCGGCCATCACGGCGATTTCGTCCTGCTGGCGGCCGCGCTTGACCTCGGCATTGAGATCGCCCTCGGACAGGCGGCGCATCACGTCCTGCAGGTTGCCGATGCGGCCAAGGATGTTGCGGCCGACATAGAGCCAGACGAACAGCGCCGATCCGATCAGCGTCAGCACGCCGAGCGCGAGCATGGTCGCCGTTCCCAGCGTGATCGTGTTGTTTGCCTTGGCGGCAGCGGCGTCCGTCGCGACCTGCACGTCATCGACCAGCCGCTTGATGCTCATTTCGAGGCCGCGGTTCAGCTTGCCGGTCTCTTCCAGAATCAGCCGGCCGTAATCGGCGGAATCCAGTTCCTTCTGGCGCAGCTTGAAAAGGCCGCTCTTCTTATTGCCGAACGCCATCATCTGCGTGACGGCGTCCTTCAGCT
Source organism: Afipia sp. GW822-FHT03D08 (assembly GCF_058801645.1). Classification (NCBI taxonomy): domain Bacteria; kingdom Pseudomonadati; phylum Pseudomonadota; class Alphaproteobacteria; order Hyphomicrobiales; family Nitrobacteraceae; genus Afipia; species Afipia sp. GW822-FHT03D08. The sequence continues at coordinate 179,896 of NZ_JBXANK010000003.1, forward strand.
TGTCGCCGTCGCCGGTATGACCAAGCGCCTTGAGGGAAATCTCGATGCTGTCGTACGTGACCGAGAATGCATATTCCTGATCGCTGAGCGTCTCGGCGTTGTTGGCGTTTGCAGCGGCGCTGATGTTGCTCGCGGCGAAATTGATATCTGCCAGCAGGCTGGCCAGCATATCGACGCCGCGCATGGCCTTGATGGCTTCCTTCGGCTCTGCATTCGGATTCACCAAAGCCGAATTGACGGCGGCTTTTGCATCTTCGGCCGCACTGCTGATGATGGTGACGACGGCGCTATGGGCGGCGCGGGCGGCCTCGAACTTCTTGTTGTGCTCGGCGGCGAGATCCAGCCGCTCCTTTGCGGCCGCGCGCAGGCTGTTGATGGTGTCGTCGAGCATTTTGACGTTTTCTTCCAGCGCGGACACCACGCCCGGATCGGCCTTGAGAGTCTTGATCTCCTGAAGTTTGGCCAGCGCCGCGGCCTGGACCTCTTTCAGGCCCTGGGTGCGGGATTGAAGGGTGCTTTCATCGTCAGAAGCCAGCATCGCGGGACCGCGGGCGGCGAGACTCTGGCTCAACCCGGACAACTGGAGACTTGCTGTCAGACGAGGAATGTTCTGACTGCTCAGTTCGTTCATCATGCCGCCGAGTTGGCCAAGCAGCAGGCTCGCTCCCGCGCTGATTGCGATCGCCATGCCGGCGATGACCGCGAAGGCCAGGAAGAGACTTCCCCGGACGCCAACCTTCACGTTCGGCAGTTTGAAACGAAACAGATTTTTTCCGACCTTGAACCGCAAAGCCATAACCCCGAATCCCCCGATTCCCCGTGAAAGCACGTGCGGGCGGAGTATCGTGATGCCTGGTTAAAAATTTCGGGAACAGGGGCGTTTTCTGCCAAAAATTTCATGCAGAGCTGCAATGCGAGGCTTTTAAGAGGGCTGGTGCTGCCAGACAGGATTGAACTGTCGACCTCTCCATTACCAATGGAGTGCTCTACCACTGAGCTACGGCAGCGAACGCCAGACAAGAAAGAGCCAGAACCGTACCGGGTACGTGAATCAGCTAAAAAGCCTCAAAGGCGCGCGTTCCTTTGCCATAAGGCAACTGGCGGTGCAAGCACGGAGCGGCCCGTTCTTGTCCCAAGCGCCGGAACTCAGGTTGAAACAGCCCTGGCGGGCTTGTATTTTGCCAGTTCAGGGGCGATCCGGGCGCTCATCCGGGTGCTCAATGCCTCCAGGGCCTTGAAGGGACGGATCATCACCTCGAACTCGATGATTTTCCCGGCGGAATCGAATTTCACCAGATCGATGCCTTTTAATTGCAGATCGCCAATAGCGGCGCTGAATTCCAGCGCCACATCGTGCGATCCGGCCACGAAGGTGCGGTGATAGCGGAAATTCTCGAAAATCTGCACGACCGCGCCGAGGATCAGCAGGCTGGCGGGACGCCCCGGAATCGGCAGGTGCACGAACGGCGAGCGGAACACGGTGGTTTCGGCGAGCAGCGGCCGCAGCACGTCCTCGCTCTTGGTCTCAACGAAGCGATGCCAGCCCGTGAGCGTTTCCTGCGCGCAAGGCGCAAGTCCCGGTGCGTCAGCCGTCATCACATTCTCCCCGTCACATTACCTGCCGTATTCGATATAAAATAGTTCGTCACACCGGGGACACCCGGTCAAGGAAAGCTGCAAGCAGGCCTGTCATGACGGACGACGTCAAAAATGAGCGCACCGCCAAATCGGCCCGCCATGAGCGGCTAAAGTCGGCGCTCCGCGACAATTTGAAACGCCGGAAGTTGCAGGCCCGCGGCCGCGCCGGAATGGCGATCGTCACGCCGGATGACGATGCCAGGGCGCGGGACGATGCATCGGGCGCAATTTCGCACCGGCATGATGACGACCAATGACCGGCCGCCTTCAACCATCGCTTGATTGTTTGGCGGACAGACACGATCTAGCTTGATGAACGCGATCTCCAACGAGGGATATCGCTGATCTGTTCGAGCATAAGGATGCGTGAGATGGCGACGGACCAGGCAGCAGCAAATGGGCCGGGCGCCCCGCAGTCGGACGCTGCACGTGCGGCATTTCCCCGGTTCGAGCAGACGTTTCCGACATTGACGGAGACGGAGATCGACCGCATGCGCCGGTTTGGCGAGGTGCGTCAGTACAAGAACGGCGAACTGCTGTTCGAGTCCGGCAAGGTCGGTCCCGGCATGTTCGTCATTCTGTCGGGCCACGTCTCCATTACCCAGCGCGACGGCCTGGGCCACGTCACGCCTGTGATCGAGCAGGGCCCCGGCCAGTTTCTTGCCGAGGTCGGGCAGTTGTCCGGCCGTCATGCGCTGGTGGACGGCACCGCCGAAGGCGATGTCGAAACGCTGCTGATTCCATCCCAGAGTCTGCGTGCGCTGCTTGTGGCCGAAGCCGATCTTGGCGAGCGCATCATGCGCGCGCTGATCCTCCGCCGTGTTGCCCTGATTCAAGCCGGCGTCGGCGGCCCGGTGCTGATCGGTTCGCCGTCTCTGGTCGGCGTGGTGCGGCTGCAAGGCTTTTTGTCGCGCAACGGCATTCCGCATCACGTGCTCGATCCCGCCACCGATACGGACGCGGCAGATTTGATCGCGCGCTATTCGCCATCGCCCGCTGATCTGCCGCTCGTGGTCGCTCCGGACGGCACGGTGCTGCGCAATCCCAGCGAAACCGATCTCGCCTATGCGATGGGAATGATCGGCGGTCCGATCAAGGACAAGCTCTATGATGTCGCCGTCGTTGGCGGCGGCCCCGCCGGACTTGCGACAGCGGTCTACGCGGCGTCAGAAGGATTGTCGGTGGCGGTGCTCGATGCACGGCATTTCGGCGGACAGGCCGGAGCCAGCGCCCGCATCGAGAACTATCTCGGTTTCCCGACCGGCATCTCGGGTCAGGCACTTGCAGGACGCGCCTACAATCAGGCGCAGAAGTTTGGTGCCGATCTGATGATTCCGGTCGAGGCCAAATCGCTCGACTGCTCGAAAAGCGGCGGCGCATTCGGATTGACAACCGAATGCGGGCATTTCCTGAAGGCAAAATCCATTGTCGTCGCCAGTGGAGCACGCTACCGGCGTCCGGCCATCGAGAATCTCGACAAGTTCGAAGGGCGCGGTGTCTGGTACTGGGCGTCGCCGATCGAAGGAAAGCTCTGTGCGCAGCAGGAAATCATTCTGGTCGGCGGCGGCAATTCCGCAGGGCAGGCCGCGGTGTTTCTGTCAGGTCATGCCAGCAAGGTGCGGATGATGATCCGCAGCGGCGGTCTCGCCGACAGCATGTCGCGCTACCTGATCGACCGCATCATGGCGACGCCGAACATCGAACTGATGATCCACACCGAGATCGTCAGGCTGGAGGGCGCGGAAGGCGGGCTCGAGCGCGTGCACTGGCGCAATCGCCGCACCGGCATCGAGACCGCGGGCGACATCCGCAATGTATTTTTGTTCGTCGGTGCGGATCCCGCGACCGCATGGCTGAAAGGCTGCGGCGTTGAGCTTGATCGGACCGGTTTTGTGGTGACCGGTTCGCAGTGCGAGGAAGGCAAACCGGTCTCGGGGCTGGAGACCTCGGTGCCGGGTGTCTTCGCCGTCGGCGATGTCCGTTCGGGCTCGGTCAAGCGGATGGGCGGCGCGATTGGTGAAGGCGCGCAGGTCGTGGCCGCGCTGCATGGTTTTCTTGGCGACAAACTCGCGCAGCCTCGTTAGCCTGCGAGGGCCGGACAATTCTCTGACCAAGAGACCATGACATGCCCTGCAAGCACATCGCGGAGATCAAGGTCGTCACGCCGAGCGCGCTGGGCTGCGAGGAATGCCTGAAGACCGGCAGCGTCTGGCTGCACTTACGAATTTGCCGGACCTGCGGCCATGTCGGCTGCTGCGACGATTCGCCGAACCGGCACGCCACCAAACATTTCCGTGCCACCCAGCATCCTGTCATCGAAGGGTATGATCCGCCGGAAGGATGGGGCTGGTGCTATGTCGATGAAGTCTTGTTCGACCTGTCGGACCGCAAGACCCCGCATAACGGTCCGATCCCGCGTTATTATTGAAATGCGTCTGCCGATTGTCTGAGCTTCCGAGCGCCCCTGCCTTGTCAGAATCGTGCCGATCCTCAAAAGGAGTTTTTTAGCATGCTGTATTTCCGGCTGGCCATTCGCGGCGCGGCCTGCGCCGCGGCAATGGCTGCATCCATCTTTCTCGTGTCAGTCGGCTACGCGTCCGCGCAGTCGGCACCGCAAAACCGCACCGCCGACGTCAACGGCGTCAAACTGAATTATCTGATTGCCGGCAAGGGCGATCCGGTCGTGCTGCTGCATGGCTATGCCGAGACCAGCCACATGTGGCGGCCGCTGTTTCCCGGACTCGTCAACAAGCACACCGTGATTGCGCCCGATCTGCGCGGGTTCGGCAAATCCGATGCGCCCGAGGGCGGCTACACCAAGAAGCAAATGGCGCAGGACATTCACGCGCTGGTGAAGAGCCTCGGATTTACCAAGGTGAAGATCGTCGGCCACGACATCGGACTGATGGTCGCCTATGCGTATGCGGCGCAGTATCCGGCCGAGGTCGATCGTATCGTGCTGATGGATGCCTTCCTGCCCGGCGTCGGCGACTGGAAGAGCGTCTGGCTGCTGCGCGATCTCTGGCACTTCCATTTCTACGGCAAAACGCCGCTGGCGCTGGTTCAGGGCCGCGAGCGGATCTATCTCGAACATTTCTGGAATGACTTCGCCGCCGATCCCGCAAAATCCATTTCGCAGAAGGATCGTAAAATCTACGCCAAGGCCTATGCACAGCCGGGCCACATGAAGGCGGGAATGGAGGTCTTCCGCGCCTTCGAGAAAGACGCCGACGACTTTTCGGATTTTGCAAAGACCAAGCTGCCGATGCCGATGCTCGTTCTCTCCGGCGAGAAGGCGGGAGGTGTCTTCCTGATCGAACAGGGCAAGCTCGTCGCGACCAATGTCGAAGGTGTTATTATCAAAGGCTCCGGTCATTGGCTGATGGAAGAAGCGCCGGGCCAGGTGATTCCGACGCTGGTGGATTTTCTCAACCGCTAATCGCGCAACCGGCAAATCCTGCAAAAATTTGCGTGAGCGGGCCGTCCGGAAACGGAACTTCTGTTGCGCTGCCATGCGTATCATGTAGCCTTGGATTTATTCTAACCAGGGGCGCATCATGATTTTAGGCATGTCGTTAGCGGGTTTCACCGTCCTTCATCTCATCATCAGCATGATCGCCATCGGCCTGGGCTTCGTGGTGGCGGGTGGGATGCTTGCATCGAACAGGCTGCCCGGCTGGACGCTCTGGTTTCTCGTCCTGACGATACTCACCAGCGCGACCGGCTTTCTGTTTCCTTTCACCAAGCTGCTCCCGTCGCACATCGTCGCGCTCATCTCGCTCGCGCTGCTGGCGATCGCGGTGTACGCGCTCTACGCAAAAGGCCTCGCCGGGATCTGGCGCACAGTCTATGTGGTCACCGCGATGCTCGCGCTCTGGTTCAACGTTTTTGTGCTGATCGCGCAGTCGTTCCAGAAGGTCGCGTTGCTGAACGTCTATGCGCCGACCGGTGCCGAGCCGCCTTTTGCGATCACGCAAGGAATCGTGCTGCTGTTTTTCATCGGCTTGATCATCCTCGGCATCAGGCGTTTCAAGGCGGCGTGACCCACGCTAATGGTCCGATTCTAACATTCGCATCCCGTTTCAGCAGGTATTCTTGCGAATGTTAGAATCAAAGGACCACTAGGAAATATAAGTTTCTAGTGGAGTTTGGATTTGACATTCGCTTTGCGGACTCGCGACCGAGAGGGTGCGAATGTCAAATCCACTCTACGAGGGGAATGGGAGCGCCGATGAAAGTCATCGTCTTCGGCGCGACCGGCATGGTTGGGCAGGGCGTTCTGATCGAGTGCCTGCGCGATCCTGATGTGACGGAAGTGTTGACCGTTGGCCGCAGCGCCACCGGTCAGCAGCACCCGAAGCTGCGCGAGATCGTGCACAAGGATTTTCTCGACTTCTCCACCATCGAGAAAGACATCACGGGCTATGACGCCTGCTTTTTCTGCCTTGGCGTGTCTTCGATCGGTATGGACGCCGAGCGCTATCGCCATCTGACCTACGACATCACGCTGGCGGCGGCGCGCCCGCTGGCGCGGCTCAATCCGGACATGACCTTCGTCTATGTCACCGGCGCAGGCACGGACAGCACCGAGCAGGGCCGCGTGATGTGGGCGCGGGTCAAAGGCAAGACCGAGAACGATCTGCTCAAGCTGCCGTTCAGGGTGGCGTACATGTTCCGGCCCGGTGCGATCCAGCCCCTGCACGGCGTGCGGTCGAAAACGGCCTGGGTCCAGGTGCTCTATGTCATGACCGGACCGCTGCTGAGTTTCCTGCATCAGGTCGCGCCGAAATATGTCACCACCACCGAGGAGGTCGGCCGCGCCATGCTGAACGTGGCCAAACGCGGTTATCCGAGGCCGATCCTCGAAATGGACGACATCCACAAGGCCGGGGCCTGATCGTTCGGGCCGGACGGCCGGAAAGCTCCCGATCCGTGCCCGGACCGACACAATTCGAGCGATTTTTCAGGTATTAAGCTGGCCTGCCGGGTTCTTGGGCGTCCGGCGCGCGGTTTCCACCCCCTCCGAAACACGCTAAAAGCCATTTTATCCGCAACAGGGCAGGTTTGGCATGGATCGCATTCGCATTGTCGGCGGCAACAAACTCAACGGCACCATTCCGATTTCCGGCGCGAAGAACGCGGCTCTGCCGCTGATGATCGCAAGCCTGCTGACCGACGAGACCCTGATTCTCGACAACGTGCCGCGCCTGGCCGACGTTGCACAGCTTCAGCGCATTCTCGGCAATCATGGCCTCGACATCATGTCGAAGGGCAAGCGTCCGGGGGACCATGAGTATCAGGGCCAGACCCTGCATATTTCCGCGGCCAACATCATCGACACCACGGCGCCCTATGAGCTGGTCTCGAAGATGCGCGCCAGCTTCTGGGTGATCGCGCCGCTGCTCGCGCGCATGAAGGAAGCCAAGGTCTCTCTGCCCGGTGGCTGCGCCATCGGCACGCGCCCTGTCGATTTGCTGATCATGGCGCTGGAGAAGCTCGGCGCGGAATTGCAGATCGACGGCGGCTACGTGATCGCAAAAGCGCCCGGCGGACTTGTCGGCGCGGAGATCGATTTCCCCAAGGTCACCGTCAGCGGCACCCACGTGGCGCTGATGGCCGCGACGCTCGCCAAAGGCACGACGGTCATCACCAATGCTGCGTGCGAGCCCGAGATCGTCGATGTCGCCGACTGTCTCAACAAGATGGGTGCAAAGATTTCCGGCGCCGGCACGACGCGCATCGTGATCGAGGGCGTCAAGAAATTGCATGGCGCGCGTCACACCGTGTTGCCGGACCGGATCGAGACCGGCACCTATGCCATGGCGGTGGCGATGACCGGCGGCGATGTGCAACTCGCGGGTGCGCGGCCTGAACTGCTGCAATCGGCACTGGATGTGCTGACCGAAGCCGGTGCCACCATCACGCCGAACAATGAAGGCATCCGCGTTGCGCGCAATGGCGCGGGTATCAGCCCGGTCAAGGTCACGACCGCGCCGTTCCCCGGCTTCCCGACCGATCTTCAGGCGCAGCTCATGGCGCTGATGGCCTGCGCCAAGGGCTCGTCGCACATCACCGAAACAATTTTTGAAAACCGTTTCATGCATGTTCAGGAACTGGCGCGGTTCGGTGCGCGTATTTCCCTCGACGGCGAGACCGCGATCATCGACGGCATCGCCAAACTGAAGGGCGCACCGGTGATGGCGACGGATTTGCGCGCCTCGGTGTCGCTGGTGATTGCGGCGCTCGCGGCGGAAGGCGAAACCACCGTCAATCGTGTGTATCATCTCGATCGTGGTTTCGAGCGGCTCGAGGAAAAACTCTCGGCCTGCGGCGCGACCATCGAACGGATCAGCGGTTAGCTTTTCACGGCGGGGGCCATGTCTCAGAACAAAACGGCTCAGCAAAATACATCCCGGCGCAAGCTGGCCGCGCTGGATGAAGACGATCTCGCGGTCATCTCCGCCCATATTCAGGATGCGGCGGTGGTTGCGGGCGACATCCTCTGGCGGCAGAGCGAGAAGCGTCTGGTCGTCGCCATGCGGCGGATGGACTGTGAGGATATCCTCGCCGGCGATTGCGTTCCGCGCCGCCTGATTTCGGCGCTGCGTTTTGACCGCGTGCTGTCGTGCCAGTCGCGCGAGATCGACATGACGGCCCCGGAACTGCCACTGACCCTGCTCGGGCTGGAATTCCATCCCGGCAAGAAACCGGGCGGCCAGGTGCTGCTGCTGTTCGCCACCGGCGGGGTGCTTCGGCTCGAAGTCGAGTGCCTCGAATGCGAACTGGCCGATCTGGGCCCGGACAATCTGGACACCGATCCGGTCGATCAGGCCGCAGCCACCTAATCTGCCAGCGCACGCAGACATTTAGCAACCAACCCGGGCGGTCCCGCTCGCGGTTTCATTCCGGGAATGTTATGGGTTGACGGTGACGAGTGTGGCGGTTCGCAAGTCCGCAACATTTGTCAGCACGTCCATTTAGCGGACTTGCGAACCGAAGCCACACTAGAACACTAATTTCTAGTGCCCTTTTGAATCCGAAGTTCGCTATGGAGCGTGCCGCAAAATGAGGCGAACTTCGGATTCAGGACACTAGCATCGCGCCAATGACCACGCCTTTAATTGATCCCCTGCCGGACCCTGGAATGCCGATCCGCCTCACCAGCCACAGCGCCGACTTCAGCAAGCGCTTCAACGCCTTTCTCGACATGAAGCGGGAGGTTTCCGCCGATATCGACGCGTCCGCGCGCGCCATCGTCGACGATGTGGCGAAGCATGGCGATGCGGCGCTGATCGCGGCGACGAAGAAGTTCGACCGGCTGGACATCACCGCGGGTGGTTTGCGCATTACGGCGGCGGAGATCGAAGCCGCAGTGAAGGCTTGCGATACCGCGACGCTCGACGCCCTGAAGTTCGCGCGTGACCGCATCGAGGTTTTTCACAGGCGGCAGTTGCCAAAGGACGAGCGTTTCACGGACGCCGCTGGTGTTGAACTCGGCTGGCGCTGGAGCGCCATTGAGGCGGTCGGCCTGTATGTGCCGGGCGGCACTGCGGCCTATCCGTCATCCGTGTTGATGAACGCGGTGCCGGCCAAGGTCGCCGGGGTGGAGCGCGTGGTGATGGTGGTGCCGTCTCCGGACGGCAAGCTCAACCCGCTGGTGCTGGCGGCGGCGCAGCTCGGCGGCGTGTCGGAGATCTACCGCGTCGGCGGCGCGCAGGCCGTTGCGGCGCTGGCCTATGGCACGGCGACCATCAAGCCGGTGGCGAAGATCGTCGGTCCCGGCAACGCCTACGTTGCTGCCGCCAAGCGTCTGGTGTTCGGCAAGGTCGGTATCGACATGATCGCCGGACCGTCCGAAGTGCTGGTGATCGCCGACCGCACCGCGAATCCCGACTGGATCGCGGCTGATCTGCTCGCGCAGGCCGAGCACGACGCCAACGCGCAATCGATCCTGATCACCGATGACGAGACGCTGGCGAACGATGTCGCGCGTGCCGTCGAAGCACAGTTGACCACGCTGCCGCGCGCTGACATCGCGCGCGCGTCGTGGAACGATTTCGGCGCGATCATTCTGGTGAAGTCACTGGACGAGTCGGTCGCGCTCGCCGATGCCATTGCCGCCGAACATCTGGAAATCATCACCGCCGATCCCGAAGGTTTGAGCGCGCGCATCCGCAATGCCGGCGCGATCTTCCTTGGAGCGCATACGCCGGAGGCGATCGGCGACTATGTCGGTGGCTCCAATCACGTGTTGCCGACGGCGCGCTCGGCGCGTTTTTCCTCGGGCCTCGGCGTGCTCGATTTCATGAAGCGGACCTCGATCCTGAAGTGCGGACCCGACCAGCTTCGCGCCCTCGGACCGGCGGCGATGACGCTCGGCAAGGCCGAGGGGCTGGACGCCCATGCGCGGTCGGTCGGATTGCGGCTTAATCTGTCATGACGAGGCCCCCGACAGATGAGGACCGGGACAACCGCGTCGTCGCGGTGACGCTCGATGAAGAATCGATCGGGCGATCGGGGCCGGACATCGAGCACGAGCGCGCGATCGCGATCTACGATCTCATTGAGCAGAACCTGTTCGCGCCGGAAGGCGGTCACACCGGTCCGTTCACGCTGCATATCGGAATTACCGGCAATCGCCTGATGTTCGACATCAAGCGCGAGGACGGCACGCCCTGCGTCGTGCATCTGCTGTCGCTGACGCCGTTCCGCCGGATCGTGAAGGACTACTTCATGATCTGCGACAGCTACTATCAGGCGATCCGCACCGCGACGCCCGACAAGATCGAAGCCATCGACATGGGCCGCAAGGGCATCCATGACGAAGGCTCGCGGACCTTGATGGAGCGCCTTGAAGGCAAGGTGCGCGTCGACTTCGAAACCGCGCGCCGGCTGTTCACACTGATTTCTGTGCTGCACTGGAAGGGCGAGGGCAGTACATGACCCCGAAAAGTGTCATGCGCAAAATTTCCGGACGAGCCTGACGAATGGCGGCGCGTTCTCCGCAAGCGGTTCTGTTCATGTGCGGGCAGAACAGTGTCCGCTCTCCGACGGCGGCCTGTCTGCTGCGCCACCTCATTCCGCGCGGGCTCTACGTGCAATCCGCCGGCGTCAGCAAGGCCGATCTCGATCCATTCGCGGTCGCGGTGATGAAGGAGATCGGGCTCGACATTTCCAATCACAAGCCGTGGACGGTCGCCGATCTGGAGGACTGGGAAGGCCTGAACTTCGATCTGATCGTGACACTGTCGCCGGAGGCGCATCACAAGGCGCTTCAGTTGACCGCGACCTCGGCCACCGAAGTCGAATACTGGCCGACGCCCGATCCGGTCGGCATCGAAGGCCGCCGCGAGTTGCAGCTCGATGCCTACCGGCATGTCCGGGACAGTTTGCAGAAGCGTATTCGCGAGCGTTTCGCGCCGGCAGCCATCAAGAACGAGTAGGAAAAATCGTCAGAAATCGGACCCGGGCACGCCGCCGCGCTGTTGTCGGGGCCACGCCCTTCGGATAGTTTCCGCGCCCATTGACCCCTGACCGAACGACAAATCTCGCATGTTAGGCCGTCCCAAATTTGTCCTCGCCTCCGGCTCGCCGCGGCGCCTCAGCCTGCTCAATCAGGCCGGTATCGAGCCCGACGCGCTGCGCCCTGCGGATGTCGATGAGACGCCAAAGCGCGGCGAGCTGCCGCGCGCCTGCGCCAATCGTCTGGCCCGCGCCAAAGCCGACGCGGCGCTCAAGTCCGTGCAGCTCGATGATGATCTTCGCGGGTCCTTCATTCTTGCTGCCGACACCGTGGTCGCGGTCGGACGCCGCATTCTGCCGAAGGCGGAACTGGTGGACGAAGCCTCGCAGTGCCTGCGCCTGCTCTCGGGCCGCAATCATCGCGTCTACACCGCGATCTGCCTGGTGACGCCGAAGGAGACATTCCGTCAGCGGCTGGTGGAAACGCGGGTGCGGTTCAAGCGGCTGAGCGAGGACGATATTCAGGCCTATATCGGCTCCGGCGAATGGCGCGGCAAAGCCGGCGGCTATGCGGTGCAGGGCATCGCAGGTTCGTTCGTGGTGAAAATGGTCGGCTCTTACTCCAACGTGGTCGGGCTGCCGCTTTATGAAGCGACCACGCTGCTGGGCGGGGAAGGTTTTCCGGTCCGCTTCGGCTGGCTGAATGCCAGTTGATGGCGCGAAATCCGCGCCCCGCGCGAAGCCATGCCCGATCTGCGGCAAGCCGCAGGTCGAGGCGTCCAGGCCGTTCTGTTCGGAACGCTGCCGCGATGTCGACCTGAATCGCTGGCTGTCGGGGTCCTATGCCATCCCGGCGCGCGAGAGCGACGAGGACGACGATATGGACGAGCCGAAATAGGTCTTTCGGGCATTTTCCGGCCGCGCCGAAGTCCTTGAATTCGGTAGGATTTTGAGCCGCCGCCGGGCGGCGCGGCGGTCCTCGCAAAATTCGCCCGGTGGCTGGACAGCGCCGCCGCGTCTCACTATAAACCGGCGCTCTCCCTCCAAGCTGTTTTGGCAGCGTTCGAGGCGGCGCCCAGGTAGCTCAGTTGGTAGAGCATGCGACTGAAAATCGCAGTGTCGGTGGTTCGATCCCGCCCCTGGGCACCATTTCTCCCCACGCACGGCGTTTCCCGATCATCACGCAGATAATGCGCTATTGAGCGCATCCGTGCGTTACTTGCACTCGTCGATCGGATACTGCTGTCCGCCGCCTGAACCGCCGTAAACTCCGATGAAGACTTTGGTGCCCTTCTTGCAGCGGCTGATGCATGCGGATACTTCGCGCGTGCATTTCGCAGCATAGGTGGCGGTCTGGGCGCCCGGGCCGCCGGCCCAGACTTTGCAAGATTCTCCCTGCTGGGTGCAGGACACGGCGAACGCCGAAGAGGATGTCAGGAAATTGGATGCCCCCAGAGCTGCAGCGGTGAAAGGCTTCTTCATAGTCACCCCGTTTCGATGAGGCGTACCAGAACAGACCGTGCGAGCAGATGTCTGTCGTTCGCCATGCGGCTTCACTTTGCCCGTATGTGTCGAATGGATAGATCAATCGATATCGAACCTCACGCCCTGTGCGAGCGGAAGGTCGTGGCCGAAATTGATGGTGCTGGTGACCCGGCGCATATAGGCCTTCCATGAATCCGAGCCGGCCTCGCGTCCGCCGCCGGTTTCCTTCTCGCCGCCGAATGCGCCGCCGATCTCCGCGCCGGACGGGCCGATGTTGACATTGGCGATGCCGCAGTCGGAGCCTCTCGCCGAGAGAAATTTTTCCACTTCATGCATGTTGGTTGAGAAGATCGAGGACGACAGCCCTTGCGGCACGTCGTTGTGCAGCGCCAGCGCCTCGTCGAACTCCGAATATTTCATGACGTAGAGAATTGGCGCGAATGTCTCGCGCAGCACCGGCCCGGTCTGCGCCGGCATTTCAACGAGCGCGGGCGTGACATAATACGCGGCGGGGTCCTGTTTCTCTTCCACGCGCGCGCCGCCGAAAACTGTCCCGCCGAATGTCCGCGCCTCCGCCAGCGTTTCCTGCATTTTCTGAAAAGCCATCTCATCGATCAGCGGACCGACGAGCACGTCATCTTTCGCGAGAGGATTGCCGATCCGGACTGATGCATAGACCTGCTTCAGCCTCCCGACAAAAGCATCATAAATACTGTAATGAACGAACAGTCTGCGCAGTGATGTGCAGCGCTGGCCGGCGGTGCCGATGGCGGCGAAGGCGATGGCGCGAACGGCGAGGTCAAGATCTGCCGACGGGCACACGATCGAGGCGTTGTTGCCGCCAAGTTCCAGAATGCTCCGGGCAAACCGCGCGGCGAGGCGCGGGCCGACCATGCGTCCCATGGCAGTGGAGCCGGTTGCCGAGACCAGCGGGACGCGCGGATCATCGACCAGCAGTTCGCCGGCATCGCGCCCGCCGATCAGCACCGCCGAAAGCCCGGCCGGTATGCCGTCGAGTTTTGCCGCTGCGCGCTCGAACAGCGCCTGCACGGCGAGCGCCGTCAGCGGCGTCTTTTCCGATGGCTTCCAGATCACCGGATTGCCGCAGACAAGGGCGAGGGCCGCGTTCCACGACCAGACCGCAACCGGGAAATTGAACGACGCGATGATTCCCACGGGGCCAAGCGGATGCCACTGCTCCATCATGCGGTGGTTGGGCCGCTCGCTTGCGATCGTGAGGCCGTAGAGCTGGCGGGAGAGACCGACGGCGAAGTCGCAGATGTCGATCATCTCCTGAACTTCCCCTTGTCCCTCCGACAGGATCTTTCCGGCCTCGATGGTGACGAGGCGGCCCAATGCGGTCTTGGCGCTGCGCAGTTCATTGCCGAGAATACGAACGAGCTCGCCGCGTTGCGGCGCAGGAATGGTTCGCCATTCGAGGAATGCATGTTGCGACCGGGCGATCGCTTCGGTCGCGCTGCTGACGGTTGCATCCTGCACGCGGGCAATCGTCTCGCCGGTGAGCGGCGAGCGCACTGCGCGCGAACCGTGGCTATAGAGATGGCGCGAAACGCCGAAATCCTGAAGAAGCAGATCGACATCGTTTGCAAGAGTCATGCGTGCTCCGGGGAATCTCAGCTCTCGGGCGGCGGAACGAAGCAGAGGATGCCTGCCTCGGGGGTGTAGCAGAGCACCGCGCCCCCGGTCGGGTTGTTGCGTTCGTCAAGAATTCTCTCCGCCGGCACCCGGAGCCAGAACGTCGACGAGACATGCCACTTGTGGTCGACCTTGACCTCATAGCCCTGGCTATCTCGCCGCACCTCGGCGGCGCGGCAATCGGCCACCGAGCAACATTCCGCACCCGTTCCCGGCTGTCTCAAACCCTTGAACCAGGGCGCCAGTGTCGGGTCCGCATTATCGGGCGGCGCTGCATGGACCGGCGCAAGGGACAGCATAATCGCGATTGCCTGCGTCAGGAATGTTCGCATGCGGACCTCCGTCGGGACATGTGCGACCGCTGCTCAGGTGACTTCCGTGAGGAGCATCCCGCTTCCGTTCCGGATCATCAACACAATAAGCCGTCATCCCGCCGCCGCAGCGGATAGCCTGCAACCATTCCTTTTCAATACTCGCTCGTGACGAATGGCCTCGATGCATGCGACATATTGCATCAGGCGTTTGTAGCCGCAGCGGTTGTTGTGCAGCACCATGTAGTTCTATTAAAGAACTTAACGATAATGCGTTTTCACGGAGATGCGTCTTGCAGTTCAATCGCCGTCAAATCCTGCGCGCTGGCGCAGCCTCCGTTCTGCTGCCGGCTGCTGCGTATGCGGCGCCTCAATGGCCTGAGCGGGCCATCCGGATCGTTGTCGGGTTTGCTCCGGGAGGACAGACCGACATTTTCGCGAGAACCTACGGCGAATTCATCGGCAAGCAGACCGGCGCGTCGGTCGTTGTCGAAAATAAAACCGGAGCCTTGGGCGCGCTGGCTGCAACGGAGGTCAAGCGCTCCGCGGCGGATGGATACACGCTGCTCTTCAATACCTCCGGCGCGATGACGGTGAACCGGGTTCTGATCAAGGACCTTGCCTACGATACGGACCGCGATTTCGAACTGGTGGCCGCAATGCCGACCGGTGGTCTTCCAATGTTCGCGAGCAGCAAGCTCGGGGTCAAAACACTCGGTGAGTTTGTTCAGTATGCGAAGTCCGCGCCCCGCGTCAGCCTTGGCACGTTCGGCGTCGGATCTCCGGGACACCTGACGATCATCGAACTCAACAAGCAGTACGATCTTAAAATCGAGCCGGTTCACTATCGCGGCGAAGCTCCGATGTTTACCGATATCGTCGGGCAGGTCATCGACGGCGGCATCGGAAGTTATATCGGCGCCCAATCAGTTCTTCAGAGCGGCGCGGGAGTTGCGATCGCGGTGCCGCGCAAGCGGCTGACTGTTCTTCCCGACGTCAAGACATTCAAGGAGCAGGGGGCGACCGCTCCGCTGTTCGATCTCACGACGTATCAGTGCTGCGCCGTTCCCAAGGGAACGCCGCAAGAGGTCATTGAGCGCCTGTCCCAGATTCTCGTTCAGGGCGGAAAGAGCGAGAAGGCTCTCGAGATGTTCAAGATGTTTGGCATCGATGAAGGCGCGATGGACCTTGCGGCCACCCGTGCGCTGTATGCACGGGAATCGCCGGTCTGGATCGATCTGGCTTCGAAGATCAGCTGATTGATCGACGCTTGGTCCCGTCCCGACCGGGATTGAGCGGTCCTGTCCGCCGATCGGAAGAACGGCATTTGCGCTTCTGCGCAAACGCCGCAAGCGCGGAGCGCGATAACGGTAAATTACCGCGCTCCGATCCCGGCTTACGCCATGCTCAGTTCGTGGCGGCCGACAACCATCCAGTGCACTTCATCGGGGCCGTCGGCGAATCGCAGATGCCGAACGTCGGCGTACATGTCGGCGAGCGGCGTCCATTCCGAAATGCCGGTCGCGCCGTGGATCTGGATCGCTTGGTCGATAATCTTGCAGGTGCGCTCGGGCACCATGGCCTTGACCATGCTGACCCAGACGCGGGCCTCCTTGTTGCCGAGCACGTCCATCGCCTTGGCGGCCTTCAGCACCATCAGCCGCATCGCCTCGATCTCGCAGCGCGCCTGCGCGATGATCTGCATGTTGCCGCCGAGATGCGCGATCGGCTTGCCGAAGGCTTCCCGCGTCAGGCCGCGCGACACCATCAGGTCGAGCGCCTTTTCAGCCTTGCCGATCGTGCGCATGCAGTGATGGATTCGGCCCGGTCCGAGACGGACCTGTGAGATTTCGAAGCCGCGGCCTTCGCCGAGCAGGATATTCTCTTTCGGCACGCGGACGTTGTTGAACCGCATATGCATATGCCCGCGCGGTGCGTGGTCGGCGCCGAACACATGCATCGGCCCGATGATTTCAACGCCGGGTGTGTCGACCGGCACCAGAATCTGGGATTGCTGCTTGCCCCGCGGTGCATCGGGATTGGTCTGCACCATCGCGATCATGATCTTGCAGCGCGGATCGCCGAGGCCGGAGATGTAATACTTCTCGCCGTTGATCACCCACTCGTTGCCCTCGAGCTTTGCGGTGGTCGTGATGTTCTTGGCGTCGGAGGATGCAACGCCCGGTTCGGTCATGGCATAGGCCGAACGGATTTCGCCGTTCAGGAGCGGCTTCAGCCACTTTTCCTTCTGCTCCTTGGTGCCGACCCGTTCCAGCACTTCCATGTTGCCGGTGTCCGGCGCGGAGCAGTTCATGGTTTCGGACGCCAGCGGATTTTTCGCGAGCTCGACCGCGATATAGGCGTAATCGAGATTCTTCAGGCCTTCGCCGGTTTCGCTGTCCGGCAGGAAGAAGTTCCAGAGGCCTTCCTGCTTGGCCTTCGCCTTCGCTTTTTCCAGCACCTCGATCTGTCCGGGTGTGAAGCTCCAGCGGTCGGTCTTGCCCTCGCCGTGCCGGGTGTATTCGACCAGCATCGGATCGACGGTCTCGCGGATGAACTTCTTGACGTGTTCAAACAGCGGCCGGACCTGATCCGACATGCGCAGATCGTTCAGTTCATCGCCCGGGTTGAGGCTGTAGTTGGTGGTTCGCGGGACGTAGACGTGAGCCTGTTTCATACAAAGTTTCTCCCATGGGTGTTTCCTTGCTGAAGTTCATAAAGCACGAACGCGCTCCTTGATAGGGACGAGCAGCGTTGCGCGGCGAGCGTCACTCATCGCACGGCGGATGTGCCGCATCGCAACGTATTGCGATTGCCGCAGCTTCCTGAAAAGATCGGCGAAATCCTGAGCCTTGCCGGGAGTCTTTCGATGGTTCGATTGCGCCTGATCCTCGCGTTGATTGGCATCGTCCTGCCGATCGATACCGGCGTCGCGCAGGTCAAGACGCCGCCGAGCGAGTGTCTCGCGATCGCGAAGTCCATTCCCCGTGTCATGTTCGCGAGCCTGTCCACCGTCGCGGCGGAGAAGGGTGAGGTGACGATCACCTACGCCGGTCACTCGACCTACATCATCGAGACGCCGGGCAACGTCACCATCGCCACCGATTTCAGCGGCGCCTACACTGCGGGAAAGTCACCCAATGTGGTGACGATGAACCGGGCGCATTCGACGCACTACACCCTCAATCCCGATCCGCGCATCGCCCATGTGCTGCGCGGCTGGAACGACGGCGAAGGTCCGGCCCGTCACGCACTGATCGTCGGAGACACCCTGATCCGCAATGTGCCGACCGACATTCGCGGCGGCTGGCGTTCCGGACCTGACACGGTGATGCAGAAGGACGGCAACTCGATTTTCATTTTCGAGGTGGCAGGCCTGTGCATCGGCCATCTCGGCCATCTGCATCATCCGCTCGACGAGACGCATTATGCCGCGATCGGCCGCCTCGACATCGTGATGGTACCGATTGACGGCACCTACACCCTATCGCTCGACGGCATGTCGGAGATCACGCGGCGTCTGCGATCCTCCATCGTGTTGCCGATGCATCGCTTCTCGACGCCGCTGAGCGATTTCATCTCGCGGATGAACGGGCAGTTCGAAATGGACATCCGGCCGGAGCGCTCGCTGTCTGTCTCGCGCGACACGCTGCCGAAGAAGCCGACGGTCATCATTCTGGATGGCGTGTAACAGGTCTTCGATATCCGGAAGGTGCTTTCAGGATTGCCTGATCTGCCAGAATCGAAGCAGTCGTTCCGCATTCGGTCTGGTCAATTTTGCAAATTCGGTTTCCAGTTTATCCGTCAGGTTTAGCGGCATGGATTCGGGCGGATATTTGCACGCCAGAACCGCGTGGGTCGTTTGCCAGCTGAGACCCGCTCCCTTGCACGCAATCAGAAGTCCCTCGTCGCGCGGGCTTTCCATGAGGGGTTTGATGATTTCGATGGACGCCGCGCACAGAACTGAAAGGCCAGCCACAACCTCTTCGTATTGACGGTCCGCTGCAAATGCCCGCAGCTTGCCGTCGGTCAGTTCGCCGCGCTCTTTCAGAAGTTTCGTCAGGCGCAGAGCAGTATCGAAGTTATGAATCTTGTTGGAGTCACGCGCGACCTTTTCGGCGACTTCCTTGAGCGTGCGGTCGACCTCGTCCTGAAGCTCGGGCGGCATTTTGGCCATCAGCCGCGCGCGAACGGTTTCGGTGGCCCGCAGCAGGAGTTCGCGCAGGAGCTGCAACGGCAAATCGAGACGCAGGCCGGTTTTCTCGGCCAGCGCGTCATCGGTTTCCGCTGCTTTCAGCAGCGTCGCAAAGCCATGCTCTGATATTTGTGCGCCTGCGTTGTTAACGACGCTGTGCCTGACTGCCCGGTTGCCGCGATCGAGCAGGATATCGGTAATTGCAGGCTCGACATTGGCGCGTTCCGAAATCGCGAACAGGTGGCCCTGACTTTTCGTTTTCGCGATTTCAACAAGGTCATGCGTGGTCAGGCGCGTGGAGTTTGTGAGAATGGGACCGGCGACCGCAATTTCATCATGATGCGCCAGCTTCAGGGTGATCTCGCGCGGAGAGTTGTCGACCGGAGCAAGGCGTGTGCTGAGTTGCGCCAGCGCTCTGGTTTCGACCTTCAGGATCAGATGCCCGAGTACATCGTCGAATACGCGGATCTGGTCCTCATTAAGGCGATTTGCGTCGTAGAGAAAAAGGTCGGTGACGCGCCGAAGGATAGCGATGCGCTTTTCCGACGATCCGCTTTGCAATGCGGCGTCGAGTTCATCAAACAAGGATGACGCGGGGCTTTGCATGACCGGCAATCTCTTGGCCGGCATTGCGCGGACGGTGAATCTTAAAAAACAGTGACTGACTTTGAAATCGGTCCGTGAATGCCGAAGCGTATATGCACTTAAATGATGCGGACCACGTTACCGGCAAAATGGTACTTTTCGATTAATGCGCGCTCGACCAACGCGATGATCTTGAAATGCTATTTCCGATTCACGTACCCCATTTGGGGTACGCATTCGTACGCGGTTTCAAGAGTCAGGTGATTGGAAACCGTGCAATCGATGGTCAGAACGCCGCGGCCAGATCCTTGGCGCCCTGAAGGTTGACCTGGTTGTCCATCCGCGCATCCGTCGCCGCCAGCAGCTTGGCGACGGTGTTGTTGCGGATCGCCACCGGATTGCGCTCATAGCCGTTGCGCTGGAAGAAATTCGACGTCGGGACGATAGTGCGCATCGCCTGCGGCATCGACACCATGTCGAACCCGTTGCCGTCGCCGGTCAGGTTCATCATCTCGAGTTCGGCGGCGGTGAGCGGCGCGGTGTAGCCCTTGCGCCTGGCGAAATTGACCGAGTCCATCAGTTTCAGCGTCTGCAACAGCGGCCCGACATCGACATCGAGATTGAGCGCATGGACCGCGATGCCGCGCGGCGTGACGCCGAGTTTTTCGTGGGCGCTCCATTCATTGGGCACGGTTTTGCAGAAGGCGATCATCTGCTGGACGATCGCAGCCTTGCGCTCAAGCGCGGCCTTCTGCGGGCCCGATGCCTGGCGGATCTTTTCCCCGAGCGATTTAAGGATCAGGCCGCCATGTTCTGCGAGCAGGTCGATGGTGTTGGTTGTGAGCAACTGGTTGTAGCCGAGTGCGGTGGAGATCGCGCGGGCGCCCGGGCGAGGGCTCTCCAGTCCGGCCTGCACGTCGTACTTACCGTTGCCGCCGGACTCGAAGCTGTAGATCCGCACAGCCTGATCTTTGGTCAGGCCGAAGCTCGACGCCACCTGCGCGTAGGCGCGCTTGTATTCGATCTCGGAGGCGGGCTTGCGGGGCGCGAACTGGAAATGCTCCTGCGCGTTGCTCAGGAAATCCGCGACGACGGGAAGCGGCTTGCGCTCCGACGGCGGCCTGGCCGGTGCCGAGGGATCGATTGGCTTTGGCGGCCCGCTATAGACCGGCGGCTGGGTGAGCACATAGTCCTCGGCGACGATGGTCTCGCCGCTGCGCCGCTTGGCGTTCCGCGCTCGCCGCTTGTCGCTGATCGATGTCCAGTAGGCGGACGCCTTTTCATCGAACGGCTGGCGCACGGCGTTGTATTCGGCAAGCTTGCGGCGGTACTCCGCCATCGCCTGCGGCGTCTGTGCGACGGAACCGGACGACAGCGTCGCCGCGAGCAGGGCGATGGAAATCCATGACATCGTCCGCCGGAGAGGTCTCACATAAACACCGCGACGTTCTGCCGGCTGACCAGCACCGGCTGTCGATCCGCATTCCACAGGGTCGTGGATTGACTGGAATATCCGCCGACTACGTTTTCGGCCTTGGTCTGGAGCAACCACCAGCCGTCTCTGGTCTCCGGCCTGTCGGTCAGCAGATCGATGGTCCAGGTCATGGTGCTCATCGGTCCTGGCCGCTCGAACAGCACCAGCGCCGCGGGCGGCGGCGCATCGGTGAGCGCGACCAGAGCCGCGATCGACGCCGGTTTCGCTTCATCCTGATGCCGCAGCCAGATCGAAAAGTTCGGCTGCTGGCTCTGGCTGAACGGAGGGCTGCCTCCCGCGAAACGTCCCTCGAAGTGCTGGATGAAGTTCAATCCGGGAATCTTGCGGAAGAACGGCGGACACGTGTCCGGTTCCGGCACCGCAGGCGCTGCCAGGCTGCTGTATGCCGCGGCCGACGGACGGGCGGTGGCGTAGCAAAGCGTGGCCCGCGTTGCGAGGCCGGCTTCGCCGAACAGATCGACGCCGACGAAGATCGTCGACTTGCCCTTGCGCAGAACGGCCGGCTTGATCGTGACCGTGCCGGTTGCCGGGCCGACGAACCCGAATTGTGCAGAGCGCAACGGCGGCAGTTCCCCGAACTGGCGCGCCACGCTCTCAAGGCAGAAGGCCGCGGACAGACCGCCATAGATGGTGCGGCCCTGAAGCCAGTCCTCTGTCGCCGTGACTGAACAGGTCTCGCCGCTGACCGTTATGGTGTCCATCAGTGCGGTGAAATCGATCATCGTGCTGCGCCTGCTCCTCAAAATCGCGCCGCGAGCCGCGGGCATGGCTGCCATGATCGCTCAATCTTGCGAATCGCGCAGCAGAACTTCTCGCGCAATGTTGCTTGGACTCACCGCAGACTCAATCGGTCAGTAAAGCTGACCGAATCAAGTTATCAACAGGCGTTTGAGCGACTCTTTCGAATCATTCTCGCTTCGCGATAGGAGATGGTTTCAGATGTGACGCTTGCGTGACTGTAGCGTTCGTGTGCGGGGCGACGATCATGAACAAAATTGTTTCGCCGAAGGGTTTTGTTTCGAACGAGTTGTCGAAGTTGTTCGGCGACGTACCGAAGCCGGACCGCGCCGAGTGGGAGAAGACACTCAAGGCGCTCAAGCCGTGGCTCAGCCCGGAAAAATTCGCAGAGACCGAAGTCATTCACTGGCGCATGTTCGAGCGCGCCAACCGCTGGCACGAGAGCAAGTCGTCCTCCTCGAAGGACTGATGTTTCTGCTCGTCATTGCGAGCAGCGAAGCGACGACGCAATCCAATCCTTGCTTCTGAAAGCTGGTTGCTTCGCTTCGCCCGCAATGACGTTGTTCAAGTCCCTGCCGGCGCGGCGATCTCGGAGCAGCCGCGCTCACACGCCGCTGCTGGCTGGCGTCTCGATCGGCACATCGTTCGTACGGGTGCGATCCGGCGTCTCGTCCTTCCACCGCACCGATCCCAGCGGCCGTTCCAGCATGCGATGAACCTTGATCGGCTCCGGCCCGGTGTGAAATTCGATCGCGCGCAGATGCAGATCGCGCTCGGACTGGGTCGAGCGGTTGCGCTGGCGCAGATAGTCGAGCCAGGTCGGGCAGTGGTATCGCTCGGTCCATAGCTCGGGATCGGCGATGTCGCGGGAAATGGACCAGTCGTAGGCCCCGTTGCGCTGGCGGGTCGCCTGGACTTTCAGCATGACGTCGTAGAATTCACGTGCCCGTTCGGTGGCCACGCGATACTCGACCTCGATGACGATCGGTCCGCTGCGCGGTGTGATCGACAAATTCACCTCCGGCTCGGCCAGCGCATCCACCGCGTCGTTGTTGGCGCCTTCGGTCGACGGCATGCGCAGCCAGATCGCAAGGATCGGCGAGACGAACATCACCGCACCGGCAATCATGAGCGCCTTGTCCACGCCGACGCCGTTGGCGACATATCCCCACAGCCAGCTACCGATCGCGACGCCGCCCGCGATCGCAGCCTGATACGCGGCCAGCGCGCGGCCCGCGACCCAGCGCGGTGTCGAAAGCTGCACGCCGATGTTGAACAGCGTGACCGCAATCATCCATGACGCGCCGGCTACAACCAGCGCCGCGCCGGTCAGCGCTGGCCACCGGCTGAGCGCGAGGACCCCGATCGCAAGGCCCATGGTCAGCGCGCACAGGCGAACCGCGTATTCACCGCTCAGATGCGCGCGCACACTCGATATGTTGAGGGCGCCGAGCACGCCGCCCATGCCGAAACAGCCCAGCATGATGCCGTAGGTCTGGGCGCTGCCGTGCAGGATGTCGCGTGCCACCAGCGGCAGCAGTGCCAGCACTGAACCGCCCGCGATGCCGGTCACAAGTGTCCGGTAGAGCACGATACGGATCGGCGGAGAGTGAATGATATAGCGCACGCCCGACACGACCGCGCGGCGCAGCCGCTCCGGCGGCAATCGCGATGGTTCCAGCGTGCGCTGCCAGAAGTAGAGCACCACGATGAGTGGAACATAAAGCAGCACGTTGCAGATGAACGCGGCCACCGCGCCCGCCGCCGCGACGATGATGCCGCCCAGCGCCGGGCCGAAACTGCGCGCGATGTTGTAGCTGATGCCGTTCAGCGCGACCGCCGAGGGCAGCGTTTCGGCGGGCACCTGCTCACTGACCGAGGCCTGCCACGCCGGGCCGAACAGCGCCATGCTGCTGCCGATCAGGAAACAGAACAGCAGCAGACTGTGGGGCGTGATCGCGTTGAGATAGGCGAGCCCGGCCAGCGTCACGCCGCCCAGCAACCCGAGCGACAGCGCGGTGAGGCCGACGATGCGGCGGTCGTACATGTCGGCGATGGCGCCCGCCGCCAGCGACAGCAGCATGATCGGCAGCATCAGCGCGGTCTGGACCAGCGCCACCATGCTGGCGGACGACGTCATCTGGGTCATGGACCAGGCGGCGCCGACGCCGTTGATCATCAGGCCGAGATTGGTCAGCAGGCTGGCCAGCCAGATCCGCCGGAACACCGCGTGGCGCAGGGGGGCTGCAATACCGTCGGCCGACAGCAGGGATCGTTTGGCGGGCTTGTCGGTCGTCGTATTCAAAACAGAAATCCCCGAAAGAGCTGGATCATTAATGGACCGGCAGCCACGCGATATGAAGCCGGAATGTGGTCCAATGAAAGCGGCTTGAACAGGGATTTGCTACCAGCGCCACTGGCCGTCGGCCGTCCAGCGGGAGCGGTGGCCGACAAGACGCATCCAGCGGGTGACGATCTGGTCGAACCCGGTCACATAATCGCAGGCCTTGTCGCGCTTCCACTTCGCGTCGGCCCTGACATCGGCAAAGGTCTTCTCGCTCGCATAGGAGTAGAGCTGCAGCGGTTTCGATGAGTCGCTGATCTCGGCGCGGTTGGCGATCAGTTCCCGGTCCAGCGTGTTGAACACCACGCATGGCGTGCTGGCGTAAGTCATCCGCAGATCGTCGGCGATGACCTTGGCGTTATCGGGCGGCTGCTCGACTTTATAGGACATCAGAAACGCGGCCGCGGCGAGCAGTGCGGCAAGGGCAACGCCGCTTAACACCGGCCAGATGAGCCGGGGACGCCTGACAGCTTCTGCTTGGTTCGGTTGCGGCATGAACTCGACGCTAGTGTCCCGTATCCGACGTTTGCCTCATTTTGCGGCGCCTTCCGTGCAAACGTCGGATACGAAAGGACACTAGCAAATGATGATTCCAGTGATCCTTTGGTTCTGACATTCGTAAATGTGTCTGCGAAAGATGTGAAACGAATGTCAGAACCGGATCACTGGTGTTGCCGGCGGGAATGTTCCCCGACGCCGCAGCGGATCAAAACCTGCCACGGCGTCAGTGCATAGCGATTACTCAGGTTTGATCTTCGCGAACTCGGCGACCTTGCCCCACTTCTCTGTCTCCGCGATGACGAACGCCTGCATTTCCTCGGGCGTGTTGCCGATCGGTTCGCCGCCGAGCTTGCGGATACGGTCGATGCCGTCGGGCGACTTGATGTACTTGATGATGCTCGCGTTGAGCTTCATCACGACGTCCTTCGACACCTTCGCCGGGGCGGCCACGGTGAACCAGGCGGCCGCGTCATAGCCCTTCACGGTTTCGCCGATCGAGGGGATGTTGGGGAGCAGCGGCCAGCGTTCCGCGGTGCTGATGGCCAGCGCGCGCACATTGTTGTTTTCTGCGAAGGGCAGAACCGCCGGCAGGTTGTCGATCATGACATGGACGCGGCCGGCCACCAGATCGGTGAGCGCCGGTGCGCTGCCCTTATAAGGGACATGCACGATGTCGATGCCGGTCATCGACTTGAACAGTTCGGTGGCAAGATGCGCTGTGCTGCCAAGACCGGGGGTGCCGTAGAACAACTGCCCCGGCTTCGATTTCGCAAGCGCGATGAATTCCGCGACCGTTTTCGCAGGCACCTCCGGATTGACCGACATCAGATTCGGAACGCGGGCGATGATGGTGACCGGCTGGATGTCCTTGATCGGATCGTAGGGCATGTTCTTCTGAACATACTTGTTGATCGCGTGGGTGCCGGGCGTGCCGACAATGAAGGTGTAGCCATCGGGCTCGGCCTTCGCGACGAAATCGGCTGCAATGTTGCCGCCCGCGCCTGGCTTGTTCTCGACGATGAACTGCTGGCCGTAGTCTTCCGAAAGCTTCTGCGCAACGAGACGTCCCAGAATGTCGGTGGTGCCGCCGGCGGCGAACGGCACGACGAACTTGACCGGGCGGTCCGGCCAGGCGGCGGCCTTCGAGGCGCGGCTCAGGAACGGTGTCGCGCCCAGCGCTGCGGCGCCGGCAAGAACCGTGCGGCGGGTGAGGTGCGCGGAAGCAGGTCGTTTCGTCATATCAATAAAGTCTCCCGATTTAACCCGCTGCGCGGGTCTTGTTCTTTGATCGCCGCTGGCCGGCCAACGCACAAGGTTCTAGAGCAAGCTCGGCGCGTTGCCTATTGTGCGACGGTTGGAGAGGAGTCTGCGAGCGTTGCGATTTTTCGCAATGCAGCAAATTTATGTGACGGTTGTTCAGGCGCACGAACGGCCACCCAGCCGGTTCCTCATACCTACGTCTAACTGCGAGGCAGAACGCGCCACTTCCGCTCTTCAGCGGGTTGACCGCGACCGCTCATCCGTCCACTTTCCCGCGAAATTCAAAAAGGAAGATGGAATGAAAAAGACTGTTCTTGCGGCCGCTGTTCTTTCAGTAACCGCGCTGTCCGCTCCTGCCGCTCATGCCCAGCAATTCATCAACATTCTGACCGGCGGCACCTCCGGCGTTTATTATCCGCTCGGCGTCGCCATCGGAAAAATCTATGGCGACAAGATTTCCGGCGTGAAGACGCAGGTGCAGGCCACCAAGGCGTCGGTCGAGAATCTCAACCTGATCGAGCAGGGCCGCGGCGAACTCGCGTTCACCCTCGGCGACTCGCTGAAGGCGGCGGTCGACGGTGACGAGGAGGCCGGCTTCAAGAAGAAGCTGGAGAAGCTGCGCACCATCGGCGCGATCTATCCGAACTACATCCAGATTGTCGCGACCGCTGACAGCGGCATCAAGACGCTCGCCGACCTCAAGGGCAAGACGCTGTCGGTCGGCGCGCCGAAATCCGGCACGGAACTCAACGCGCGCGCTATCCTGAAGGCGGCGGACCTGAGCTACAAGGATCTCGGCAAGGTCGAGTATCTGCCGTTCGCTGAATCCGTCGACCTGATGAAGAATCGTCAGCTCAACGCCACGCTGCAGTCGGCGGGCCTTGGCGTCGCATCGCTGAAAGATCTGTCGAGCTCGACCGAAATCAACGTGGTTTCGGTGCCGAAGGCCGTTGTCGACAAGATCGGGCCTCCGTTCGTCTCCGTCGTCATTCCGGCCGGAACCTATACCGGCCAGAAGGAAGACGTGCCGACGGCAGCCGTGGTGAACTATCTCGTCACCAGCTCGGCCGTGTCAGACGATCTCGCCTACCAGATGACCAAGCTGATCTTCGAGTCGCTGCCGGAACTGGCGAACTCGCATGTCGCCGGCAAGGACATCAAGCTGGAGACCGCGGCGACTGGCAGCCCGGCGCCGCTGCATCCGGGCGCGATCCGCTATTACAAGGAAAAGGGCCTGATCAAGTAGGGTCTGGTCCGGCAACGACTGTTGCTCGCGGTTATTCAAAAGATGTCATTGCCGGGCTTGACCCGGCAATCCGTGTTTTCGTCATTGCGAGGAGCGTGAGCGACGAAGCAATCCAGCTTTTACCTCGAATGGATTGCTTCGCTTCGCTCGCAATGACGAGTTGGGATATATGGGCCGAGACGCTGTAAGGCGCGGGGATTCAAGATGTTGCACGAGCACGGCACCGAAGAAAAAGTCAAAGTCGAACTCGACAATTTCGAGCATGGATTTCCCGAAGGCTTCGGTCCGGGGATGTGGGGCCATCTGGCCTACGTGATCGGAATTGCGTTCGCGGTGTTCCAGCTCATCATCGCGGCGTGGAATTTCCTGCCCAGCCAGGCGGTGCGCGGAATCCATGTCGGCTTCCTGCTGCTGCTGACATTCGGTCTGATCGCCAACTTCACCGCCAGGACGAATTTCCAGCGCGCCGTGGGATGGATCATCGGCGGCGTCGGATTTTTCTGCGGCCTCTATCAGTATCTGTTCTACGCCGAACTGATCCAGCGCGACGGCGATCCGACCCGGCTCGATCTCGTGGTCGGCACCGTGCTCGCTGTCCTGATCTTCGAGGGCGTGCGGCGCATGATGGGTCTGGCGCTGCCGCTGATGTGCGGCGCGTGTCTGCTCTACTGGTTCTTCGGGCAGTATCTGCCCGCGCCGCTCAATCACCGCGGCTACGATTTCGACCAGGTCGTCACTCATCTGTCCTACGGCACCGAAGGCTTCTACGGCGTGCCGATCTATGTGTCGGCGACCTACATCTTCCTCTTCATCCTGTTCGGCTCGTTCCTCGAGCGCGCCGGAATGATCAAGCTGTTCACCGACGTGTCGCTTGGCATGTTCGGCGGCACGCGCGGCGGCCCGGCGAAGGTGGCCGTCGTCGCCTCCGGCATGATGGGCACGATCTCCGGCTCCGGTGTCGCCAACGTGGTCACCGTCGGCCAGTTCACAATTCCGCTGATGATCAAGTTCGGCTATCGCCGCGCGTTCGCGGCGGGCGTCGAAGCCACCGCATCGATGGGCGGCCAGATCATGCCGCCGGTGATGGGCGCGGTCGCCTTCATCATGGCGGAAACGCTGGGCGTCGACTACTCGGTGATCGTGAAGGCCGCCGTCATTCCGGCGATTCTCTACTTCGCCTCGGCGTTCTGGATGGTGCATCTCGAGGCCGGCAAGTACGGCCTCACCGGCATGAAGAAGGACGAGATCCCGAGCGCGATCAAGGCGCTGACCAATGGCTGGTTCCTGGTGTTGCCGCTGGCTGCTCTGGTGTTCATGCTGTTCGAGGGCTTCACGCCGCTGTACGCAGGCAGCATGGGCCTCGCGCTGACGGTGGCGCTGATCCTTGGCGCCAGCATTGTGCTCGGCTTTTCCAACATCGCGCTGCGCTATGTCTTCTGGATCGGCCTTGCATTGGTCGCGGGATCGCTGTTCCGGAACGGCAGCTCGGTCGATATCCGTTATGTCGCGGGCATCGTCGGCGTGCTTGTTCTCATCGCCGCACTCACGCAGGGCGGCCGTGCGACGCTCGCAGCCTGCCGGGACTCGCTGGCGGACAGCGCCAAGTCGGCGCTCACGGTCGGCATGGCCTGCGCCATCGTCGGCACTATCATCGGCATGATGACCCAGACCGGCGTCGGTACCATCTTCGGAAGCTGGGTGATCGGTCTCGGCGAGAAAAGCCTGTTCCTCGCGCTGATCATGACCATGCTGCTGTCGATCCTGCTCGGCACCGGCATTCCGACGATCCCGACCTACATCATCGTCGCAGCATTGGCGGCGCCTGCGCTCGCCAAGCTTGGCGTGCCGCTGATCATCAGCCACATGTTCGCGTTCTACTACGGCATCATGGCGGATCTCTCGCCGCCGGTTGCGCTTGCGGCGCTGGCTGCTGCGCCGATTGCGAAAGAGAATCCCGACAAGATCGGCTGGGAAGCGATGCGCATCGCGCTCGCCGGCTACGTGATCCCGTTCATTGCGGTCTATTCGCCCGCGCTGATGTTGCAGAACGGCGATCCGATGCAGGCGCAGCTCGGTTTCTACGGCGCGGTGGCCTATGCCTTCGTCAAGGCGGTTGTCGCCATCGGTCTGTTCGGGATGGTCGCCATCGGCTTCCTGTTCACGCGGATGACGGTGGCCGAGCGCGTGGTGTCGTTCATCGCGGCTCTGTGTCTGCTGGGTGAATTCCAGTACAGTGACTGGGTCGGCTTTGCGATCGCGATCGGCGCGGTGATCTGGCAGTGGCGCAAGAAGCCTGTGCCGGCCCCGATAGCTGCTTGAGAACCACCTCTGAGGTGATGATGTGAGTCTGTGTCTTGCCACCGCGGGCGTCGTGAAGTCGCTGGCGGTTGCGGCGTTCACACTGTCGTGGACCCATTCGGTCGAAAAGATCGACTGGCAGGAGGACTGGCGCGTCACGCCGCAGGGACTCGAAATCGTCGAGGCCCGCGTCAAGGGCTCGGGTGCGGGCATGGAGCCGCCGCCCGAGGCGCGGCTGGCCGATGGCTGGTTTCGCTGGAAGCCGCAGCTTCCGATCCTGCCTGAAGTCGCGCTGGGAAATTCCGGACTGGCGGGCGAGTGGCGGGTATGCCGCGACGGGGCTTGTCAGGATCTGTCCGCCATTCTCGGCCGTCCGATCGGCACTGCCGTTACGACCATGAGCGTGTGCAAGCCGGATCAGGTCACGAACGCGCTGGATGCAAAGACGCTTCTCGCGCGCGGCGACGATTTCAACATCAAGGGCGAGTTTGAGCGCGCCATCGCCGACTACGATGCGGCGCTGAAGGCCGATCCGGCGTTTGCCGAGGCGCTCAACAGCCGCGGCATGGCCTGGCGCGCCAAGGGCGACCGCCGCCGCGCGCTGTCGGATTTCGATGCCGCGCTCAAGCTCAAGCCGGACTATCAGGCCGCGCGGGCCAACCGGAAAAGCCTGTTTAGCGAGATCGAGCGCCTCGGCGCGCAGATGCCGCTGAAGGAGCCCGCCAGGAAGTAGGTTTTCTGCAAGGCCCTCAGCACAATGTCGCAGCCGTTGCCGCTTGAACTTGTGGCATCAGGCTGACAATGCTGGTGCCGACAACAAGAAAAGTCCGCTACAATTTGGCGTCCAGGAGTGATCGTAAATGAGTGCCATATCCAACAGCCGCTACGCTGAAGTTCATGCGCGTTCGCTGCGCGATCCGGAAGGCTTCTGGGCCGAGGCAGCGCGCGAGATCGACTGGATCGAGCCGGCGAAAAAGGTCTTCGATCCTTCGATGGGGCTTTACGGCCGCTGGTTCGCGGGCGGCGTGGTCAACACCTGCTACAACGCGCTGGATCGTCATGTCGCGGGCGGGCGCGCCAATCAGCTTGCGCTGATTCACGACTCGCCGCTGACCGACACCGTCACCAAATTCACCTACGCGGAGCTGCTGCATGAAGTGCAGACGCTCGCCGCCGTGATGCAGGATTTCGGCGTCGTCAAGGGCGACCGCGTCATTCTCTACATGCCGATGGTGCCGCAGGCGATGGTGGCGATGCTGGCCTGCGCGCGCATCGGCGCGATTCACTCCGTGGTGTTCGGCGGGTTCGCGGCGAAAGAACTCGCCACCCGCATCGAGGATGCCGAGCCGAAGCTCATTCTCTCCGCAAGCTGCGGCCTCGAGCCGGGCCGCATCGTCAAATACAAGCCGCTGCTCGATGAGGCGATTAGCCTCTCAAGCGTGAAGCCGCAGGCCTGCATCATCCTGCAACGTCCGCAGCAAACCTGCGATCTGATCCCCGGCCGCGATCATGACTGGAACGAACTGCGCGAGGCTGCGATCAAGGCGAAGAAGGCCGCTCCCTGTGTCTCGGTGCTGGCGACCGATCCGCTGTACATTCTCTACACATCGGGCACGACCGGAAAGCCGAAAGGCGTTGTGCGCGACAATGGCGGCCATCTGGTCGCGCTGAAATGGTCGATGTTCAATCTCTACGGCGTGAAGCCGGGCGAGGTCTGGTGGTGCGGCTCCGACATCGGCTGGGTGGTCGGACACAGCTACATCATCTACGCACCGCTGTTTCATGGCGCGACCTCGATCATGTACGAGGGAAAGCCTGTCGGCACGCCGGATGCCGGCGCATTCTGGCGCGTGATCTCGCAGCAAAATGCGGTTGCGTTCTTTACCGCACCGACGGCATTCCGCGCCATCAAGAAGGACGATCCGAACGGCGATTTCATCCGCAAATATGACCTGTCGAAATTCCGCACGCTGTTTCTGGCCGGCGAGCGCGCCGATCCGCCGACGGTCGAGTGGGCCGAGCAGCAGTTGAAGGTGCCGGTGATCGATCACTGGTGGCAGACGGAAACCGGCTGGTGCATCGCCGGCAATCCCGTCGGCCTCGGCACGCTGCCGGTGAAGCATGGTTCGCCGACGGTGCCGATGCCGGGCTATCAGGTCGATGTCGTGGACGAGGCCGCGAAGCCGCTGCCGCCGAACACCATGGGCTCGATCGTGATCAAGCTGCCGCTGCCGCCCGGCAACCTGCCGACGCTGTGGCAGCAGGACGAGCGCTGCAAGGAAGCCTATTTCACGGAATTCCCCGGCTACTACAAAACCTCCGACGCCGGATACAAGGACGAGGACGGCTATATCTTCGTGATGGGCCGCACCGACGACATCATCAATGTCGCGGGACATCGTCTCTCCACCGGCGGCATGGAAGAGGTGCTGGCCTCGCATCCCGATGTCGCCGAATGCGCCGTGCTTGGAATCAAGGACTCGGTGAAGGGCGAGGTGCCGTGCGGCTTCCTCGTGCTCAAGGCCGGTGTGACGCGCCCCGTCGCCGAGATCGAGAAGGAAATCGTTGCGCTGGTGCGTGAGAAGATCGGTCCCGTCGCAGCATTCAAACTCGCGATCACTGTGGCGCGGCTGCCGAAAACCCGCTCGGGAAAAATCCTGCGCGGCACCATCAAGAAGATCGCCGATCACGAACCGTGGACCATGCCCGCGACCATCGAAGACCCGGCGGTGCTGGACGAAATCAAGTCGGCGCTGCAGGGCCGAACGTAACAGGAGACGACAATGAACGAAGACGTCTTCAACACCAGTGTGCGTAAGTTTCTCAAGCAGGTCGGCGTCACCTCGCAGCGTGAGATCGAAAAGGCGGTCCGCGATGCGGTCGCCGCCGGCCGCCTGAAGGGCGATGAAAAGCTGCCCGCCAAAATGGTGCTTACGGTGGGCGGGGTCGCGCTCTCCTTTACGGTCGATGGCGACATCGAACTCGGATAATTCCGGTCTGATGTGCCGTTCTGCCGCGAGGGCGCCATTGTGGGCTTGTAAACCGCGCATTCCGGACCGAAGGTCGCGGCCAAATCCGGCTGCGCCGGCAACAACAGGATCGCGGATGCCCGCAACAAAACCAGCTTATCTACTCGCTTTCGCCGCCGCCGCGTTTCTGCTGGGAGGTTGCGCCCAGTTCGAGCGCAATACCGCGCCACAGGCCACCGTGGATGATGACGCGCTCTGCCGGGCAGAAGGGGAGCCGGGATCGCCGGCCTATGTGGCCTGCCGCAAGAACCGCGACGTCCAGAGCAGCCGCGCGTCGGGCAATTCGCGGATCGAGCGTTCCCATCGCAATCTCGCGGAAGACATGCTCAACAATCCGCGCTAAGGCTGCACGGCGATCCAGTTCTGAGAAGCAAACGCCGGATATGGGACACCAGCCGCGCCGCATGATGCCGCGCTTCACCAGGGAAAAGTCATGGCGGTCAGGGACAGCAACGGCAACGAACTGAAAGAGGGCGACACTGTCGTCGTCATCAAGGATCTGAAGGTGAAAGGCTCATCCAGCGGCGTCAAGCGCGGCACCGTGGTGAAGAACATTCATCTCACCGACAATGACGGCGAGATCGAAGGCCGCACCGACAGGATCAAGGGCCTCGTGCTGCGCACGGAATTCCTCAAGAAGGCGTGATCCTGCGCGCGTTTTGAAAGTTGAACATGAAGAGTTTCGCAAAGCGATATATTCCCGGCCTCGCCGCCGCAATGCTCGTGTTGACGTTCCTGGCCTTCGAGTCCGCGCAAACCGCGCCGGCGCAGGAGCAGGGCGCTGCCTCCGATGTGCTGAGCAAGGATGCGGTGCTGCGCGATGCCGACAATCCGGTGCTCGGAAATCCGAAGGGCGACATCACCATCGTCGAGTATTTCGATTACCAGTGCCCCTACTGCAAGAAGATTTCGCCGGTGCTCGATCAGGTGATCAGCGACGACAAGAATGTGCGGCTGGTGCTGAAGGACTGGCCGATTCTCGGCGATCCGTCGGGATATGCCGCGCGTCTGGTGCTCGCTGCGAAGTATCAGAACAAGTATGAGGCCGCGCACCGCGCGCTGATCGTCAAGGTCGGCCGCCTGACCGAAGCCGCCATCGACGAAACGCTGACACAGGCCGGCGTCGATGTGGCGAAGGCCAAGGCTGATCTCGCAACCAACAAGGCTTCGATCGATGCGCTGCTCAAGCGCAACAGCGAGCAGGCCCAGGCGTTCGGCTTCCGCGGCACGCCCGTCTTCATTGTCGGGACGTTCCGCATCCCCGGCGGCCTGACCGCGGAGCAGTTCAAGCTCGCGATCGCGGACGCGCGCAAGGCTGCGAAGGACGGAGCGGGGAAGTAGGGATTTGCTCCTGAAGCAGCTTTACAAAGCCGAACTTAATTTGGTTTTCCGGTCGCGCCGATAAAATCCGAAAACCGGGTGAGAAATTCGGGAGCGAAGCTGCGTGGGCGCGGCGCAGCCGGTTTTGCATATTTCTGGCAGAAATAGACGCAAGCCTGCGTGTTGCAGGGTTTCGGCCCGCGCGCGCGTTTGAATGTGCCGGCGAGAACATTTCCATAGACCGTCGGCCCGCCGCAGCGGATGACCTCTCCCGTCGGTTCCAGTTTCACGAACCGGCGTCCCGCTTCGCAGGACTGCCCGGCGAACGATGGCTCGCCATAAAGCAGATCGTCATCCCTGAACATGTCGATACTCGGCCGCTCCGCTGCGTTCGCCAGCGAGGGCTCATAAAAGTCGCGCGCCAGTGCCGCGAACCTGCGAAACCTTTCCCGATCGGGCTCTGTGTATGCTTCGGGGAAAACCTGACCGTTGTAGGCTCCTCGCATCACTTTGGGGATGGGGACAATCCCGATCTGCGCGAGAAGGTCGCTCGCTTCCTGAAAGCGCGCGAGTGTGCTTGGGCTGGCGACGATCGACACCAGAACCGGGAAGCCTCTTGATCGAAGCAACTCCACGTTCCGGAAAAAGGCGGAATTGTCGGACCTGTGCTCGCGCTCCTCGAAATGAAATCCCGAATTGATGAAGCTGACGCGGGCCGGATCGATACGCTCTGCGAAAGATTGAAATGGCCGGCTGAGATTGGAATTGAGCGAAATGAAATGCCGTTTGGTCAGCGCTTCGCATAAGTCGGTGAACGAAGGATAGATGCTCGGTTCACCCCCGGTGAGGTGCAGCAGCCAGGTATAACCCGTGGCATCGAAAGCCGACTGCCATTGCTGCGGCGATGCGTAAGTCTGTAATTTCTGGCCGAGCACGTCAGATGAAAAAAAGCAGTAACCGCAACGGTAGTTGCAGGTGTACAGCAAATGCCAGTCGGCCTCGATATCGTATTGCATCAAATGCCTTGCCGTGCGGCGCGAAAAACGGGTCTTGTCTGAATATCGAAACCTACCTGCTGAAGGCGGATGACGATAGTCAAAGACGCAGGTGGCCCCGGCTTGACTATATCACGATATACGGAATATAATCCTATCACTGTTCCGGCTGATTGATCGCCATTCGGAACGGCTCGCGAACTGACGACGGTGGAGCGCCGGGAGGCGCAGCGCCAAAGTCATTTGGCGCGCGCGGTCCTCGCAAGACCGCGCAGGCGGGCCGATCGCAAGGTTCGCCTTACGGGTGTCTCGCAAGCACCCCGGCGCCTCCCGAGGCTCCATCGCCTTCGCGCATTTGCGCGGAGCACGTCACATCTCGGACGCGTTGAATCGCGCCGCGAGATCGTGTCGGCATGTAAAGTTGTTGGCATCTGAAGATTGAATGCGGCGAAACATTCGATGTCATGCCCGCGAAGGCGGGGATCCATAGTCCTGAATTTTCGGATTCGACGCGATGCCGCAACGACGCTCTCGTCGGCATCGATGGAACGAAGAGTCTGGGTCCCCGCTTTCGCGAAATTGCTCGCGGGGACGACGAATGTGCTCGTGGGGTGCGAGCCGGTTACGGCTTGTCAGCGGGCTTGTCGAAGCACTCGGCGACAAATTGCGGCAGTTCGCGCTTCTGAATTTTCGCGATCTTCGCGGCGTTGTTGCATTCGATCAGTTTGACCTGCTCGGCACGGCGCTTTTCGGCAGCCTCGCGAAACTCCGGCGCAACCGTGCTGGGATCGACAACCTTCTCGGCGCGCGCCGGTGCGCCGCTGATAGCGGAGACGAGGGCGGTCAGGGCCGCGACAAGAAAAAGGAGCGTGACACGGTTGCGCATCACACTCCTATACCACTCATCCGGCGGTTAGGACATGCCCCGTCTGGGGCATGATCCCGAAAAGTGGAAGCCGGTTTTCGGAAAGATCATGCCCATTTAATAGAGGCATGATCCCGAAAAACTTATTCGTCTTCGGCCTTCTTGCCGCCGATGGTCTTCAGCTTGGCGAACACGGCGTCGACATTCATGTCGTCGCGCTGCTTCTCGGTGGTGGTGGCAGCCTCGTGCTCGGCGTCCTTGCGGGTGGTTTCGGAGGCCGGCAGCAGGGTCGCGCCGCCGTACTGCGTGGCTGCGGGCTTTTCCTTGGCCGCGCGCTGCACCTCGAAATCGAGTTCGATCTGCGAGCACAGGCCGAGGGTCACAGGGTCCATCGGCGTCAGAGTCGAGGCGTTCCAGTGGGTGCGGTCGCGAACGCTGGCGATCGTCGTCTTGGTGGTGCCGACGAGGCGCATGATCTGGCTGTCTTTGAGTTCGGGATGATTGCGCACCAGCCACAGGATCGCGCTCGGCCGTTCGTGGCGGCGCGAGACCGGCGTGTAGCGCGGGCCCTTCTTCTTCTTGGCCTCAGGCAGGATCACCTTGGACTCGCCGAGTTTCAGCCGATAGTCCGGGTCGGCTTCGCCGCGCTCGATCTCCTCGCGGGAGAGCTGGCCGGTCGAAATCGGGTCCATGCCCTTGATGCCCTGCGCCGCGTCGCCGTCGGCGATAGCGCGGATTTCGAGCGGATGCATCTTGGTGAACTCGGCCACCTGGTCGAACGTCAGCGCGGTGTTATCAACCAGCCACACGGCAGTCGCCTTCGGCATCAGCGGTGCATTGCTCATGGCAAATCTCCTTTACGCTTCGCCCGCCAGATTTTTTGGGGGGTAAAGCCGTCTGGTCATCGGTGATGACGGGAATTCGTCCCTATATAGTCTGCCGAGGGCGGACCATTCAATGGTTTTGATCGCCCTTGACAGAACGGGGAAGGCAGCCCCAAGTCCCCTTTATTGGTTCCGAAAACCCTTGATTCCGGCTTAAAATGACCCCTGACGCTCAAAAACCGCAGCTTTCAGTCGTGCTTTGTTCCCCCCGAGGCTTTTGCGCCGGGGTGGTCCGGGCCATCGATACGGTGGAACGCGCGCTGAAGCTCTATGGCGCGCCGGTCTATGTCCGTCACGAAATCGTGCATAACCGCTATGTGGTGGAAAGCCTGCGCGAAAAGGGCGCGATTTTTGTCGCGGAACTGGACGAGATTCCGCAGACCAATGCCCCGGTGGTGTTTTCCGCCCATGGTGTGCCGAAGGCCATTCCGAACGAGGCCGACAAGCGCAATTTCTTCACCCTTGATGCGACCTGCCCGCTGGTGACCAAGGTTCATCGCGAGGCGGCCATCCATTTCAAGCGCGGCCGTGAAATCATCCTGATCGGCCATGCCGGTCATCCGGAAGTGGTCGGCACGCTGGGCCAGTTGCCGAAGGGCGCGGTCGTCCTGATCGAGACCATGGACGCGGCGCGCACCTTCCAGCCGAAGGATGCTTCCAAGCTCGCCTTCGTGACGCAGACGACGCTGTCGATCGACGACACCGCGGAAATCGTTGCCGTGCTCAAGGAACGATTCCCGGACATCGACGGACCGCACAAGGAAGACATCTGCTACGCCACCACCAACCGCCAGCTCGCGGTGAAGAAGGTCGCGCCGCAGGTCGAAGCCATGATCGTGGTCGGCTCGCCGAATTCCTCGAACTCGCAGCGGCTGCGCGAAGTCGCCGAGCGCGAAGGCTGCAAGGTCTCCGTGCTGGTGCAGCGCGCGTCCGAACTCGACTGGTCGAAATTCGAAGGCATCAAGACCCTCGGCATCACCGCAGGCGCCTCGGCGCCGGAAGTGATCGTCGAGGAAATCATGGATGCGTTCGCGGCCCACTATCATCTGAAGGTGGAAACCGTGTCGGCGGCGATGGAGAACGAATTCTTCCCGCTGCCGCGCCCGCTGCGGAACGACGCGGCGGAGTAAACCTCTCGGTGTGGCGGATTTGAAGTTCCTATCAATTGGCCGCGAGTCCGTTTAGGAACTTCAAATCCAAAGCCGCACCGGAATCATGATCATCCTAGTGTCCCTTTGATTCCGAAGTTCGCATTAAGGGGTACTGCAAACACATGCGAACTTCGGAATCGGGACACTAGATGGCGGTTTACACCGACGTCACCGCCGAAGAGCTTGCGGATTTTCTCGTCCCTTACGGAATAGGCGACCTGCTCTCCTACAAGGGCATCGCCGAGGGCGTGGAGAATTCCAACTATCTTCTGCACACCAGTGGCGGCTCTTTCATTCTGACGCTGTACGAGAAGCGGGTCGCCAAGGGCGATCTGCCGTTCTTTCTCGGGCTGATGGGCCATCTTGCGTCCCACAACATCACTTGCCCGCAGCCTGTCGTGAATCAGCAGGGTGAAGCGCTGGGCATGCTCGCCGGTCGCCCGGCTGCGATCATCACCTTTCTGGAAGGCGTGTGGCCACGCAGGCCGAATGCAACGCATTGCGCGGGTGTGGGTGCGGCGCTGGCGAAGATGCATCTGGCCGGCGCGGATTTCAAAATGTCGCGCGGCAATTCCCTGTCGGTGTCCGGCTGGCGTCCGCTGTTCGATCAGGCGGCCGAACGCGCCGACAGCGTGCAAAGCGGGCTGCGCGATTTTCTGCGCGCCGAACTGGATTTTCTTGAAAGCGCGTGGCCGAGTGCGTTGCCGCGCGGCGTGATCCACGCCGATCTGTTTCCCGACAACGTGTTTTTCCTCGGCGACAAGCTGTCGGGACTGATCGACTTCTACTTTGCCTGCAACGACATGCTCGCCTACGATGTTGCGATTTGCGTGAATGCGTGGTGTTTCGAGCCCGATCACTCGTTCAACGTCACCAAGGCGCGGGCGTTCCTCAATGCCTATGCCCGCGAGCGCAAGCTCTCCGCCGAAGAGCAGGACGCGCTGCCGCTGCTGGCGCGGGGCGCCGCGATGCGCTTCCTGCTGACGCGGCTGGTGGACTGGCTCAACGTGCCGCCCGGCGCGCTGGTCAGGCCGAAGGACCCGCTGGAATATGTCCGCAAGCTGCGCTTCCACCAGAGCGTGAAGAGCATGCGCGACTACGGCGTCGAGCAGTCCGGGATGGTGGCGTGAGCGACGCAAAACTTCCGCATGTCACGATCTTCACCGACGGCGCATGCTCCGGGAATCCGGGGCCGGGCGGCTGGGGCGCGATCCTCCGTTTTGGCGATGTCGAAAAGGAATTGAAGGGCGGCGAAAATCCATCCACCAACAACCGCATGGAGTTGATGGCGGCGATCTCGGCGCTTGAAGCGCTGAAGAAGCCGGCGCTGGTCGATCTCACCACCGACAGCCAGTATGTCCGTCAGGGCATCACGCAGTGGATTCACAACTGGAAGCGCAACGGCTGGAAGACCGCGGACAAGAAGCCGGTCAAGAATGCAGATCTGTGGCAGCGGCTCGATGCGGCGCTGAAGGCTCACACGGTTCGCTGGCACTGGATCAAGGGCCATGCCGGTCACGCCGAGAACGAGCGTGCCGATCAGCTCGCGCGCGACGGGCTGGCGGAAAATCGTTGAGGGTCAAGGGAAGTGTAATTTTTCCCGGCGTCGTCCCCGCGAAAGCGGGGACCCATAACCACCGAAGGTTATCGAAGACAGGATCCTGATAGCCCGCTTAGGGCGCATGGGTCCCCGCTTCGCGGGGACGACATCTCGTGTGTTTCGGCTCTCGCGGAAAGACGCTTGTCTCAAAGCTGCGACAGCAGGGTGTCGCCGCCGGATACTTCCACCTTGCCGGGGTTGGTCTCGAGATTGAAAATCTTCACCGTGCCGTCTTCCACCAGCATCGAATAGCGCTTGGAGCGGATGCCGAGTCCGTTGCCGGAAGCGTCGAGCTCCATTCCGATCGCCTTGGTGAAGTCGGCGTTGCCGTCCGCAAGAAAAGTCGCCTCGTCGCGCTGGTCGGTGTCGCGCTTCCAGGCGCTCATGACGAAGGCGTCGTTGACCGACACGACGGCGATGGTGTCGACGCCCTTGGCCTTCAGGGCATAGGCGTTCAGGAAAATGCTTGGCATGTGCATCTTGTGGCAGGTGCCGGTGTAGGCGCCGGGGACGGCGAACAGTGCGACCTTCTTGCCCTTGAAAATGTCATCGGTGGTTTTGACCTGCGGACCTTCAGCAGTCATGACGCGAAACTTGGACTCGGGCAGCTTGTCGCCAACTTTAATGGTCATCGGTGCTCTCCGTGAAATCGGTGCAGTGTCATAGCGCGGTTTCCGCAAAGGTGTGAACCGGTTTTGCGAATGGGAGACGCGCAATTTGCCGGCCGGCGGCTTGCTGCGGTGCGATCTCAATCCGTCTTGGGCGGCACGGCGGCGTTCACCTCATAGGCGCCGCCAGGTCCGGCGACCGTGAGCTTCAGGATCGCGCCGTCGGCAGTCGCGCCCGGAGGAAGCCCGTCGAGTTCGAAGGCGAAGCGCAGGACGCCGTCCGCCTCGCGCTGGATGAGCTTGGGGACCGGCAACGCCCAGTCCGGGGTCGGGCCTTCGGCAAAGAGCTGGACCTCTTTGTCCTTATGGGTTGCATTCTTCTCGTCCAGAGCCACGTCGACCAGCACCAGCTTGCCGTCGCGCCGGACGCCGCGGATCGCGATCGGCGTCGCGTCGCCGATCTTGGCTGGCTTCGGGACGGTTTCGAGCGCCGCGGCGATGGCGCTGTCTTCGGTGCTGGCGACGCTGACAAATGCAAGCTCGGCATTTGCCTCGACCGGGATGCAGATTTTTTCGCACACCGCGTAGCTGATCGACGCACGCAGCGTCACCGGCTTGTCAGGACTCTTTGCAATGATCCGCAGCGGCAGCAGCAACTGGTTATGATAGCCGAATGAGATTCCTCCGGCGCCGTCGGGGAATT
The DNA here is from genome assembly GCF_058801645.1 of Afipia sp. GW822-FHT03D08. Classification (NCBI taxonomy): domain Bacteria; kingdom Pseudomonadati; phylum Pseudomonadota; class Alphaproteobacteria; order Hyphomicrobiales; family Nitrobacteraceae; genus Afipia; species Afipia sp. GW822-FHT03D08. The sequence goes on from NZ_JBXANK010000003.1 coordinate 220,265, forward strand.
TCATCGGTACCGGCCAGAGAATTTTGACGGAGTCGATGTTGTCGGACTTCGAAAAATCGATCCGCGGCGGCACGCCGGAATCTCCCGGCGTGCGCCAGTAGGTTTTCCATCCCGGTTGCAGCTGGAAGCCGATGCCGCCGAGCAGCACGTTGCCGCTGCGCGAACCGGCAATCAGCCGGACCGCCGAGTAGGTGTCCTTGATCCAGGGTGAGGCGTCATCGGCGCGCGCGTGCACCGGAGCGAGGCAGGCAATTGCGGCGAAGGCAATGCTAGAGACTGTACGAACGGGAACCAAGAGTGTCATCGGACGTCCTTACAGGGTGGTATCCCTGTGAACCATTGAATTGCCTGTGATCCGGTCTTTTTCGCGACCAAATGCAGCATGCTGCAACCGCGCTGCGCCGCTTGATTGACAGAACTGGCACCCAATATCAGGATGGTTGAACAGTACGAGAGTCGTTGCGATGAAGGCCACGCGCAAGAAGACCGAAAAGACTGCCGGTGGCCAGATCCTGGCCGAAGGTGAGATGTCGGGCGCCGGCTATCTCGACGGTCAGTTGCTGATCGCCATGCCAGTAATGGACGATGAGCGCTTTGCCCGCTCGGTCATCTACCTGTGCGCCCATTCATCTGAAGGCGCCATGGGCATCATCGTCAACCGCCCGGCCGGCAGCATCGACTTCCCGCAACTGCTGGTGCAGCTCGACATCATCAACAAGGCCGATCAGATCAAGCTGCCCGGCAGCGCCGAGGAGATGAAGGTGCTGAAAGGCGGGCCGGTCGATACCGGCCGCGGCTTCGTGCTTCATTCGAGCGACTTCTTCATCAAGGATGCGACGCTGCCGATCGACGACGGAATCTGCCTCACGGCCACCCTCGACATCCTGAAAGCCATCGCGGCCGGCGCCGGACCCAAGCATGCCATTCTGGCGCTGGGCTATGCCGGCTGGGCGCCCGGCCAGTTAGAGAACGAGATCCAGCACAACGGCTGGCTGCATTGTCCCGCCGATCCCGATCTGATTTTCGGGCCCGACGCCGAGGACAAGTATCAGCGCGCGCTCGAAAAGATCGGCATCGATCTGGCGATGTTGTCGAACGAAGCCGGACACGCCTAAGCGCAAAAACCCTTTTACGCCGTTTCGGGTCCGGGCATGGCAGCAGGCGCTGTCGTTGCCGCGGGTGGCGGTGTCGGCGTCGTGATGTTGCGGATGCTTTGCCGGCGGTTGCGTGGCTGCTGAACCTTTTCGCCGGTCAGCAGGCGGAGGCTGGCGTCGGCGTCCATCGGCTCGCCGAAGGCAAAGCCCTGCGCGTATTCGCAGCCGAGCTGGAACAGCTCCACCGCATCCGAGTCCGTTTCCGCACCCTCGGCCACGACTTCCATGTCGAGATCGTGCGCCAGCGCAATGATCGACTTGAGCAGCACCGGCCGCGCGCCGCGGCTGGAGGTGCGCACGAACGACTGGTCGATCTTGATGGTGTCGAACGGGAAGCGTTGCAGATAGGCCAGCGACGAGTGACCGGTGCCGAAGTCGTCCAGCGACAGGCCGACGCCGAGTTCCTTGATCCGGTGCAGCATCTGCGCGGCGTGCTCGGGATTTTCCATCACCAGCGACTCGGTCAATTCCAGCTTGAGCGAGCCGCGCGCCACGGCGGAGCGTGACATCACGCCGCGCACGTCATGGATCAGATCGTGACGGAGCAGTTGCCGAGACGAGACATTGACGCTGGCGAAGATCGGCTGGCGCGAGCGCACGGTGCGCTGCCAGATGGCAAGCTGCTTCGCCGTCGTGTCCATCACGAACAGACCGAGCTCGACGATCAGGCCGATTTCTTCCGCGATCGAAATGAACTCCGACGGCGACATCCGGCCGAGTTTGGGATGATCCCAGCGCGCCAGCGCCTCGAAGCCCGCGATGCTGCGGTCTTCCAGCCGCACGATGGGCTGATAGAGAATGGTGATTTCCTGGCGCTCGATGGCGCGGCGCAGTTCGGATTCCAGCGCGAGACGGTCGGTCTTGCGGGCGCGCATGGCGGGCTTGTAGACGTCGATGCGGTCGCCGCCGATGCGCTTGGAATGATACATCGCCAGCTCGGCGTCCTTGATGATCTCCTCGGTCAGCGGGACCTGCGGATCGCTCAGCGCGAGGCCGATCGATGCGGTAAGGAAAATCTCGCGGCCGTCGAATGCGATCGGGGCCCGGATCGTCTTGCGGATGGTTTCGGCAAACGCGGTGATCCGCGTGGGCTCGTGCTCCGAGGTCAGGATCAGGCCGAACTGGTCACCGGCCAGACGCGCCAGCGTATCCTGCGGCTTGAGAATGCGCGTGAGACGCCGCGCCAATGTCAGCAGGATCGAGTCGCCGACCGCGATGCCGACGGAATCGTTGACCTGCTTGAAGCGGTCGAGATCGATCACCATCACGGTGGGGCGCAGGTTCGGCGTGGTCTTGGCGAACATCGACACCGCGCCGAGGCGATCGATGAAGAGCTGCCGGTTCGGCAGGCCGGTGAGATTGTCGTGCACCGAATCGTGAAGCAGCCGTTCTTCCGAATTCTTGATGTCGGTGACGTCGGTCAGCGTGCCGACCACGCGCGAAACTTCGCCGTCCGAGCCGACCACCGGGCGCGCCTTGAGCGCGAACCACATGAAGTGTCCGTCGGGCGTGCGCAGCCGGAAGTCCTGCACCAGACGGCCGCGGCGCTGATCAAGCACGCTGTCCAGTGCGGCACGGAAGCGATCCTGATCGAGCGGATGCAGCACCTCGAGCCATTTGGCGGCTGGGCCTTCCAGCGTGCCACGTTTGAGACCGAGCAGCACTTCGGTTTCGGGGCTGGTGAAGACCTTGTCCGCCGACACGTCCCAGTCCCAGATCAGGTCGCCGGAGCCGGTCAGTGCCAGCGCGCGGCGCTCCACGTCGGAGACGACGCCGCTGGTCGCGCCGCCGCCTGCGAAGGCATGCTGCATCACCGTGAAGCCGATCAGCATCACGATCAGCACAAGACCGCCGAGCAGCGCGGGTCCGACAATGTCGTTGGTGACCGCGCCGGCGATGGTCATGCCGGCGGCGGCGACCCAGACCATCAGCAGGAACCAGGTTGGAATCAGCAGCACCGCGCGGTCGAAGCCGTGGGTCGAGAGATAGACGATCAGCGCAAAGCCAAACACCGCGATCAGCGCCAGCGAGATGCGCGCAATGCCGGATGCGACGGCGGGATCGAACAGTGCGAGCGCGACCAGTGCGCCGAGGAACAGCAGCCAGCCCATGGTGATGTGCGAATAGCGCACATGCCATCGCGAGAGGTTGAGATAGGCGAACAGGAACACCAGCAGCGTCGCCGCCAGCATGGCCTCGCCGGACGCGCGCCACACGCGCTCCGCGCCGGCCGACATGTCGAACACCTTGCCCCAGAACCCGAAGTCGACGCCGATGTAAACGAGAACCGCCCAAGCCAGCGCCGCCGCGGCGGGGAACATGATGCTGCCCTTGACCACGAACAGGATGGTCAGCACCAGCGCCAGCAGGCCCGAGATGCCGATGACGATGCCCTGATAGAGGGTGAACGAGTTGACCTTGTCCTTGTAGGCTTCCGGCTCCCACAGATAGAGCTGCGGAATCTTGTCGGTGCGCAGTTCGGCGACGAAGGTGATGACCGCGCCGGGGTCGAGGGTGATGCGGAAGACGTCCGCGGTCGGGTTCTCCTGACGCTCGGGGCGGTCGCCGGTCGACGGCGTGATCGAGGCGATGCGCGACAGGCCGAGATCGGGCCAGAGCAATCCCGACGACACGATACGGTAGTGCGGCACGACGATCAGACGATCGAGCTGATCGTCGGTGTTGTTGGTCAGTGCGAACACAATCCAGTTCTGGCCGCCTTCGCGCGCACGCACCTCGATGCGGCGGACGATGCCGTCGGTGCCGGGCGCGGTGGAAACCTGGATACGGTCGGTGTCGCTGCGCTGGAATTCAAGCACGCCGGTCAGGTCGATCGCCGGCGCGTCGCTGCGGACGCTGATCGCGTCGAGCGCATGCGCCGGCTGAACGGCGGCGAACAGGATCAAGCTCAGCAAAAATGAGAGCGCTGCGGCCCGAAGCGAACTTCGATTGTGGAACACTTGCAGCAGCGCGAAGCCTCTGATCGAGCGCAAAGTCAGCTCTCCGCGTGGGGACCAGCGGGCTCACGAGACCCGCCGGTAGGAACGCGATAAATGCCACGAATATGAAGCAAATCAAAGGGTTTCGATGGGTTCCCCGGCCTTAAACCGTCAGCACAATTTTGCCAATATGTTGGCTGGATTCCATCCGCGCATGGGCTTTTGAGGCCTCTTTCAGCGGGAATGTGCTGTCCATCAGGGGTTTGACGCGGCCGCTGGCGAGCCAGGGCATCGCCTTGGCCTCAATTGCACTGACCATCGCCGCCTTGTCCGCGACAGTGCGCGGGCGCAGCGTCGAGCCCGTATGGTGCAGCCGCTTCATCATCAGCTTGGCGAAGTTCGGCGTCGCCTTCGAGCCGCCGAGGAATGCGATCTGGACAATCCGGCCTTCGACGGCCGCGGCTTCATAGTTGCGGTCGATGTAATCGCCGCCGACCATGTCGAGGATGACGTCGACGCCGACGCCGTCGGTCAGCGCCTTCGTCCTGGCGACGAAATCCTCGGTCTTGTAGTTGATCGCGGCATCCGCGCCGAGCTTGAGGCACGCATCGACCTTGTCCTGTCCGCCGACGGTGACGAACACTTTCGCGCCGTGCGCCTTCGCCATCTGGATTGCCATGGTGCCGATGCCGGATGAGCCGCCGTGGATCAGCAGCGTTTCGCCCGGCTTCAATCCGCCGCGCTCGAACACATTGTGCCAGACCGTCATCAGCGTCTCGGCGACTGCGCCGGCCTCGGTCATCGAAAACCCTTTCGGCACCGACATCGCGTGGCTCTCATGGGTGAGGCAGTATTCGGCGTAACCGCCGCCTGCGACCAGCGACATCACCTTGTCGCCGATCTTGCGCTTGGTGACGCCCTCGCCGAGCGCGACCACTTCGCCTGCGACTTCGAGGCCCGGAAGATCGCTCGCGCCGGGAGGCACGGGATACAGTCCCATGCGCTGCAACACGTCGGGACGATTGACGCCCGCCGCTTCAACCTTGATGAGAATTTCATTCGGTCCCGGCTTCGGCACCGGCCGCTGTTCAGGCACGAGCACCTCGGGTCCGCCGGGTTTGGAAATCGCGATGGCGGTCATTTGTGCGGGCAGCTTGTCCATGATGTGTCCTTGCGGCGGATGGGCGGGGAAGGAAAGATGTCAGCTATAATCGGGTGAACGTGAGGAGGGAAGCATGGCCAGCGATGACGACGACGAGCCGAGGAAGAAAGTCACCCACGACCTGGGGCAGGATCTGTCGCTGTTGTCGTTCGAGGACATCGAAGATCGCATCGCGGCACTCACCGCCGAAATCGAGCGGCTGAAAGCCGATGCCGCGAAGAAACGCGCCAGCCGCGACGCCGCCAACGCCTTCTTCAAGTCGTGAATTCGTGAACGCAGTTCCGGGACAATTGCAAAGGAACCGTAAAAAGAACCGTTCATTTACGACGTATTAAGCTTTCGGGATTATGACTGCAATTGTCCTTGTTTGGACACCGAGTGGCTCCTGTCACTCTGTTTGACGCCTCCCTGTTATCAACTTTCAAAAGCCGCCGGAAACGGCGGCTCTTTTTTTGCCGGGCTTTCTATACTTTGGCCGGGGCCCTTTTCCTGCGCCCGGCATCCCGCTGGAAACCATATCTCCTCATTGTTACGCAGCGTGGCTGGACTCTCCGTCCCGGGCGCGCAATGATTTGTTCATCATAAAAAAATCAGCGAACCAGCAGCGTGAGGCGTTAACCATGTCCGACCAGGGCGAAGCCGATCTCGTTCTCTTGAGCGAGCGGATCACAAATTCACCAGCCTTCGGGACCTTGTTCAGGGAAGGCATGGATCTCGTCGAGGAGACCGCGGCCTATCTGGACGGACCGGGCCGTACCGAGGCGAAGGCGCTCGAGCGCTCCGTGAGCCTGAGCTACGCCACCGAAAGTATGCGCCTGACCACGCGGCTCATGCAGTTGGCGTCCTGGCTGTTGCTGCATCGCGCAGTCAAGGAAGGCGAGATGACGCTGCACCAGGCCAATCGGGAGAAGACCAAGGTCAAGCTGACCGCTGCCGATCCCGGTCCGGAAGATATCGTTTCCAAGCTGCCGGCACGCCTGCAGGAACTCGTCACGCGCTCGATGGCGCTGCAATCGAAGGTGCGCCGGCTGGATGCGACAATCCACACGCCGGCCTCCGAGCATCTGGCGATCGGCAATCCGCTGGTGCCGCAAATGAACATGCTGAAGGCTGCATTCGAGCGGCGGTAAGCGTTCAGCCAGAAACAAAAAACGCCCCTGCGAAAGCGGGGGCGTTTTTGTATGGACTGCCGGAAACCTGAGAAGGATCAGTCCTTCTTGAGGAAGCCCGAAAACTTCTTCTGGAAGCGCGAAACGCGGCCGCCGCGATCGAGGATCTGCTGGGTGCCGCCGGTCCAGGCCGGGTGCGACTTTGAGTCAATGTCGAGGTTCAGCGTGTCGCCTTCCTTGCCGTAGGTCGAGCGGGTCAGGTACTCGGTCCCGTCGGTCATGACGACCTTAATTGTATGATAATCCGGGTGAATTTCGGCTTTCATGGCAAATCCTCTGGCGCCGCGCGCCCACAGATCAATGATGTTCGGGACGAATTTGGGCGCTCTATATCGCAGGAACGGCCCGGAAACAAGCAGCGACGTCATTTGCCAGCCCCTTATTGGGGGCCTATTGGAGGGCCTGAAAGCAACACGGCGGCCGAAGAATGAGTGCAGTGGAACGCGTTGAAGACCCGAGGTTGCCATCCGCGCTGGCGCGTGAGGTGGCCGCCGTCAAAGGGGTCTCTGCCAATGCCACCGGGCCTTCGCCGGACGCGCCCGAAACGGCGCCGAAGAAATCCCGCGGCGTGAAACTGCGTCCGCTGCTGGCGCTTGCGCCTTACGTGGCGCGTTATCGCGGGCAGGCTCTCGCGGCGCTGGTGGCGCTGATCATCGCTTCCGCCGCGACGCTGGTGGTGCCGCTCGCCGTGCGCCGCATGATCGATTTCGGCTTCAGCCCCGAAGGCATCGCGCTGATCAACAGCTACTTCGCAGTGATGATCGCGGTGGTGGCGGTGCTCGCCTGCGCAAGTGCCGCGCGCTACTATCTCGTCATCACGCTGGGCGAGCGCATCGTCGCCGATCTGCGCCGCGATGTGTTCAAACATCTCACGTCGCTGTCGCCGTCGTTCTTCGACACTGCGCATAGCGGCGAACTGGTCTCGCGCCTGACCGCCGACACCACGCAGATCAAGTCGGCGGTCGGCGCGTCGGTCTCGATCGCGCTGCGCAATCTCGTGCTGTTCGTCGGCGCATCCGCGATGATGGTGGTCACGAGCCCCAAGCTGTCCGGCATTGTGCTTGCGGTGATCCCGCTGATCGTGCTGCCGCTGGTCGCCTTCGGACGCCGCGTGCAGAAACTGTCGCGCGGCGCGCAGGACACGCTGGCGGACGCCTCGTCCTATGCTTCTGAACTGATCGGCGCGATCCGCACGCTGCAGGCCTTCACCAATGAGCGCCTCGCGGAAGCGCGGTTCGGCGGCGAAGTCGAACGGGCCTACGTCGCGGCGCGCAACTCGACGCGCGCCCGCGCATTTCTCACGGCCACCGTGATCTTCCTGATCTTCGCCAGCGTCGTGGCGATCCTGTGGATCGGCTCGCATGACGTGCTGACCAACCAGATCAGCGCCGGGCGTCTCGGCCAGTTCATTCTCTATGCGGCGTTCGCAGCCGGCGCGCTCGGCGAACTCAGCCAAGTGTGGGGCGAAATCTCGCAGGCCTCCGGCGCGTCCGAGCGGCTGTTCGAAATCCTGCGCATCAAGCCGGACATCGCCGCGCCTGCCAATCCGCGCGCATTGCCGATGCCGCCGCGCGGCGACGTAATGTTCGACAATGTGCGGTTTTCCTATCCGACACGGCCGGATCATCTCGCAGTCGATGGCGTGTCGTTCGCGGTGAAGGCCGGCGAGAAGGTTGCGGTGGTCGGACCGTCAGGCGCCGGCAAGAGCACGCTGTTTCATCTGCTGTTGCGGTTCTACGATCCTGCCTCTGGCGTGATCTCGGTCGATGGCGTGCCGGTCCGCGAAGCCGAGCCGTCCGCTGTGCGGTCGCGCATTGCGCTGGTGCCGCAGGATTCCGCTGTGTTCGCCACCAGCGCCCGCGAGAACATCCGGTTCGGCCGTCCCGACGCCAGCGATGCGGAAGTCGCGCGCGCCGCCGATCTGGCTCATGCCACCGAGTTCATTACCCGTCTGCCGCTCGGCTTCGACACGCAACTCGGCGAGCGTGGTGTGACACTCTCCGGCGGCCAGCGCCAGCGGATTGCGATTGCACGCGCGATCCTGCGCGATGCGCCGCTGCTGCTGCTCGATGAGGCGACGTCGTCGCTCGACGCCGAGAGCGAGACGCTGGTGCAGACCGCTTTGGAAGAGCTGATGAAGCATCGCACCACGCTGGTGATCGCGCATCGTCTCGCCACCGTGCTGTCCTGCGACCGCATTCTGGTGATGGAGAATGGCCGCATTGTCGAGCAGGGCACCCACGCCTCGCTCGTCGCGGCCAACGGCCTCTATGCGCGCCTTGCACGGTTGCAGTTCGAGGGCGTCTGATTCACGCGGTGTGTTAGCTGCGCTTGAACACCGGCTTCCGCTTTTCGACGAAGGCCTTCACCGCTTCCTTATGATCGGCGGTCCCTGCGGATCGCACCATGCGCTCGGCTTCGTGATCGAGCGAGGTCAGGAAATCGTTCATCAGCGCTTCGTCGAGATTGTCCTTCAGGAAACGCAGTGCCGTGGTTGGTCCCTCGGCCAGTTTCTTCGCCCAGGCGAACGCGTCTTCACGCAGCTTGTCGTCCGGCACCACGCGGTTGACGATGCCGAGCGCTTCGCAACGCTTCGCATCGATCTTCTCACCGAAGAACATCAGTTCGCGCGCGCGCGACGTGCCCACGAGGCGCGTGAGCAGCCATGACATGCCATAGTCGCCGCTGAGCCCGATCTTCACATAGGCCGTGGTGACGAAGGCTGACTCCGCGGCAATGCGCAGGTCGCATGCCAGCGCCAGCGACAGTCCAGCGCCTGCGGCGGGGCCGGGCAGCGCCGCGATGGTCGGCTTGCGGACATTGACCAGCGCGCCGGTCAGGGTGCGCTGGCGTTCCTGCAAGCGTGCGATTTTCTGATCGAGTGTCAGCTCCGGTGCATTGCTGCTGCCCGGCTTGCCGCCCATGCCCTTGACGTCGCCGCCGGCACAGAACGCGTCGCCTGCGCCGGTGATGAGAAGAGCGCCGACATTCGGGTCTTCGCCGCACTGCTTGATCATGCGGCGAAGCGCCGGTGTCAGATTGTCGGAAAGCGAATTGCGCGCCTGCGGGCGATTGAGCGTGATGACGGCGACGCGGTCGCGGATCTCGCAGAGAAGTTCGTCCGTGCCGGTTTCGATCACGGTTTCGGAGGAGGTCATCGCGGTGGCGGTCATGGTCGCTGTTCCGATGTCGAGTTGGTTTCGAATTGGAACTGTGTACCCTGCCGCAGGCAATTTCCAGGGAAACCTCGCGCAACGCAGTCATGTTGCATGAGATTTTTGTGGCCATCATACGAATATCCCTCATCCGTACACAGCGGTTTCGTTCATCGACGGTTCAAGAGCAAAGTCGCTAAAAAACGAACAGGCGAGGCAAGATGACCGGGGCAGACAGGGCGTGTATGCTCGCCGTCACACGGCCAACGTATGGTCGCTTGTTCTCTCATTCTGCCGCCGTTCGGCGTTTTACTGGAGATATTTATGCGCAAGATTTTGACCGTCCTTGCAGCGCTCGCGTCGCTGAGCCTCACCAATTGCGGATACAATGCGATCCAGCAGAACGATGAATCGGTGAAGTCGGCATGGTCAGAAGTCGTGAACCAGTATCAGCGCCGCGCCGATCTGGTGCCGAACCTCGTCAATTCCGTTAAGGGCTTTGCGCAGCAGGAAAAGGATGTGCTGCTCGGCGTGACCAACGCGCGCGCCAAGGTTGGCGGCGTGCAGGTGACTCCTGAAGTGCTGAACGATCCGGCGGCCTTGCAGAAATTCCAGGCGGCGCAGGGCGAACTCACCGGTGCGCTGTCGCGCCTTCTGGTGGTGACGGAAAACTATCCGCAGTTGAAGTCCGACCAGTTGTTCCGCGATCTGGTTGCGCAGCTTGAAGGCACCGAGAACCGCATCGCGGTGGCGCGCAACCGATATATCAAGGCGGTGCAGGACTATAACGTCGGCATCCGCACCTTCCCGAACAACCTGACGGCGATGGCGTTCGGCTACAAGGAAAAGGCCAACTTCACCGTGGAGAACGAGAAGTCGATTTCCACCGCGCCGAAGGTCGATTTCAACGCGCCGTCTCCGGCAGCGCCTGCCCCGGCACCCACGCCCGCCAAGTAAGGGAACAGGGGAATAGCGGACATCCGCAATGAAAGCGGTAAAGGCGGTCATTCTCGCGTTCATGCTGTGCTGGGCGTTTGCCGGCGCGGCATTTGTTGCGCGGGCCGACGTCGCGGTACCGCCGCTGACCGGGCGCGTGGTCGATCTGACGGGAACGCTGTCGGCCGATCAGGCGGCAAGTCTCGAACAGAAACTGAAAGCGTTCGAGGATCGCAAGGGCAGCCAGCTTGCGGTGCTGATCGTGCCGACCACCCAGCCGGAAACCATCGAGCAGTATTCGCTGCGCGTGGCCGAACAATGGAAGCTTGGCCGCAAGAAGGTCGATGACGGCGCGCTTCTGATCATCGCCAAGAACGACCGCAAGCTGCGCATCGAGGTCGGCTACGGCCTTGAAGGCGCGTTGAACGACGCGACCTCCAAGCGCATCATCGACGAGATTATCACGCCGAAATTCAGAAGCGGCGACTTCGCCGGCGGCATTTCGGATGGCGCGGACCGCATCCTGAAAGTGATCGACGGCGAGCCGCTGCCGCCGCCGAAGCCTGAAGGCGAGATGCCGGACCTGAGCGCGATCGGCGAGTATTTCCCGTTCCTCTTCATTGTCGTGCTGGTCGGCGGCGGAATCTTCCGGGCCATCTTCGGCCGTCTGCTGGGCTCCCTTATTGCCGGCGGCGGTGTCGCGGCCTTCATCTGGTTCTTCCTCGGCGTGTTGCCGATCGCCGCCATCGGGGGAATGATCGCGTTTGTCGTGACGCTGATCGGCGACACGCTCGTGTCGTCCGGAGGCGGCGGAGGCCGCGGCGGCTACGGCGGCGGATTCAGTTCCGGCGGATCGAGCAGTTCCAGCGGCGGTTTCAGCGGAGGCGGCGGCAGCTTCGGCGGCGGCGGCGCGTCGGGCAGTTGGTAGCCGAGAGCACAGCAATGGGCATCAAACGCATCGGCAAGCATCTTCTTCTCAACCGCTGGCGGGTGCGCCGCGCGTTCCCGCGGCAGGCGCTCGCGAACATCGAAAAGGCGATCAAGGCCAGCGAAGCGGCCCATGCCGGACAAATCCGCTTTGTGGTGGAAGGCGCGCTCGATGGCGTGCCGCTGTTCAGGAACCAGCCCGCCCGCGCCCGCGCCATCGATGTTTTCGGGCATTTGCGGGTCTGGGACACCGCGCAAAGCAACGGCGTGCTGATTTATCTGCTGCTCGCAGACCGCGATGTCGAGATCGTCGCCGATCGCGGCTTCAATGACAAAGTTACCCAGGCGGAATGGGAGAAGATCTGCCGCCTGATGGAAACCGAATTCCGCGCCAAGAATTTCGAGGGCGGCGTGCTGAAAGGCATTGCAGCCGTGACGAAGGTTTTGGCGAAGCATTTTCCGGCCAGCGACGCACATCGCAACGAACTGCCCGACAAGCCGGTGGTGCTGTAGTATCGCATGGCGTCATTGCGAGGAGCGAAGCGACGAAGCAATCCATGATTCAAGGATGGATTGCTTCGCTTCGCTCGCAATGACGAATAGGGGCGTCTGCGGCTCACTCCTCCGTCATCAGCCCGACATTGCCGCCTGCGGCCGCGGTGTTGATCGTCACCGTCTGCTCGGTGGCGAGGCGTGGAAGATAATGCGGCCCGCCGGCCTTTGGTCCCGTTCCTGACAATCCGTGTCCGCCGAACGGCTGCACGCCGACCACCGCGCCGATCATGTTGCGGTTGACGTAGACGTTGCCCACCGCGAGCCGCTCGATCGTGGTGTCGACGGTGTCGTCGATGCGCGAATGGATGCCGAGCGTCAGGCCATAGCCGCTGGTGGCGATCGATTGCAGCACATGCTCGAAATCCGCCGCCTTGTAGCGCACCACATGCAGGATCGGACCGAACACTTCCTCCGTGAGTTGCTCCGCGTTCTCCAGTTCGAAGATATGCGGGGCGACGAAGTTGCCCGATGCCGGCGCTTCGCCCGCGAAATGAACCCGCGCGGTGGCTTTCATCCGCGCGATATGCGCATCGAGACGTTCCCTCGCCTCGGCGTCGATCACCGGCCCGACCTGGATTGCCGGATCACGTGGATCGCCGACTTTCAGTTCCGCTGCGGCGCCGGCGATGATTTCGATCATGCGGTCCGCGACATCGTCCTGCACGAACAACAGCCGCAAGGCCGAACAGCGCTGGCCGGCCGACCTGAAGGCCGATCTCACCACGTCGTCGGCGACCTGTTCGGGCAGCGCGGTCGCGTCGACGATCATGGCGTTGATACCGCCGGTCTCGGCGATCAGCGGCACGATCGGGCCGTCTTTCGCGGCGAGGGTGCGGTTGATCGAGCGCGCCACATCGGTGGACCCGGTGAAGACGACGCCGGCGATGTTGTCATGCGCGACCAGCGCCGCGCCGATCTTGCCGTCGCCCTGCACGAGATGGAGCGCCGAATCCGGAATTCCTGCTTCATGCAGCAGCGCCACGGCTTCCGCGGCAATGCGCGGCGTCTGTTCAGCGGGCTTGGCGACGACTGCGTTGCCCGCCATCAGGCAGGCGGCGATCTGGCCCAGAAAAATCGCCAGCGGAAAATTCCACGGCGAGATCGCGACCATGACGCCGCGTCCGCGCAGTCGCAGCGTATTGCTCTCGCCGGTGGGGCCGGGAAGCGGCAGGCCGTCGCCGAACAGCCTGCGGCCCTCGATGGCATAGTAGCGGCAGAAGTCGATCGCCTCGCGCACCTCCGAGACGGCATCGTCGATGGTCTTGCCGCCTTCGGTTTGCAGCAATGCGATGAAGTGCGGCATCCGCTGCTCGAGAAGATTCGCGGCGCGCTCCAGTGCTATGGCCCGGGTGTCGGCGGTCGTACGGCTCCAGAAGGCGAAGCCGGTGCGCGCCAGTGCAACAGCGATCGCGGCGTCGTCCTCGCTCGCCTCCTTGACGCTGTTTGAAGGTCTCACTGCATCGTCAACCGATGTCAGCAATGCGTCCAGTGCAGCGCGCTCTCCGAACTCGATGCCTTTCGAGTTGATCCGCGGCAGATACAGTTCAGGCGGCAACGGCAGGCGTGCGTTGCGGGCCTGATCGGGCGCTGCGATAATCTGTTCGGGCCGTTCCAGCAGCGCCGCGACGGGAATGCTGTCGTTCGCCGCCTGTGCGACGAAGGATGAATTGGCGCCGTTCTCCAGGAGCCGCCGCACCAGATAGGCCAGCAGGTCGCGATGGCTGCCGACCGGCGCATAGATGCGGCATGCGAGGTCCGGCTTGTCGGCATGAAGCTGTGCATAGAGAGCGTCACCCATGCCGTGCAGCCGCTGAAACTCGAAGCTGGTATCATCGCCTGCGAGTTCGGAAATGGTTGCGACCGAGAGCGCGTTGTGGGTGGCGAACTGCGGAAAGATGCGGGGGCGCAAGCCGAGCAGCTTTCGCGCGCAGGCGATGTAGTTCAGGTCGGTCATCGCCTTGCGGGTGAAGACCGGATAGCCGTCCAGCCCGCGTTCCTGCGCGCGCTTCACCTCGGTGTCCCAATAGGCGCCTTTGACAAGGCGCAGCATCATGCGGCGGTCGTGGCGCTCGGCGAGCGAATGGACGTGATCGATGACCGCCTCGGCGCGTTTCTGATAGGCCTGCACGGCGAGCCCGAATCCCTCCCAGCCTGTGAGCGAAGGATCCGCAAACACCGCGCCGATCACATCCAGCGACAGTTCGAGCCGGTCGGCTTCCTCAGCGTCGATGGTGAAGTTCATGTGGTGCGCCATGGCGCGGCGCGCGAGATCGAGCGCAAGCGGCACCAGTTCGGCCATCACCCGCGTGCGGCTGAGCGCCTCGTAGCGCGGATGCAGCGCCGATAGCTTCACGGAGATTCCGGGACGGTCCGGGTGAGGGTTGTTTCCCGCCGTGCGGCCGATGGCCTCGATGGCTGCGGCATAGGATTCGAAATAGCGCGCGGCGTCGGCTGCGGTTCGCGCGCCTTCGCCGAGCATGTCGAAGGAATAGCGATGATGATGGGTGGGACCATCGTCATCCGCCGCGCGTGCGAGCGCGGCATCGATGGTTTCACCCAGCACGAAATGATTGCCCATCAGCCGCATCGCCTGCCGGGTCGCGGTGCGCACCGCGGGAAGGCCGATCCGCTTGGCGATCAGCCCGACGGTGCCAAGCGGCGTCTCGCCGGGCTGGATCACCCGCGCGGACAGGCCGAGCGCCCACGCCGATGCATTGACCAGCAGTGCGCTGGACTTTGTGCGGTGATGCGCGAAGTCGCCCTGACCAAGTTTGTCCTCGATGAAGCGGTCCGCGGTGGCGGCGTCGGGGACGCGCAGCAGCGCCTCCGCCATCACCATCAGCGCAAGGCCTTCCTTGGTCGACAACGCGAATTCGCGCAGCATGTCTTCGACGCCGCCAAAGCCGCCATCTTCGGCACGCACGGCCTCGATCAGACGCGTGGCGGTGCGGTCGATGCGGGCGTTCTCTTCGGCGGACAATGGCGGCATCGCGAGCAGGCGCGCAGCGATCTCGCTGTCGTCGGGCGCATAGGGTGCTGAAAAGAGTTGGCCGGGGCCAGGAGTGTCGAGCATGGCATCCTCTTGGGCTGCCAAATCCTACATCCAACACCTGCCGTGGTTCGATAGACAAATTCAGAGTTTTAGCTTATAAAATACGGAAAATAGCAGAAAATTCCGAATAAATGAGCGAAACAGATAAGATCGACCGGAAAATCCTCGAAATCCTGCAGTCTGACGGGCGCATTGCTAATGTCGAACTGGCGGAGCGCATCGGCCTGTCGCCGACCTCCATTGGCGAGCGGTTGAAGCGGCTGCAACGCGACGGCTTCATTGAGGGTTACGGTGCGCGGCTCAATCCGCATCGGCTCGGGCTCGGGCTATTGGTGTTCGTTGAGGTGCTGCTCGACAAAACCACGCCTGATGTGTTCGAGCGGTTCGCAGAAGCCGTAAAACTCGCACCGGAAGTGCTCGAGTGTCACATGGTGGCGGGGGGGTTCGACTATCTCGTGAAGGCGCGTCTTGCCGACATGACGGCTTACCGGCGGTTCCTCGGTGAGACGCTGCTCGCGCTGCCCGGCGTGCGTGAAACGCGAACTTACGCCGTGATGGAAGAAGTGAAGCGCGATGCTCCGCTGCCGGTGTGACGGAACCGCCTCACGTTGTTGCGATTGCGGGCGCGGCGGCGAGACGGCTGTTGATTGCGCGCGAAATCCGCCATAGTTCTGCTGGCCTAACTGTCAGGGTTTCCGCGTTGTTCAAACCGATTTTCCCGGCCATCGCAATCGCAGCAGCACTTGGATTCATGTCCGCGATGTCGCCTGCGTCTGCCATGCAGCTCAGTCCGCAGCAAAACGAACTCTATACTTCGGTGTCGATCAATCCGCCGTCGGCGTCGGAAATGACGGTGTGTTACGGCTTCGTCTGCCGCCGCCGCGCGATCCTCGATTTCTCGGCTGCCGACAGGAAAGCGCTTGCGCAGATCCTGGCGTCCGGCAAGGCGAATGCCGCAGCCGAACGTGCCGCGATTCAGAAGGCGGTGGTCTGGTTCGACAAGCGGATGGGACCTGAGATCGGCACGTCGACCCGCGTGGCGCGCGCGGATATCCGCAACCGTGCCGATGCGAACAATTACGATTGCTGGGACTCCACCCGTAATGTCTCGAGTTTGCTGCTGGTTCTGCAGGAATGGGGTCTGTTCAAGCATCACACGGTCGGCAATCCGCGCTATCGCGGCAACCTTTTCACGATGCAGTTGCCCCACAACACCGCGGTGATTGTCGAGAAGGAAAGCCGGATCGAGTGGTCCGTCGACATGTGGACGACCAAGTATCTTCAGCCGCCGGACGTCATGCTCGTCGAGCAGTGGCTGAAGGAAGACTGAGCCGAAGTTGTTTCCATGCGTTGAACGTCATGCGCGGGCTTGACCCGCGCATCCATTCTCTTCAAGGAACCTCGTTAAGATGGATTGCCGGGTCAGGCCCGGCAATGACGGTGGCGGCAGGTGGCGAATGCTTCTCACGCCTGAGCCGGCGTCTTTTTCACCTTCGCCCAGTACTTGTCGCGCAGATGCCGCTTCACCAGCTTGCCGGTGGGCGTGCGCGGCAGTTCGGCTTCGAAATCCACGCTCTTCGGACACTTGATCGGTGACAGATGCTGGCGGCAAAACGAAATCAGCTCAGCTTCAAGCTCCTTGCCCGCGCGCGACATGTCGTGCGGCTGCACCACGGCCTTGACCTCTTCGCCCATTTCCTCGTTCGGGACGCCAAACACCGCGACATCCGCAACCGCCGGATGTGAGATCAGCGCGTCCTCGGTTTCCTGCGGGTAGATATTCACGCCGCCGGAAATGATCATGTAGGCCTTGCGGTCGGTGAGGTAGAGAAAGCCGTCGTTGTCCAGATAGCCGACATCGCCGAGCGTGGACCAGCCGCGGTCGTTGTAGGCGCGCTGCGTCTTGTCGGTGTCGTTGTGGTAGGCGAACTGGGGTCCGCCGGCGAAATACACCGTGCCGGTTTCGCCGACCGGCAGTTCAGCGCCATCATCGTCGAGAATTTTCACCTCGCCAACCACGGCGCGGCCGACGGTGCCGCGATGCGTCAGCCAGTCTTTCGACGTGGACACCGTGACGCCGTTGCCTTCGGAGCCGGCGTAATACTCGATCAGGATCGGGCCCCACCAGTCGATCATCTTCGCCTTGACATCGGCGGGGCACGGGGCGGCGGCGTGCACCGCGCCTTTCAATGTCGATATATCGTATTTGGCGCGGACATCGTCCGGCAGCTTGAGCATGCGCACGAACATGGTCGGCACCAGTTGCGACTGCGTCACCTTGTGCTTCTCGACCAGCCGCAGAAATTCCTCGGCGTCGAACGACTCCATGATGATCGAGGTGCCGCCAAGCGCGCCGCACATCATGTTGAAGCGCAGCGGAGCCGCATGATAGAGCGGCGCAGGCGACAGATACACGCTGGTCTCGTTCATGCCGCACATGGTCGAACACAGCAGCTTGAGCAGCGGATTGGGCACGAGGATGGATGGTTCGGTCAGCGGGCGCTTGATGCCCTTTGGCCGTCCGGTGGTGCCGGACGAATACAGCATGTCGTAACCGGCGGCCTCATCGGCGATCGGCGTGGCCGGCTGTGTCGCCAGTGCATCCTCCCACGAGCGAAATCCGGGATGCGAGCCGCCCACAATAAAGAACACCGGCGCGTCAGCCGCTTTGGTCACCAGCGGCGCGACGGACTCGACGCACTTCGGCGTGGTGATGACGACCCTGGCGCCGCAATCCTTGACGATATAGGCGATCTCGTCGGCGGTAAGGTAACGGCTGATCGCGGTGTAATAGAGCCCGCTGCGCTGCGCCGCCCAGCAGATTTCCATGAATGCGATGTTGTTTTCCATCAGAAGCGCGATGTGATCGCCCTTCTTCAGGCCGAGAGAGCGGAACAGTTGCGCGCCCTGATTGGAGCGGCGGTCGAGTTCGCGATAGGTGACGGCTTCGCCGCTCCTCGCCATCTGGTAGGCGATCTTGTCTGGCGTCGACTGGGCGTGAATCGATGGATGAGACATGGCGCTCCCTGGGCGTTTCCTCAAAGACACCGGCGGATTGGTCCGCTCTTGGCGATAGAATTTCCGGTCATCCCCGCGAAAGCGGGGATTCATAACTCCTGAAGGGAATGAAATCGCCCGATGTAGCTTCGGGCCGAAACAATTGATCGGCAGGTGGGTCCCCGCCTTCGCGGGGACGACCGGTTCATCTTTTTTACAGACGCTCGACGATGGTCACGTTGGCCATGCCGCCGCCTTCGCACATGGTCTGAAGGCCGTAGCGCTTGTTGCGCTGCCTGAGCGCATTGACCAGCGTGGTCATCAGCTTGGTGCCGGAGCCGCCGAGCGGATGGCCGAGCGCGATCGCGCCGCCGTTGACGTTGAGCTTGGCCGGATCGGCGCCGGTGTCCTTGAGCCATGCGGTCGGCACCGAAGCGAAGGCTTCGTTGACCTCGAACAGATCGATATCGTCGATCTTCATGCCGGCCTTTTTGAGCGCGCGGTGCGTCGCAGGCAGGGGCGCTTCCAGCATGATGACGGGATCGCCGCCGATCATGGTCATGTGATGAATGCGCGCCAGCGGCGCGATACCGAGCGCCTTGAGGCCGCGCTCGTTCACCACCATGACGCCCGACGCACCGTCGCAGATCTGGCTGGCGCTGGCGGCGGTGAGCTTGCCGCCCTCCGCAATGGTCTTGACGCCGCGGATGCCTTCGATGGTCGCATCGAAGCGGATGCCTTCGTCGATGTTGTGGATGTCGCTGGAGCCGTCTTCGCGCGTGAACTTGAGCGGAACGATCTCGTCCTTGAACGCCCCGGCCTGCGTGGCGGCAATTGCCTTCTGGTGACTCTGGTAGGAATACTGGTCGAGCTCTTCCTTCGCCAGACCATACTTCTCCGCCATCATTTCAGCGCCGGTGAACTGGCTGAACTGGATGTTCGGATATTTCTGCTGGATGTTCGGGCTGTAATAATTGCCGAAGCCGTTCTTGGCGGCCAGCGTTGCCGGAAGTCCCATCGGCACGCGGGTCATGCCCTCGACGCCCGCGGCGATCACGATGTCCATCGAGCCGGCCATCACCGCCTGCGCCGCGAAGTGGAGCGCCTGCTGCGACGAACCGCACTGGCGATCCACCGAGGTGCCGGGCACGCTTTCCGGGAGCTTGGACGCCATCACCGCGTTGCGGGCGACGTTGTTCGACTGTTCGCCGGCCTGCATCACGCAGCCCATAATAACGTCTTCGATCTGGGCCGGATCGACGCCGGTGCGGTCCACCAGTGAATCCAGCACCGAAGCTGCGAGATCGACCGGATGCCAGCCGGCAAGGCGGCCTCCCTTGCGTCCCCCTGCGGTGCGGGCGGTGGCGACGATATAGGCTTCAGCCATGGTGGTGCTCCCTGATGGATTGTTTTCGGTTGGGCGGGATTAAAGGCGCGGCGCGGGATTTAGTCAATCGGTCAATTAACTCTTGAGCGCGGCCCGATCATCGGGTTAGCTGGTGGTCCATCATGTCCCGAGACCGCGCATGTCACCGACCCTGACCGCCAAAAAGCCGCGCCGGCTGCCATCGAAGCAGGTTCCCGAAAAGGAAACCGCGCCGATGAATGCAACCGCTGCGAAATTGCTGGTGGCCGCCGGCGATCTGATGATCGAGCGGAACTCGACCGAGGTGTCGCTGAGCGAGATCGCGCAGAAGTCCGGCGTGAACGCGGCGCTGGTGAAATATCATTTCGGCAACAAGGACGGTCTGCTGCTGGCGCTGCTGGCGCGCGATGCCGCCGCTGAAATGACCAATCTCGCTTTCGTGCTCGATCAGCCGATCTCTCCGACGGAGAAGATGCGGCGGCACATTGCCGGCATCATCAACGCTTATTATCGCGTGCCGTATCTGAGCCGGCTGATTCATCTGTTGTTGCATCAGGGCAGCGAGGCGACTTCAAAGGAAGTTCATCGCTTCTTTATCGATCCGCTGTTCGGCTTTGTGCGCAAGCTGCTCGACGATGGCGTGGCGGCAGGCGAATTCCGCAAGGTCGATCCGGCACTGTTCTACATCAGCCTCAACGGCGCCTGCGACAACCTGTTCTACGGCCGCCAGATGAATGCCCGGTTTCTCGGGCCGACTGGCATCTCCGACGAAGTGCGGCGACAGTACATCAAGCATATGACGACGCTGTTCCTCGGTGGATTGCTGACCGACAGGGCTGCCATGTCGTTTGACACGGAGAAGTCGTCCGTCACCAAGGCGTGATAGAACGGTAGCAATTAAAATAATGAGCGACGCGTCCGGCCTCGAAACAAAAATGGGCGCGCCGATAAACAAGAAGACGTTGAGTTTGGGAGAAGCGTATGACGGAGCGTTCGGCTGCAACAGGACCATTGCGCGGTGTGCGCGTCATCGAATTCGCAGGCATCGGGCCGGGTCCGTTCGCATCGATGCTGTTGTCCGACATGGGCGCGGACGTTGTATCGATCGCGCGGCCCGGACAGGGCAAGCGCGATGTGCGCGATTTCGTCAATCGCGGCCGCCGTGTCATCGAACTGGATCTGAAGAACCCGGCTGACATTGCCAAGGCGCTGGATCTGATCGGCGCAGCGGATGTGCTGATCGAAGGCTTTCGGCCGCAGGTGATGGAGCGGCTCGGTCTAGGGCCGGATGTCGTACTGAAGCGCAATCCGAAACTGGTCTATGGCCGCATGACGGGCTGGGGCCAGGAAGGCCCGCTGGCGCAGGCGGCGGGTCATGACATCAATTACATCGCCATCACCGGTGCACTCGATTCCTTCCGCGCCGCCAACGGTGAAACCGTCTCGCCGCTGAATCTCGTCGGCGATTACGGCGGCGGCGCGATGTATCTCGTGGTCGGTGTGCTCGCAGGGGTGATCGAAGCCCGTGCGTCGGGCAAGGGTCAGGTCGTCGATGCTGCGATGTGCGACGGCGTCTCCAGCATGCTGACCATGTTCCACAGCATGAAGGCGACCGGGCGCTGGACCGATCAGCCGCGCACCAATCTGCTCGATGGCGGCGCACCGTTCTATCGCACTTATGAATGCAAGGACGGCGGCTTCATGGCGATCGGCGCGCTGGAGCCGCAGTTCTATGCGGAGCTGCGCAAGCTCGCGGGGCTCAGCGAGGATTGTTACGACGCGCAGATGGACCGCAAGGGCTGGCCGCATCTGCACGAGAAGATGACGGCTTTGTTCAAGACCAAAACGCGCGACGAGTGGGCCGCGATTCTCGAAGGCTCGGACGCCTGCGCGGCCGCTGTGCGCGGACTGTTCGATGCGCCGTCCCATCCGCATCTCGCCGCGCGCAAAACCTTCGTTAACGTCGATGGCCATTTGCAGCCCGCGCCCGCGCCGCGGTTCTCGCGCACACCGTCAAACATTCAGGGATCGCCGGCGGTGCCGCCGGTCGATGCCGCCGAAATTCTTTCGCAGTGGTCGCAAAAGACCGCGGCGAAAGCATCCTGAAGTCATCACGACTTAACAATCCGTCACACGAGGAAAACGACTTATGCAGCTCAAGGATGTTTCAGTTCTCATCACCGGCGGCGGTTCGGGTCTGGGCGCGGCAACTGCGCGCGCGATGGCCGCGAAGGGCGCGAAGGTCGCCGTCATCGACATGAACAAGGACGGCGCAGAAGCCGTCGCCAAGGAGATCAAGGGTCTCGCGCTGGTCGGTGACGTTTCCGAAGAAGCGCCGGTCAAGGAAGCCATCGCGAAGGCCGAAGCCGCCCATGGCGTCATCCGCGTGCTGGTGAACTGCGCCGGCATCGGCGGCGCGGTAAAGACCGTCGGCAAGAACGGCGCCTATCCGCTCGATCACTTCTCGCGCATCATCAAGGTCAACCTGATCGGCTCTTTCAACTGCATTCGTCTCGTAGCCGAGCGCATGCAGACCGCGCCGCCGATCGGTGAGGAGCGCGGCGTGTGCATCAACACCGCCAGCGTCGCCGCCTTTGACGGCCAGATCGGCCAGGCGGCCTATTCAGCATCGAAGGGCGGCATCGTCGGCCTGACCCTGCCGGTGGCGCGCGATCTTGCTTCGCTCAACATCCGCGTCATGACCATCGCGCCGGGACTGTTCCTGACGCCGCTGCTGATGGGCCTGTCGGAAGAAGCACAGAAGAGCCTCGGCGCGCAGGTGCCGCATCCGGCGCGTCTCGGCGATCCGAGCGAATACGCGCAGCTCGCGGTCGCGATTGTCGAGAACCCGATGCTGAACGGCGAAACGATCCGCCTCGACGGCGCGATCCGCATGGCGCCGCGGTAGGGGCCACATCGTCATTGCGAGGAGCGTAAGCGACGAAGCAATCCATTCCTTTTTTGGTTGAAGCATTCTCTGGATTGCTTCGCTTCGCTCGCAATGACGGTTGATGGTTCAAGGCGTAATCGGCCGGCGAGGGGCGCATCACAAGAATGCCCCCGCCGTTTCTCTGAGGGAGAGGCTGCGATGAGCGCGAGTGTGACTTCAAGTCTGGCCGGGACAGGCGCGGACACCGTGCCGTCGAAGCCCGCATTCCGGAAGATCGACTGGTTGCCGCGCGACATCGCGGTGGAGCGTCGGGACGACGGCGTGATCGTCCTGAAGTCCCGGTTTCCGCTCGATCCCTATGAGCCGCACATTCCGGCCTCGGTGGCGAAGTGGGCGGCTGCGCGGCCCGATCACATCTGGCTGGCGCAGCGCCGGGGCCCCGAGCGGCAATGGCACAAGGTCTCCTACGGTGACGCCAAGCGGACCATCGATGCGCTGACACAGGCGCTGCTCGACATGAAGTTGCCTGCCGGGCGTCCGGTCGCGATCCTCAGCGGCAATTCCATCGAGCACGCACTGATGACGCAGGCGGCGATGCAGGCGCGGATTCCGGCGGCGCCGGTGTCTCCTGCCTATTCGCTGATGAGCCAGGATCACGCCAAGCTGAAATACCTGTTCGGCCTTGTGAAGCCTGCGGTGGTGATGGTGCAGGATGGCGCGATGTTCGAGAAGGCGCTGGCCGCGCTCGATCTCGATGGCATCACGGTGATCCACGTCGATCGCGCGCCCGCGAACATCAAAAGCGTGGCCTACGCGGATCTTGCTGCAACACCTGTCACATCGGCAGTTGACGAATCCATCGCGCAGATCACGCCAGACACTGTCGGCAAGCTGCTGTTCACGTCGGGCTCCACCGGCATGCCCAAGGCCGTCATCAACACGCAGAAGATGATGTGCGCCAACGCCCGCATGATGATGCAGGTGCGGCCGCGTCCGGACGATGCGCCGGACGGTGTCTATCTCGACTGGATGCCGTGGAACCACACCATGGGCGGGAATGCGCTGTTCAATGTGGCGCTGACCGAAGGCGGCACACTGTATATCGACGATGGCCGTCCGGTGCCCGGCCAGTTCGAGGAAACCCTGCGCAACCTGCGTGAGATTTCGCCGACCTATTATGCCAACGTGCCAGCCGGCTACGCGGCGCTGGCGGCGGTGATGGAAAAGGACGATGCGCTGTGCCGCTCGTTCTTCAGGAATCTCGGATTGCTCGCCTACGGCGGCGCGCGGCTCCCGGATGATCTCTACGATCGCTTCCAGACACTCGCGGTGCGTACCACCGGCGAGCGTTTTGTGTTCTACACCGGCTGGGGCTCGACCGAGACCGCGCCAACCTCCACCGGCACCTATTGGGACACCGAGCGCGTCGGCCTGATCGGTCTGCCGTTTCCTGGTGTCGAATTGAAGATGGTGCCGTGTGGCGCGCAGTACGAATTGCGGCTGCGCGGCGTCAACGTGACGCCGGGATATTACGGCCAGCCCGAACTGACGCAGAAGGCGTTCGACGAGGAAGGCTTTTACTGTATCGGCGATGCCGGCGTGTTCGTCGATCCGCAGGACCCGGCGCAGGGCCTGATTTTTTCGGGCCGCGTGGTCGAGGACTTCAAGCTCACCACGGGAACATTCGTTCTTGTCGGCGCGCTGCGCACCGATGCGATCGCCGCTGCGTCGCCGGTTGTTCAGGATGCGCTGGTCGCGGGGCAGGATCGTCCTTTCATTGGACTGCTGGCATGGCCCAATCTCGATTCCTGCCGCAGGCTGATCGAGGACATGAATGCGTCGATGGATACCGTGGTGAATCATCCCAAGGTGCGTGCACATCTGCGTGACGGATTGCTGGCGCATAACCAGGCGTGCAACAACACGAGCAGCCGCCGCATTGTGCGCGCGATGATGATGGCCGAGCCGCCGTCCATCGATGGCAACGAACTCACGGACAAGGGGTACATCAACCAGCGCGCGGGCCTGGAACGCCGCGCCGCGCTGGTCGAACAGCTTTATGCAGACCAGCCGGGGCCGGACGTGATCATGCTGGATCGATAATCGTCATTGCGAACGAAGCGAAGCAATCCATTTTTTTGGAGATAACAAGATGGATTGCTTCGTCGCTTCGCTCCTCGCAATGACGAATGTGTTGACTGAACATGAATGAGAAAAGGCGAAACTCATGAACTTTGAATTCTCGGACGACCAGAAGCAATTGCGCGATCAGGCGCGGCGCTATCTCGCGGAACATTCGCCGCCGAAGGCGGTGCGTGCCGTGCTGGAAGGCAAGGCGCCCTACGACAAGGAACTGTGGAAGGGCCTTGCGGAGATGGGTTTTCTCGGTGTCGCGATTCCGGAGGAATTCGGCGGCGCAGGCGCGGGACATCTTGAGTTGTGCGTGATCGCCGAGGAAATGGGCCGCGCGCTGGCGCCGGTGCCGTTCTCGTCCACGATCTATCTTGCCGCCGAAGCCATCATGCTCGCGGGCAGCGCCGAACAGAAGGCAAAGTGGTTGCCGAAGATCGCCTCGGGCGAAGCCATCGGCACGCTGGCGCTGTTCGAGGGCGTCGGCAATCCGTCGCACAAGGCGATCAAGGTCTCGGCCGCGCAGGGTGCGGTCTCGGGCACCAAGACGCCGGTGGCGGACGGCGCGATCGCGGATTTTGCGATCGTCGCCGCGCGCACCGGATCGACCGGCCGCGAGACTGACATCGGACTGTTCATTGTCGATCTGAACGGCGAGGGCGTGACGCGCAAGGCGCTCGCCAATCTCGATCAGGCGCATGGCCAGGCCGCGATCACGTTCGACCGCGCCAAGGCGGAGCCGCTCGGCGCGGCCAGTGAGGGCTGGAGCATCCTGACCCGCGTGCTGGATCGCGCTGCCGTGCTGATGGCGTTCGAGCAGGTCGGCGGCGCCGACCGCGCGCTGGAAATGGGCCGCGACTATGCGCTCGACCGGATCGCCTTCGGCCGCCAGATCGGATCGTTCCAGGCGGTGAAGCACATCCTTGCCGACATGTATGTCTCGGCGACGCTGGCGCGCTCCAATTGCTACTACGGCGCATGGGCGCTTTCGACCGACGCAGCGGAATTGCCGGAAGCCGCGGCAACCGCCCGCATCAGCGCCACGCAGGCGTTCCAGCATTGCTCGAAGAACAACATCCAGGTGCACGGCGGCATGGGCTTCACCTGGGAGTTCGACTGCCACCTGTATTACCGGCGCGCCAACGTGCTCGCGCTGTCGCTCGGAAGCCTGTCGTACTGGGAGAACCAGTTGATCGACCGCCTGCGCTTCCGCAACGCTTCTTAAGAAGGATCATTTCCATGAATTTCGATGACACTCCGCAGGAAGCCGCGTTCCGTGCCGAAGCCCGCGCCTGGATACAGGCCAACGCACCGAAGGAACTGGAAGCCGAACTGTCGCAGCCGACCGTCGGCCGCATCAAGCTGAAGAACCGCGACATCCTGGAGGAATCCAAGAAGTGGCAGAAAAAGAAGGCCGCAGCCGGTTGGGCCTGCCTGCACTGGCCAAAGGAATACGGCGGACGCGGCGCGTCCCCGATCGAGCGCGTGATCTGGCAGCAGGAAGAGGGCTTTTACGGCAAGCTGGAGGGCGTGTTCCTGATCGGGCAGGGCATGTGCGGCCCGACGTTGATGGCGTTCGGCAGCGATGCCGACAAGCAGAAGTATCTGCCGCCGCTCGCCTCGGGTGAACATGTCTGGTGCCAGTTGTTCTCCGAACCGTCCGCCGGCTCCGACGTCGCCGGTCTGCGCACCCGCGCTGAAAAGAAGGGCGACGACTGGATCATCAACGGCCAGAAGGTCTGGACCACCGGCGCGCATTTCTCCGACTACGGCATCGTCATCACGCGCACCGATCCGACCCAGCCCAAGCACAAGGGCCTGACCATGTTCTGGCTCGATATGAAATCGCCGGGCGTCGTGGTCAAGCCGATCAAGCAGGCCAACGGCCAGTCGGAGTTTAACGAGGTTTACTTCACCGACGTGAAGATCCCGGACTCGCAGCGGCTCGGCAAGGTCGGCGACGGCTGGAACGTGTCGCTGACCACGCTGATGAACGAGCGCATGTCGATCGGTGCGCGGCAGTCGACCGGCTTCCCCGAGCTGTTCGCGTTCTGCAACGATCTGATGCTGGAGGACGGTCCCGCGATCGAGGACAAGAATGTCCGCTCGAAGCTTGCGAACTGGGCGGTGAAGGCCAGCGGCCTCAAGTACACCAGCTATCGTTCGATCTCGGCGCTGTCGCGCGGCGAGCGTCCGGGCCCGGAAAATTCCATCGGCAAGCTCGTGGCCGGCACCATGCTGCAGGACATTGCGATGTTCGCGATGGACCTTCAGGGCGCGTCCGGCGCACTGACCGATGCGGACAGCCCGTCCGTCGGCGGCCAGTTCCAGTCGATCCTGCTGCGTTCGCCGTCGGATCGCATAGCAGGTGGTACCGACGAAATCCTGCGCAACATCATCGCCGAACGGGTGCTAGGCTTGCCGGGCGACATCCGCGTCGACAAGGATGTTCCTTTCAACGCCATTCCGACCAAGGGACGCTGAGCGCCATGCTTGCACAACCGGACAGCCGCGACATCGAGGTCGTGGAGAAGCTCCTTGCTGCGCGGTATTCCTGCCGCGCGTTCAAGCCGGACCCTGTGCCGCGCGCGACGATCGAGCGCGTGCTGGCGGCCGCGCAGAAAACCGCGTCATGGTGCAACAGCCAGCCGTGGCAGGTGACGATCTTCTCCGGCGATGCCGTGAAGGCGTTCGGCGAGGCGATGTACAAGGCGGCGAGCGAACGCGCGCCGCCTGTCACGGATTTCGACTTCCCGCGCGAATACAGGGGCGTCTATCTGGATCGCCGCCGCGAAAGCGGCTTCCAGCTTTATAATGCACTCGGTATCGCGCGTGGCGACAAGGCCGCCTACAACAAGCAGATGCTGGAAAACTTCCGCTTCTTCGGCGCGCCGCACGTGGCCATCATCACCAGCGACGAAGCGCTCGGGACCTACGGCGCGATCGACTGCGGCGGCTATGTCGGCAATTTCATGCTCGCCGCACAGGCTGCGGGTCTCGCGACGATTCCGCAGGCGGCGCTGGCCGGACATGCCGACGTGGTGCGCAAGCATCTCGGCGTCGGGGAAGATCGCCGCGTGGTGTGCGGCATTTCGTTCGGCTATGCCGATACAACGCATCCCGCCAACAGCTATCGCACCAACCGCGCGACGATTCCGGAGGCAGTGACGTTTATCGGCTAGATCGATCTGGATGTTAACCCGCTCATTCCCGCGCAAGCGGGAATCCAGCACTCCAAAAAAATGTAGGGTGGTCCCCGCTTTCGCGGGGACGCGCGGAGAGCGGAGAGTTTATGGCGGGCATGAGGGCAATCGATGACGCGGCGGCCACTGAGCAGGTCCGCCGGAGCGCGGCCCGGTTTTGGCGCGCGAGCAGTTCAGCCATGACGAGAAAACCACGGACGTGCAGCGGCTCCTGGTGTATTCGATTCTCGACGACCGACTCCATGAATGCTGGGTCTACGATCAGGATCAGGCCTTGATCGATCAGCTCCTGGCCTGAGGACAACGCGATGACCGAACAGCCGCTTGCGAAGAAGACCGTTGAGGTGCTTGCCCGCCGCATGGCCTATCACGAGCGCGGCGAGGGCCAGCCGATCCTGTTCCTGCATGGCAATCCGACCTCGTCCTATCTCTGGCGCGATGTCATTCCCGAGCTCGAAGGGCAGGGCCGCCTGATTGCACCGGATCTGATCGGCATGGGCGATTCCGACAAGCTGCCCGATGTGAAGCCGGATACCTATCGCTTCACCACGCACCGCGATCATCTTTGGGCTTTCATCGACGCGGTGATCGGCGGAAGCGAAAAAATTCTGCTGGTGATTCACGACTGGGGCTCGGCGCTCGGCTTCGACTGGGCCAACCACCATCGCGATCGTGTGCGCGGGATCGCCTACATGGAAGGCATTGTGCGGCCCGTCGCCGGCTGGGACGAGTGGAGCGAGGCGGCGACGCCGGTGTTTCAGGGTTTCCGCTCCGACAAGGGCGAGCAGATGATCCTCGACCGCAACCTTTTCATCGAGCGGGTGTTGCCCGGCTCGGTGCTGCGCAAGTTGTCGGACGCCGAGATGGCGGTATACCGCAAGCCGTTTCTCAATCGCGAGGACCGCTGGCCGACGCTGACCTGGCCGCGCCAGATTCCGATCGGCGGCGAACCTGCCGATGTGGTCGCCATCGTCGATGCCTACGCCAAGTGGATGGCGGAGAACGATCTGCCGAAGCTGTTCGTCAACGCCGAACCGGGCGCGATCCTGATCGGCAAGGTGCGGGAGTTCTGCCGCGGCTGGAAGAACCAGACCGAGGTCACCGTTCCCGGCAGCCATTTCATCCAGGAAGATTCCGGCCCGGCCATCGGCCGCGCCATCGCTAGCTGGATCAAGGACAAGCGCGTCTAGACCTTCGTTGTCACCGATGCTGGTCGTATTGCGGCAGGTCGTCGGTGATGGTGAACCAAGGCCTTCGAGCCGACGAAGATGTATGCGGTGGGACCGATAGCAGGATCGTCTCTCAGCAGAAGCATTGTCCGGCAAGCCTGCGTCTGCTTGTGGTGTCCATCAGATCTGTCTCCTGTGCCCCGCCGAATCACCGGTTGATTCGCGGCGCGCGCGGTCCGGTTCCATCTCTCTAACATTCAATGAACGCGCGCACGAACACGAGGGCGTGGTTAACCTTGCGTTAGGAAATTGCATTGCATCTTCCCGGAATGAAGTGGCGCATGATTTTTCCGCCAAGCCGCCCATACTGGCGGGTCATGTAGCTGGGGAGATTTTCAATGTGGTCCAGCCGCGAAGCCTTTGAGAACGACGTCTGCCCGGTCGGCGACGAGATGCTCGGAAGCCTTTACCGAGCCAGTGAACACGGTCTTCCTCAACTTGTGGAATCGGTGTCGGCGGATGTCAGGGCGATGCTCGCTCTGTTCTGCTACCGGCGCGCCCATCTGCACGGCATGAGCCTTGCGATCGCGGCGACATGCTCGGAACGCGATCTGGTCGAGCAAGGCGGGATCGTCGGTTCGACCCTGTTCGCGATGTCGCGGGAAGCGCCGTCGTCGGGTCCGTCGCCATCGTCCTATGGCAACCGCCGCAATATCACGCTCTCGACGAAGCCGCTCAGCACGTTCGCCCCGATCGCCGACGAAATCGACGACGAAAGCGATCTTGCGGCGATGCCGGCGTAAGCGACTTTCGCCGGCTGCGTTTCCGCGCAGCCACGATAGCGATGGTCGTCCGCAAACCGGTTGCGGTCTGAATCATTTCAGCTTTGATGCGGCCCGCGCATAAGCTTCAGCGCGTCCTCGACATGCCGCCAGTCCCTGGCCTGCTCCAGCTTGCCTTCGGCCTCGCACTCGGTCGCCCGTTGTGCGGCCTCCGCAATGGCCCGAGGACCGTGCGCTTCCATCAGTTGCCGCGCATAGTCATGAATTTCCATTTCGCGCATGGCGTCCTGCTCCCGTTCTGAGAGGTGCTGACAGTATTGACGCCTGACGATGCGACTTGGTTCCCGGATCACTGATCGCCGGGTATGGAACCGGCGATTTCCGGCAGTCCGAACCGCCGGCGCGCCATGCCGCATTCGGGATCGCCCGGCATGCAGGTGCGGCAGACTTCGGGCCGTACATCATAGATCCCGCAGGCGGTCGCGGTTCCGACCTTGCCGGTCAGCGCCGAACACCGGTCGCCGTCGCAGCGCATGCCCGACAGCCGGTCGTTGACGAACTTCTCGGGAATGAGATCGAGCGCGGCGTCGTCTTCCACTGTGAAGCGTGGCCAGTTGCTCGAATACGAGCAACAGGCTCCGCAGCTCTGGCAGGGATTGTCGGTTGCAGTCATGATGTCAGCGTTCGTGCATGTTGTTGTGGAGCGCAAAGGTCTTCATCCATTTCGTCCGCAAGGCGGCGCGGCGCTCCGGATATTTTTCGTCGAGAAACACGGCATCGGTCATGCGGTCGATCCGGAAGCTGCGAAAGTCCCTTCGCAATTCGCACCACGCCGCCAGCATTCGCACGGTTTCCAGATAGCCGACCGCAATCGGCCAGACCGTGCGTTTGCTCTCCCGGCCCTGCTCGTCGCGGTAATGCAGCAGGACTTTCTTGCTGGCGTAGATATGCGCCCGTAATTGCGTCATATCGATGCTGTCGGGCGTCGCGTCCCATTTCGGCGGCGTCCGGCTGGCGGGCTCAAGCGCCAGCGGTTGCAGCCGCTCGGGTATCGTCTCGACGATCTTGGCGATCAGGTCCTGCGCCGCCTTTGCCAGCACCGGGTCGGCCCGCCTGGCCACCCATTGCGCGCCCAGGACTGCGGCCTCGATCTCGTCGGGCGTCAGCATCAGCGGCGGCATGTCGAAGCCTTTTTCCAGCACATAGCCGGTGCCGGCCTCGCCGCGGATCGGTACGCGCTGGCCAATGAGCGTGGCGATATCGCGGTAGATCGTGCGTTTCGAGGTTTCCAGCTCCTTCGCAATCGCCTCGGCGGTCAGCGGCTTGCGGGTGCGCCGCAGCACCTGGATGATCTGGAACAGCCGGTCGGCGCGCCTCATTTAGGGTCTCTTATGGGTCTCTTGGGTCGCTTGCTGCTGACAGTATGGTGGCAGCAGGGGGTATCTACAAACGGGCATCTTTTCAACGCGCAAGGATGCTCCCCATGATCACCCTCTATGGCATCGGGCCCGGTTTCGGCCTCCCGGAAATCAGCCCCTACGTCACCAAGACCGAGGTCCAGCTCAAGATGGCCGGCCTGAAATACGTCAAGCAACAGGCGATGCCGGACACCTCGCCGAAGGGGCAACTGCCCTATATCGATGACGCCGAGGAGCGGATCGCCGATTCCACCTTCATCCGTCTGCATCTGGAAGCGAAACACGGTTTTGATTTCGACGAGGTGCTCGACGAGCGCCAGCGCGCCGAAGCCTGGGCGATCGAGCGGATGATCGAGAATCATTTCAACTGGGCTTCGGGCTATACGCGCTGGCTGATCCCCGACAATTTCGCCAAGGGACCGGCGCATTTCTTCGACGGCGCGCCTGAGCACCTCCGCGACGCGATCCGCGAGGATGTGCTCGGCCGGGTTGCGGAGAACATGCGGATCGCGGGTCTCGCACGCCATACGCCCGACGAGATTACCGAACTCGGCGCCCGCACGCTTTCCGCGCTGTCGATGCTGCTCGGATGGAAGCCTTATCTGATGGGCGACAAGCCATGCGGTACGGACGCCACGGCCTTTGCATCACTGGCCGGCCTGATGACGCCGTTCTTCGATTCACCGCTGCGCCAGCGCGCGCTGGAGTTCTCCAATCTCGTCGCCTACGTGGACCGGATGATGGCGCGCTACTATCCCGAGCATCCCTGGCAGCGGTTGCTGATGGCGGCGTAACTCCAATCGTCATTGCGAGGAGTGAAGCGACGAAGCAATCCATACTTTTTTGAAGAGTGGATTGCTTCGCTTCGCTCGCAATGACGAGCTTTAACTCGCCGATTTCTGCTTCAACCGCGCTACTTCCGCCTCAAGCTCCGAAATCCGCGCGTCGCGCTCGGCAATCGCTGCCGCGACGTCGGCGGCGTCGAACTTCATCGGAATGTGCTGCGGGCAGTTGCTGTCCCATGCGGTGATATTGAACAGGATCGCCTGCTCGGGCTTCGCCTTGTAATCCTTCGGCATCAGTGTAGCGATCAGCGCTGGATCGTCCTCGACCACCCGCGCCTCGCCCCAGATCTTGATCCGGCGGCGATTGACGTAATCGATCAGGAAAATATAGGCTTTCGGATTCTCGCTGAGATTCCCCTGCGTGATGTACTGCCGGTTGCCGCGAAAATCTGCGAAGGCCAGCGTGGTCTTGTCGAGAATCCTGATGAAGCCCGCCGGGCCGCCGCGATGCTGGATATACGGCTGTCCCTCGGCATTCGCGGTCGCCAGGAAAAAGCTCGTCTGCTCGCCGATGAAGGCGGCCAGCGCTTCATCGATCTCGGTGCGAAAGCCGCCGCCGTCTTCCATATGCGCGTAGCCGCCGCGCGATCCCTTGCGGGCCTGAATGGCTTTCACGGCCGGCGTAAAGGCAACGTCGCTCGAATAGGACTGGGTGGTTGTCATCTCACACCTCGTTGATTGGGCCGGCGTTCGATTGCCCGCCGGATGAGCCGTAGTCCCACCCGGCGGCCTCTATGCAGACTAGGCCGCGGCGCGGCGCGACACGACAGGAAAGTCGATCTCGGTCTTCAGCGACTCGTTGACGTAGTTCGTGAATGTGTTGATCGCGACATGGGCAATGATCTCGATGATCTGCGCATCGGTGTAACCCGCTTGCCGGACTGCCTGCACGGCGTCGTCGCCGACCTGACCACGCGCGTTCGCCAACTGCGCCGCAAAGCGCACTGCGGCATCGGCCTTGACGTCGGTCGAGCCGCCGTCCCGGTTGGCGAGAATCTCATCGTCACTCAGCTTGGCGAGATTCTTGCCGAAATAGGAATGCGCCGACAGGCAGTAGCCGCAGCCATTGATCTCTGCGACAGCGAGGGCGATCCGCTCGCGCGTTCTGACATCGAGTGTGCCCTTGCCGAGCGCGCCGTTCATGCCAAGGTAGGCTTCCAGGCTGGCGGGACTGACGCCGACAAGGCGAAACAGGTTCGGCACTCTGCCGATCTGCTTGTTCACCGCCTCCAGCAGGGGGCGCGATTCCGCCGGGGCAGCTTCGATCGAGGTGGGGGTTGGGATCAGGGACATCAACATCATCCTTTTTCGTGGCGAACCGGCCCGTTGCCGTTCGTCGTGCGAAAGATGTGTTGTTTCTTGTTCCGGGACAATTAATGGAATTGACAGTACATAATTGCACGATATGAAATAATGCCATGGACAGGATCGACGCCATGCGCGCCTTTGTTTCTGTGGCAGACCTTGAGGGGTTTGCTCCCGCTGCGCGCAAGCTTGGCCTGTCGGCGTCTGCGGTGACGCGCCTGATCGCGAGTCTGGAAAATCATCTCGGTGCGCGGCTGCTCCAGCGCACCACGCGCTCGGTGACGCTCACCGATGTCGGTGCGCGTTATCTGGAGCGGGCACGGCGGATCCTCGGCGATCTTGAGGAGGCCGAAAGTTCAGTCCAGGCCGAACGCAGCAAGCCATCGGGCCGGCTGATCGTCTCAGCGCCGCTGATGTTCGGACGGTTGCATGTCGGCCCGGTGATGTCGGCCTATCTGAAACAGTATCCTGATGTCAGCGCCGAACTGCGGCTGTCGGACCGGACGGTCAGTCTCGTGGATGAAGGGATCGACCTTGCCGTGCGCATCGGCCATCTGGCGGATTCCAGTGTGATCGCGCGTGCGGTGGGTGACATGCGGCGGGTTGTGGTGGCATCGCCGCGCTATCTCAAGGCGCGCGGTACGCCGCAGAAACTGTCTGACCTCGCCGATCATGAGGTGATCCAGTTCTCGGGCAGCAGCGCGCTGGTGGAGTGGCGCTTTGTCGAAGACGGGCGCGAAATCCGCGTGCCGAATACGTCGCGCTTTGCAACCAACAGCACCGATGCTGCCGTGCTCCATGCCGAGCAGGGCGGAGGCCTCATCAGTGTCCTGGCCTATCAGGTGGCGGAATCGCTCAAGGCAGGACGGCTCAAGATCGTGCTGGCGAAATACGAACTTCCGCCGATGCCGATCCATCTGGTGTATCCGACCTCGCGGCTGCTGTCCGCGAAGGTCCGCGCGTTCATCGATCTCGTGGTCGCGCAGACCGACTGGCGGTTCGGGACGAAGTAGCGGCGAAGAGCCGTGTCATGGCTCGCAATCACGGTCGCTATTTCTTCCGCGCAATCTTGAAGGTTGCGTTGGCGCGCGCGCAAGGTTCCCCGTCGGCCGTGACCAGGCATTGCGCGAAGCAGATCGAACCGCCGATCTTCATGAAGTTGGTGTCGATCTCAAGCCACTGCCCGATATTCGCCGACCCGAGATAATCGACCGAGAGGTTGATGGTGACCAGCCCGAGAAGATTGCCGGCCTTGAGGCTGCAACTCAGTCCCATCGCATTGTCGGCAAGCGCCGCGATCAGCCCGCCATGGATCAGCCCGCGTGAATTGGTGTGTGCCTCGGCGAGGCGAAGCCCGAGAATGTAGGCTTCCGGCGTCGCCTTGAAATAGATCGGCTCCCAGGGCTCGGTGAGCGGACTGCGCCGTGGATGGCGCGCGAAGCCTTCAGGGACGGCGGCATCTGATGTTTCTGGCGTTGTCATCTCAGCTCTTTCGAATGAGTGCTATGTGGTTCGCTCGCATCATAAAGCCGGCGTCGCGCGCGATCATTCGAAATCAAGTTTGAAACACGGTATCGCTGCATGTTTGAAACAACGGCGGCGTTACTTCACCTCTCCCCGTTTACGGGGAGAGGTCGGATCGCTCTTGCGATCCGGGTGAGGGGCGGCTTCCTTTCATTGAGGCGTGCCCCTCACCCCAACCCTCTCCCCGCAAGAGCGGGGCGAGGGGGCTGATCGTGTTTGCCTCGAGGTTTAGTACGGCAAGCCGACATAGTTTTCCGAAAGCGACATCTTCGCGGCGTCGGATTCGATCAGGTAGTTCAGCTCCGCGATCTGGATGCGCGAGCTGAATTCATCGGTGCCGGGGAATCGATGCAGCATCGATGTCATCCACCAGGAGAAGCGCTCGGCCTTCCATACCCGGCTCAGCGCGCGCCGCGAATAATCGTCGATACCCGCCGGGGATTTGTCGGCGTAGAACTCGCGCAAGGCGATGGAGAGATAGTGCACGTCGCTGGCGGCGAGGTTCAGTCCCTTGGCGCCGGTCGGCGGCACGATATGCGCGGCGTCGCCGGCCAGGAACAGCCGGCCGAACCGCATCGGCTCGGCGACGAAGCTCCTCAGGGGAGCGATGCTCTTTTCGATCGACGGTCCGGTGACCAGGTGATCGACCGCTTCCTGATCCAGCCGCCGCTTCAGCTCCTCCCAGAACTTGTCGTCCGGCCAGTTGTCGACATGGTCGTCGAGCTTGCATTGGAGATAGTAGCGGCTGCGATGCGCCGAGCGCATCGAGCACAGCGCAAAGCCGCGCTCATGGTTGTTGTAGATCAGTTCGGGCGAGACCGGCGGCGTTTCCGACAGCAGTCCGAGCCAGCCGAACGGATACACCCGTTCGAACAGCTTCAGCGCGTCCGGCCTGACGCTCTGGCGGCTGACGCCGTGGAAACCATCGCAGCCTGCGATGAAATCGCACGCGATCTCGTGGGTGGTGCCGTCCTTGACGTAACGCACCCGCGGCTGGCCGCTCGCAAAGTCATGCAGGCTCACATCGCCGGCGTCATAGACAGTGGTGAGCCCGGCCTTGATCCGCGCATCCATCAGATCGCGGGTGACTTCGGTTTGCCCGTAGACAGTTACCGTCTTGCCGGTGGCCTGCGTCATATCGATGCGGTGACGCGCACCGTTGAACGCCAGTTCGATGCCGTGATGGATCAGGCCATCATGGTGCAGCCGCTCTGCGACACCGACCTGTTCCAGCAGGCCGACGGTGCCCTGTTCGAGCACGCCCGCCCGGATTCGCGCGAGGATGTAGTCGCGATCCTTGCGCTCGAAGATAACGTTGTCGATGCCGTAGCGGTGCAGCAACTGTCCGAGCAGCAAACCCGCCGGGCCTCCGCCGATGATGGCCACCTGTGTCCGCAATCTGTGTCTCTCCTGGCCGCGCGAATATGGTTTGCGCATCGCTAAAATTGATTATACCAGATAACAATATCCGAAAAGGCCGTTCGAAGGCTGGCGCATCATACCAATGTACATGCGGAAAGCATTGCAAATGGCCGCTAACTTCTATCTGAATGGCGGCAATCGAAACCGGATGGTGCACCGCAAATAGTTCGTCCGGTCAATCATTAACGACTGTCAGAAACGTCAAAAGAGACTTTCAAGGGAGGATCACATGAAGACTTTCACATGGACCGCCGCGGTTCTTGCCGCCGCGATGGCTTTGCCGGGCGCCGTGCTCGCGCAGGACATCACCATCGGCATCAGCATCAGCACCACCGGTCCTGCGGCTGCGCTCGGCATTCCTGAAAAGAACGCGCTCGAATTCGTCCCGACCGAAATCGGCGGCGCCAAGATCAAGACCATCCTGCTGGACGACGCCGGCGATCCGACCGCGGCAACCACCAACGCGCGCCGGTTTGTGACCGAATCCAACGCCGACATCATGATCGGTTCGTCGACCACGCCGCCGTCGATCGCGATTTCGACGGTCGCCAACGAAGTCGGCGTACCGCAGCTCAGCCTCGCGCCGCTTCCGATCACGCCGGCCCGCGAGAAGTGGACCGCCGTGATGCCGCAGCCGGTTCCTATCATGGGCAAGGTGCTCTACGAGCACATGAAGAAGAACAACATCAAGACCGTCGGCTATATCGGCTTCTCGGATTCCTACGGCGATCTCTGGCTGAACGATCTCAAGACCCAGACCGGCGCCATGGGCGGCATCACTATTGTTGCCGAAGAGCGCTATGCGCGCCCCGATACGTCGGTGGCGGGCCAGGTGCTGAAGCTGGTTGCGGCCAATCCCGACGCGATCCTGATCGGCGCATCGGGCACCGGCGCGGCGCTGCCGCAGTCAGCGCTGCGCGAGCGCGGCTATAAGGGCCTGATCTATCAGACCCACGGCGCGGCGGCGATGGACTTCATCCGCATTGCTGGTCCTTCGGCGGAAGGCGTCATCATGGCCGCCGGTCCGGTGATGGCTCCGGAAGGCCAGCCGGACAGCGCGCTGACCAAAAAGCCCGGCATGGCGCTGAACACCGCCTACGAAAAGAAGTACGGCGCCGACACCCGCAGCCAGTTCGCGGGCCATATGTACGATGCTTTCGAGGTTCTGAAGCGTGTCGTGCCGGTGGCGTTGAAGACGGCGAAGCCCGGCACGCCGGAATTCCGCGAAGCGATCCGCAAGGCGTTGCTCTCCGAGAAGGAAATCGCCGCCAGCCAGGGCGTCTATAACTTCACCGAGACCAACCGCTTCGGCACCGACGACCGTTCGCGTCTCATTCTCACCGTGAAGAACGGCAAGTATGAAGTCGTGAAGTAGTTTTCACCTCTCCCCGTTCTGACGGGGAGAGGTCGCAAGCAAAGCGAGCGGGGTAAGGGGCTAATCATCATCCGGGACTTGCCCCTCACCCCGACCTTCTCCCCGTAAACGGGAAGAGGGAGTTGGCCCGGCCATCCAAGTCGTCGACTGTGTAAACGTCTGCCATGCCGGCATGTTATTTGATGCCTGTTCAGCCAAGACCCATCACGGCCAGTCCATCGGACCTGCCGCGAATGTCACGGACTCCGAGATCGTGCAGCGGAGCCGGGAGAGGGGATTTAAACTGCTCGATCGCTGCGCGCGAGGCGACAAAGCCGCCGTCCACATTGCGGCTGAGCTCTTCCAGCCGGGCGGCGGTGTTCATCACGTCGCCGTTGAACACAATGGCGCGCTTGATATCTCCGATTTCGCCGACAATGACCGGACCGAAATGCAGGCTGCCGCGGATTCTCGGCGCGACGCCGAATTCTTTCTCAAAACGGCTTTGAAGTTTTTGCAAGGTGTTGCGCATGGCCAGAAAGCAGCGCAGCGGCCGGCAATCGATCGCGCCCGAGGCTTCTGACCAGGTCACGATGATCTCGTCGCCGACATAGTTCAGCACCTCGCCCCGGCTATCGATGATCGGTCCGGTCAGGCTCCGGAACGTCTTGTCCAGAAAACTATGGATTGCGAGGCCGCCGAGACGTTCGGCGAGAGCCGTCGAGCCTGCAATGTCGACGAACAGGACGAACCGGCTTTCCTCGACCGGTGTGTGGTATCGTCCGGTGACCAGATGGAGGAAGGCGCGCGGCCCGATGATGTTGCTGATCGCGAACAGCAGGTTCAGCGCGATTGCAAACACGGCCGAGAAGATAATGGGCGTCCAGACATTCTGATTGGGATCCGGCGTCAGGCCGGCGATCAGAACGCCGAGATCGAAATACTGCACCGGAATGATCACGGCGGCATAGAACGCGCTGCGGATTGCAAGGTTTGCAGTGAGCGGCAGGCTTCCCAACCAGTCGCGCAGCGGCCCCGACGAGGCGAGAAGCTCGAATGTGCCGATCGCGCCGCTGATCAGAACACCGTAAATGATGCCGATGGCAAGTTGCGACGGCGAAAAGCCGACGCGGGCGACAACAAAGATGATTCCGCCAAGCGCGCCGGTTGAGAGAATTGCCGTTAAAAAACGCAGCTTTCGCTGTGAGCGCGCGTCCATGACCGAAGTGCCCCCGCACCAGGATGTTGCGGACGGTAGTATCAGCCAGAACGGAGAAGATTGTTAGATGGTTTTGGCTTTCACCACAGACACGGTGTCGTCTTCGCGAAGGTCCGGCATCGGCATCAAGCGATAATGGACTCCCTCTCCCCGTCGGGGAGAGGGTTGGGGTGAGGGGGTACCAAATCCTCAATCGAAAATTCGAACCCCCTCACCCGCTCGCTTTGCTCGCGACCTCTCCCCCGTGGGGAGAGGTGAGAACAGCTCGTTCCCGCGCTACAGCCTGCTCTCTTCGCCGTGCTGGAAGCCGAGATAGCTCGCCACCACGCGCTGGTCGCCGCTGATCTCTTTCGCCGAGCCGCTCATGATGAATTCGCCAAGCTCCATCACATAGGCGCGGTCGGCGATCTCGAGCGCGGCGCGGGCGTTCTGTTCGACCAGCAGCACCGAGACGCCAGCCTGCCGCAGTTCGCCGATGGTGCGGAAAATATCCGCAACGATCAGCGGCGCGAGGCCGAGCGAGGGCTCGTCCAGCATCAGCAGTCGCGGCTGGCTCATCAGGGCGCGGCCCATCGCCAGCATCTGCTGCTCGCCGCCGGAGAGCGTGCCCGCAAGCTGGGTGCGGCGCTCCTTCAGGCGCGGGAACAGCGCAAAGACGCGCTCCTTTTCGCTGGCGGCCTTCGCGCGCGGCACACGGAAGCCGCCGAGTTGCAGGTTCTCCTCGACCGTCATGGTGCCGAACAGCTCGCGGTGCTCGGGGACGATGCAAAGTCCTGCCGCGACCCGGTCCTCGATATCGAGGCGCGAGATCTGCTGGCCGGAGAAAACCACGCTACCGGAGAGCGGCAGAATTCCCATGATGGCGTTGAGCAGCGTGGTCTTGCCCGCGCCGTTGGCGCCGACAATGGTCACGATCTCGTCGGCGTTGACGTCGAGCGAGACGCCCCGCACGGCTTCGACCTTGCCGTAGGCGATGTGCGCATTCTCGACGGACAGCAGCCTGGTCATGATGCCGTCCCCAGATAGGCCTTGATCACATCGGGGTTGGCGCGAATGGCCATTGGCGTGCCCTCGGCGATCTTGGTGCCGAATTCCAGCACGACGATGCGGTCCGCGATATCCATCACGAAGCCCATGT
Source organism: Afipia sp. GW822-FHT03D08 (assembly GCF_058801645.1). Lineage (NCBI taxonomy): Bacteria > Pseudomonadati > Pseudomonadota > Alphaproteobacteria > Hyphomicrobiales > Nitrobacteraceae > Afipia > Afipia sp. GW822-FHT03D08. Next base: position 260,076 of record NZ_JBXANK010000003.1, read on the forward strand.
CGTGCTCGACCAGGAGGACCGACATGCCCTCGGCGCGCAACTGGCGCAGCAGCGCCGACAGCTTCTGTTTCTCCATGTGGCGCAAACCGGCGGCCGGCTCGTCCAGCAGCAGCAGGATCGGATCGACGCACAGCGCGCGGGCGATTTCCACGATGCGTTGCTGGCCGAGCGAAAGGCTGCCCGCAAGCTGATGCATCTGGTCGGCGAGGCCGACCCGCGCGATCTGCTTTGCCGCTTCGGCGAGCAGCGCGGCTTCATCCCTGCGGTCGAGCCGCAGCATGCTGGCGATCGCACCGGCATGGCCGCGCAGATGAGTGCCGATGGCGACGTTTTCCAGCACGGTCATGTCCGGGACCAGCTTGACGTGCTGGAAGGTGCGGGCGACGCCAAGCCTGGCGATGTCCTGCGGCGGCGCGTTGTCGACGTTGTGGCCGAGAACGGAGATCGTTCCGCCCGACGAGCGCAGCACGCCGGTGATGAGATTGAAGGTGGTGCTCTTGCCTGCGCCGTTGGGGCCGATCAGCGCCACGATCTCGCGGGCCTGAACGTCGAACGATACGTCGTTGACGGCGATCACGCCGCCGAACTGTTTGCGCGCGGCCTGAATGTCCAGCAGCGTTTCCGACGCCGGAACCGCCTTGCTGCGCGGCGGCAGCGTGGCTGCATCCTTTGGTACCGGAAGTTTTGCGGTGTCGAGTTTCAGCAGGGCGGCGAGGCGCGGCCACATGCCGCCGGGCGCGACCTGCAACAGTGCCACGAGAAGAATGCCGAAAATCACGGTTTCGAGTTGCGCCGAGCCGTGAAACACCACCGGCAGGAAGCTCTGCAGGAATTCCTTGAGCACGACGACAATGCCTGCGCCAAGCACTGCGCCCCAGACGTAACCAGCGCCGCCGACCACCGCGATGAACAGATACTCGATGCCGGCGTTCAGGCCGAACGGCGTCGGATTCACCGCACGCTGGAAATGCGCATAGAGCCAGCCGGACAGACCGGCGAGCACGGCGGCATAGATGAAGACCAGCAGTTTGGCACGCGCGGTCTGCACCCCGAAGGCTTCCGCGGCGATATGGCCGCGGCGCAGCGCGCGGATCGCGCGGCCGGTTCGCGAGTCGAGCAGGTTCACCGTCAGCAGCGCGCAGACGATCACCGCGAACCAGATCGCGAAATAGATCTTGCCGGGATCGGTCAGTTGCAATCCGCCGATGGCCAGCGGCGGAATGCCCGAAATGCCGTCGTTGCGTCCGACGAGCTCAAGCTTGCTGAACAGGTAGAACAGGCTGATGCCCCAGGCGATGGTGCCGAGCGGCAGGTAGTGGCCGGACAGGCGCACGGTAATGAGGCCGAGAATGACGGCCGCGACGCCGCTGACCATCAGCGACAGCGGCAATGTCAGCCACGGCGACAGTCCGTAAGATGTGGTGAGGATCGCGGTGGTGTAAGCGCCAAAGCCGCAGAACGCGGCCTGGCCGAACGAGGTGAGGCCGCCGACGCCGGTCAGCAGCACAAGGCCCATCGCCACCAGTGCAGCCAGCCCGATATTGTCGAGCAGCACGATCCAGAACGGCGGCATGCCGGGAATGAACGGGATGACCGCCATCACCAGCGCGAACACGATCATGCCCCAACGCTGTGTCATCGCCTAATCCCCTTCCTCTTCGACCTCTGGCGTCGCCAGCGAGCGAAGGATCAGGACCGGAAGCAGCAACGTGAAGACGATGACCTCCTTGAAGTTGCTGGCATAGAACGACGAGAACGCCTCGACGATGCCGACCACCAGCGCGGCGGTGGCGGTGAGGGGATAGCTGACAAGTCCGCCGATAATGGCGGCGACGAAGCCTTTCAGGCCGATCAGGAATCCGGTGTCGTAATAGATCGTCGTAATGGGCACGATCAGGATGCCGGAGATCGTGCCGATCACGGCGGCGAGCAGGAACGCGACCTGTCCCGACAGCGTGGTGCGGATGCCGACGATGCGGGCGCCGAGGCGATTGACCGCGGTGGCACGCAGCGCCTTGCCGTAAAGCGTGTAGCCGAACAGCAGCCACAGCCCGACGATCAGGAGGATAGTGATGGCGTAGATGGCGATGCTCTGGCCGGTGAACCGCAGCGGGCCGATGGTAAAGGCGGCGGTGGCAATCGCCGGCGCGCGGAGGCCTTCAGGGCCGAAGAACACCAGACCCAGCCCCTGCAAGGCGAGATGCACGCCGACCGATGCGATCAGCAGCACCAGAACGGACGCATGGGCGATAGGCTGATAGGCGATGCGATAGAGATAAAGCCCGATCGGCGCGACGATCACGATCGACAGCAGGAAGTTGACGATCACATTGTTCTGCCGGCCCGCGAGCAGCGTGGCCAGTCCCCAGATTGCGAGCGGCAGCAGGATGTTCAGCGCCAGTGAGTGAACGAACCTGCGTCCGTTCATCGTGCTGCGCCCGGCGATCATGTCGAATGCGAACGCAACCACGCCCATGCCGAGTGCGAGCAGGGTCGTGCCGGGCACCTTGCCCGTGGCCAGCACGGCAAAGGTCAGCGCGCCGAAGGTGACGAATTCGCCCTGCGGGATCAGGATGACGCGGGTGACGGCGAACACCAGAACGAGCGCGAGCCCGAGCAGCGCGTAGATCGCGCCGCTGGTTATTCCGTCCTGCAACAGGAACAGAAGGATCGTGCTATCCAAGGCGTCCCCTCAAGCGTCGTGTGCAGACGGGTTGAAGCGCCCGGCGCACCGAAAGCGGCGGTTGAATTCCGCCGTCGCTGTTTGATATGTTTCATAACGATTATTGAGTATAATCACAAGACTTGGCCGCCTTTGAACATCGAGGCGCCCTTATAGCAAGAGCAGACCGACGACAGGAAGCGCACGATGGCTGTTTCCAGGACCGCGAGCACCGCTGCCGCCAAAGCCAAAAAGCGCCCGGCCGCGGCGCGCACGCGGACGGTATCTCCTGTCGCCCCGATCCGGATAGGGGATCTGTCGGATTTCCTCGGCTATTCGCTCAAGCGCGCACAACTTCGGATTTTCGACGACTTCATCGGCTGCGTCGCGGCGCTGCAACTGACACCGGCACAATTTTCCGTCCTGATGCTGGTGGACACGAATCCCGGACGAAACCAGACCGAGATCGCCTCGACCCTCGGCATTCTGCGGCCGAATTTCGTTGCCCTGCTGGATGAACTGGAAAGCCGGGATCTCTGTGTCCGCGTCCGCTCCAGCAGCGATCGCCGCTCGCACATTCTAAAACTGACGGACAAAGGCCGCGCGGTTCTGTCGCGGGCGCGCAAACTGATCGAGACCCGGCACGAGGCGCGGCTTCGTGAACTGCTCGGCAACGAGAACCGCGATCTGCTGCTGGCGATGCTCGGCAAGATCGCACAGGAGTTTTAAGTCGTCATTCCGGGGCGCGAGCTTTTTGCGAGCGAGCCCGGAATCCACCGACGACCGTTCGACGAACCTATCTGGATTCCGGATCAGCCCACTGCGCGGTCTGTCCGGAATGACGCCGGTGGCTTACGGATCCACCAGAATGATGCGGATGTCGTTGACGTTGGTCAGCGTGGGCCCGGTCATGAGAAGATCGCCGGTGGCCTCAAAGAACGCTGTCGCATCGTTATTGGCGAGATAGGCCTTCGGATCGAGCTTGAGCTCGCGCATCTTTGCAAAGGTGCGCTGATCGAGGATCGCACCGGCCGGATCGGTCGGATGTCCGGCGCCGCCGTCCGCGCCGTCGGTGTCGCCGGCCAGCACGCAAATGCCCGCCCTATCGGCGAACAGGCTTGCAAGTGCGAGCACGTATTCCTGGTTGGGCCCGCCGCGTCCGTTGCCGCGCACGGTGACCGTGAGTTCCCCGCCGGACAGCACCGCGAGCTTCCTGCCCTCTGCGTGCGCCTTCAGCGCGATTTGCGCATGGGCGGCGGCGACATCGCGCGCTTCGCCTTCAAGATCGGCGCCGAGTGCAACGACCTCATAGCCGGCGTTTCGCGCAACAGCCACCGCGGCATCCAGCGATTCCTGCGGCCGCGCGATGATTTTGAAGTCCGCGCGCGCGAACGCGGCGTCGCCGGGCTTGCAGCTTTCGTTGTGTGGATCGTTCAGCGCCGCGGCCACGGCGTCGTCCGCCTTGATTTGATAACGGGCGACGATCTCGCGCGCGTCGGCCAGCGTGGTGGTGTCCGGCACCGTCGGTCCCGAGGCAATGGTTGCGGGATCGTCGAACGGCACGTCCGAGATCGCCAGGGTCAGAACCTGCGCGGGCGCGGCGGCGCGGGCGAGCCGGCCGCCCTTGATGCGCGACAGATGTTTCCGGACAGTGTTCATCTCGCCGATCGGCGCGCCGGATCGGAGCAGGCTCTTGTTCATCGCCTGTTTCTGCGCGAACGAAATTCCGTCCGCCGGTGCGACCCAGTTCGCCGAACCGCCGCCGGACAACAGCACCAGAACGAGATCGTCTTCGCCCGCCGCTTCGGCCAGTTCGAGCGTTCGCGCCGCGGCCTTCATGCCTGCTTCATCGGGAACCGGATGTCCCGCCTCGACAACCTCGATGCGTTTGGTGGGCATGCCGTATCCATGGCGCGTGGTGGCAAGCCCCGACAGCCGCGCCGGATCAATATGACCGCCGTCGAGATAGTGCCGTTCCGCAGCATGCGCCAACGCACCGGCGGCCTTGCCCGCGGCCAGACAGAGAATCCGCCCGCGCGGCGGCGGCGGCAGGTGCTCGGCAAGTATCCGGTCGGGATGGGCTGCGGCGACAGCGGCGTCGAAAATGGCACGCAGCAAAGGGCGTTTGTCGGTCATCAGGTCATCGCTTGGCGCTACACGGACTCAAAGACATGACATGATCGGCCGGACGTTAAAAGGCCCTCCGCAAGGTTATTGCGGAGGGCGGAAATGTTTTCAGAAGTGCCTGTCTGGAGCGGGGAAGTCGGATTTCCGGGCTGGAAATCCGGCTCCTTTCCTGCTGATTGTCAGCCGCCGATCTCGCCGCTGATGATCGGGCCGAACAGTTCCCAGCGCTCGCCCTTGAACTTCATCATCTGCAACTGCTCGATCGGAGCAAAGTCAGTCGGGCTGGTGTTGATCTTGATGCCCGGCAGGCCCATTTCCTGTTGCAGGTCCTTGATGCTGGCGGCCTGCTTCATGACGTTCTCGCGGGTGAGATTGTCGCCGCACATCTTCAATACATGCACCATGGTCTGCGCCGAGCTGTAACCGTACGCGACCGACGAGTCGGCGCGGTTGGCTTCGGGGAAATACTTCGCAAGGAACGCATCGAAGTTCTTCACGCCCGGATCGTCTTTCCACTGCGGATCGGTCGGGTCCTTGCCGTAGGTGGCCGAGATCACGCCCTGCGCATTTTCAAAACCGGCAGGCTTGATCACCGATCCTGTGGAGGAGGCGACGTTGTTCAGGATGAACAGCGGCTTCCATCCGAGTTCGGCGACTTTCTTGATCGACTGCGCGCCGAACTTCGGCGTGGTGATGCTGACGAACACATCGGCGCCCTTCGATTTCAGCGCGACGATCTGCGAGTCCACCGTAGGCACCGATGTCTCGTAAGGCTCTTCGGCCACGATCATCGACGCGCCCTTGGCGCCGAGACCATCCTTCAGGCCCTTCAGCACGTCTTTTCCGAAGTCGTCGTTCTGGTAGAGAATGCCGATCTTGCCGTCCGGTTTCTCCTTCATCAGGTACTTCGCATAGATCACGCCTTCGCTCTGGTAGTTGGGCTGCCAGCCCATGGTCCAGGGAAAGTTCTTCGGATCGTTCCACTTGGTCGCGCCGGTGGCGACGAACAGTTGCGGCACCTTTTTTGAGTTCATGTATTTCTGGATCGCCGAATTCGACGGCGTGCCGAGCGAGTTGAAGATCAGCAGGACTTCATCGCTCTCGACCAGCTTGCGGGCCTGCTCCACCGCCTTGGGCGGGCTATAGCCGTCGTCATAGGAGATGAAATTGATCTTGCGGCCGTTGATGCCGCCTTCGGCGTTGATCTTGTTGAAGTAGGCGGCCTGGGTCTTGCCGATGATGCCGTAGGCGGAAGCCGGTCCGCTGTAGGGCATGATGCTGCCGATCTTGATCTCGGTGTCGGTTGCGCCGGGGTCGTATTTTTTTTGGGCCAGTGCGCCGCTGCTCATCGCTGCGACAAAAGCGAAGGTCGCAGCAGCAGTGGCAAGTCGAGACGTCGTCATGGACATTATTTGCTCCCTGATTTTGTTCGTGTCCTCGGTCGTTTTTTTGAAAGCTCTTTTGGCTTTCGAGAGCTCTTGGCGGCTCGCTGTCATTCAATACCGTTTCGCCGGTTCGTTCAACGAAAAGCCCCCTGCGATAGCGTCGCAGAGGGCTCAATGTTTCATCAGGCGGAATATGAGGCAGAGCATTAACAACTAAGATCTGCCTTTTGCAGTGCGAAGGTCCTAGCCGCCGACCTCACCGCTCATCACATCGCCGAACAGCACCCATCGATCGCCCTCGAACTTCTGCAGTTGCAGTTGGCTGATCGGTGCGAAGTTGGTCGCGCTGGTATTGATCTTGATGCCCGGCAACAAGCCGTCGATTTGCAGGTTCTTGATGCTCGCCGCCTGCTTCATGACGTTTTCGCGGGTGAGGTTGTCGCCGCACGCCTTGAGAACATGAACCAGGGTCTGCGCCACATCGTAACCGACCATCACCGATCCGTCGGCGCGGTTGCCATCGGGGAAGTACTTGGCGAGGAAGGCATCGAAGTTTTTGATCCCCGGATCGTCCTTCCATTGCGGGTCGGTCGCATCCTTGGCGTAAGCCGCTGAGATGATTCCCTGCGAGTTCTCGAAGCCCGCGGGTTTCATGACGGTGCCGGTCGAGGCGCCGACATTATTCAGGATGAACATCGGCTTCCACTGCAGTTCGGCGACCTTCTTGATCGACTGGGCGGCGAACTTCGGCGTGGTGATGCTGATGAAGATATCGACACCCTTCGACTTGAGCGCGACGATCTGCGAGTCGACGGTCGGAACGCTGGTCTCATAGGGTTCCTCGGCGACGATCATCGTAGCCGCCTTGGCGCCGAGACCGTCCTTGATGCCCTTGAGGTAGTCCTTCCCGTAGTCGTCGTTCTGATAGAGGATGCCGATCTTGCCGTTTGGCTTTTCCTTCATCATGTACTTCGCGTAGATGCGGCCTTCGCTCTGGTAGCTGGGCTGCCAGCCCATGGTCCAGGGAAACTCCTTCGGGTCGTTCCACTTGGTCGCGCCGGTGGCGACGAACAGTTGCGGCACCTTTTTTGAGTTCATGTATTTCTGGATCGCCGAATTCGACGGCGTGCCGAGCGAATTGAAGATCAGCAGGACTTCATCGCTTTCGACCAGCTTGCGCGCCTGTTCGACAGCCTTCGGCGGCGAGTAGGCATCGTCGTACGAGATGAAGTTGATCTTGCGGCCGTTGATGCCGCCCTCGGCATTGATCTTGTTGAAGTAGGCCTGTTCGGTCTTGCCGATGACGCCGTAGGCGGAGGCCGGTCCGCTGTAGGGCATGATATTGCCGATCTTGATTTCGGTATCGGATGCGCCGGGATCGTATTTCTTTTGGGCAAGTGCGCCGGTGCTTGTCGCGGCGAGCAGGGCCACGGCGGCCGAAGCGATCGCTATTCGCGAATAGATAGCTGACATTACGTTCCTCCTTGGAATCGTGTTTGTGTCTTCGTTCTGTTTTTGATTTTTGAGCTCTTTGCGGCTCAGCAATATTCAATACCCTTTGCAGGCCCCGCACAACGAAAAGCCCTCCGCGACGGGGTCGCGGAGGGCTCGTTTTTGCGGCAGTCTGTTTCGCAGCGCGAAAGGTTAACTTCCGCCCATTCCGCCGGTGATGATCGGTCCCTGCAGCTCGTACTTCTCGCCCTTGAACTGCATGATCTGCAGCTGGTCGATCGGGTAGAAGTCGGTGGGGCTGGTGTTGATCTTCACGCCCGGCAGCAGTGTGTCGGGGACGAAGTCCTTCAGGTTTGCTGCCTGCTTCATGATGTTCTCGCGGGTCAGGTTGTCACCGGCCTGCTTGAGCACCTGAACCAGCGTCTGCGCCTGGCCGTAGCCATAGACGACCGAGCCGTCGGCCTTGTTCATGTCGGGGGCATACTTGGCGAGGAAGGCGTAAAACTTCTTCATGCCTTCATCGTTGTCCCACTGCGGGTCCGCGCCGTCCTTGGCGTAGGCCGCCGAGAGGATGCCCTGCGCGTTCTCGAAGCCGGCCGGCTTGAGCACGCTGCCGACCGATGCACCGACGTTGCTCTGGATGTACATCGGCTTCCAGCCGAGTTCGGCGACCTTCTTGATCGCCTGTGCGGCGAACTTCGGCGTGGTGAAGCTGACGAACACGTCGGCGCCGGAGGCCTTCAGCTTGATGATGTGCGAGTCGATGGTCGGCTCGGACACCTCATAGCTGTCCTCGGCGATGATCTGCGACGCCTTGGCGCCGAGACCGTCCTTCAGGCCCTTCAGCATGTCCTTACCGAAGTCGTCGTTCTGGTAGAGGATTGCGATCTTGGCGTCCGGCTTGGTCGCGAGCAGATGCTTGGCGTAAACGCGGCTTTCGCTCTGGTAGGCCGGCTGCCAGCCCATGGTCCAGGGGAATTCCTTCGGCTCGCCGAACTTGGTGGCGCCGGTGGCCACGAACAGCTGCGGCACCTTCTTGGCGTTCAGGTACTTCTGGATCGCGGAATTCGACGGCGTGCCGAGCGGTCCGAAGATGAGCAGGACTTCGTCGCTCTCGACCAGCTTGCGCGCCTGCTCAACCGCCTTCGGAGGGCTGTAGCCGTCGTCATAGGTGATGAAGGTGATCTTGCGGCCATTGATGCCGCCCTGATCGTTGATCATCTTGAAGTAGGCTTCTTCCATCTTCCCGATGACGCCATACGCGGACGCGGGGCCGCTGTAGGGCATGATGTTGCCGATCTTGATTTCAGTATCGGTCGCGCCGGTGTCGTATTTTTTTTGCGCGAGCGCATGGCCGCTCGTCATCGCGAGCGCGGCGACGGCCGACACTGCCGCTACGTTGAGCTTGAGTTTGGATAACATCGTAGTCTCTCCCTGAGATGCGGTATTCCGCCTAGCGGAAATCGGCTCCGGAAAGACATTATACCCCGAGAGGCTAAAATGAGGGGTCTGATTCAGATGAACTGAATCAGACCCCTGTCACCTGGTCCGGAAACCGATTTCCGGAAGCACCATGCGCAAACAATCAGATGCCGACAAGCCTGATTTAACGTCGTTAAATCAAACTTATGGCTACCCTTAGGATTTGCTCTTTTTGCGGAACAAAGCCTCGATGTAGTAGGCGACCTGCCGGGCGCCGTGGGGCAGCAGGAAGATGACGGCGAACAGGAAGACGCCGAACACCGCGCCGGACAGGCCCTTCGAGATGTGTTCCGCGACGTTGGGCACGAACACGATGAAGGCGGAACCGACCAGCGATCCCGGCAGCCAGCCGACGCCGCCGACCACCATGCCGACGAAGATCGCGATTGCGAGCTGGATGGTGAAGCTGTCGGGAGCCACGAACTGCACCACGATGGCGCCGAGCGCTCCGGCGATGCCGGTGAACGCAGCGGAGACGCCGAATGCCAGGGTCTTGTACAGCGGCAGGTCGACGCCCATCGCCGAGGCGGCAATCGGATTGTCGCGGATCGCCATCAGCGCGCGTCCGGACCGGCTTCGCAGCAGGTTGACGGCCAGGAGGTAGATGATTCCCGAGACGAACAGCGTGAAGTAGTACAGCCACATGTCCTGCGACATCTTGAGGCCGAACGGGGCGTCCGGCTTGGTGATGACGAGGCCCTGCACGCCGCCGGTCCAGTGCTCGAATACGTTCAGCTTGAGGATCTGCGGCATGGCCACAGCGAGTGCGAAGGTCGCGAGCGCGAGATAGACGCCCGAGAGCCGCAACGCCGGGAATCCGAACAGGAACCCGAAGATGAAGCAGACGAGGCCCGCGGCGGGAATCGTCAGCACATAGTTGACGCCGAGATGCTCCATCAGAATGCCGGCGGTATAGGCGCCGACCGCGTAGAACGCGCTCTGGCCGAGCGAGAACTGCCCGCTGCCGCCGGTGAGCAGATTGAGGGCCAGGATGGCGATGGCGTAGATCAGCACCATCGTCATCTGGAAGATGATGAAGTTCTTCACGAACAGCGGCGTGATGATCAGCAGCGCGAGCATCACGAGGGTCGTGGTGGTGCCGACCGTCATCGACTTCTTCGATGGCGCGGCGACCGCTGGAGCTTGCGAAACGGAGTCCTGAACGGTGCTCATGATTAAACTCGCTGAACGATGGCGCGGCCGAACAGACCGGACGGTTTGATGACAAGCACGACGATGATCAGTGCCAGCGCGATCGGAAGTTTCAGTTCGTTGCCGACACCCGGAATGTAGGTGCCGACGAGATTCTCGAAGACACCGACCAGGAAGCCGCCGACCACCGCGCCGAACGGCGAGGTGAGGCCGCCGAGCACCGCGGCTGCGAAGCCGTACAGCAGGATGCCGCCCATCATGTTGGGTTCGAGGAACACCACCGGCGCGATCAGCAGACCGGCGATGGCGCCGATGGCGGAGGCCATGCCCCAGCCGAGCGCGATCATCCAGCTCGTGTTGATGCCGACAAGACGTGCCGATTCAGGCAGCGACGCTGCTGCCCGCATGGCAAGGCCGATGCGCGTGAAGCGGAAGAAGAAGAACAGCAGCAGAAGCAGGACCAGCGTGACGCCGATCATGCCGGCCTGGTGGGTCGAGATCAGCTGGCTGCCCAGGAAGCCGGACGAACCGAACGGCGAGGGGAACTGCTTGATCGTGAAGTCCCAGGTCAGGCCCGCGACGCTGTTGAGGATCGCGAACAGTGCGATGAAGCCGGCGACATGCACCAGCACCGGCGCATTGGTCAGCGGCTTGAACAGCGCGCGTTCGATGACGATGCCGCCGATGAACGAGATCACCAGCGTCAGCAGGAAGGCCGGCCAGAACGACAGGCCCCACTGCATCAACTGCCAGGCGATGAAGGTGGAAAACATCGCCATTTCGCCCTGGGCGAAGTTCAGGTGGTCGATGGCCTGATAGATCATGACCACGGCCAGCGCCATGCAGGCGTAGATCGCGCCTGTGGCAATGCCAGCCAGGACTTGGTTGGTAAACAGTTCCATGGCTTGGTCCTCAGTATCCGAGATAGGATTTGCGGATGTCTTCGTTGTTCGCGATTTCCTTCGCGCTTCCCGACATCACGATGCGTCCGGTTTCGATCACATAGGCCTGTTCCGCCAGTTCGAGCGCGAGCTGGGCGTTCTGTTCGACCACCAGGATCGTCACCTTGTGCTCGCGGTTGATGCGGCCGAGGATTCCGAACAGGTCGCGGACGATGAGCGGCGCCAGACCGAACGAGGGCTCGTCGAGCAGCATCAGCCGGGGACGCAGCATCAGCGCGCGGGCGACCGCGAGCATCTGCTGTTCGCCGCCCGACAGCGTTCCCGCCTGCTGGGTGTGGCGCTGCTTGAGCACGGGGAAGAATCCGTACATCTGCTCGATGTCGTTCTCGATCTCCTTCTTGCCGCTGCGCGAGATGGCGCCGAGCTGAAGGTTTTCCTCGACCGTCATGTTGGTGAAGGTGCCGCGGCCCTGCGGCACATGGGCGATGCCGAGCCGCACCACGTTCTCGGTGGACACGCCGGCGAGCGACTTGCCGTCGAACTCGATGTTGCCGGTGGAGCGGATCATGTTGCAGATCGCCCGCAGTGTCGTGGTCTTGCCGGCGCCGTTGGCGCCGAGGAGTGTGGTGACACTGCCCTCGTTGAGGGAGAATTCCAGTCCGTGCAGCGCCTGAACCTGGCCGTAATAGGCGCGCAGGTCCCTGATTGTCAGCATCGTGCTCATTGGTCCTTGCTCCCCAGATAGGCCTTGATGACGTCGGGGTCGGACTGCACCTGAGACGGGGTGCCTTCAGCGAGCTTCTTGCCGAAATTCAGTGCGACGACGTGATCGGCGATCTTCATCACCAATCCCATGTGATGTTCGACGAGCAGAACCGTGATGTTGCGCTGGTCGCGGATACGGCAGATCAGGTCGCCGAGAACGTAGACTTCCTCGTGATTGAGGCCGCCCGCGGGCTCGTCGAGCAGCAGGATCTTCGGCTCGGCGGCGAGTGCGCGGCCAAGCTCGACCCGCTTTTGCGTGCCGAACGGAAGACCCGAGACTTCGCGGTCGGCGACGTCGTGCAGGTCGAGATAATCGAGGATTTCATGGACCTTCGCGTTGAGCTTGCGCTCTTCCTCGCGAACCCACGGCAGTTTCACCGCATCGCTGATGAAATCGCTCTTGGTGCGGCAATGTCCGCCGATGCGGATGTTGTCGCGCACGGTCAGGCGCGGAAACAGCGCGACGTTCTGGAACGTGCGGCCGATGCCGACCTCGGCGATCTTCTGCGGCTGGTGGACCAGAATGCTCTGGCCTTCCATCAGGATCTCGCCCTTGCTCGGCTGATAAAGCCTGCTGAGACAATTGAAGAGCGTCGTTTTACCGGCGCCGTTCGGACCGATCAGGCCGAGAATCTGGCCCTTCTTCATGTCGAACGAAACACCGTTCAACGCGATGATGCCGCCGAACACGACAGAGACGTCGCGAACCGCGAGCAAGGGGGCATTCCCCTGCGCAACCTGTGCCTGCATCATGTGTTGATGTCCACGCAAGGCCGGGAAGTTCCCGCCTGCATGTAACCGCAACGCGCGCGGTTATCCGATCCCCTCAATACGTGCAACTTTTCCTCCTGGCGGTTTCATTTTCTTGGTGTCGGCAGTTTCTTTGTTTTGCGATCCGCGCGCAACGCCGTGGGCGGGCGCGATTTCGAGTTTTCCCTTAGCACTGTCGCCGGACAGAATCCAACAAAGTTCTTTTTTCGAACTTGAAAGGATTCCAGTTTCAGGGCCGGTACGGTGTCGCCAGGCCCAGGTTATCTGGCATACCACCGCGACGGTGGCGGCTAGCGGATTCCCTCAGCAACACGTGTTACTTTTCCCCCTGCTGTTTTGATTTTTTTGATGCTCGTATTTTCTTTGGTTTGCGGACCGCGTCCGACACTGCCGGTCATCGCGATCTCGATATTTCTTACCATCGCAACCAGGCGAGGGCCAATATCGTTCTTTAATAGAACTTCGCTGAATTTGAAGGCCGGCGCGCCGCAGTTGAAGGCGTAGGGACCGGTTCCATCGTTCAGCTTCAGCGCAACGCCGACCGCATGGATGTCGCTGTGCCATTCACCGGCGGACATGGCGAAGCCGTGCTTCGCAACGCATTCGCCGGCGCGCTCGATGCCTTCGCGGACCTTCGGCCAGTTGGCGCCGGCGTGTTCCTTGATCTCGCGCATCAGGTTGGCGCGCTCATCCTCCGGCAGCGCCCACAGATAGGCGCGGCCCATCGCCGTCGTTGCAATCGGGACCTTGGAGCCGACATCGAGCAGCACGCCGACAGTCAACTCACTGCGGCTCTGTCCGAAGTAGATCATGCTGAGACGATCGCGCGCGCCGATGGCGACCGCGCCTCCGGTCTCGCGCATCAACTGATCGCGATACGGATCGGACACATGGCGTACGCCCATGTTGGCGAGCGCGGAATATCCGAGCGCCATCGCGGCAGGTGCAAGCTGGTACTTTTCGAAACGTGGAACGGGCGTGAGATAACCGAGTTTCGTCAGCGTGTAGGTGAGCCGCGAAATCGTCGGCTTCGGCAAATTCGTGCGCGCTGCGATTTCCTGGTTTCCCAGAAGACCATCGCTTGGACGGAATGCGCGCAACACATCGAGCCCTCGCGACAACGCGATAACAAAACTGCGATCCGTCGCAGATTTCTTCGGCGGGCGTTTCATTCGTCAAACCGCATATGTGGTCTTCGTTGACAAAGGACGTGCTTCAAAATATCCCTCCGTGTCAAGATGTGGAATTTAATTCCGCACTGCGAAATATTCAAAAAACAGCGCTGCAAGGAGAGTTGTGTGAGCGAAGTGGTCAAGGTTGAGCGTCGCGACGCGGTTGCAATTGTCATCGTCAACAGCCCTCCCGTGAATGCGCTCAGCGCCGCGGTGCGCAAGGGCATCGCCGACGGCGTGAAGAGCGCCGAAGCCGATGCATCGGTCAAAGCGATTGTCATTGCATGCGCCGGCCGCACCTTTATCGCAGGCGCCGACATCACCGAGTTCGGCAAGCCGCCGCAGTCGCCCAGCCTTCATGAAGTGATCGAGGTGATCGAGAATTCCTCCAAGCCGGTGGTTGCCGCGATTCACGGCACCGCGCTTGGTGGCGGCCTCGAACTCGCGCTCGGCGCGCATTTCCGCGTCGCCACCAAGGACGCAAAGCTCGGCCTTCCCGAAGTGAAGCTCGGCCTGCTGCCGGGCGCCGGCGGCACCCAGCGCCTGCCGCGCGCAGTCGGTCCCGAGCTTGCCGTGAAGATGATTGTCGGCGGCGATCCGATCGGTGCGGCCGATGCGCTCAAGAACGGCCTGATCGACGAGGTCGTCGAGGGCGAGCCCGCAGTCGGCGGTGAAGCTTTCGCGCGCAAGGTGCTCGCCGAGAAGCGTCCGCTGCGCAAGCTGCGCGATGACGATTCCAAGCTCGCTGCCGCCAAGGCGGACAAGTCGATCTTCACCAACGCGGCTGCTGCGGCAAATAAGCGCAACCGCGGTCTGGAAGCTCCGCTCGCCGCCGCCGAGGCTGTCAGCCACTCGCTCGACCAGCCGTTCGATCAGGCGCTCAAGTCTGAGCGCGACCTGTTCATGAAGCTGATGAACGGCGATCAGTCGAAGGCGCAGCGCTATGCATTCTTCGCGGAGCGTGAAGCGGCCAAGGTATCTGGTGTGCCAGAAGGCACCAAGCCGCGTGACGTGAAGCAGGTCGCCATCATCGGCGCCGGCACCATGGGCGGCGGTATCGCGATGTCGTTCGCCAATGCCGGCATTCCGGTCACCCTGATCGAGACCGGCGACGAGCAGCTCAAGCGCGGCCTCGGTGTCATGCAAAAAAACTATGAAGCCACCGCTGCACGCGGCGGCATTCCTGCCGACGCACCGGCCAAGCGCATGGGCCTGATCAAGGGCGTGGTCGGCATCGAAAACGTCAAGGATGCTGACCTCATCATCGAGGCCGTGTTCGAGACCATGGCGATCAAGAAGGACGTGTTCGGCAAGCTCGACCAGTTCGCCAAGCCAGGCGCTGTTCTTGCCACCAACACCTCGTATCTCGACATCAACCAGATCGCCGCCATGACCAAGCGTCCGCAGGACGTGCTGGGCATGCACTTCTTCTCGCCGGCGAACGTGATGAAGCTGTGCGAGATCGTGCGCGGCGAAAAGACCGCGCCTGACGCGCTGATGACCGCGGTGGCTGTCGCCAAGCGCATCGCCAAGGTGCCGGTGGTGGTTGGCGTCTGCGACGGCTTCGTCGGTAACCGCATGCTCGCCGCCCGCGGCAAGCAGGCCGAGAAGTTCCTGTTTGAAGGCGCGCTGCCGCAGCAGGTCGACGCCGTGCTCACCAAGTTCGGCATGCCGATGGGCCCGTTCGCGATGGGCGATCTCGCCGGTCTCGATATCGGCTGGCGCTCGCGCCAGGACCGCGGCATCAAGTCGGAAATCGCCGACGCGATCTGCGAAGCCGGACGCTTCGGTCAGAAGACCGGCAAGGGCTACTACAAGTACGAAGCCGGCTCGCGCTCGCCGCTGCCGGATCCGGAAATCGAAAAGCTGATCGAGGAAACCACCGCCAAGCTCGGCCTCAAGCGCCGCCAGATCGACGATCAGGAAATCCTCGAGCGCCTGATGTATCCGATGATCAACGAGGGTGCGCGCATCCTTGAAGAGAAGATCGCGGCGCGTCCGAGCGACATCGATGTGGTCTGGCTCTACGGCTACGGCTGGCCGATCTATCGCGGCGGCCCGATGTTCTACGCCGACCAGGTCGGTCTGAAGACGATCGCGGAGCGCCTGTCGTTCTACGCCAAGCAGACCAACGATCCGTCGCTCGAGCCGACACCTCTGCTCAAGCGTCTGGCAGACGAAGGCAAGACATTCGCGTCCCTCGCCAAAGGCGCGTGATGTTATCACCGAGCGAGCTGCAACCTCCCTCTGCACCCCTCCCCCTTGCGGGGAGGGGTCGGGGGTGGGGGTATCGCGATTTCAATGTCTGCAGCTCACCCCCCTCCCTGACCCTCCCCCGCAAGGGGGGAGGGAACAGATGCGCTGAGAGTGTCTCGTTAATCAGGATGCGCTGTCCATGACCCATCCCGGCGAACAGTACTATCCGGAGGGCGTGCGCTGGGATTCACCGATCCCACGCGGCACGCTGCCGGATTTGTTGTCGAAGGCGGCCGCGGATTTCGGTTCGCGCACGGCGATCGAATTCCGCGACCGGCCCATTTCCTTCACTGAGCTGCAAGGAATGGTGGAGGTCGCCGCATCGGCCTTTCTCCGCGCCGGTTATGGCAGGGGATCGTCGATTGCACTGTTTCTGGGAAACTCGCCGGATCATCCGGTGAATTTCTTCGGCGCGCTGAAAGCCGGTGCGCGCGTGGTGCATCTCTCACCGCTCGACGGCGAGATCGCGCTCACCCACAAGCTGAAGGATTCCGGCGCGCGCATCCTCGTCACCAGCAACCTGGCGACGCTGCTGCCCACCGCGCTGAAATTCTTCGAGAAGGGACTGCTCGACAGGCTGATCGTCTGCGAGGACGAGACCTGGGGCGATGTCGGCAATCCGCGGGCTGCGATCCCGGCGAATCCGGCGATCGTTACGTTCAAGGATTTCGTCAAAGGCGCGCAGCCGCCCGCAAAGTGGCCTGAGGTCAGCGCCGACGACATCGCGCTGCTGCAATATACCGGCGGCACCACCGGCTTGCCCAAGGGCGCGATGCTCACCCACGGCAATCTGACCTCGGCGGTCTCGATCTATGACGTGTGGGGCGCGAAGCAGAAGGCCGAGCGCAACACCACCGAGCGCGTCATCCTCGTGCTGCCGCTGTTTCATATCTATGCGCTGACCGTCGTCCTGCTGCGCACGCTGAAGAACGGCGACCTGATCTCGCTGCACCAGCGGTTCGATCTTGAGGCCGTGATGCGCGACATCGAAGTGAAACGCGCCACTGCGTTCCCCGGCGTGCCGACCATGTGGATCGCCATCGCCAGCCTGCCCGATCTCGACAAGCGCGACCTGTCGTCGCTGGCGTTTGCCGGCTCGGGCGGCGCCCCGTTGCCGGTGGAAGTGGCGAAGGTGTTTGAACGCAAGACCAAGCTCGCGCTGAAAAGCGGGTGGGGCATGACCGAGACCTGTTCACCCGGCACCGGCCATCCGCCGGACGGCCCGGAGAAGCCCGGTTCGATCGGCCTCATGCTGCCCGGCATCGAGATGGATGTGGTCTCGCTCGACGATCCGAAAAAAGTGATGCCGGTCGGCGAAACCGGTGAAATCCGCATCCGCGGCCCGAATGTCACCAGGGGCTACTGGAATCGCGAGGCGGAAACCGCCGAGGCCTTAGTCGGCGACCGCTTCCTGACGGGCGACATTGGCTATATGGATAGCGACGGCTATTTCTATCTGGTCGACCGCAAGAAGGACATGATCATCTCCGGCGGCTTCAACGTCTATCCGCAGATGATCGAGCAGGCGATCTACACCCACCCGTCGGTTCAGGAAGTCATCGTGATCGGCATTCCCGACGATTATCGCGGCGAAGCGTCCAAGGCGTTCGTGACGCTGCGCGCGGGCGCCGAGCCGTTCACCATCGAGGAACTGCGCGCGTTCCTCGCCGGCAAGCTCGGCAAGCACGAATTGCCGGTCGCGGTCGAGTTCATGAAGGAACTGCCGCGCACCAGCGTCGGAAAACTCTCTCGCCACGAATTACGCAACCAGCAACGCAACCAATCTCAACAACCAAAACTTGCAACAGGAGGTCGTTCATGACCGAAGCCGTTATCGTTTCTACCGCCCGCACGCCGATCGGCAAGGCCTATCGCGGCGCGCTCAATAACACCGAAGGCGCGACGCTGCTCGGCCACGCCATCGAACAGGCGGTCAAGCGCGCCGGTGTCGATCCTGCGGAGATCGAGGACGTGGTGATGGGCGCCGCCATGCAGCAGGGCGCCACCGCTGGCAACATTGCCCGCAAGGCCGCGCTGCGCGCGGGTCTCCCGGTGACGGTCGGCGGCACCACCATCGACCGCCAGTGCGCCTCGGGCCTGCAGGCCATCGCGCTCGCCGCGCGCTCGGTGATCTTTGACGGCGTTCAGGTCGCGGTCGGCGGCGGCGGCGAGTCGATCAGCCTCGTGCAGAACGAGCATATGAACATGTTCCATGCGGTCGATCCCGCGCTGAAGGCGATCAAGGGCGACGTCTACATGGCGATGCTCGACACCGCCGAAGTCGTCTCCAAGCGCTACGGCATTTCGCGCGAGAAGCAGGACGAATACTCGCTGGAGAGCCAGCGCCGCACCGCCGCCGCGCAGCAGGGCGGCCGTTTCAAGGACGAAATCGCGCCGATCACCACCAAGATGGCTGTCGTCGACAAGAACACCAAGGAAGTCTCCTACAAGGACATCACCCTGTCGCAGGATGAAGGTCCGCGTCCCGACACCACCGCGGAAGGCCTCGCAAGCCTGAAGCCGGTGCGCGAAGGCGGCTCCATCACCGCGGGCAACGCCAGCCAGCTGTCGGACGGCGCCAGCGCCACCGTGATCATGAGCGACAAGGAAGCCGCCAAGCGTGGCCTCAAGCCGCTCGGCATCTTCCGCGGCTTCGTCGCCGCCGGCTGCGAGCCCGATGAAATGGGCATCGGTCCGGTGTTCGCGATTCCGCGTCTGCTCCAGCGTCATGGCCTCAAGATTGATGACATCGACATCTGGGAACTGAACGAGGCCTTTGCCGTGCAGGTGATCTATTGCCGCGACAAGCTCGGCATCGACCCCGAGAAGCTCAATGTCAGCGGCGGTTCGGTTGCGGTCGGCCATCCGTACGGCATGACCGGCGCACGTCTTGCCGGCCACGTCCTGATCGAAGGCCGCCGCCGCAAGGCGAAGTACGGCGTCGTCACCATGTGCATCGGTGGCGGTCAGGGCGCTGCCGGCCTGTTCGAAATCCTGCAGTAAATCCGACAGCTTTCACCTCCCCTGAAAAGGGAGGTGAGCCAAGATAAATTCCGAACAGGAGGGTCCGATGGATCTCAGCTTCAGCAAGGAAGAACTGGCGTTTCGCGATGAAGTGCGGGCCTTCTTCAAGGAGAGTCTCCCCGCCGACATCCGCCAGAAACTGGTGGAAGGCCGCCATACCAGCAAGGAAGACATGGTCACCTGGCAGCGCATCCTGAACAAGAAGGGATGGGCGGTGCCGCATTGGCCGAAGGAATACGGCGGCACGGGCTGGTCGCCGGTGCAGCAGTATATCTTCCTCGAAGAGTTGCAGTCGGCGCCCGCGCCGTCGCCGCTGCCGTTCGGCGTCAACATGGTCGGACCGGTGATCTACACCTTCGGCAACGAAGAGCAGAAGAAGCACTACCTGCCGCGCATCGCCAATCTCGACGACTGGTGGTGTCAGGGCTTCTCCGAGCCGGGCGCGGGTTCAGACCTTGCCTCGCTGAAGACCACCGCCAAGCGCAAGGGTGATGTTTACGTCATCAATGGACAGAAGACCTGGACCACGCTGGCCCAGCACGCCGACTGGATTTTCTGCCTCTGCCGCACCAACCCGGATGCGAAGAAGCAGGAAGGCATCTCGTTCATCCTGTTCGACATGAAGTCGCGCGGCGTCACCGTGCGGCCGATCCAGACCATCGATGGCGGCTTTGAGGTCAACGAAGTGTTCTTCGATGACGTCGAGGTGCCGGTCGAAAATCTCGTCGGCCAGGAAAACAAGGGCTGGGACTACGCCAAGTTCCTGCTCGGCAACGAGCGCACCAACATTGCGCGCGTCGGCATGTCGAAAGAGCGTGTCCGCCGCATCCGCGATCTCGCCTCCAAGGTCGAGTCGGACGGGAAGCCGCTGATTCAGGATTCCCGTTTCCGCGATAAGCTCGCGGCCGTGGAAATCGAGCTGAAGGCGCTCGAACTGACGCAGATGCGCGTGGTCGCCAACGAAAGCAAGAACGGCAAGGGCAAGCCCGATCCGGCATCGTCGACCCTCAAGATCAAGGGTTCGGAAATTCAGCAGACCATCACCGAACTCCTGCTGGAAATTACCGGACCGTTCGCGCTGCCTTACGCGGACGAGCACGACAAGAGCAATGAAGAGGCGAGCTGGGCGACGACAGTTGCGCCGGGCTACTTCAACTACCGCAAGGTCTCCATCTACGGAGGCTCGAACGAGATTCAGCGCAACATCATCACCAAGGCCGTGCTGGGTCTGTAACGGTTGTCATCCCGGGGCGCGCGGAAGCGCGACCCCGGAATCTCTATCAAGGCTTGCTGTGTGGATTCCGGGCCTGCGCGCTGCGCGCATCCCGGAATGACCGGCAAAGTCATCAAGCGAATGCGTCGAGCACAGGGATTGTAAAATGGATTTTGATTTGTCCGAGGAGCAGCGGCTCCTGAAAGATAGCGTCGAGGGCCTGCTGGCCGATTCCTACGATTTCGATCAGCGCAAGAAGTACGCCAAGGAAAAGGGCGGCTGGAGCAAGGCGGTCTGGAACAAGCTGGCGGAGCAGGGTCTGCTCGGCCTGCCGTTCTCGGAAGAAGATGGCGGCTTCGGCGCGGGCGCGGTGGAAACGTCCATCGTGATGGAAGCGCTGGGCCGGGCCTTGTTGCTCGAGCCGTATCTCGCCACCGTGGTGCTCGGCGGCGGCTTCCTTCGTCACGGCGGTTCCGCCGAACAGAAGGCCGCGCACATTCCCTCGATCATCGACGGCAGCAAGACGCTCGCTTTCGCGCAGCTCGAGAAGAACTCGCGCTACAATCTGGCGGACGTCACTACGACTGCGAAGAAGAAGGGCGCAGGCTGGGTCATCGACGGCGAGAAGTTCGTCGTGCTGCAGGGTGAAACGGCGGACACGCTGATCGTGACCGCGCGCACCAAGGGCGGCCAGCGCGATCGCAGCGGCATCGGCGTATTCCTGGTGCCGGCGAACGCCAAGGGCGTCACCGTCAAGGGTTATCCGACCCAGGACGGCTTGCGCGCTGCGGATATCCGGTTCGAGGGCGTCGAGGTCGGCGCGGACGCCGCGATCGGCGATCCGGAGAACGGTCTGCCGCTGGTCGAGCGCGTGGTCGACGAGGCGCGCGTCGCCCTGTGCGCCGAGGCGATCGGTGCGATGGACGAGTCGCTGAAATCGACCGTCGAGTATCTCAAGACCCGCAAGCAGTTCGGCGTGGCGATCGGCCAGTTCCAGACCTTGCAGCACCGCGCGGCGGATATGTTCGTGGCGCTGGAGCAGGCGCGCAGCATGTCGATCTTCGCCTCCATGGCCTCCAGTTTCGAGGATGCCAAGGAGCGCGAGAAGGCGGTCGCTGCGGCGAAGGTGCAGATCGGCAAGTCGTCGAAGTTCGTCGGGCAGCAGGCGATCCAGCTTCACGGCGGCGTCGGCATGACCATGGAGCTCAAGATCGGCCACTACTTCAAGCGGCTGACCATGATCGAGAGCACCTTCGGCGACACCGACTATCACCTGCGCCGCGTCAGCGAAGCGGGCAATCTGGTCTGACGCCCCTTACCTCTCCCCGTTTACGGGGAGAGGTCGAATCGCTTTTGCGATCCGAGTGAGGGGCCTTTCCTTCATCGAAATTATTCCCCCTCACCCCAACCCTCTCCCCGCAGGCGGGGAGAGGGAGCAGATCGCGGTCGTGTTACTATTTTAGTCAGCAAGCAAGAGGGGAAGACGCGGCCATGACAACCTCACCGTTCGATCTCACCGGAAAAGTCGCCGTCGTCACCGGTTCGAGCCGCGGCATCGGCCGCGCTTCGGCGGAATTGCTGGCGCGGATGGGAGCGAAGGTTGTCATCTCCAGCCGCAAGGCCGACGCCTGCGAGAGCGTTGCAGAAGCCATCCGCAAGGAGGGCGGTGACGCCCACGTCATTCCCTGCAATATCTCGAGGCGCGAGGACGTCGACGCGCTGATTGCCGGCACCGTGAAGCACTATGGCCAGATCGATAGTCTGGTGTGCAACGCGGCGGTGAATCCGTATTACGGCCCGTTGCTCGACATCACGGATGACGCCTTTGACAAGATCATGGGCGCCAACATCAAGAGCAACATCTGGCTCTGCAAACAGGCAATGCCGCACATGGCCGAGCGCGGCGGCGGTTCGGTGGTCATCATTTCCAGCATTGGCGGCCTGCGCGGTTCGACCGTGATCGGCGCCTACGGCATTTCCAAAGCGGCGGACTTCTCGCTGGCGCGGAGCCTTGCCGGCGAGTGGGGTCCGAAGAATGTGCGGGTCAACTGCATCGCGCCCGGACTCGTCAAAACCGATTTCGCCCGCGCGCTGTGGGAGGATCAGGAGAATCTCAAGCGCCGCACCGCGACCACGCCGCTGCGCCGGATCGGCGAGCCGCACGAGATCGCGGGCGCGGTGGTCTATCTCGCCTCCGACGCCTCGACCTTCATGACCGGCCAGACCATCGTGATCGACGGCGGCGTCACGACCGCGGCGGTGTAACGTCTTCCTACCCTCTCCCCTTGTGGGAGAGGGTGCTGAGCGGCAAAGCCGCGAAGCGGGTGAGGGGTTTCTTACGGATGGAATGTCACCCCTCACCCGGCTCGAATTCGCTTCACTCATTCTCGCCACCCTCTCCCACAAGGGGATAGGGGAAGAAGCGTGCTCCATATTGACGCCCGCCCGCGCAATCGCTTTCTTGGCGTTTCGAAACCAAAACGAAAAGCATTCGAGGAAACGGCATGGCGTCCCATATTCTCGCGATCGATCAAGGCACGACATCGTCGCGCGCCATCGTCTTCCGCTCCGACATCTCCATCGCCGCCCAGGCCCAGCAGGAATTCCAGCAGCATTTCCCGGCGTCCGGCTGGGTCGAGCACGAGCCGGAGGATATCTGGACCTCGACGCTCGCGACCTGCCGCGAGGCGATGAGCAGGGCCAATGTCACGGCATCCGACATCGCCGCCATCGGCATCACCAACCAGCGCGAGACGACGGTGGTGTGGGACCGCGCCACCGGCCATGCCGTGCATCGCGCCATCGTCTGGCAGGACCGGCGCACCGCGGAGATCTGCGCCAAACTGAAAGCCGACGGCCATGAGCCGCTGATCAGCGCGCGGACCGGCCTCATTATCGATCCGTATTTCTCGGGCACCAAGGTCGCCTGGATTCTCGATCATGTCCCCGGCGCGCGCGAGCGGGCCGAGCGCGGCGAACTGATGTTCGGCACGGTGGACTCGTATCTGCTCTGGCGGCTGACCGGCGGCAAGGTTCACGCCACCGACGCCACCAACGCCTCGCGCACGCTGCTGTTCAACATCCACACGGGTGAGTGGGACGACGATCTGCTGAAGCTGCTGCGCGTGCCGCGTTCGATGCTGCCGGATGTGCGCGATTCCTCCGCGAGCTTCGGCACCACCGTTCCGGAATTGCTCGGCGGATCGATCGCCATTCGCGGCATCGCCGGCGACCAGCAGGCGGCCACCATCGGGCAGGCGTGCTTCACGCCGGGCATGATGAAATCGACTTACGGCACCGGCTGCTTCGCGCTGCTCAACACCGGCACCACGGCGGTCGCGTCGAAGAACAAGCTGCTGACCACCATCGCCTATCAGTTGAACGGCCAGCGCACTTACGCGCTGGAAGGTTCGATCTTCGTGGCGGGCTCGGCGGTGCAGTGGCTGCGCGACGGGCTCGGTCTGATCAAGCATGCGAGCGAAACGGGACCGCTCGCGGATGAAAACGATACCATGCAGTCGGTCTATCTGGTGCCGGCGTTTGTCGGCCTCGGCGCGCCGTACTGGAATCCGCGGGTGCGCGGTGCGCTGTTCGGCCTGACCCGCAACACCGGCCCCGCTGAGCTGGCGCATGCCGTGCTGGAGAGCGTGTGTTACCAGACCTACGACCTGTGGGCAGCGATGCGCGCCGACTGGCCGGAGGCGAAAGAGACCAACACCGTGCTGCGCGTCGATGGCGGCATGACGGCGTCGGACTGGACCATGCAGCGCCTCGCCGATCTGCTCAACGCGCCGGTGGACCGGCCGATGATTCAGGAAACCACGGCGCTGGGCGCGGCCTATCTCGCGGGACTTGGCGCCGGCGTCTATCCGGAGCCCGCGCGGTTTGCCGATTCATGGCGGCTGGAGCGGCGATTCAAGCCGAACATGTCGGACGCGACGCGCACGCGCAAACTCAAGGGCTGGTCACAGGCGGTGAAGGGCGTGCTCGCCTCCGATTCGGAAGCAGACTAGTATCGCGAGGCGGAGATCACCTGATGAATCTGATCGGCCAGTACGACTCTCCTTTTGTGCGCCGGGTCGCGCTCGCACTGCGGTTCTATGGCATTCCGTTCGAGCACACGCCGTGGTCGACTTTCGGCGATGCCGAGAAGATCGCGCTCTACAATCCGCTGATGCGGGCGCCGACGCTGGTGCTGGACGACGGCGAGGTGCTGATCGAGAGCACGGCCATCCTGGATTATCTCGACGAGATATCAGGCCCGTCGCGCGCTCTGATTCCCGATTGCGGTCACGTCCGGCGCGAGGTGTTGCACATCTGCGCGCTGGCCACGGGCCTCGGCGACAAGGCTGTCAGCCTGCTTTACGAGCGTGTCTTGCGCGGCGAGGAATCGAAACGCTGGGTCGAGCGCTGCCGCTCGCAGATCGCCGGTGTATTCGCGAGCCTCGAGGAGGACCGCGCGCGGCACAAGACGCAATACTGGTTTGGTGACAACATTACCCACGCCGACATTGCGGTGGCCTGCGTCATCCGTTTCACGCGGGAAGCCCATGCCGGGATGTTCGATGCGGCGCGCTATCCGGCGCTCGATCGTCATGCGGAGACCTGCGAAGCGTTGCAGCCGTTCCAGGATATCGTGCAGCCCCTGGCGCCGCCGAACTGACACGCCAATGCGGTGGACGGAGTGATTCCGCCCACCGCTTGTTGGTTCAATTTAAATCGCGATCAAACGTTACTGGCAGATGTTCCGCGTGCCCTTGATGAAGGTGCCCGGCTGACACATGAAGCCATTTCGCGCCGCATAATTCGACGACTGCGGAATCGCTATGCCGTTGTAGGTGTAGGTGGTGTCCACATAGCCCGGACCAAAGGCGTAAGTGTCACGATAGGCATAGCCCTCGCGATACGGTCCGCCGAACGGCGCGGTGGCAATGGCGCCTGCAGTATTCACGGCACCGGCTGCGACGGCACCCGCGGTTCCCACTGCGCCGGCGGCAACGGCACCCGGCCAGAAGCCGCGGTTATCCCAGCCGCGATCCCAATCATTCCGATTGTCCACGGCGGCGGAGCGCATGTAGGCCTCGTGACGGCCGTGCATACGGGCGCTGTGCTTCATATGCTTGTTGTGCATGGCACTGTGCTTCATAGGCTTGATCTGTTTGGCTTTGTCACTCTTGCCTTGCATCGCAGCGCGCGGCTTTGCCGTGTCCTGCGCGAGGGCCGGAGTGGCGACCAAAGCGGTTACAGCCGCAGCGGCGGCGAAAAAGCTCACCTTGCTCATGATCTCTCCTTTTGTGAGGTTGAAGCTTGCGGCGCACCAACGCCTCATGCGGGAGGGGGTTCCAGGTTCTGCAACAGTTGATGTCACACGCGCGTGAGTTCCGGGAACATATCAATATAACGCGATCGCAGGCCGCGCGACATCAAGCGGTAGATACAGCGAAGTTGAATCAACTTCAGCGCGCGACGGCATCCGCCACCGGCTTGCCGTTCATCCGCAGATGCATCGCGCAGCCGCAGCCCGGAGGATGCTTGGCCAGCGGCAATTCCGCGACATCAGCCTCGTCAGACTCGGGCCGTGCATCACGCGATGGAATGTAATTGAGGATCGGCGCCAGCCAGCGCTCGATTTCCTCCGGCGTCATCCCCTTGCGTTCGGCATAATCCTCGACCTGATCGCGTTCGATCTTGCCGACACCGAAATAATAGCTTTCTGGATGGCTGAAATAGAGACCGGAGACCGACGAACCCGGCCACATTGCAAAGCTCTCGGTCAGGGTCACGCCTGCGGTGCGCTCTGCATCGAGCAGGCGGAACAGCGTCGCCTTCTCGGTGTGATCGGGCTGGGCCGGATAGCCCGGCGCGGGGCGGATGCCGGCATACTGTTCGAGGATCAGTTCGTCGGTGCTTAATGTCTCGTCCGGCGCATAGCCCCAGAACTCCTTGCGCACGCGCTGATGCATCCGCTCGGCAAAGGCTTCCGCCAGACGATCCGCCAGCGCCTTCACCAGGATCGACGAGTAGTCGTCATTGGCATTCTTGAAACGATCCGCGATCACGTCCTCGCCGATGCCCGCGGTGACCACGAACATGCCGATGTAATCCGGTACGCCGCTTGAGACCGGCGCGATGAAGTCCGACAGCGCGACGTTCTTGCGGCCTTCGCGCTTCTCGAGCTGCTGGCGCAGGGTATGCAGCGTGGTCAGCGGCCTGGTGCGCGCCTCGTCGCTGTAGAGAACGATGTCGTCGCCTTCGGCATTCGCGGGCCAGAAGCCGATGGTGGCGCTGGCCTTGAACCAGTTTTCCTTGACGATGCGGTCGAGCATCTTGCGGGCGTCGTCATAGAGCGCGCGTGCGGCTTCGCCGACCTTCGGATCGTCGAGAATGGCCGGGAAGCGCCCGGTCAGTTCCCAGGTCTGGAAGAACGGCGTCCAGTCGATGTACTCCGCAAGTTCTTCAAGCGAATAGTCGCTGAAGCTCTTGATGCCGATGAACGCCGGCTTCTTTGGCTGGGTCTTCGTCCAGTCGATGACATGCGCATTGGCGCGCGCGGCGTCGAGCGACAGCCGGTTCTTGTTCTGCTGCGCCTTGAAATGCGCATTCGATATCTTGGCGTAATCGGCGCGCACCTCGCGGGCATAGTCCTCGCGCTTCTCGGCCGAGAGGAGCGAGGACGCCACGCCGACCGCGCGGCTGGCGTCGTTGACGTGCACCACCGGGCCCCGCTTGTAGGCGGGATCGATCTTCACCGCGGTATGCACGCGGCTGGTGGTCGCGCCGCCGATCAGCAGCGGCAGGTCGAGCCCCTGACGCTCCAGTTCGGAGGCCATGAACACCATCTCGTCCAGCGAGGGCGTAATCAGGCCGGAAAGGCCGATGATATCGGCGTTCTCGGCCTTCGCCGTCTCGATGATCTTGGCAGCGGGCACCATGACGCCGAGGTCGATGACCTCGAAGTTGTTACACTGAAGCACGATGCCGACAATGTTCTTGCCGATGTCGTGGACGTCGCCCTTCACGGTGGCGAGCACGATCTTGCCGGCGGAGTTACGGCCGTCACCGGCAATGCCGGCGGCAAGGTTGTCGGCCTTTTCCTTTTCCATGAACGGCATCAGATAGGCGACCGCCTGCTTCATGACGCGGGCGGACTTCACCACCTGCGGCAGGAACATCTTGCCGGCGCCGAACAGGTCGCCGACGACATTCATGCCGTCCATCAGCGGGCCTTCGATCACATGCAGCGGCCGCTCCACCGTGAGGCGCGCGGCTTCTGTGTCGGCGTCGATGTATTCGGTGATGCCGTTGACCAGCGCGTGGCTCAGGCGCTTCTCCACCGGCCATTCGCGCCAGGCGAGATCCTGCTCCTTGACCTGCTTGCCCTGGCCGCGGAATTTTTCCGCAAGTTCAAGCAATCGCTCCGATGCGCCGGGATCGCGGTTGAGGATGACGTCCTCGCAGACCTGACGCAGTTCGGGATCGATATCGTCATAGATCACCATCTGCCCGGCATTGACGATGCCCATGTCCATGCCGGCCTTGATGGCGTGATACAGGAACACCGAATGCATCGCCTCGCGCACCGGCTCGTTGCCGCGGAACGAGAATGAGAGGTTCGAAACGCCCCCGGAAATATGCGCATGCGGCAGGTTCTGGCGGATCCAGCGCGTGGCTTCGATGAAATCGACGCCGTAATTGTTGTGCTCTTCGAGACCGGTGGCGATGGCGAAAATATTCGGATCGAAGATGATGTCCTGCGGCGGGAAATCGAGCTTCTCGACCAGGAGGTCGTAGGCGCGTTTGCAGATTTCGATCTTGCGCTCGAAGGTGTCGGCCTGCCCGACTTCGTCGAAGGCCATCACGACCACGGCCGCGCCGTGACGGCGCGCGATTCCCGCTTCATGCAGGAATTTGTCGACACCTTCCTTCATGGAAATCGAGTTGACGATCGGCTTGCCCTGAACGCATTTCAGGCCGGCTTCGATCACGTCGAATTTCGACGAGTCGATCATCACCGGCACCCGGGCGATGTCCGGCTCCGAGGCGACCAGATTGAGGAAGTCGATCATCGCCTGCTTGGAGTCGAGCAGGCCCTCGTCCATGTTGACGTCGATGACCTGCGCGCCGTTCTCGACCTGATCCCGCGCGACCTGAAGGGCGGCGGTGTAATCGCCGTTCTTGATCAGCTTTCGGAAGCGGGCCGAGCCGGTGACGTTGGTGCGTTCGCCGACATTCACGAACGGAATGTCGGAGGTGAGGTTGAATGGCTCCAGTCCCGACAATCGCAGCAGCGGCGGAATTTCGGGAACGATGCGTGGCTTGTGCGGCGCGCAGGCCTCCGCGATCGCCTTGATGTGTGCGGGCGTGGTGCCGCAGCAGCCGCCGACCACATTGACCAGACCGGCCTGCGCGAACTCGCCGACCAGGCGCGCCATGTAGTCCGGGCTCTCGTCGTACTGGCCGAATTCGTTCGGCAGGCCCGCGTTCGGATAAGCACAAACAAGCGTGTCCGCGACGCGGCCGATATCGGCGATATGCGCGCGCAGGTCTTCCGCGCCCAGCGCACAGTTGAAGCCGATGGTGATCGGATTGGCGTGCTGGACCGAATACCAGAATGCTTCCGGCAACTGGCCCGACAGCAGGCGGCCTGATTTATCGGTGATGGTGCCGGACACCATCACCGGCACATGGATGCCGCGCGCTTCGGTGATCTCGGCGATGGCGTAGAGCGCCGCCTTTGCGTTGAGCGTGTCGAAAATGGTCTCGACCAGCAGGATATCCGCGCCGCCGTCGAGCAATCCGTTGATCTGTTCGCTGTAGGCGATGCGCAGGTCGTCGAAGGTCACGGCGCGGTAGCCGGGATTGGCGACGTCCGGCGAAATCGACGCGGTGCGGTTGGTTGGGCCGAGAGCGCCTGCGACGAAACGCGGTTTGCCGTCCTTCGCGGTTGCACGGTTGGCGGCGTTGCGCGCCAGCCTGGCGCCGTCGCGATTCAGTTCATAGGCAAGGTCGACCATGTCGTAGTCGGCCTGCGCGATGGAGGTCGACGAGAAAGTGTTGGTCGCGACGATGTCCGCGCCGGCGTCGAGATAGGCGAAATGGATATCTTCGATCGCCTGCGGCTGGGTGAGGATGAGAAGATCGTTGTTGCCCTTGACGTCGCGATGGAAGTCCTTGAAGCGCTCGCCGCGGAAGGCCGCTTCGTCGAACTGAAGCCCCTGGATCATGGTGCCCATCGCGCCGTCGAGCACGAGGATTTTCTCGCGGGCAAGCGCGCGGAATTGTTCGGCGACCGGAGATGTTTTTTTCGTCATGGGATCACGCGGCTTTCTGCGCACCGTTGGGACGAATTCCCAGAAGGTGGCTGATGGCGAACACAAGATCCGCACGGTTCATCGTATAAAAGTGAAAATTCTCGACGCCGTGCTTGGCGAGCTTCTGCACCTGACCGGCGGCGACAGTCGCCGCGACCAGACGGCGCGTGTCGGCATCGTCGTCGAGTCCTTCGAATTTTGCCGACAGCCATTCCGGCATTGTTGCGCCGGCGCGCTTGGCGAAATTGGACGCCATCTTGAAGTTCTGCACCGGCAGGATTCCGGGAACGATCGGAATCGTGATGCCGGCGGCGCGGACGCGGTCGAGATAACGGAAGTAGAGATCGTTATCGAAAAAGAACTGGGTGATGGCGCGGGTCGCGCCGGCATCGACCTTGGCTTTCAGCGCGTCGATATCGGCCTCGAGCGTAGCGCTTTCGGGATGCTTCTCGGGATACGCCGAGACGCTGACTTCCATATCGGGATGATGACGCTTGATGCTGGCGACGAGATCGGCGGAGCTTTGATAGCCCTCGGGATGCGCGGTGTAGGCATTGCCGATGCCGCTCACCGGATCGCCGCGCAGCGCCACGATGTGGCGGACGCCAACGTCATGATAGCGCGCGACCACGTCATCGATGTCGGCCTTGGTGGCGTCGACACAGGTCAGATGCGCGGCGGGCGTGAGTTTGGTCTCGGAGAGGATGCGCGCGATGGTCGAATGGGTGCGTTCGCGGGTCGAGCCGCCGGCGCCGTAGGTCACCGAAACGAAGTTCGGCGTCAGCGGTGCAAGCCGGTTGATGACTTCCCAGAGATTGCGCTCCATCTCTTCCGTCTTGGGCGGAAAGAACTCGAAGGAAATCGCCGGACGTTTTTGCCCGTGCGATCCGGCCGGGGCGGTTGCTTCGCTCGTCACGCTTCTCAACTCCACATCTCGATGGCGGCGCGGGGCCGGAATGGGCAGCGGCCTCTGCGAACTGGGTGCGCCTTCATTCCGCCCTTTGGGCCGGACTTCGTCACCGTTTCGCCATTCCGGACAAAATATGCGAAAGACCGCGTTTCCGACAGCCCATCCGTTAGGCTTTGACCGTGGGAAATTGCCCAATGTGTGCCATTTGCCGAAAGGATGAAGGCGGCCGCCGAATGCCGTGGAGGCAAAAGATTCGATATTTTTCCAACGAAACCGGCAATTTAGCGCATTTTTCGGATGAAACAGCGTGTTTGTAGTGGGCAGATATTCATGGGCTTAATCAATCCGTCATATATTTGCCCACTCGGTTTTGGCAACCGGCTCGATGGCATGCCCGGGCGACGCGTTGTCAGGCGCCTGCGAGTGACTAATTTGGCTTCATGACCCCGCTTTCCGTTCTCGACCTTTCGGTCGTCACCACCGGCACCAAACCTTCCCAGTCGCTGCGCAACAGCATCGATCTGGCGAAGCATGCTGACCGCCTCGGCTACACGCGCTACTGGCTGGCGGAGCATCACAGTCTTTCCTCGGTTGCGAGCCCCGCGCCTGAGATCATGATCGGGCAGATCGCAGCGGCGACGCAGCGCATCCGTGTCGGCTCCGGCGGCGTGATGCTGCCGAACCACGCGCCGCTGATGGTCGCCGAACGGTTCAAGATGCTGGAAGCGCTGTTTCCCGGCCGCATCGATCTCGGTCTCGGCCGCGCGCCCGGCACCGATCAGACGACGATGCATGCACTGCGTCAGCGATTCGATCCGCGCGGCGGCGACGATTTCATCGAGCGCCTTGTCGAACTGACGTTATGGGAGACGCGCAACTTCCCCGACGGCCATCCCTATCACAACGTGATTGCGATGCCCGAGGATGCGCCGCTGCCGCCGATCTGGCTGCTGGGATCGAGCGACTACAGCGCGCAGCTTGCAGCTCAGGTCGGCATGGGCTTCGCGTTCGCGCATCACTTCGCCTCGCACGATGCGGCCGATGCGATGATTCACTATCGTGCCCATTTCAAGCCGTCGAACTGGCGCGAAACGCCGTATGCCATTCTGGCGATTGCCGTGATCATGGCGGAGACGGATGAAGAGGCAGACCGGCTGGCATCGTCCGCCGATCTCAATCGTCTGCTGCGCGATCGCGGGCAGTATCGCCCGCTGCCGAGCATCGAGGAGGCGCAGGCCTATCCCTACTCGGACGCCGAGCGCGCCAGCATTGCGCGCAATCGCTCGCGGCTGTTCGTCGGCTCACCGCAGACGGTGATGGAGAAAATCACGCCGCTGATCGAGACCTGCAAGGCCGACGAGGTGATGGTGATCACTGCGACCTACGATCACGATGCACGCAAGCGTTCATACAGTCTGCTGGCGGATGCGTTCGGCATCGGCAAACAGGCGGCGGCTTGAGACGGGGATTCTGTTTGGAGACGCCTTAACTCAGAGGCGGCGAGACGTACCGCCGAAAGCCGTCGCGTTCTTGCAGGTTGCCATACCAACGCTCCAGGTTCGGCATCGGCGGCGGGTTAATTTCTGTAATTCCGAACCATCGGCGCGCATAGGCTCCGAGCACGATATCTGCGAGGGTGAACTGCTCCGCCTCGACAAAGCTGCGGCTTGCGAGGTGCCGGTCAAGCATGGCCCACAGGGCAGCGACTGCGTCCACGTTCGCCTGCAAGGCGGCGCTGTCCCTCAGAGCGGGTGCCGTGCGGATATAGCCCCAGAATACAGGCCGTTCGGCCGGCTGTAATGTCGTGAGCGCCCAATCAAGCCAGCGCTCGACGCGGGCCCGGTCCTTCGGCGCGGCAGGATAAATAGAATTTGTCGGCGCATACTGGAGAACCAGGTAGCGTATGATGGCATTGGATTCCCAAAGCTGGAAATCGCCGTCCTCGATTGTAGGCACGCGGCCGTTGGGATTCATTGCGAGATAAGCGGGCTTGTCGTTGACGCCGAACTGCATTCCAGCGTCGAGTCGCTCAAAGGGCAGGTTGAGCTCTGCGCAGCACCACAGAACTTTCTGCACATTGACCGAATTGGCGCGGCCCCAAATGCGTAGCATAGGCGATTGCCTCCCGGATGCGCGTGGTTACGGCGTTTTGCGTTTGGCTGTTCGTCAGCGCGAGCGCACGTGTTTGCTTATTCCGCTGCCTTTTCCGTGAATGCGACGCGGAACGGATGCGCCGGATAGACCCCGACGATCCGCAGCTCTTTCGAGAAGAATTTAAGTTCTTCCAGTGCATAGGCGAGGTTTTTGTCGTCCGGGTGACCGTCGACATCGGCATAGAACTGCGTGGCGAAGAAGTTGCCTTCCACCATGTAGCTCTCGAGCTTGGTCATGTTGACGCCGTTGGTGGCAAAGCCGCCCATCGCCTTGTAGAGCGCCGCCGGAAGGTTGCGCACCCGGAAAACAAAAGTCGTCACCAACGGGCCGGAGCCCTGCGCGGCCCAGAGTTGCTCGCGCGCCAGAATGACAAAGCGCGTGGTATTGTGAGCTTCGTCTTCGATGTCCTCGGCCAGAATGTCGAGACCATAGATGTCCGCAGCAAGACGCGAGGCAATTGCCGCGCAGCTCTTATCGCCGCGCTCCGCGATAAGGCGCGCTGCGCCCGCTGTGTCGCTCGCGACAATCGGTTTGATGCCGAGCTTGCGGATGATGTTGCGGCATTGCCCGATGGCGTGGACATGGCTTTCAACCGTTTTGATGCCGTCAAGCTTTGCGCCGCGCGGACCCATCAATTGATGGCGGATCGGCAGAAACCATTCGCCGACGATGAACAGTCCCGACTGCGGCAGCAGGTGATGAATGTCTGCGACGCGGCCAGCCAGCGAGTTCTCGATCGGAATCATGCCGAGGCCGGCTTCGCCCGACGAGATCGCCGCCAGTGCATCCTCGAAGGTGGCGCAAGGCAGCGGCGTGGCGTCTGGAAAGGCTTCCGCAATCGCGATGTGCGAGTTGGCTCCGGGCTCGCCCTGGAAGGCGATTTTCATCGATTTGGTCATTGTGCTTTGCCTGCCAGCATTTGCCGCGCGGTCTCAAGATCGTGAGGCGTATCGACGCCCAGCGGCACCGTGTCAACCACCGTCACGTCGATCCGCATGCCGGCCTCGAGGGCGCGAAGCTGTTCGAGCTTTTCCCGGGTCTCCAGCGGCGAGGGCGGCAGGGCGACGAACCGCGCCAGCGCGCTCCGGCGATAGGCGTAAAGCCCAATGTGGTGATAGCGCGGGCCGTCTCCATAGGGAGCCGTCGCCCGCGTGAAATACAGCGCCCGTAAACGGGCCGCGCTCAGCGGCGATCCGATGACCTTCACCACGTTCGGATTGGTGTGTTCCTCGTCCTTGGCGATCACGGCGGCCAGCGTGGCGATATCGACTTCGGGATCGGCAAGCGGCGCCAGCACGGCGCGAATGTCCTCGGCCGCGATGGTGGGCAGATCGCCCTGCACATTGATGATGGTGTCGATCTGTCCTGCACTATCGATGGTCTGAAGCGCCTCGAAAATCCGGTCGGACCCGGACGGATGATCTGCGCGGGTCATGACGGCCTCGCCACCATGCGCCGTGACAATTTCGGCGATCTCCGGTGCGTCGGTCGCCACAACCACGCGGCCGATTCGCGCGGCGTCCGCACGGCGCACGACATGGACGATCATGGGCAGACCGGAAATGTCCAGCAAGGGCTTTCCCGGCAGCCGGGTCGCAGCCATGCGGGCGGGAATCAGCACCAGGGCGCGGGTTTCTTTCATGGGGGACGCTGGCGGGACGGCCGGGTTGGCGAGGAAAATGACGGTGTTTTCAAGGGGTCGGCGCGTTTATACGGGTTGCCAGAAGGCAGGCAAACCGTTATCTCGATCCCGCTGCCTGTATTGCGCTGCACGCCTGTTCCCGGTAGCAATCCAAGGTCGCTCTGCGCGGCTAAATGTATCGACTTTCCGGCTCGGGGCCTGATCGAAAATGGACTCCTTCGAACTCAACAAGATCATGGGTGCGGTGCTCGCCACCTGCCTCGTTCTGCTCTCCATGAATATGGCTGCCAACGCGATTTTCTCGCCGAAGAAGCCAGAAAAGCCCGGCTTTGAAATCGCGATCAAGGAAGCTGAAGGCGCCGGTCCGGCTGCCGCGGCTGCGCCGAGCGAGCCGATCGAGAAACTGCTCCAGACCGCCTCTGTCGAGAAGGGTTCTGCCGCGGCCAAGAAGTGCGCCGCCTGCCACACCTTCGAGAAGAACGGCCCGAACAAGGTCGGTCCGAATCTTTACGGCGTCATCGACGACGAGATCGGCCATGGCCGTAACGGCTTCAACTTCTCCGCTGCCATGAAGGGCAAGGGCGGCAAGTGGACCTACGATGCCATCAACAAGTTCATCGCCAGCCCGAAGGGCTTTATCCCCGGCACCGCGATGGGCTTCGCGGGCATCAGCAAGGACAGCGAGCGCGCGGATCTGATCGCCTACCTGCGCACGCTGGCCGACACCCCGGTGCCGCTGCCGACCGCCAGCAAATAAGCTCGGCGCGTGACAGAAATTTAATCCTAAAACGGCCAGGTTCGCCTGGCCGTTTTGCGTTGCAATTGCTGCTGTTTTCGAGCCGGACATTTCGCCGCAAAGAACGCGCCGCAACGGGCTGGCGTCATATCCAAAAACCGACATAATCGGCCAAGACGTTGCCTCGGCATCTGTTTTTCGATCAGCAACAGGAACATTGAATTTGAGCATTTCCCGACGCGATCTTCTTCAGAGCGGTGCGTTTGTTGCCACGGTTCCGATGCTGAAAGCGGCAGGGCTGGACGTGGTGGCTTCCGCGCAGGCCCAGACCGCTCCGGAATGGAAACATGCGTTGTCGCTGTTCGGCGACATCAAATATCCCGCCGACTTCAAGCGTTTCGACTACGTCAATCCGGATGCGCCGAAGGGCGGTATCGCCCGGCAGATTTCCATCGGCACGTTCGACAACTTCAATCTCGCTGTCGCCGGCGTGAAGGGAACGATCGCGCCCGCGGTCGGGCTGATCTACGAGACGCTGATGGCGCGGTCTCTGGATGAGGCGACCACCCAATATTGTCTGCTGGCGGAGTCGGTATCGCATCCCGACGATCATTCGTGGGTGATCTATCGTCTTCGCAAGGACGCGAAGTGGCATGACGGCAAGCCGGTGACTCCGGAAGACGTGGTGTTCTCGCTGGAGTCGCTGAAGAAATACAGTCCGATGTATTCGTCCTACTACAAGCATGTGGTGAAGGCGGAAAAGGTCGGCTCGCACGACATCAAGTTCACGTTCGACGCGCCCGGCAATCGCGAGCTTCCGACCATCGTCGGTGAACTGACGGTGCTTCCGAAGCACTGGTGGGAAGGCAATGACAGCGAAGGCCGCAAGCGCGACATCGGCGCGACGACGCTGGAGAAGCCGCTCGGCTCCGGGCCCTATGCCATCAAGGATTTTGTCGCGGGCCGCTCCGTCACCTTGGAGCGGGTGAAGAATTACTGGGGCGAGAAGGCGCCGACGCGCGTTGGCCAGAACAATTTCGACGAGATGCGGTTTGAGTTCTTCCGCGACACAACGGTGTCGCTCGAAGCTTTCAAGGCCGACCAGGCGGACTGGATCATCGAGTCCTCCGCCAAGAGCTGGGCAACGGCCTATAATTTTCCCGCCGTGACCGAGAAGCGCGTCGTCCTTGAAGAATTTCCGATCAACGATTCCGGGCGGATGCAGGGTTTTGCGTTCAACATCCGCCGTGAACTGTTCGCGGACAAGCGCGTGCGCCGCGCCTTCAATTATGCGTTCGATTTCGAGGAAATGAACAAGCAATTGTTCTACGGCCAGTACAAACGCATCAACAGCTACTTCGAAGGCACTGAACTCGCCAGCTCCGGCGTTCCGGTTCAGAGAGAATTTGAAATTCTCAAGGAGGTCTACGGCGACATTCCGCCGGAAGTGATCGCCAAGCCTTACGAAAATCCGGTGGGCGGCGATCCGGAGAAGGTGCGCGATAATCTTCGCAACGCTACAAGGCTTCTGCGCGAAGCCGGCTATGAAGTCCGCGAGGGCAAGCTGGTCAAAAAAGACGGTACGCCGGTCGCGGTCGAATTTCTGCTGGATAATCCATCGTTCGAACGCATCGTGCTGTTCTACAAGCCGTCGCTGGAGCGGCTCGGCATCACCGTGAATGTGCGTACAGTCGATGACGCGCAGTATCAGAACCGCGTGCGGAATTTCGACTACGACATTATCTCGGACATCTGGGGGCAATCGCTCTCGCCGGGCAACGAGCAACGCGATTTTTGGGGCTCGCAGGCGGCCGACATTCCCGGCTCGCGCAACACCGTCGGCATCAAGAATCCTGTCGTCGACAGGCTGATCGACAAGATCATTTTCGCGAAGGACCGTGAGACGCTGGTTGCGGCGACCAAGGCGCTCGATCGTGTGCTGCTCTGGCACTATTATGTCGTGCCACAATTCACCTACGGATTCTCCCGCTACGCGCGCTGGGATCGCTTCAGCCACGCGGAGCTTCCGAAATACGGCCGCTCCGGTCTGCCGGCGCTTTGGTGGTTCGACAAAGAGAAGGCCGACAAGATCGGCAAGCGTTCTTGAGCGGCCTTTCGCGGCGGCGGGTTCTGGTCCTTGGCGGCAGCGCGATGGCTGCGGCGTGGTCGCCGCTGTCGGCCATGGCTCAATCCGGCATCGAGGCCGCCCCCGATAGCCACGGCATGTCGGCCTTCGGCGATCTGAAATATCCGGCGGACTTCAAGAACTTCGATTACGTCAATGTCGGCGCACCGAAGGGCGGCGTGTTCTCGACCGTTCCGTCGTCGCGCGCCTACAATCAGTCGTTCTTTACGTTCAACTCGCTGAACAGCTTTATTCTCAAGGGGGATGGCGCGATCGGCATGGATCAGACCTTCGCGGCGCTAATGGTGCGCGCCAGCGACGAGCCGGACGCAATGTACGGCTTGGTCGCGCGGTCGGTGCGGATTTCGCCGGACAAGCTGACATATCGGTTCACGCTGCGGCCTGAGGCGCGATTCCACGACGGCAGCAAAATCACCGCGAAGGACGCCGCGTTCTCCCTGACGATCCTCAAGGAGAAAGGTCATCCGATCATTCAGCAGCAGCTCCGCGACATGATCAAAGCGGAAGCTGGCGACGACGCCACGCTGACGGTGACATTCGCGGCAAAGCGCGGCCGCGATGTGCCGCTATATGCCGCGGGATTGCCGATTTTCTCGAAGGCGTACTACGACAGGAAAGCGTTCGACGAATCCACTCTTGATATTCCGCTCGGCTCCGGGCCTTACAAGGTCGGCCGCTTCGAGGTGGGACGTTATATCGAATACGAGCGCGTCAAGGACTGGTGGGCGAAGGATCTGCCGGTGTCGCGCGGCGCCTTCAACTTCGACGCCGTGCGCTACGAGTTCTACCGCGACCGCGATGTCGCGTTCGAAGGCTTCACCGGCCGGAATTATCTTTATCGCGAGGAATTCACGGCACGCATCTGGAACACGCGCTACGATTTCCCCGCCATCAAGGACGGCCGCGTCAAGCAGGAGCTGCTGCCGGACGACACACCGTCGGGCGCGCAGGGCTGGTTCCTGAACACGCGCCGCGCGCAGTTCAAGGACCCGCGCGTTAGGGAAGCCATGATCCAGGCGTTCGATTTCGAATGGACCAACAAGACCATCATGTACGGCGCCTATGCGCGCACTGTCTCGCCGTTCCAGAACTCTGACCTGATGGCGGAGGGGCCGCCGCCGCCGGAAGAGCTCAAACTGCTTGAGCCGTTCCGCGGTCAGGTGCCTGACGAGGTGTTCGGCGCGCCGTTCCTGCCCCCGATCACCGACGGATCGGGGCAGGATCGGACCCTGCTGCGCAAGGCGTCGCAGCTGTTGCAGGACGCCGGATGCGTCATCAAGGACGGCAAGCGCCGGCTGCCGAATGGCGATGCTTTCCGGGTCGAGTTTCTGCTCGAGGAGCCTGCGTTTCAGGCGCACCACGCGCCCTACATCAAGAACCTCGGCGTCCTCGGCATCGACGCCAGCGTGCGGCTGGTCGATCCGGTGCAGTTCCGTGCACGGGTCGATGATTTCGATTTCGATGTCGCGATACAGCGCTTCAGCATGTCATCGACGCCGGGTGATGCGATGCGGACGTTCTTTTCGTCACAGGTCGCCGACGTCAAGGGATCGCAGAATCTGTCGGGCATCAAGAATCCCGCCATCGATGCGCTGATCGAGCGCATCATCGCGGCCGAGAATCGCGACGAATTGCGCATCGCCTGCCGCGCGTTCGACCGCGTGTTCCGCGCCGGACGCTACTGGGTGCCGCAATGGTATTCCGCCAGCCATCGCATTGCCTATTGGGATGTCTTCGCCCATCCTCCGAACATTCCGCGTTACGCCACTGGCGTCGGCGCGCCTGACCTGTGGTGGTTCGATGAGGCAAAAGCCAAGAAGCCCGAGCAGGCCAAGCCCGTGCAGGCGAAGTAATCCATGACCGCGTATATTGCCCGCCGCATTCTGCTGATGGTTCCCACACTGCTGGGCATCCTGTTCGTGTCTTTCGTTGTGGTGCAGTTCGCCCCCGGCGGCCCGGTTGAGCGGGTGATCGCTCAGCTTTCCGGCTCGGACACCGGAGCCAGCTCGCGCATTTCGGGATCGTCCGGCGGCGATTTCGCCTCGCGGCCGCAGGCCGGGGCGTCGGCTGATGCGGTGTCTTCAAAGTATCGCGGTGCGCAGGGGCTCGATCCGGATTTCGTCAAGAGCCTCGAAAAGCAGTTCGGGTTCGACAAGCCTGCGCCGGAACGCTTCGCGCTGATGCTGTGGAATTTCGCGCGTTTCGATTTCGGCAAGAGCTACTTTCGTGACGTCAGCGTGATCCAGCTCATCAAAGAGAAACTGCCGGTTTCGATGTCTCTCGGCATCTGGATGACGCTACTGACCTATCTGATCTCGATCCCGCTCGGAATCCGCAAGGCCATTCGGGACGGCTCGAAATTCGATACCTGGACATCGGGCATCATTATCATAGGCTTCGCGATCCCGGGCTTCCTGTTCGCAATTCTGCTGATCATCCTGTTCGCAGGCGGATCGTTCTTCGACATCTTCCCGCTGCGCGGGCTGACCTCGGACGGCTGGTCGCAATTCCCATGGTACCAGAAGATCACCGACTATTTCTGGCACATCACGCTGCCGCTGGTTTCGATGGCGCTCGGCGCCTTCGCGACTATGACACTGCTGACCAAGAACTCGTTTCTCGATGAGATCCGCAAGCAGTATGTGATGACCGCGCGCGCCAAAGGGTGCAGCGAAACGCAGGTGCTTTACGGTCACATCTTCCGCAACGCAATGCTGATCGTGATCGCCGGCTTTCCGAGTGCGTTCATTCACGCGTTTTTCTCCGGCTCGCTGCTGATCGAGACGATCTTCTCGCTCGATGGCCTCGGGTTGCTTGGTTTCGAGAGCGTGTTGAATCGCGATTATCCGGTGGTGTTCGGTACGCTGTTCATTTTCTCTCTGGTCGGTCTTGTGGTGAATCTGATTTCTGATCTTGCCTATATGTGGATCGACCCCAGGATCGATTTCGAGGCGCGCGAGGTATGACGATCGCCCCCGTCCCGCCCGTCGAGACCACGGCCTTGTCGCCGATGGGCGAAGCCGTGCCGCCGTCGCGCCACCCGCTCGGCATATCGCCGCTCAACCAGCGCCGCTGGCGCAATTTCAAGTCCAACCGGCGCGGCTACTGGTCGTTCTGGATTTTCGCACTGTTGTTTCTTGTCTCGCTGTTCGCAGAACTGATCGCCAACGATCGCCCGTTCCTGATCAAGTTCGACGGCAAACTGTATTTCCCGGCCTTCGTGACCTATCCCGAAACCGCATTCGGCGGGGACTTTGAGACGGCTGCGGACTACCGCGATCCGTATCTGCAGAAACTGATCAAGGAAAAGAACGGCACGGTGATCTGGCCGCTGATCCGCTATTCCTACAGCACGCATAATCTCGATCTGCCGACGCCGGCGCCGTCGAAGCCAACATGGATGCTCACCGAGGCGCAATGCAAGGCGGTGGTCGAGAAGAAGGGCCTGCGCGGTTGCCGCGACCTTGAGTATAACTGGCTCGGCACCGACGATCAGGGCCGCGATGTGGTGGCGCGCCTGATCTACGGCTTCCGGATTTCGGTGCTGTTCGGCCTCACGCTGACGATCATTTCCTCCGTGATCGGCATCGCCGCCGGCGGTGTGCAGGGCTATTTCGGCGGATGGGTCGATCTTGGTTTCCAGCGCTTCATCGAAGTGTGGACCGCGATTCCGTCGCTGTATCTGCTCTTGATCCTGTCATCGGTGCTGGTGCCTGGCTTCTTCGTGTTGCTCGGAATTCTTTTGCTGTTCTCCTGGGTGTCGCTGGTGGGCCTCGTGCGCGCGGAGTTCCTGCGCGGGCGCAACTTCGAGTACATTCAGGCGGCAAGGGCGCTGGGTGTCTCGAACGCCACCATCATGTTCCGGCATCTGTTGCCGAACGCCATGGTGGCGACCATGACGTTCCTGCCGTTTATCGTCTCGTCGTCAGTGATGACGCTGACGGCGCTGGATTTCCTCGGCTTCGGTCTGCCGCCGGGTTCGCCGTCGCTCGGCGAATTGTTGTCGCAGGGCAAATCGAATGTGCAGGCGCCGTGGCTCGGCTTCACCGGCTTTTTCTCGGTCGCGATCATGCTGTCGCTTCTGATTTTCATCGGCGAGGGCGTTCGCGACGCCTTCGACCCGCGCAAGACGTTCAGGTAAGGCCATGTTGGATTCCATCAACCAGCCCCTGCTCGATGTCCGCGACCTGTCTGTGGCGTTCCGTCAGGCCGGCAATGAAAGTATTGCAGTCGACAAGATTTCGTTCTCGGTCGAGCGCGGACAGTGCGTGGCGCTGGTCGGGGAATCCGGTTCGGGAAAATCCGTCAGCGCGCTGTCTGTGCTGAAGTTGCTGCCGTATC
This sequence comes from Afipia sp. GW822-FHT03D08, assembly GCF_058801645.1. Taxonomy (NCBI): domain Bacteria; kingdom Pseudomonadati; phylum Pseudomonadota; class Alphaproteobacteria; order Hyphomicrobiales; family Nitrobacteraceae; genus Afipia; species Afipia sp. GW822-FHT03D08. Next base: position 301,679 of record NZ_JBXANK010000003.1, read on the forward strand.
CCACGGCGCATCATCCGAGCGGAAGCATCCGCTTCAAGGGGCAGGACCTGCTCAAGATGAGCGAGAACGAGATTCGCGGCATTCGCGGTAACGACATCTCGATCATTTTCCAGGAGCCGATGACGTCCCTCAATCCGCTGCACACCATCGAGGCGCAGATCAGCGAAGTGATCTATCTGCACAGCGGCGTGCGCGGCGCGGCGGCACGGGCGCGGACACTTGAGCTTCTGACGCAGGTCGGCATTCCGGAACCTGAAACGCGCCTCGCCAGCTATCCGCATCAGTTGTCCGGCGGACAGCGCCAGCGCGTGATGATAGCGATGGCGCTGGCGAACGAGCCTGACCTTTTGATCGCCGACGAGCCGACCACTGCGCTTGACGTCACTGTGCAGGCGCAAATTCTCAAGCTCCTGGCCGATATCCGCGAGCGCCTCGGCATGAGCATGCTGTTTATCACCCACGACCTCGGCATCGTGCGGCGTATCGCCGATGTGGTCTGTGTCATGAACAACGGCAAGATTGTCGAGCAGGGGCCGGTGGAACAGGTCTTCACCGCGGCCCAGCATCCTTACACCAAGGCGCTGCTGGCGGCGGAGCCGAAGCCGGATCCCGCGCCGCCGCGGCCGGAATCGCCGGTGGTGATGTCGTCCGATGATTTGAAGGTCTGGTTTCCGATCAAGCGCGGGCTGCTGCGCAAGACCGTCGGCCACATCAAGGCGGTCGATGGCGTCAGTGTCAGGGTGCGCAAGGGTGAAACGCTCGGCGTGGTCGGCGAGTCGGGTTCGGGCAAGACCACGCTCGGCCTCGCGTTGCTGCGCCTGATTTCATCGAACGGGCCGATCGTGTTTCTCGGCAAGGATATTCAGGGCCTGAAGTTCAAGGAGATGCGTCCGGTCCGGCGTGACATGCAGATCGTGTTTCAGGACCCGTTCGGGGCGCTCAGCCCGCGCATGTCGGTCGGCGACATCGTTGCTGAGGGCTTGGGTGTGCATCAGCCGTCGCTGAGCGAGAACGAACGCGAGGCACGGGTGATCAAGGCGCTGAAGGATGTCGGTCTCGATCCCGCGACGCGCTTCCGTTATCCGCATGAATTCTCCGGCGGCCAGCGTCAGCGCATCAGTATCGCACGCGCCGTGGTGCTGGAGCCGAACTTCGTGGTGCTGGACGAGCCGACCAGCGCCCTCGACATGCTGTTCCAGGCGCAGATGGTCGATCTGCTCCGCGAGTTGCAACGCAAGCGTGACCTGACCTACATGTTCATTTCGCATGACCTGCGCGTGGTGGCTTCACTGGCGAGCAACCTGATCGTGATGCGTCACGGCAAGGTGGTGGAAGAAGGTGCCGCGGCGGATATCTTCAAGAATCCGAAATCCGATTATACGCGCGCGCTGTTCGCCGCAGCGTTCAACATCGAAGCCGCGCCGAACATCGTGCCGGATTTGTGAAAGTTAGCGCAACCGTTTGATGCTGGTCACGTCGCTGCCTTCGGCCTTGATGCGCGCGATGGCTACGTCTGTCGGCTCGATGGCTGTCGCCATGTGGTGCGCGTTGGCGTGGACGATGGTGCTGCCATCGCGCACGATTGCGACATGGCCCTTCCAGAAGATCAGATCGCCGCGTTTGAGATCATGCCATTGCGACGGTGGCAACGCCGTTCCCAAAGCGCCTTCCTGCATGTCGCTGTCGCGCGGCGCGGCGATGCCCGCGGCGGCGAGCGAGGTCTGGACCAGTCCCGAACAATCGATGCCGAGGCTCGTCCTGCCGCCCCACAGATAGGGCGTGCCGACGAAGCGTTCCGCAATGGCAACGAAATCCATCTCATTGGTGTTAAGCGGCGCCACATGCTGCGCAGGCAGATAATGCCGCTGGCTGGTGATGACGAAGCCGCCCTCGGTCTTCACGACTTCGATATATGCGCCGAGCGGCAGGCTTTCTACCGGCGGCAGCTTGATCGAAGGTCCCGGAAACGCGAAGGTGCGCAGCGCCGTGACTTTGTGCGTGGGTGTCGAGCGCGGCTGAACCAGCGCATTGTCGGGGAGCCATCCGACATAGCCGTCAGTCTTGAGCTGGCCCCACGCCCATCCTTCCGCATCGCGATCGTAGATGACGACGCGCTCGCCCTTCAGCGCCTCGGTGTCCAATGCTGCGTCGTGCGAGGGCTCGCGCCGGACCGGCGCAATGGGATCGAAGACTTCAAACTCGATCCCTTCGGCGAATCGCGCCGCTGTCACCTTGCCTTCGAGATGCTTCGCGGCAAGATCAGGCCGTGCGGGTGTGAGCCTGGGGTCGCGGGGGAGATCAGCCATACCGCTCGCTCAACAATTTGTAGATCGCGCGCGCGGCTTGGCATTCGCCGCCTTCGGGACGGGCGGGCTTCGCCGAGGGCGTCCAGCCGTAGATATCGACGTGCAACCAGCTCTTGGCACTTTCGACAAAGCGCTTCAGGAAAAGCGCGCAGGTGATCGACCCTGCGAATGCGCCGCCCGGCGCATTGTTGAGATTGGCGGTCTTGGAATCCAGCCACGAATCGTACGGCATCCACAGCGGCATCCTCCACAGCGGATCGTTCTCGGTGCGGGCGTGGCGCGCGACGTCGGCTGCGAGCGTTTCGTCGTTTGTGTAGAACGGCGGCAGGTCAGGCCCCAGCGCGACGCGCGCAGCACCGGTCAGTGTGCCAAGATCAATCAGCAGATCGGGCTTCTCCTCGTCAGCCAGCGCCAGTGCGTCGGCGAGCACGAGGCGTCCCTCTGCATCGGTGTTGCCGATCTCGACATTGACGCCCTTGCGCGAGGGAAAAATATCGAGCGGGCGAAAGGCGTTCCCCGCGACAGAATTCTCGACAGCGGGAATCAGAACACGCAGGCGAACCTTGAGTTTCGCATCCATGATCATCTGAGCGAGCGCGAGCACGTTGGCTGCGCCGCCCATATCCTTCTTCATGATCAGCATGCCGCTCGACGGCTTGAGATCGAGCCCGCCGGTGTCGAAGCAGACACCCTTGCCGACCAGCGTCACTTTCGGATGCGATGCGTCGCCCCACGTGATGTCGATCAGGCGCGGCGCGCGGGTCGATGCCATGCCGACCGCATGGATCAGCGGGAAATTCTGTTTCAGCAGGTCGTCGCCGATAATGCAGCTATAGGCCGCGCCGAACTTTTCGGCGAGCGCCTGTGCGGCCTGCGCGAGTTGGTCCGGCCCCATGTCGTTGGCGGGTGTGTTGATGAGATCGCGCGCCAGTGCCGCGGCGTCCGCCATGCGCGTCAGTTCAACCATGTCGATGCCGTCGGGCGGGACGAGTCGTGCGCCGGGTGCATCGTTCTTGCGGTAGCGATTGAACCGGTAACTGCCGAGCGCAAAGGCAAGCGCTGCAAGCCGGGTGTCGTGCGGCTGATTCGTAAAACTGTAGGTGCCCGCGGGCAGCAGGCCGGGCAATTGTCCCGGCCGGAAAAGATCGCGCCACTCGCTGGAGGCATCCTCTATGCCGAACACGACATGGGCGAGCGATCCATCCTCCGCCGGCAGCGCGAGATACTGGCCGGGCTTTGCGGTGAAGGCATTGGCCGCCGCGAACCGCCGGGCCGCGGCGGGAAGGGTAGCGCTGACGGCGTCCCAGGTCGATTTGGTGGCAAAGGTAATGGGGACGGCGGATGAGGCGTTCTGGAAGGCTGGATGCATGGAGTTCCCGGACAGGGTGCGTGACAGATGCTCACTATAGCAGCGCGGCCGCACTGCGCAGCAGGCCCAAGATCGTGTTTTTACATGTCTTTCCGATCGGGAGGCGCAGGGGCGGGCACCGTCGCCGCTCGGGGGAATTAACCAGCCATTAGGGTTAACAGTCTATTGCTGGCGTCATCCGGCTTCGCCAAACCTCGATAGCGAGTCCAAGCGTCATGCGTAATCCATCCCGTTTCGCCAGGTACTTTGGGTCCGCCGCGGTCGCAGCGCTCCTCGCGACCAGCCTTGGCGGCTGCCAGACCGCGCGCTCGCCCGATATTACCGGATCGCTCAATGCCCGTGCCGAAGCAGGGCCGGGTGTTGCTTCGCGCGATGAGATCGAGGCTTACGGCGAACGCTACCGTGCCAATCCGCGCGACGCCGCGGCCGCGCTTCAATATGGCCAGTCCCTGCGTTTGAACGGGCAGCGCCAGCAGGCCGTTGCGGTGCTGGAGCAGGCGACCATCGCCAACCCTGGCAACAAATCGTTGCTGGCAGCCTATGGCCGCGCGCTGGCGGACAACGGAAATTTTCAGCAGGCGTTCGACATCCTGACCCGTGCCCATACGCCGGCAAATCCTGACTGGCGCATTCTGTCGGTGCAGGGAACGACGCTCGATCAGCTCGGCAATCACGAGGAGGCTCGCCGCTATTACGCGAGCGCGCTGAAGATTGCCCCGGAAGAGCCATCGGTGCTGTCGAATCTCGGCATGTCCTATGTTCTGTCCAAGGATCTGCCCAAGGCCGAGTCGGTGCTGCGCAGGGCCTATAATCGCGGCTCGGCGGATTCCCGCGTTCGCCAGAATCTTGGACTGGTGGTCGGGCTTCAGGGACGCTTCGCGGAAGCCGAAACCATCGTGAAGGCAGACCTTCCCGCTGAAGAGGCGGAAGCCAATGTCGCCTATCTGAAGCAGATGCTCAGCCGCGATGGCGGCGGACGAGGTCCGCGCACAACGGCCGTGGCAGAGCCCAGCCGTTCATAGGCCACGCTTCATTTCTGCTGTCTTGAGGCTGAACGATGTCGCGGCGCCTGACCGGCGCCGCTCACATCACTTCATGTATTCCGAGACCTTGATGCCGGTCGGGCCGAGAATGACCACGAACAGCACGGGCAGGAAGAACACGATCATCGGCACGGTCAGTTTCGGCGGCAAGGCGGCCGCCTTCTTCTCGGCCTCGTTCATGCGCATGTCGCGATTTTCCTGAGCCATCACGCGCAGCGTCTGTCCCAGCGGCGTGCCATAGCGCTCCGACTGTTGCAGGGCCAGACAGACGGACTTCACGCCCTCCGTGCCGGTCCGCTTGGCGAGGTTCTCGTAGGCCATCTTGCGGTCCTGGAGATACGAGAGTTCCGCGGTCGTCAGCGAGAATTCCTCCGCCAGCGCGATCGACTGGCTGCCGATCTCCTGGCTCACCCGGCGAAACGCCGCTTCGATCGACATGCCGGATTCGATGCAGATCAGCAGCAGGTCGAGCGCATCCGGAAATGCGCGCCGGATCGACAACTGGCGCTTGGTAATGGCGTTCTTCAGGAACAGCATGGGCGCCTGCATGCCAAGCCATGTCGCGCCCAGGCACATGCCGATTTTCATCGCCGTCGGCTGCTGCATGTTCGAGATCACGAACACATAGAGAATGGCGCAGATCAGGAACACGATCGGCATGACAAGGCGGAAGAAGAGAAACGTGACGTAAGGCGCCTGACCGCGATAGCCGGCCATCACCAGCTTGTCGCGCGCTTCCTCCTGAGCCACCCACTTGCCGAGGTTGAAATCGTCGACCACCCGCTGGACAACCTGTTTCGGCGTCTGGCGCAGCGAAACTTTCTCGTTGCGGTTGAGCCGGTCGCGTTCGCGCTGGCGCATCCGCTCGCGTTCGCTGGCGACGGCTTTCATGCGCTTGGCCAGTCCGTCGCCGGCGAACATCGGCGCCACAACTGCGTAGGCTGCTGCTGCGGCGGCGATCGCCGCCATCAGCATCGTCATGAACCTGGCGTCGTGGAACTTTTCGATGAGAAGATCGACCATGGTTCCTCGTCAGAAATCGAAGTTGATCATTTTTTTCATGACCATGATGCCGGTCGACATCCAGAGCACGCAGCCCGCCAGCATCAGCCGTCCGGTCGGATGGGTCCAGAGCAGTGAGATGTATTCGGGCGTCATGATGTAGACCATGAGCATCACGAGCGGCGGCAGCGCGCCGATGATGCCGGCCGAGGCCTTGGCTTCCATCGACATCGCCTGAATCTTGGCCTTCATCTTCTTGCGATCGCGAAGCACCTTCGAGAGATTGCCGAGAGCCTCCGACAGGTTGCCGCCCGACTTGGTTTGAATCGCGATCACGATGCCGAAGAAGTTGGCTTCCGGCAGCGGCATTCTGTCGTAAAGACGCTGGCAGGCGTCGCCAAGCGGCATGCCGATGGTCTGGGTTTCGATGATCGCATTGAATTCGCTGCGCAGCGGCTCCGGCGCATCGGCGGCAACGACCTTGATCGAATCGAACAGCGGAAGGCCGGCCTTGATGCCCCGGACGATGACGTCGACGGCGTCCGGCAGGGCATCGAGAAACTTGGTTTCACGGCGCTTCTTGAGAAAGCCCAGCACCCAGCGCGGCAATCCGAAGCCTGCGCCCAAGCCAAAGCCCAGCGATGCGAGTGGGGGCGCGCCTGCAAGATAGGACCCGATCAGAGCGGCCGCGCCGAGAACCCCCGAGCCGATCATGAACTGCTGCTTGGTCCAGCTCATGCCCGCCTGGGAGATACGGTTCTCGATCGAAATCTTCTTGGACTCGGCGAGCCGCTGTTCAAGCTCCTTGATCGAGTCTTCGACAGCTACGCGACGCGTGCGCGACCGGTCGTCGATGCGCAATGCAGGTTCGGCGCGCGCAAAGGACTGGACGCGCTTCTCGGTCTGCTTCTCGCCGGAGAGTAGCGGATAGATGAAAACCCATGCGAGACCGCCCACCGTGACGGCGGAGAGGAAAGCCAGTGCCAGCGCCTGCATGTTCATGGGCGCTCCTATACCTCTGCAACTTCGGCTGCATCGAGCGCCGCGGCGAGCCGCTTTTCCTCATTGTAGTAGCGGGCACGTTCCCAGAACTTCGGACGTCCGATGCCGGTCGAGCGATGCCGGCCGATAATGTTGCCGTTCAGATCTTCGCCCATCAGGTCGTAGAGGAAGATGTCCTGGGTGATGATGGTGTCGCCTTCCATCCCCATCACTTCGGTGATGTGGGTGATACGGCGCGAGCCGTCGCGCAGGCGGGCTGCCTGTACAATCACGTCGATCGAGGCGCAGATCATCTCGCGGATGGTGCGCGACGGCAGAGAGTAACCGCCCATGGTGATCATGGATTCGCAGCGCGACAGGGCTTCGCGGGGATTGTTGGCGTGCAGCGTTCCCATCGATCCGTCGTGGCCGGTGTTCATCGCCTGCAACAGGTCGAACGCCTCGGGTCCGCGGACTTCGCCGACGATGATACGTTCCGGCCGCATACGCAGGCAGTTCTTGACGAGGTCGCGCATGGTGACCTGGCCTTCGCCTTCGATGTTCGGCGGACGCGTTTCGAGGCGCACGACATGCGGCTGCTGCAATTGAAGTTCCGCTGCGTCTTCGCAGGTGATGACGCGCTCGTCCTCGTCGATGTAGTTGGTCAGACAGTTCAGCAGCGTGGTTTTACCTGAGCCGGTGCCGCCGGAGATCAGCACGTTGCAGCGCACCCGGCCGATGATCTGCAGGATCTGAGCGCCTTCGGGCGTGATCGCGCCGAATTTGACCAGTTGATCAAGCGTCAGCTTGTCCTTCTTGAACTTACGAATGGTGAGCGCGGGGCCGTCGATGGCCAGCGGCGGCACGATCGCGTTGACGCGCGACCCGTCGGCGAGACGGGCGTCGCATATCGGCGAGGATTCGTCGACGCGGCGGCCGACCTGGCTGACGATGCGCTGGCAGATGTTGAGAAGCTGCTGGTTGTCACGGAAGCGGATGCCGGTCTTCTGGATCTTGCCGCCGACTTCGATAAAGACAGTGCCGGCGCCATTCACCATGATGTCGGCGATGTCGTCGCGCGCGAGCAGCGGTTCGAGCGGGCCGTAACCGAGAACGTCGTTACAGATGTCGTCGAGCAGTTCTTCCTGCTCGGCGATCGACATCACGATGTTCTTGATCGCGATGATCTCGTTGACGATGTCGCGGATTTCCTCGCGCGCGGACTCGACGTCGAGCTTTGCGAGCTGTGCGAGGTCGATGGCCTCGATCAGCGCCCCGAAGATCGTGGCCTTGACCTGATAGTAGGTGTCCGAGCGCCGTGCTTCGACGACAGGAGCGGGTGTGGAGGTGCGGGCAGGCGACAGCGGCGGCGATGTGACGTTCGCCACCGCCGGCTTTGCGGCGGCCGGTGTTGTCACGTGCCCACGGTCCGCGGGCTGAGTCCCCCGGCCATCGACTTCTGATCCGCTACGCTTACCAAACACGACGGTACTCCACGCGAAAGTCTATTTGGCCCGGAGCTTTCCGAGCAGAGGTGCCAGAAACGAATTGCGCGGCTTCTTGGCTTCGCCACGGCCGGTCAGGCGCTGCGCGATCTGCAAGAACATCTCGGATGTGCGGTGATTGGCGGCGATTTCCGCGATCATCTGTCCATTGTTCGCAGCTGCGCCGAAGATTTGCGGCTCAAACGGAATGGTCACGATCGGCGGGCTTTCGATAGCCTTCGCGAATTCGCTGGTGTTGATCTCGGGCCGTTTGGGAACACCGGCCTGATTGATGCAGTACAGAGGTGCCCTGTCGTTGGGCCGCGCGGCCTTCAACGTATCGAACATGTTCTTGGTGTTGCGCAGATTGGCGAGATCGGGGGTCGCGACGATCAGGATATCGTCGGCGCCGACCAGCGCGCGCTTGGTCCATCCGGACCACTGATGCGGAACGTCGAGAACGATGCAGGGCATCGTCGTGCGCAGCGTATCGAAGATCGAATCGAACGCATCCGCCCCGAAATCGTACACCCGGTCGAGGGTCGCAGGCGCGGCGAGCAGGCTGAGATGGTCGGTGCACTTGGAGAGCAGCCGGTCCACAAAAGCCGTATCGATGCGGTCGGGAGAGAACACGGCGTCGGCAATCCCCTGCGGCGGGTCCTGATTGTAATCGAGGCCCGCGGTGCCGAAGGCCAGATCGAGATCGGCGACCACCGAATCCAGCGCCAGATCGCGTGCGATCGCCCACGCAACGTTATGCGCCACGGTGGATGCGCCCACGCCGCCCTTGGCGCCGACCACGGCAATGATCCGTCCGACGGCCTTGGCTTCCGGAACCGAAAACAGGCCGCAGATCGAGCGGACGACATCGAGCGGCGCAACCGGTGCGATGACATAGTCGCTGATGCCGCGGCGGACGAGTTCACGGTAGAGAACGACGTCGTTGACTTTGCCGATCACGATCACCCGCGTACCGGCGTCGCAAACCGTTGCAAGCTGATCGAGGCCCGAAAGGATGTCGTTGCGGCCCTCGGTCTCGAGCAGGATCACGTTGGGGGTCGGCGCTGTGCGGTACGCCTCGATGGCAGCCGCCATGCCGCCCATCTGAATCTTGAGATGCGCCTTGTCCAGCCGCCGGTCTTCGCCGGCAGCCTGTACGGCTGCCGCGGTTTCAACAGTTTCGCAGAAGGCCTGGACGGACACGCGCGGCGCTGGCGCGATATGCTCCTCGGCGGCGGTCGAGGCCGCCCCGTCCTCCTGATCCTGGCGCGCGTAACTAATCATTTGCCTACTTCGCTCAGTTTGGCCTTCTCGGCTTCAGGATATGCGGTCGTCGTCGTGTTGCCCTTGCGGTACTTGTCGAAGGCGACGTTGCGACGAGGTGTATAGGCCGGCGTTTCGGCGCGCGGCTGGACGAGATCGGACGGATTGTCGACCATCGCTGCAAGATTGCGCTGACTTGCGCAGCCCAGATTGTAATACGGCCGGTTTTCGTAATAGCTCTTGTTCTTGATGGAAGGGCCGAGGTCTTCCGGCCAAACGCCGCAGGGACCGGCATCCGCGACGATCCGCGGATAGTTGACCCGGATTGTCGCAAACTGCCGGGGATCGGCCGGACGATAACTCCTGACGGTGATGCCGCGCGGCGGCACACCGGCGGCGGCCAGGATGCCCTGGATCTCACGCAAAGAATCGTTCGCCACGCGTGCGTTAGGCGTATTCGCCGGCATATCGATGATGATGCCGCCGGTGCCTTCGCGTAGCCAGGTCTCGGCGACACCGGCAATATCCGAGCGCTGCGCAGCGGTGAGGCCGCCGCGGCCGGTGCCGACGAAGACTTCGGTCGTGCGGTTCGCTTCCTGAACCACGATGGGATGGCGCTGGCGGTAATCGTTCGGGATGCTGCTCGTCGGCGTATCCTGATCGGTGTGCGTGCAGGCTCCCAACGCGGCAGACGCCCCGAGAAGGGCGACCGCGACGCGCAGGCTGCGCTTGAGATTGGGTACTCGCATCGTCATCGTTACTATCCTTGTCCCATCTCAGTCGGTGATGAAGCCGTAAGTGCCGCGATACTTGCGGCCGGGCTCCGCGCGTCCGGGAACGCCGTAGATGCGGTTGATGTTGCCAAGAAGGTCCGACTGCGGGTCCGCAGCGTCGGCGAAGCCGTCGTCAGGACGCGACAGATCCTTCTGCGCGACCGCGCGGACTACGAAGGGCGTCACCAGCACCATCAGTTCGGTGTTGCGGTTGACGTAGTCGCGGCTGCGGAACAGCGTTCCGAGCACCGGCAACTGCGCCAGTCCGGGCAGTCCGTTGATGGATTGCTTGGTCTGTTCCTGGATCAGGCCGGCCATCGCCATCGAGCCGCCCGACGGAATTTCAAGCGTGGTTTCGGCGCGGCGGGTTTTGACCGACGGAATGGTCAGGGTGTTTCCCGACTGATCGAGGGTGATCGAGTTGTCGGGCGACAGTTCGGAGACTTCGGTCAGCACGCGCAGGCTGACCCGGCCTTCGGACAGCACGATCGGCGTGAAGTTCAGGGTAATACCGAACTTCTTGAAATCGATCTGGGTGGTACAGGCCCGCGAGACAGGGTCGCAGGTATAACCCTTGGGAAGCGGGAATTCGCCGCCCGCGACAAAGGTCGCGGATTCGCCGGAAATCGCGGTGAGGTTCGGTTCCGCGAGCGTGCGGACGACGCCGGCGCTTTCCATCGCGCGCAGCGTCGCGGTGACCGCCGGAACGCGCTGTCCAAGCAGATTTGTCGCCGATCCGGCCGCGCCAACCAGACTGTTGCCGGCGACCAGCGGGCGGCCGTATGCGGTGAACGGATTGGTGTTGTTGAAGTTCACGACCGCGGTGCCGTAGTTCATCGTGGCGCTGAGATCGACGCCCAACTGCTTGATGATGTCGCGCTGAACTTCAGCCACGGTGACCTTGAGCATCACCTGATCGCGCCCGCGAACCGCGATGCTGTTCACGACCTTGTCCGGGCCGCCGGCCAGACGTGCCGCCATTTCCTGCGCCTGCTGCGCCTCGACCGGGCTGGCTGCCGAACCCGACAGCACGACGCCGTCGCCGACGCCTTCAATCCGGATATCGGACAGCGGGAACGATTGTTTCAGTGCGGCGCGGACACCGTTGAGATCGCGCGTCACCGCGATATCGTAAGCGGCAATCTGCTGACCGGACGTGTCGAAGAAAACGATGTTGGTCTGACCGACGGCGGCGCCGATGATGTAGGCGCGCTGCGCCGATCGGACCACGGCGTTGGCGATCTTGGGGTCCGCAACCAGAACGTCCTTGATGTCGCGCGGCAGGTCGATAACGACGGACTTTCCGATGCCGAGCGGAAGGAAGCGCGCATTCAACTGGCCGCCATTCGACGCGACAGCCGCGGCTGCCGGCGTGCGGTAGTCGCTCGCGATCACCGGCGACAGGGCCGGATTCAGCGTCAGCGCGGAAACCGCGGCAAACGACAGGGCACGCACCATGAAGGTCCGTACAGGTGCCTGATGTCCCTCTCGCCTCATCGTATCCGTCCTCTCGATCACTTCCGTGTCGTCATTGTCGTGGTGACGCCGTAGCGAACGACATTGACGCTGTCGCTCTTGGTGCCGTCGTCGATGTTGATGTCGTTGCGGTTGGCGTCGACCAGGCTGCGCAACGCGAGCGACAAGGTGCCCGCCTGGCGCGCACGCGCCAGCGTTTCGGCCTGATCGGGTTTCAACTCGAGGGTGGTGGTCTTGCCGACCACGACCTTCTGTCCGTCCTTTTCTCCGACTGTCTGGTCGATGGCGAGAACGCGGATGTTGCTCAGGATGATTTCAGAGTTGATGACGTCGTTTGTGCCACTGCGGCTGGCGACTCTCTCGCGCTTGGTGAGAATGACGTCGACCTTGTCGTTGGGCAGGATGAAGCCCCCGGCGCCGGTTTCCGGCGAAATTTCCGTTGAAATCGCGCGCATGCCGCTCGGCAGGATGGCCGCCATGAAGCCGGAGCCGTTGCCCTTGACGAGCTTGGTTTCACGGATCGGTTCGCCCGCAAGGAACGGCGAACGTGCAATCGATCCCACGATCTGGGTCATTGCCTCGGGCTGGTCGTTGCGGCGGATGAAGCTGGAGCTTGCCGTCGCGGAAGGCCAGCCCTGCCATGCGATATCGTTAGGCGTGACGGTCTGACCGAGCGGAATGTCGATGCGGGCAACCAGAACGTCGGTGGTGTCCATTGTCGTTGGCGCTGCGACCGGCTTCGGATCGGAGCCGCTTGCAAGATATGCAGCAGCGCCGCCGGCGCAGACGGCAATGGCCAGGACGACAATCCGCGCGGTATTCATACGCTTTCACTTTCCACATCACGCCGCGACGGACCTGTCGCTGTGGTCGGATTTGACCAGCTAAACGTCAAAGCATGGTTAATGAGGCGTATCTAAATCGCGTTAATGAGACGTTGCCGACGTGCTGCGGCTCTCAAGTCCGCAAGTGTCACCAGCATGTTGTGTGGCGGAAACGGATTTGCCGAGTCTGAACGGCGAAGGTTCAGTGGCCGATGAAGCGGGTGAGGTCGACGGCTTTCATCCATTCGGTCTCGGGATAGATCATCAGCGCGCCGAGTGCGAGGGCGATGCCGTACGGTATGCCGCTGTCCTTGCGGTGGAGCCGTTGCAGCCATTCCTGTGAAATGAGCGAGTACGGCAGCGGCCATTGCCGGAACTGAAGCATCAGGAGCGTCAGCGCGCCGCCGAACAGGGAGGCATAGACCAGATAGCTGGCGAGCGGCGGAAACCCGAACCAGAGCCCGGCTGCGGCTGCGACCTTGGCGTCGCCGCCGCCCATCCAACCGAAAGCGAAGCAGGCGAAGGCGATGACCAGCACTGTCAGGCCCGCCGCCACATGCATGCCGATTTCGGACAGCGGCATGCCGCTGAAACCGGCCAGAACAAAGAAGCCCGCCACCAGCAGCAGCGAAATCCGGTTGGGGATCGTCATTGTGAAGAGATCGCTTGCCGCGGCGAAGGCCATCAATGCGGGAAACAGGAAGACGCGCGCGAGATCAAGGATCATGGGTTTGCCGGGTCTGACAGATTGAGCCGCGGGAACTGGTGGTCCGATTCTAACATTCGCATCGCGAACTCGCGGCCGGATGGGAGGCGAATGTCAAATCCGCTCCTCTCGGTCCGATTGAGCGACACCGCAGGCTAACCGGCAGAAATGAACAATATTAAAACGCGCCGGGCCAGATGCTGGCGATCCGGAACAGAACCGCGAACAAGGCAAGGACCAGGGCCCCACAAACCAGCCGGGTCGGCTCATCGCGGGAAAGCGACATGAAGAGGTGCCCGAAATTAGTGCGTTTCTCGGCGGGAGACGGCTTCATACGCTTTACTGGACTTCCGTCGGAATGATCCGGGCACAAAAAAGGCTTCGGTTTCCCGAAGCCTTTTCTTCATCCCGACGCGATCAATTACTTGATCGAGGCGTTGATGTTGGTGAACTTCGTGTTCAGGGTGGTGCCGAGGCCGTTCACGGCGGCGATGATTGCGAGCGCAATGCCCGCAGCAATCAGGCCATACTCAATCGCGGTGGCGCCGGATTCGTCCTTGACGAAGCGAGCAACGAGCTTGGTCATCTATAACTCCATTTGTACACGTGGCTGTAGAACTCTGGCCGTTGCGGGGGCGGAAACCACCGTGACCATGGCGTCAACCTACGCAGCAGGAATTGCAACGCAGTTAATTCGATTGCTGAAAGCCTGAGGTATCCGCATCTTCTTGCTGACGGTAAATGCCGGTTTAACGGCACTGGGCAAATTGCGGTGATTTCCCGTTGTTAAGTGCCCGGCGCGGTAAAGGCACGCGATCTTCATTCATGCGCTGTTTGCAGTTCATTCATCAATTAACGTCAGATTTGCCATGTCGGGCGCCGGCACCGCTGCGTATCGCTTTTGCCGGCTTGTACACGCCCCGGAGTAAAGTATGTCGATCAATGTCTCGCACCGTTACGCGCATAAAGCCGTAGCGCTGCGCTTTCTCGTTGCCGGTTTCCTGATGTGTCCGATCGCGACGTTCGCCGGAACCGGCGATGAATCCGTTGCGGTCTTCGTCGATCAGGCAAAGGTGGTGAAGCTGCCCGAGAAGGTTGCGACCATCGTGGTCGGAAACCCCCTGATCGCGGACGTTAACGTTCAGCCCGGCGGGATGGTGGTTGTGACCGGCAAGGGTTACGGCTCAACCAACATGATCGCCATGGATCGTGCCGGTGAGGTTCTGGCCAGCCGTTCCATCCAGGTTGAAGGCCCTGCGGACAAGATGGTCACTGTCTACCGCGGTCTGGAGCGTGAGTCTTACAGTTGCACGCCCGACTGCCAGCGGCGTGTGACCCTCGGCGACGGGCGGTCTTACTTCGAGACCGCTCTCGGCCAGACCAACGTCCTGAACAACCAGGCCACCACCGCCGGCGCGCGCCCCTGAGACCAGGCACCGGCTGATTCGTTAACAACCGGTTAACTCCGCGCCGCATGTTGTTCTGATCAGGAGCAAGCATTCGACAATCTCTGTCGTCTATTCTCGGCGGTAGTTATTTCCCGCTGCATGCCGAGGATAGCCCGATGCGCCCGCCCGCGACATCCATGAACGCAATAAACAAGGCACTGCGCCGGTTTCGCCGCGACCGGCGAGCCTCCGCCGCCGTCGAATTCGCGTTCGTCGCACCGATCTTCTTCGTGTTGCTGTTCGCTGTCATTGAGACGGCGCTGGTGTTTTTCGCCGCGCAGATTCTGGAGACAGGCACGCAGGATTCGGCGCGCCTGATGTTGACGCACCAGGCGCAGGATGCCGGCATGACCCAGGCCCAGTTCAAGCAGGATCTCTGCAACCGCGTCAGTATAATGTTTACCTGCACCGACGTTTACGTCGATGTGAAATCATACGCCGAGGGCACGACAGTCAACATCACCGACCCGATCGATGGATCGGGAAATTTCGTCAACAACTTCACCTATCAGACGGCGCCCGCCGGTAGCGCGGCCACGGTTGTCGTTCGCGCCTTTTATCAGTGGCCGATGTTCGTGACCGGGCTCGGCTACAACATCGCGAATATCGGACGCAACACGTCCAACAGCAAACGCCTCCTGGCAGCGACTGCTGCGTTCCGCGTCGAACCTTGATGGACGAACGATCATGAAGCTGATTTCGCTTTTCAAATACGTCCGCAGCAGCCGGCAGCTTGTACTCCGGTTCGGCAAGGACAAGCGCGGCGTGGCTGCGGTCGAATTCGTCTTTATTGTGCCGCTGATGCTGACGCTGCTGTTCGGAATGATCGACGTTTCAAGCGGCGTGGCCGTAGATCGCAAGGTAACGCTGACCGCGCGCACGTTGTCCGACCTTGTCTCGCAGGGCACGAAAGTATCGTCCACGGACATCTCGAACTTCTTCAAGATGGGCAGCGCCATCATGACGCCGTATGCCGTCACGCCGGCGACGATGACCCAGAGAATCTCCGCGGTCAGCATCGATGCATCGAAGAATGCGAAGGTGGTCTGGAGTTACTCCGGCGCTGTCAGCGGCGCCAGCTCTGTCACGGTCACGACCGGCTATCCCAAGGATACAGTCATCACAACGATCCCGGCCGATCTTCTTGTCGCGAACACGCAGTTGATCTGGAGTGAGGTGACTTACACCTTCACACCGATCACCGGATACATCATCCAGACCACCGTGCCGCTGTCTGAGAACTGCTACACCCGGCCTCGCCAGTCCGACACGGTCACCTATACAAGCTGACCGCAAACGCCTTCCAACAACGTAAAACAAAAAGGCCGTGCGAACCGCACGGCCTTTGGATGTTCTGGTTCTCGTTATCCGAAACTCCGCAGCGTGAGCCGCAGAAATTTCAGTTAGCCGGCGGCGCGGAGATTGTCGGCCGACGACTTGCCCGAACGGCGATCGGCAACGATTTCGTAGCTGATCTTCTGGCCCTCACGCAGCGTTCCCAGACCAGCGCGCTCGACGGCGCTGATGTGAACGAACACGTCGTTTCCGCCATCGTCAGGCTGAATGAAACCGTAACCCTTAGTCGCGTTGAACCACTTCACTGTTCCCATGCTCACGCAGGTAGTCCTTCTCAAGATAGATATAGTCAAAGCCCACGTCTAAATGGGCTGGTGAGATCGAAATTTGGATGAGGTCGTCAGCGTCTAAACCGGCTGTACCGGTGGATAGCTATGTCGTCCGGCCGAAGATCGATATCTCAATATTACGTGAAAATGGGCCCCGAAACAATCCTGACGGGTGCGGATTTTTGATGCCCGTCCAGCGTGCTCCAGAAGCAGGAGATCGCGCATGACGCGTGCCATGCGCGATCCGTATGATGCGGAGAAACCCGCTTATCTGCGCCGAAACTGTCCGCGTGGCGGGGTGCCGCGGGGTGGGCCGCCGGCGCCGCCGGGACGCTCGTCCTTGTGACGGAAAATCAGGCGGCCCTTCTCGAGATCGTAAGGTGACATTTCGATGGTCACCCGGTCGCCTGCCAGCGTCTTGATGCGGTTCTTCTTCATCTTCCCGGCGGTGTAGGCCACGATCTCATGTCCGGCATCGAGCTGGACGCGATAGCGTGCGTCGGGAAGAATTTCGGTCACCAGTCCTTCGAACTGGATCAACTCTTCTTTGGCCATAGGGGTCTCCAAGTCCTTCTAATCAAGTTCGCTAATTCTGTCCGCGGGTCCGGTTCAGGACCGCTGCGGGCGCTGATTCCGATTGGGCTGATTTTGCGCCGGACGGCTTTCACGATGCAAGAAGGCGACGCCCTGAATACCCTCGCTCTTGCCGGCTTGTGCCGGCCGGGACTGCTCGTGGCGATTGCCCTCGAAGCGGTTTGCCTGCGCGGGGGCGGCTCCACCCGGACGACGGCGGCGGCGCGGACCCTTCGATCCGGGGGCGCCATCGTTCGCACGCGGGCTATGTCCGTTGTGGCTGTGACCACCTGACCGTGCCGGACGGTGATGCTGCGCGGGCGCGGCTGCGGCCGGGCGCTGTTGCTGTCCCGGCGTACGGCGATCTTCCTTCGGCAGGGTGACCTTGATCAGCCTTTCGATGTCGCGCAGATAGCCAAGCTCCTCACCGCCCGCCACCAGCGAAATCGCGGTGCCGTCAGCTCCGGCGCGCGCGGTGCGGCCGATGCGGTGAACGTAGGTTTCCGGCACGTTGGTCAGGTCGAAGTTGATGACATGGCTGATACCGTCGACGTCGATGCCGCGCGCGGCGATATCGGTTGCGACCAGCGTGCGGATGTCGCCGGTGCGGAATGCCGCCAGCACGCGCTCGCGGTGGTTCTGCGACTTGTTGCCGTGGATGGCTTCAGCAGGAATCCCCGCCTTTACGAGGCCTTTCACGACCTTGTCGGCGCCGTGCTTGGTGCGGGTGAACACCAGCGCGCGGTTGACCTGCTCGGTCTTGAGGATCTGCGCCAGAATGGCGGGCTTCGCGGAATGATCGACCTGGAGGACCTTCTGCGTAATGCGCTCGACGGTGGAAGACACCGGCGTCACAGCGACACGCGCTGGATTGTTCAGCATCTGATCGGCGAGATCGGCGATGTCTTTCGGCATGGTCGCCGAGAAGAACAGCGTCTGACGCTTCGTCGGAAGCTTGGCGACGATTTTGCGGATGTCGTTGATGAAACCCATGTCGAGCATGCGGTCGGCTTCGTCGAGCACCAGAAACTCGACCTGTCCGAGTTTCAGGGCGTTGCCCTGTACCATGTCGAGCAGACGTCCGGGTGTCGCCACCATGACATCGATGCCGGGCATGACGGAGCGGACCTGGCGGCCCATCGGGACGCCGCCGATCGCCAGCGCCGAGGTCAGCTTGATGTGCCGGCCGTAGGCGTTGAAGCTTTCGAGGATCTGGCCGGAGAGTTCGCGGGTCGGGCTCAGCACCAGCACGCGGCAGGTCTTGGGCTGCGGCTTGATACGGTTTTCCAGCAGGCGATGCAGGATCGGAAGCGCGAACGACGCGGTCTTGCCGGTGCCGGTCTGCGCGATGCCGATGACGTCGCGTCCGGTGATCGCGATGGGAATGGTTTGAGCCTGAATAGGGGTGGGCGTGACGTAATTTTCTTCTTTAAGTGCACGCGAGATGGGATCGGCGAGGCCGAAATCCTGAAAGGAGGTCAAAAGGGTATCTTTCTATGAGTCGCAGCGCGCGCCCAGCGGATGCCGGGTGCGGGCGGGTGTCGGAGACACCCGCGTGTCTGGGGCGTCGGTTTTGGTTAGCTGAAGGGGCAAGCCAGAAACCGTAAACGGGATCAGTACACGCGGCTCGCAAGGACCTGATGATTCTCAAGGTCGTAGCGCTCATATGGAACAGGAACACGGCGCTTTCAAGGTGAAATCGACCGGAGGGCGGCAGCAGGAGCCTGGAATTGGTAGGGGCGGACCTGTCGGGCCGCTTCCTGCTTGAATTGTAGACAATGCATAATTTTTGATTATTTTTTATGCAAATGCCGAAAGGGAGGTCAGTTTAACTGGTTGAAAAACGGGCAGGCGTCATCCGGGGCGATCCGAAACCGAATTTAGATCTGCAAAATCAAAAGGTTAGGCAAATCTGTCCCATGGCATAGTTCTTGCGATTCCCTTAACGCCGGCGGCCGAAGGCCGTCGCACAGCGTTTCACGTCTGCGTCAGGGAGATGACATCGCATGACTACGCATTTCAGCAGCGTCGCAGTTGCACCGTTCAGCCGCCGCAAATGGCTGGCCGCAACTGCAGGTCTTTTTTTGGGTCTCGCCACGGTCGGCGCGGCCAAGGCGCAGGAGACCATCAAGGTCGGCGTCCTTCATTCGCTTTCCGGAACAATGGCCATCAGCGAAACCACGCTGAAGGATACGGTGCTTTTCCTTATCGATGAGCAGAACAAGAAGGGCGGCGTTCTCGGCAAGAAGCTTGAGGCCGTCGTTGTCGATCCAGCGTCCAACTGGCCGCTGTTCGCGGAAAAGGCCCGCGAACTGATCACCAAGGACAAGGTGTCCGTGGTGTTCGGCTGCTGGACCTCGGTGTCGCGCAAGTCCGTGCTGCCGGTGTTCAAGGAACTGAACTCGATCCTGTTCTACCCGGTGCAGTACGAGGGTGAAGAGAGCGAGCGCAACGTGTTCTACACGGGTGCGGCGCCGAACCAGCAGGCGATTCCTGCGGTCGACTATCTCGCCAAGGAAGAGAAGGTGCAGCGTTGGGTTCTGGCCGGCACCGACTACGTCTATCCGCGCACCACCAACAAGATCCTTGAAGCCTACCTGAAGTCGAAGGGCGTCAAGGCTGAAGACATCATGATCAACTACACGCCGTTCGGTCACTCGGACTGGCAGACCATCGTGGCCGACATCAAGAAGTTCGGTTCGGCTGGCAAGAAGACGGCAGTGGTTTCGACCATCAACGGCGACGCCAACGTTCCGTTCTACAAGGAACTCGGCAACCAGGGCATCAAGGCGACCGACATTCCGGTCGTTGCGTTCTCGGTCGGCGAAGAGGAACTCGCTGGCATCGACACCAAGCCGCTGGTCGGCCATCTCGCCGCCTGGAACTACTTCCAGTCGATCAAGACGCCAGAGAACGAGGCCTTCATCAAGGCCTGGCAGGCCTACACAAAGAATCCGAAGCGCGTGACCAACGATCCGATGGAAGCGCATGTGATCGGGTTCAACATGTGGGTGAAGGCCGTCGAGAAGGCCGGTTCGGTCGACGCCGACAAGGTGATCGACGCTCTTCCCGGCACCAAGGCCAAGAACCTCACCGGCGGCGTGTCGGAAATGCTTCCGAACCATCACATCACCAAGCCTGTGTTCATCGGCGAAATCAAAGCCGACGGCCAGTTCGATGTGGTGTGGAAGACCCCTGGCCTCGTGGCCGGCGATGCATGGTCGAAGGAGCTTGAGGGCTCCAAGGACCTGATTGGCGACTGGGTCGGCAAGAAGTGCGGCAACTTCAACACCAAGACCAACAAGTGCGGTGGTCAGGGCTCCTGAGCAGCGTCACGCGGCGCGATGCACCCATCACGCTCTGATCTGAAACGACCGGAAGGCGGCGGCAGTCGCCGCCTTCCTCTCACCTCTGCCGGGGTTGTCAGGTGTTTTCCTTAGTTCTTCATCGCTGCCGTGCGGCGGCTATTGTGCTGATATTGATGATCGTCTCGGGCATGCCGGTGCTGGCCGGTCCCTTTGAAGACGCGGTCGCGCAGTTCGCCAACGATTCATTTTCCGATACCGAAGCCGCCGTCGGTGCGCTCGCGACCAGCGGCAATCCGCTTGCGTTCCCGATCATCGACGCACTTCAGGACGGCCGCCTGCTGGCCGATCCGCAGAGCAGGAAGGTTTTCGTCAAGGACAAGAGCGGCAAGGTCACTGACGCCGCGACCGGTGAAGCCGCGACTGCGCCATCGGGCGCCGTAGCGGTGCGCCTCAACAATCGTCTGCGCCGCACGGTGGACGCCGCGCTCGGCGGACTGACGTTGCTGTCGCCGGACCCCGCGAAGCGCATTCAGGCGGCGCAATCTGTTTTCAAGACCCATGACGTGGCTTTCCTGCCGGTCATCGAAGGCGCATTGCAGAAGGAAACCAACGGCGGCGCGAAGCGGGCGTTTGCCGAAGCCAAGGCCGCGATCGTGCTGTTCGATCCGAAGGCCTCCGAAGCCGACAAGCTCGAGGCGATCTCGGTGATCCGCGATCGCGGCGATCAGGAAGCATTGGCTTTGCTGACAGGTTTGTCGTTCGATCCGTCGTCCGCGCTGGGGCGGACCTCCGCCGCTGCCATCAGTTCGATCCAGGGCAAGCTCGCGATCTGGGCGACGGCGCAGAATGCCTGGTACGGCCTGTCGCTTGGCTCGGTGCTGCTGCTCGCCGCCATTGGTCTCGCCATCACATTCGGCGTGATGGGCGTCATCAACATGGCCCATGGCGAGATGGTGATGATCGGCGCTTACGTGACCTTTATGGTGCAGGAAGTCATCCGCACCAGTTATCCCGCTCTGTTCGACTACTCGCTGCTGATCGCCGTGCCGCTCGCCTTCCTTGTGGCGGGACTCATTGGCGTCGTCATCGAGCGGACCATCATCCGCTTCCTCTACGGCCGCCCGCTGGAGACACTGCTCGCGACATGGGGACTGTCGCTGGTGCTCCAGCAGGCGGTCCGTACCATGTTCGGCCCGACCAATCGCGAAGTCGGCAATCCGTCGTGGATGAGCGGCGCGTTCGAGATCGGCCAGATGACGATCACCTACAACCGGCTCTGGATTGTGGTCTTCACTATCGCCGTGTTCTTCATTCTGCTCGGGATGCTGCGCTTCACCAGTCTCGGGCTTGAGATGCGCGCCGTGACGCAGAACCGCCGCATGGCGGCCTCGATGGGCATCGCCACCTCGCGCGTCGATGCGCTGACGTTCGGTCTCGGCTCGGGCATCGCCGGCATAGCGGGCGTGGCGCTGTCGCAGATCGACAACGTCAGTCCCAATCTCGGTCAGAGCTACATCATCGATTCGTTCATGGTGGTGGTGTTCGGCGGCGTCGGAAATCTGTGGGGCACCCTGGTCGGAGCACTGACCCTCGGTATGGCCAACAAGTTCCTCGAGCCGGTGGCAGGAGCGGTGCTCGGCAAGATCGCCATTCTGGTGCTCATCATTCTGTTCATTCAGAAGCGGCCGCGCGGCTTGTTCGCGCTCAAGGGCCGGTCGGTGGAAGCATGATGCCGTATCTGCTCACCCGCTCGCTCAACAAAAGCGCGACGATCTTCCTGCTGATCGTCGCCGCCGTCGGCATCTTTGTGCCGCTGTCGAACCTGTTGTTGCCGGCGTCGTCGCCGTTGCAGGTGCCGACCTATCTGATGGCGCTGTTCGGAAAGTATCTCTGCTACGCCATCCTCGCGCTCTCGATCGATCTGATCTGGGGCTATTGCGGTATCCTGTCTTTGGGCCATGGCGCGTTCTTCGCGCTCGGTGGGTATGCGATGGGCATGTACCTGATGCGCCAGATCGGCTCACGCGGCGTCTATGGCAATCCGGTGCTGCCGGACTTCATGGTGTTCCTGAACTACAAGGCGCTGCCGTGGTACTGGTACGGCTTCGACATGTTCTGGTTCGCCGCGCTGATGGTGCTGCTGGTGCCGGGGCTGCTGGCGTTCTGCTTCGGCTGGCTCGCGTTCCGTTCGCGCGTCACCGGCGTGTATCTCTCCATCATCACCCAGGCGATGACCTACGCGCTGCTGTTGGCGTTCTTCCGCAATGATTTCGGCTTCGGTGGCAACAACGGCCTGACCGATTTCAAGGACATCCTCGGCTTCAATGTGCAGGCGCAGGGAACACGCGCCGTGCTGTTCATCCTGTCCTGTATCGCGCTGGCCCTCGCATTCCTGATTTGCCGTGCCGTCGTCACATCCAAGCTCGGCAAGGTGCTGATCGCGATCCGCGACGCGGAATCCCGCACGCGGTTTTTGGGTTACCGCGTCGAGAACTACAAACTGTTCGTGTTCACGCTGTCGGCCTGCATGGCCGGCGTCGCGGGGGCGCTGTATGTGCCGCAGGTCGGCATCATCAATCCCGGCGAATTCGCGCCGGGCAACTCCATTGAAGCCGTCATCTGGGTGGCGGTCGGCGGCCGTGGCACACTGACTGGCGCTGCGCTCGGCGCGATCGTCGTCAACTACGCGAAGACGGTGTTCACGTCTGGCGTCCTCGCGCCGTACTGGCTGTTCATGCTCGGTGCGTTGTTCATTCTGGTCACGCTGCTGCTGCCCAAAGGCATCGTCGGCACCGTCAAGGATTGGTGGGCGGGCCGCCGTGAGCAGCTTGCTGCCGATGAGGCCAGCGCTGCGGCGGAAGACGGTGTGAGCAAGCCCGGCCTCAAACCTGGTTTAGCGGAGTAGGGCATATGAATGTCATGGACACCCGCGCAACCTCGGCCATGCTCTACCTCGACGGCGTGCACGTCTCGTTCGATGGCTTCCACGCCATCAACAACCTGTCGCTGACCATCGCGCCGGGTGAGATGCGGGCCATCATCGGACCCAACGGCGCCGGCAAGACCACGATGATGGACATCATCACCGGCAAGACCAGGCCGGACGAAGGCGACGTACTGTTCGACGGCAAGACCGATCTGACACGTCTTGACGAGACGCAGATCGCCGAGCTTGGCATCGGCCGCAAGTTTCAGAAACCGACGGTGTTCGAAAGCCAGACCATCGAGGACAATCTGCTGCTGGCGCTGAATGTCGATCATCGGGTGCGTGGCACGCTGTTCTGGCGCGAGACGCCGGATGAAAGCGAGCGTATCGAGCGCGTGCTTGAGACCATCCGCCTCAAGGATTCGCGCGACCGCCTCGCGGGTGCGTTGTCTCACGGGCAGAAGCAATGGCTCGAGATCGGCATGCTGCTGGCGCAAGACCCGAAACTGTTGCTGGTCGACGAGCCGGTCGCGGGCATGACGGACGTCGAGACCCACCAGACCGCCGAACTGCTCAAAGAGATTAACAAGGAAAAGACTGTCGTCGTCGTCGAGCACGACATGACGTTCGTGCGCGAACTGGGCGTTCGCGTCACATGCCTGCATGAAGGTTCGGTTCTCGCGGAAGGCACGCTGGATCAGGTCTCGAACAACGAACGCGTCATCGAAGTGTATCTGGGGCGGTGATGTTTCAGGCTTCGCAACATTATTTGCGTGCACCTCGAAACTTCTCCCTCCCCCCTTGCGGGGGAGGGTTGGGGAGGGGGGTGAAACGGCGCTCAGGTTTCGCGGCTTACCCCCCACCCTGTCCCTCCCCCGCAAGGGGGGAGGGAACCAGAATGGGAAGATCGACGGAGGCGATACTGCCATGCTCGACGTAAAAAACATCACTCTCTACTACGGCGCGGCGCAGGCCTTGCGCGGCGTGTCGCTGACTGCCGAGCCCGGCAAGGTGACCTGTGTGCTCGGTCGCAACGGCGTCGGCAAGACCAGTTTGCTGCGCGCCATGGTCGGCCAGTATCCGATCAGGGACGGCTCGATCACCTTCGATGGCGCGGATCTTGGCCCGCTGAAGCCCTATGAGCGTGCACGTAAGGGCATCGGCTTCGTGCCGCAGGGCCGCGAGATATTTCCACTGCTGACCGTCGAAGAAAATCTCAAGACCGGCTTTGGGCCACTCAAGCGTGAAGACCGCACCATTCCGAACGACGTGTTCTCGCTGTTTCCGGTTCTGAACACCATGCTGGGGCGGCGAGGTGGCGACCTTTCCGGCGGCCAGCAGCAGCAGCTCGCGATCGGCCGTGCGCTGGTGATGCGGCCGAAACTGCTGCTGCTGGACGAGCCGACCGAGGGCATCCAGCCCTCGATCATCAAGGACATCGGCCGCGCCATTACCTATCTGCGCAGCCTGGGCACCATGGCCATCGTTCTGGTCGAACAGTATCTCGACTTTGCCTGCGAGCTCGGCGACAATTTCGCGGTTATGGACCGCGGCGCGGTGAAGTTCACCTGCGACCGCAGCAATCTCGATCCCGCCGAAATCAGCCGCCAGATGGCGCTGTGAAGCGGGATCGCGTGACCTGAACTGGCCGGGGCGGATGCAGAGCAGGACAAGTGCCTCAGAAGCGGAGATGTTCGCTGCCAACCGAGCGGTCGGCAGGGTGAAGTTCGACGTGCATCTCAAGGACGGCGCGACGCGCCGCCGCCAGTTGCATGAAGAAGGCTCGCTCCGCGTGCGGTTTCCCTCACCGGAGCAGCAGGGTCTGTCGGCGGTGTTCGTCAACACGGCGGGCGGCATCGCGGGTGGCGACCGTTTCGACATCGGTATCGCGGCCGGGGACGGGGCACATCTCACCGTGACCACCGCAGCCGCCGAAAAGATTTACCGCTCCCATGGACCAGAGGCGGAGGTGAATATCGCGCTGCGCGCGGGCGATGATGCGCGTCTGGCGTGGTTGCCGCAGGAAACCATCCTGTTCGATCGGGCGCGTGTGATGCGGCGGATCGACATCGATCTGTCACAGAGCGCATCGCTTCTGCTCTGCGAAATCGTTGTATTTGGCCGCGCCGCCATGGGCGAGGTCATGGCGCACGGCAGCTTCACCGACCGCTGGCGGCTACGGATCGGCGGCAGACTCGCTTTCGCCGAAACCATCCGGCTCGACGGTGACATTTCGGGGAAGCTGGCAAGTCGCGCGGTCGCGAACGGTGGCATCGCCATCGGAACGGCGCTGATCGTGCCCGGCGACGAGGCTGTCGTTGAGCATATTCGCGAGGTGTCCGATGCGTTCGGTGCGGAAGTTGGCGTTTCGGCGTGGAACGGATTTGCAATGGCGCGTTTCTGCGCCCAGGATGCGGCGCGGCTTCGCGCCGATATGATGAAAGTGCTGGAACGTGTGAGCCCATCGGGCTTGCCGCGACTCTGGCTTAACTAGAATTCAGATAAACCGGATACTGCCCGCATGAATTTGTCTCCTCGCGAAAAAGACAAGCTCCTGGTTTCCATGGCCGCCATCGTCGCGCGGCGCCGCCTCGAACGAGGCGTGAAGCTCAATCATCCTGAAGCGATTGCGATCATCTCGGATTTCATCATTGAAGGCGCACGCGACGGCCGCACCGTCGCCGACCTGATGAAGGCCGGTGCGGAGGTCATCACCCGCGAGCAGTGCATGGATGGCATCGCCGAGATGATTCACGACATTCAGGTCGAAGCGACGTTCCCCGACGGGACGAAGCTGGTCACCGTTCACGAACCGATACGGTGATTTTCTCTGGAATTTTGCATGATCAGTCCATCGGAAGCGGATCACAGGCTCGCAGTTCTACATGAGAATTTCATGTTCGAGTCTTCAGTCGAAGGGTTGTCGGAACCAGAGGCCATTTACCTCTCGGTGTATCGCCTCCAGTTGGAAGCTTACAATGGTGGAATAAAGCAGTTCTTCACAAATTCGAGTGGTGTTTTTACTCCTTATTTGCCCGGCGCACTCACGAAAATTGGTGCAGATGAGATGCGCGTCCGTTTCGAAGATGCAGTTTCGATCATTGGCGCTGATGTTGATTGGTATGACGACCAAGCTCGCTGGGATCGCGTGAAATCTCTGAACGAAGATAAATTGAATAGGATATTCGAGCTCGAACACGGCTTTTTGGACTTGCTGCAGCAGATGGGCGTTAAGCTGTTTGAGTATGTTTCCAAGCATAAAAGTTACTTTGAAATGCCCGATGAATTCTGGACGGAGAAAGCCCGACAATGATCCCCGGTGAACTCTTCATCAAGGACGGCGATATCGAACTCAATTCCGGCCGCAAGACGGTGACGCTGACCGTGGCGAACACCGGCGACAGGCCAATCCAGGTCGGCTCGCACTATCATTTCTTCGAGACCAATCCGGCGCTGAAGTTCGACCGCAAGAAAGCGCGCGGCATGCGGCTCGATATTGCAGCGGGCACTGCTGTTCGCTTCGAGCCGGGTCAGACCCGCGAGGTCCATCTTGTTGCGCTCGCGGGCAAACGGACGATCTACGGTTTCCGCGGCGACGTGATGGGCAAGCTGTGAACGGCATCATTTTCAAGGCAGGGGCACGTTAATGGCCACCAAAATTTCCCGCTCCGTCTATGCCGCTATGTTCGGCCCCACCACCGGCGACAAGGTTCGGCTCGCCGACACCGATCTCATCATCGAGGTCGAGAAGGATTTCACCGTCTATGGCGAGGAAGTGAAATTCGGCGGCGGCAAGGTGATCCGCGACGGCATGGGCCAAAGCCAGATCACCAATAAGCAGGGCGCGGCCGATACCGTCATTACCAATGCGCTGATCGTTGACCACTGGGGCATCGTCAAGGCCGACGTCGCGATCAAGGATGGAATGATCTCCGCCATCGGAAAGGCGGGCAATCCGGACATCCAGCCCGGCGTTACCATCGTGATCGGCCCCGGCACCGACATCATTGCGGGCGAAGGCAAGATTCTCACCGCAGGCGGTTTCGACAGCCACATCCATTTCATCTGTCCGCAGCAGATCGAGCACGCGCTGATGAGCGGCGTCACTTCGATGCTGGGTGGCGGTACGGGGCCGTCGCACGGCACCTTCGCCACCACCTGCACGCCGGGGCCGTGGCATATGGCGCGGATGATCCAGTCGTTCGACGCGTTTCCGGTCAATCTCGGCATTTCAGGAAAGGGTAACGCCTCACGACCCGCTGCTCTGGTCGAGATGATCAGGGCGGGCGCCTGCGCGCTGAAACTGCATGAAGACTGGGGCACCACGCCCGCCGCCATCGACAACTGCCTCTCGGTCGCCGACGACTACGACATTCAGGTGATGCTGCACTCCGACACGCTGAACGAGTCAGGGTTCGTTGAGGACACCATCAAGGCGTTCAAGGGCCGCACCATCCACGCCTTCCACACCGAAGGCGCGGGCGGTGGCCATGCGCCGGATATCATCAGGGTCGCCGGTCTGAAAAACGTGCTGCCGTCGTCGACCAATCCGACGCGGCCATTCACGCGCAACACCATCGATGAGCATCTCGACATGCTGATGGTTTGCCACCATCTCGATCCGTCGATCGCAGAAGATTTGGCATTTGCCGAAAGCCGCATCCGCAAGGAAACCATTGCTGCGGAAGACATCCTTCACGATCTCGGCGCACTGTCGATGCTGTCGTCGGACAGTCAGGCGATGGGCCGTCTCGGTGAAGTCATCATCCGCACGTGGCAGACCGCCGACAAGATGAAGAAGCAGCGCGGTTCGCTGCCGGAAGACAAGGGCAAGGACAACGACAATTTCCGCGTGAAGCGCTACATTGCCAAATACACCATCAACCCTGCGATCGCGCATGGCGTGTCGAAGCTGATCGGTTCGGTCGAGAAGGGCAAGATGGCCGATCTCGTGCTGTGGTCGCCGGCGTTCTTCGGGGTGAAGCCGGACTGCATCGTCAAGGGCGGCTCGATCGTTGCCGCGCCGATGGGCGATCCGAACGCGTCGATCCCGACGCCGCAGCCGGTGCACTACCGGCCGATGTTCGCCGCCTACGGCAAGTCGCTGACCGCATCGTCGGTGATTTTCACCTCGAAAGCGGCGATTACGGGCGGGCTGGCCAAGAAGCTCGGCATCGACAAGAAGCTGTATGCTGTTTCAAACACCCGCGACCGCATCTCCAAGAAGAGCATGATTCACAATGGCGCGACCCCGAATATCGAGGTCGATCCCGAAACTTACGAGGTGCGCGCCGACGGCGAATTGCTGACCTGCGCGCCGGCGGAGGTGCTTCCCATGGCGCAGCGCTATTTCATGTACTAGGGTCCCCGGCCTGAAATAGCAAAATCCGGGAGGATGCCCTTGATCTACGTTGTTGCGACTTTGACCATCAAGCCTGAAACGCGTGCGGACATGATCGCTGCGGCGAAAGCCTGCATCGCCGAGACCCGCAAGGAAGCCGGAAACATCGCTTACGATCTGCATGAGAGCGTGACCGATCCCACCAAGCTCGTGTTCGTTGAGCAATGGGAAAATGCCGAGGCGCTGGTGCCGCATCGCAAGGCCGAGCACATGAAGACATTCGGACGCGTGGTCGTGAATTGCCTCGCAGCGCCGCCGAAGATCGAAGTCATCACGCCAGCGAATGTGGAAGTCCGATGATCTACGTGGTTGCGACCACAAAGGTAAAGCCCGAGCACCGCGCGGCCTATGTCGCCGGTGCGAAGGACTGCATCGCCGAGACGCGCAAGGAGAAGGGCTGCGTCGCGTATGATCTCCACGGCAGCGTGTCCGATCCGGATACGTTCGTGTTCGTGGAGCGGTGGGAAAGTCATGACGATCTCGCAGCGCATCGCCTCACGCCGCATTTGAAGGCGTGGCGCGCGCTCTCGGGCCCGTTCAAGGCCTCGCCGACCAACATCGAAGTCATTATCGGCGGCGAAGTGCAGAAGCTCACATCATGATCCGCGCGACGCAGGTTCATCCGCCCGGCAGTTGGACCGAGGCCGCCGATACCGTGGTCCTCGGTTTCGACGATCGGCACCGGCGCCGCATGGCGATGACCGGCACGCGCGGACTGGAGTTCCTGCTCGATCTGAAGGAAGCGGTGGCGCTGCGCGGCGGCGATGCGCTGGTGCTGGAAGACGGGCGGCTGGTCGAGGTGGTGGCGGCGCCGGAGCCTCTGGTGGAAATTCGCGGCACCGATCCGCATCATCTGGTCCGCGTCGCGTGGCATCTCGGCAATCGCCATCTGCCGACACAGATTGTCGGCAAGGGGCTTCGCATCCGGCGCGATCATGTGATCGAGGATATGGTGCGGGGCCTCGGCGCGCGCGTCATCGCCATCGAAGCGCCGTTCGATCCCGAAGGCGGGGCATATTCCGGCGGCGGTCATGCGTCGCACGGTCATGATCATCATGACCACGGCCATCATGATCATGGTCACCACGATCACGCACATCACGATCATGGTCACGGCAAGCATGACCACGATCATCACCACGGTCACTCCCATGCTCATGACCACAAATGATCGCGGTCGGGATGGCATCGCAACTGAGGCAGAGGAATCGGCTGCGCTCTTCCGCTTGATGACATGGCTGTCGCCGTCGTTTCCGGTGGGGGCGTTCTCCTATTCCAGCGGTATCGAGTGGGCGATTGAGGCCGGTGATATCACCGACAGACAGACATTGCAGGATTGGCTCGCGGCGATGCTGCTGGAGGGAGCCGGATTCTGCGACGGCCTGTTTCTGTGCCACGCCTGGCGCGCCGCCGAGGCGGGCGAGGGGCTGGTACTGGGCGAGATTGCAGAACTTGCCGCGGCTTTTACACCGTCGCGCGAGCGGCATCTGGAAACAACGGCGCAGGGCCGTGCCTTTGTCGAGATCGCCCGTTCGGCCTGGTACTGCGATACACTGGACCTGCTGTCATCGCATGTGACCGGCCCGATCACCTATCCGGTTGCCGTCGGCGTGCTCGCGGCGGGACACCGCATTTCGCTCAGCTCGACGCTGCATGCGTTTCTCCACGCCGCGACGTCGAACTGGATTTCGGCGGGCGTGCGTCTTATCCCTCTCGGACAGACCGACAGTCAGCACGTGCTCGCCGCGCTTGAAGGCGCGATCGCCGCGACGGCGGAAAAATCCTCGCTGGGTTCGCTGGACGATCTCGGCAGCGCGACGTTCCGTGCCGATCTCGCCAGCATGCGCCATGAAACGCAATACACCCGGCTGTTCCGGTCTTGAGAAAGATGTCCCTATGAGCACCAGCATGAACGGACCGTTGCGCGTCGGTATTGGCGGACCAGTCGGATCGGGCAAGACCGCCCTGATGGATCTGCTCTGCAAATCGATGCGCGAGCGCTATGAGATCGCGGCCATCACCAACGACATCTACACCAAATGGGATGCGGAGTTTTTGGTCCGCTCGGGTTCGTTGACGCCGGATCGCATCGCGGGCGTCGAGACCGGCGGCTGTCCGCATACGGCGATCCGCGAGGACGCGTCGATGAATCTCGCGGCAGTGGCCGACATGCGGGTCAAGTTCCCGGATCTCGATCTGGTGCTGATCGAATCCGGCGGCGACAATCTCGCGGCGACCTTCTCGCCGGAACTTGCTGATCTCACCATTTACGTTATCGACGTTGCAGCAGGCGACAAGATTCCGTCCAAGGGCGGCCCCGGCATCACGCGATCCGATCTGCTGGTCATCAACAAGATCGACCTCGCGCCCCATGTCGGCGCATCGCTGGAGAAGATGGACACCGATGCGAAGCGCATGCGGGGTGAGCGGCCCTTTGTCATGACAAATCTGAAAAAGAGCGAGGGGCTGGACCGCATCATCCGCTTTATTGAGGCGAAGGGCGGTCTTCGGGCAGCGGTTCCAGAGAACGTTAATTGAACCGGAACCGGACACCCGTTTTCCCACAGGACAGTCCTGACGCATGGATATTTTCAGGAACGCTTGCGCGGGCGGTGTGTTAGCCCTGCATGAAGCAGTCCGTTTTCACAGCACCTGGCAGAGACTATAGCGGCATCTTTCTTGGCGCGATTCTGCTCGGAATCGTCGCAGTTGTTACTGGGCTGGCGCTGGTCGTGAGCTAGCCCAATGCTGTTTGCGTCACTCACCGGGGCGGTGGCAGATTTACCATAAGCGACGACAGGTATATTTTCCCGCTCCGGGAACCACTTGGCGACGCTTACATTAATCCATTCGCGAGACATTCAGGCCGGGCCGGATTGCGCCCAACGACCGGCAGCATCAGAGCACCCATGATTATCAGTTCGGTATCCGCATTCGATTACCGTTTCCACCAAAGCCGCGTTGGTTGCCGGTGGTCATTTTCATCCCCGCTTTTCGAGTAACTGCGTGCTCCGTCTCGGTTTCATCATCGGACTGATGGCGATCATCGGGCTGGTCCTCTCCGGTCTCGTCGCCATGAAGGTTTACGATCAGGAGCTGTCGCTCGGCCGGAGCGACCTTGCGCGCGCGGTCGATACCCACGCCAGCCTGGTTCAGGAACGTCTGAGCGAGCGCGAATTGCTGGCGCGGGTTGCGGTCGGTCTGTTCCGGTCGCCCTCGACCAATATGGCCAATGCATTGCAGCCGCTGCGGTCGTCGATCTATGCCTTCAAGACCGATTTTCTTGTCGCAAGCTGGGTGGCTCGCATCCCGCGCGCCGATTTCGGCCGGGCCCAGAACGAACTGAAGGCTGCCGGTTTTCCGAACCCGACAATCCGGAACTTCAACGACACGCCATTGAATCCGGAGGCGGTACCCGATCCGGCGACCGTCGTGATGGATGTCGAGCCGCAGAACGATGAAACAAAGACCTTCGGCGGTCGCATGCTGAACAACCATCCGGTGATCGCGCCGATGTTCAACCGTGCGGTGGAGGAGGACAGGCCGGTCTCGTCCGATCCCTTCGTGCTGCTGCGTACCGGTGGCCCCATGGGCATCGTGCTGGCCTCGCCGGTGCGGGCGGATACGAGCCCCACCGTTGCAGGCTTTCTGACCATATCCTATCGGCTGGCGCCGCTGATGCTCACCAATGAGGAACTGTCGCTGTTCTCGGTGGCGCTGCGTGATCCACGAAATGCCTCGGACAATCTGACCGCCGATGCGGAAGGAAACGTCAAATCGGTTCCGCTGAAACTTGATGCGGACAATCCGCCGTTGCTGCGGGTCGTTTCGTTCGGCGCGCGGGACTGGACGCTGATCTATTACGCGAAAACGAACGCAGCGACGCGTGCCCAGGAGCTGGCAGGCATTGTCATGCTGATCGGCGCAGCGCTGACCCTCATTTTCTGCGGCCTGTTCGGATACGTGTCTTACAACAACATCCGGCTCAGCCGGGAGATCCAGACCCGCATCGACTTCGAGCGGCGGCTCACGGCCGTCATCGATGAGCTCAATCATCGCGTGAAGAACATCCTTGCGGTAATTCAGTCGATCGTGACCCGCACGATGCGTCACGGCGCCGACATCGACGTTGCACGCGAGCTCCTGATCGGCCGCATTCACGCCATGTCGCATGTCGTGTCACTGCTTAGTGAAAGCCAGTGGCAGGGCGTCAAACTCAAGGGACTGTTCGAGTCGCGTGCGATTCCCCATGCGGATCGCATTGCGCTTACAGGGCCGGATATCACCGTCAGCGCCCGCGCGGCGCAAAGCCTGTCGCTGCTTTTCTTTGAACTGGCATCGCATGCGGATGAGGGCCTGTCGCTGGTCGGCAAGCATCCGCATATTGTCGCGGGCTGGACGGTGTCGGACGAACCCGACCCGGTCTTTCATTTCCGCTGGGAGGAATTCAACACCAGCGCGGCGACGCGCCGCGCCGACAGCGAGTTCGGGCTGGTGCTTCTGGACCGGGTTGCGCCGGAAGCGCTGGGTGGCACGTCGAAGCGCTACTTCACGGATGTCAGCTACGTCTACGAACTCACGGCGCCAATGGCGACGGTGGTGGACGAGGCTGAAATGGACCGTACCGAGCGCATAGCCAAGCCGGTGAAGAAGAAGCGCTGACCCGGCCGGCAGAGGAACAAACTTTCCCGCGACGAATTAAGCAGCAAACGCTGTCACGCAAAGGAAAGTATGATGGGACGATATCTGCTGTTGTGGTTTCTCGGGATTCCTATTCCCGTTCTGATCCTGATTTGGGCCTTTGGTGGCCTCAACTGAATCGCAAACAATAAAAAGCGGCCACCTCAGGTGGCCGCTTTTTCTGTCTGTTGAGGTGACGGCCTAGCCGCCGCCTCCGCCGATGACGGCGCGAATGGTGTTGTCCGGGCCGAAGTCTTCCGCACCGTCGACGTAGAGCAGGGCGCTCAGCTTCGAGCGTGCGCGATTGACGCGGCTCTTGATCGTGCCGACCGCGCAACCGCAGATGGCTGCGGCATCTTCATAAGAGAAGCCGGATGCACCGACGAGAATAAGCGCCTCGCGTTGATCCTGCGGAAGCTTGTCGAGCGCCGTCCGGAATTCCTCGAACTCCAGATGCGAACTTTGGGCCGGCTGGGACTTCAGCGTCTTGGCATAGCTGCCATCGGCATCCTCAACCTCACGCCGCCGCTTGCGATAGTCCGAGCGGAACAGATTGCGCAGGATTGTGAACAGCCACGCTGGAAGATTCGATCCCGGCTGGAACGAGTCGATATGCGCAAGTGCACGCAGCAGCGTTTCCTGCACGAGGTCGTCCGCGCGATCGGCATTGCCGCTCAGCGAAATAGCGAACGCACGCAGACTCGGAACGGTGGCGAGAATATCGTCGCGAAGTGAGTCAGTGAGAGGCATTAGTCCCTCCCATCTTTTGTCGGTTCTCCGGATATCTGTGAAGCCGCCTCTTGTGAATCAAGCTGACGAATCAGATCGGCAAAGCGATCCGGTACGCCTTGACGCACGACATCGTCGTACATGGCGCGCAACTGATGTCCGATCCTGGATTGAATTTCGGAATTCAGCCCTCCCGGCTTGCCCGGTGGCCTGCTTGACGGCGGCTTTTGATCTTTCATTGGCTTTATCCGTTTTTCCCCATGAGCTAACTAGCTAGAAACACGGGAGTTTTTGTCCCCCGGCGAAGCTTTAGCCCGCCTGATCCAGTCATAAACGGGGGGGTAAGCGGAAAGTTCCGACCGGGAGGAACTTTTCTCCGATTTATGCGTAGATAGTCCGAAGCGGGGGAACCGGCGGTCGCTTCAGTCGCGTTGCCGGGCCAAACCTGAATTTAAGACCGATTGGAGGGGGTATGTCTCGTTCTCAGCTCGTAGCTGAACATTTGCCACTGTTGCGACGGTATGCCCGCGCTTTGACCGGAAGCCAGGCTTCGGGAGATGCCTATGTCGCAGCCATGCTTGAAGCCCTGCTGCAAGACCCCTCGCTGCTGGAAGAAAAATTCGGGCCGCGCGTGGGATTGTTCAGGCTTTTCACGCAGATCTGGAATTCCGTGTCCTTGAACGAGAGCGCCGACAGGGGCC
Source organism: Afipia sp. GW822-FHT03D08 (assembly GCF_058801645.1). Taxonomy (NCBI): domain Bacteria; kingdom Pseudomonadati; phylum Pseudomonadota; class Alphaproteobacteria; order Hyphomicrobiales; family Nitrobacteraceae; genus Afipia; species Afipia sp. GW822-FHT03D08. The sequence goes on from NZ_JBXANK010000003.1 coordinate 336,297, forward strand.
CTGCGCAGGCCTCCGAACAGCGGCTTACGAATCTCACGGCGCTTCCCCGTCAGGCCTTCCTGCTGCTTTCGCTCGAAGGCTTCTCGGAGGAGGAAGTGGCTCACATCCTCGATACGGAAATCACACATGTTCGTGAACTGGCGGATACCGCCGGCCGCGAACTGGCCGCGGAAATCGCGACCGATGTGCTGATCATCGAAGATGAGACGTTCATCGCGATGGATCTGGAGAGCCTGGTCAAGAACCTCGGACACAATGTCATCGGCGTGGCACGGACCCACACCGACGCCGTTGCGCTGGCGAACTCGAAGAAGCCAGGTCTTATCCTGGCTGACATCCAGCTCGCCGACGGCAGTTCGGGGCTCGATGCCGTAAACGAGTTGCTCAAGAACTTCGAGGTGCCGGTGGTGTTTATCACCGCATATCCCGAACGTTTTCTCACCGGCGAGCGGCCTGAACCGGCCTTCCTGATCTCGAAACCGTTCCAGCCGGCCATGGTGTCGGCTGTGGCAAGCCAAGCGCTGTTCTTCCAGCGTAACTCGCGCAGCCGGCCCAAGGCGGCGGCTTCCTGAGACATCAGGCATCGAGCACCACGGAATGCGACAGAAAGCCGGAACGCGGACATCCCGTGTTCCGGCTTTTTGTATGACCGCATTCCAGCGAGAAAAAAGAAAGGGGTGCGGTCGGCATCACCACGACCACACCCCCGTGAGCCGGTCGATTAGGGGCAGGGGGATTGACCGGCTTCGGGAATGACGCCCGTCACACGAAAGCGTTCCCGGTCGCTCAAAACTTTTTTCTCCGGCGGTGCGCTGCGGAGCCCGGAACGAAAGCCGGGCGGACCACGTTGAATCCCAAAGCCGCGATCGTGCGGCATGGCAACGTAGGGGCGGCAGATGTCAAACATGGCTTCTGGAACTCTCGGAGTGGTGGCCGCGGTGCTGGCACTGGGTGCCGTGCATCTTGAAGTTTCGGCAGGAAACGATTTGCTTGGTCCGGTTCAGCGCGGCGAGGCGGCGGCGACCATGCCGGCCGGTGAATCGATGGCGGTCAACGTGGATCGTTCGGCCAAGGGCGATCGCGATCCTGTGGCGGCTGTTCCGGGCGGCGTGACGATCTCCTTCAAGGTCCCCGGCATGACCGACTCCTCGGTCATGGTGCGGATGCCTTCGGGTGACGCCGCTGAGGCCGTGCGCAAGGCTCCCTCGACAGTTGGTACAGGCAGGGGATCGTCCGCGGGGACACGCCCTGTTGCGTGCGAGCCCGTTGTAAGCGTTCTCACCGCCGTTGCGAAACAGCTTGCGCCTGGGCGCTGCATTACCTGATCCTCCGCTAAATCGGCATAAAAAAGAGCGCCAGATGGCGCTCTTTTTTATTTTGCGATATCCCGGTTTACCCTTCCTCGGGTTCATCGTCGGGAGCTGCGCGGCGGCTCGCCATTACGCCCAGCGCAATGCCGCCGACCGCGATCAGCGGAATGATGCGCTTGAGTCCGATCGTTCGCACGATCTGCAAACCGGCGGCGAGCACCATAGGATCGCTGAGCGCTGTCTGCATGGTGGACTTCGCCGCCTCAACGGGCCGCTTCCTGATCTGCCGCTTGCGCACGGCATAGCTGATCGCAGCCAGTATCGTCGCCACGAAAAACACTCCGGCTCCCGCGAAGCAAGCTTGCAGCAGGCCGTATTTCTGAAGCACGAAGACGAAGGCGGCCGCACACAGGAACGCCGTCGTGATGAAGAGGCAGACCGCAACGGCAATCGCCAGCGAGGTAAGCCGTAATGCGCTGCCGGTGCTCTCCCGGAAGTCATCCATGAATTTCTGAAGCATCGAGAATCCGATCAATATCCGTCAACGAAAGCATGCATCGGCGCCGCCGGCGGGGCACGGCAGCGCCAGAAATTTGCTGACATCAACGGCGCCACGTCACCCCGATCAGGAAGCCGAGCCCGACGGCCAGGCCAACGGCGGCGAGGGGGCGCTGGGTGATCGCATCTTCGAGGGATTCCTCAAGCGTGCCGGCATACTCCTGCGCCGCGTCCAGTGCTTCGCTTCCGCGCTTGCCGACATCGGACATCACGGAATCGACCTCCGATCGTGCCTGCTTGTAGGCCCGTTTGGCCTGCTTGCGGGCGTCGCCCTTGAATGCTTCGAGAACATCCGAGATCTGGTCTGCGAGTGCTGAGATATCATTTTTCACGGCGTCTACATCCTTCTGAAGGCGTTCATAGGTGGCTTTGTCCGTCATGTTCTTCATTGCGTCTTCACCGTCGGTGCTAGACATCTAAAACTCCCGATAGCCGCATGCTCGGTGCGGAAACGCACCGCGGATGCGAAGGTTCCATCGCTTACCCCTCCGGTAACTGGGTGTCTTTGACCGGCATCAAGTGCTCCTTGAGGACGAGGCCGACGATCAGGATCGGCGACGACAGAAACGCCCCCATCGGCCCCCACAGCCAGGTCCAGAAAGCGAGTGCGATGAAGACCGCGAGCGCATTCAGCGCCAGCCGCCGGCCGATGATCGACGGGGTCACGAAATGCCCCTCAATAAAGGCCACCACAGCAAAGCCGCCTGCGGCCGCCAATCCGCCGGCGAGAGTGGATGATGTGATGACACCTACCGCGGCGAGGACGAGAAATGTCACGATCGGACCGATGATCGGAATGTAGTTCAGCGTTGCGGCGAGTGCGCCGAGACCCGCAGGGTTGGGCATTCCGGTGGCGGCACAGATCAGTCCCGTCGCGATGCCGAGGCCCATATTGATCAGCGTCACAGTCAGAAGATAGCCGCCGAGATTGCTTTCGATCTCGTTCAGGATACGCAAGACGCGCAGCCGCTCGTCACGATCGGTGAAATTCAGCACCAGGGCGCGGCGCAGGTCGGGCCAGCTTGCAATGAAAAGCACGAGAACCGCGAAGAACAGCAGGATTTCGGTGAGCGTCGGAGAGAGGAATTCCAGCGTCGGCTGGACCCATTCGATCTTCGGAAGAGAAAAAGTTGGCTCCCCGGGCGTGGCCGTTGCTCCGAACAGCATCTGCAACTGATGCCAGAACGCAAGCGGGCGGTCGAAGACGTGAAACTTGTCCTTCAGCGATGGGCCAAGCTCCGGAAGCCGCGTCGACCATTCCATCACCGGCGCGGAGATCAGCGCGATCATGAAGGCGAGCCCGGCAAAGGTCGCGGACACGATAAGGACCGCCGAGACCGATCGGGGGATTCCGTATCGCTCCAGAAATTTTGCGGCGGGGGAGAGCATCGTTCCGATCACCAGGGCGGTGACCGTGGGCAGGAAGAAGGCCCGCGCGACGTACAGAACGGCAATGACGCTGATAATCAATAATGCAACCAAAGAGAACGAAACAATGTCCGCGCGGCTCACGGCTCGAGGTCGTCGTTCTTTGCGCTCGTCCGGCGGTGTTGTCACCGCCGGATTCCTTGTCTCGCGCACCTCTCGGCGCACGTTGGCCATGGTCAGATTCTGCCGAGCAGCAGAAGAATGACCACGATAACCAGGATGGTGCCGACGATACCTGACGGGCCGTAACCCCAGTTCGCGCTATGGCCCCAGCTTGGAATGACGCCGAGCAGAATCAGAATCAAAATAATGACGAGAATGGTGCCTAGAGACATGACTAAAGTCCTCGATTTGCGCCGGGGCCCACTGTCATGCTCCGGCTTCAGGGACCGCTAACCGTCAGGCAGTCCCAATGTTCCGCCGCCGCGGCTTGAACCTGCCGGCTGCCGGTTCTCACAAATCATTTTGGATGAAGCGCGTTCGGAACCAAAAGCGGTAAGCCCGCGTTCGCTCTGTATCAGCATCACACGATGCCATCGCAGAACTCGAGGCAGGTCATGACACATTCGATGCAGGCGAATTCAGTGTCTTTGAAATCCATTTCCCGGTTCTTCTCCGCATCCCTTTGCTCCGTCCGCGGTCTTGCCGTCGCGGCGATTGCACTCCCGGCCGTTCTGGCGACACCGGCAATGTCTCAAACACTTGGATATGCTGGGGTTTACCAAGGATCGTCTCAAGGGACGTTCTGGTCCGACCAGCGATCATTGCCATCGCCGGACGTGACCGAGGACGATAGCGCCACGGTTCTCCCCGAGCGGCTGCAGCGCAAGATCGTCTCGTTCGAGAGCCGCGAAGCGCCCGGCACCATCGTGATCGATACCGGCAATACCACGCTCTACTACGTGCTGGGCGGCGGTCGCGCCATTCGCTACGGCGTCGGCGTCGGCCGCGAGGGCTTCACCTGGTCAGGCGTCCAGACCGTGTCGCGCAAGGCTGCATGGCCGGACTGGCATCCGCCGGCAGAGATGATCGCGCGCCAGCCCTATCTGCCGCGCTTCGTGGCAGGGGGCCCAGGAAATCCGCTGGGCGCAGCGGCAATGTATCTCGGCTCCAGCTCCTATCGCATACACGGCACCAACGATCCGTCCACCATCGGAAAGTTCGTCTCCAGCGGCTGCATCCGTCTGACCAACGAGGACGTCCAGGACCTGGCCAGCCGCGTCACGGTCGGCACCAAGGTGATCGTGCTGCCGAAGAGCAGCCGTCTCGAAGCGGGTGTGAGCAAGGAACGAGTGGTGCCGAGGGCAGGCGCGCCGAAGCCGCTTCGCGTCAGCGACACGGCGCCGCACACGTCACATAACGTCAAATTGTCCGGATTGTATTGAGCGAAAATTTGAGCATGCAGTGTAGCGGATGGACCGAGGCTGAAGGGGGCATGATGCGTCAGGGAAAGTTGTATTACCGATCGATGGCGGCTGCCGTCGCGATGGGGCTTGCCGCAGTGTCCTTCAGTGCATCATCAGCGCATGCGCGCGATTTCTTCTCCGCCTTCTTCGGCGGTGTGATGAACGATAACGCGTCAAGTCCGCAGCCATCAATGCCGTTCGCATCGCCGTTCGGCGAAGCGCAACCAAACAGGCGGGTCAACATCTATGGCGGCAGCTATAGCGGCGGATCGACGACGTACTGCGTGCGGACCTGCGATGGCCGCTACTTCCCGGTCACGGCGTCTGACGGCCAGACCAAGGCGGAAGCCTGCAGAAGCTTCTGTCCGGCGACAGAAACAAAAATCTTTCATGGCGGATCGATCGACAACGCATCCAGCGATACGGGCCGATCGTACTCGGACCTGCCGAACGCATTCCGCTATCGCAAGGAACTGGTCTCCGGCTGCACCTGCAACGGCAAGGATTCGGTGGGACTGGCCCCCGTCAAGATCGAAGACGATCCGACCCTGCGCAAGGGCGACATTGTCGCCGGCGCGGACGGGCTGATGGTCGCGAACAGCAGCCGCCGCAGCGCCGCGCTGAATTTTACGCCGGCGCCGAAATCCGTCCGGGAGAAGTTCGAGCGGCTGCCTGTCGTCGCGGCGCAGTAAGCAAGACCATGATCGTTGTTCCCTAAAGGGAACCAAACCTCAGCGGAATGGTTGACGTACCGGGATACGGGACATGGCTCTCGCACCCAGCCGAACCGATTCATGAGGGGTTACCATGTCTTTGCTTATCAGCGTCCTGATTACATTCCTGGTCGTCATTCTTGTTCTTTATCTCGTCAACCTGTTGCCGATCGACGGCCGCGCCAAGCAGATCGTCCGCGCCATCGTCATCATCATCGGTATTATTTCGATTCTGAAATATCTCGCGGTGTTCTAATCCTGAACGACATTCTTGTCGTAAAACAAAAAGCCCCGGCGCAGTGCCGGGGCTTTTTCATCAATCTGATGCGATTACTTTAACGTCTTGAACCAGTCGTCCACGTCCTTTTTGATCTGATCCTTGGCGAAGCCGTAGCGCTGCTGGAGCTTGCCTTCGAGCTGTTCGCGGCGGCCCTCGATGACATTGAGATCGTCATCGGTGAGCTTGCCCCATTTTTCCTTGGCGGCGCCCTTGAACTGCTTCCAGTTACCTTCAACGCGGTTCCAATCCATCGTCATCCTCCAGTGTTGGAAAGACCGATAACGAAGGGGTGGCGTGAACGTTCCCGCTACGCCGCCTTCACGCTGCCGAGGAACACGCGAACCTCACTCTGCAATTCGTCGGACTGTTGCGACAACCGGCCAGCCGCACCAAGTACCTTCTCGGCAGCGGAACCGGTATCGGTTGCCGCCTGCCGTACGCCGCCAATGTTGGCGGTGACTTCCGCGGTGCCGGCCGAAGCGAGCTGCACGTTCTGGGCAATCTCCTTGGTTGCGACGGATTGCTCTTCGACTGCGGCTGCGATGGCGGACGCGATCTTGCTGATGTCGTTGATCGTCGTTCCGATGTTCTGCACCGCGCCGACGGCATCGCGCGTGGCGATCTGAATCTCGTCCACCAGCGCCGAGATTTCCTCGGTGGCCTTGGCGGTCTGGGTGGCGAGGCTTTTGACTTCCGTCGCAACGACGGCAAAGCCGCGTCCCGCTTCACCCGCGCGAGCCGCTTCGATCGTGGCATTGAGCGCTAGCAGGTTGGTCTGCGACGCAATGGTCTGGATCAGCGTCACCACTTCGCCGATCTTCTGGGCTCCTTGGGCAAGCGCCTGCACCGTCTGGTCGGTGCGCCGAGCCTCGGCCACTGCGGTGTTGGCAATGGTCGCCGACTGCGTGACCTGCCTACTGATTTCGCCGATCGACGATGAAAGCTCCTCTGCCGCCGCGGCGACCGATTCGACGTTGAGCGACGCCGTTTCCGCGGCGGAAGCGACGGCGGTGGACTGCTGGTTGGTTTCTTCCGCGGTCGCCGACATCGATTGAGCTGTCATCTGCATGTCGCTCGACGCCTTCGACAGGAGTTGAACGAGATTTCCGACCTTTCCTTCGAACTCGAGCGTCAGCCGCTCCATCTGCGCGGCGCGGCGTTCCTTTGCGGAGCGCTCATTGCGCTGCTCGGCTTCCAGCCGCTCGCGATCGATGCCGTTCTGCTTGAAGATCTGCACGGCGCGGGCCATGTCGCCGATTTCGTCCTGCCGCTGCGTGTTCGGCACCTCGGCGGCGTAGTCCTGCTTGGCAAGGCGCGTTACGACGGTGACAAGCTGAGTCAGCGGCGTGACCACACGGCGGTTGAATACGAAATAGAGGATCGCGATGAAAGTGACGGCGGACAGGATGGTCATCACCTCGGCGATGTTGCCCATCCAGCGTGCGCGGTTCTGGGCGCTTTCCGCTTCGAGCCGGGCACGGGTGTTCATCTTGTTCTGGAATTCATCGAGCGGCTGCACGATCACGGCCTTGTTGCGATCGTAGTTCGTATCGAACATCAGCTTGCGGGCCTGCTCGAGATCGCCTTTCTGCACGGCGGCCATCGCCGCTTCCTCGGTCTTGATCAGGGCGTCGGAGTTGGCCTTGGCCTTTTCGATCAAGTCCAGTTCAGCCTTCGGCGCGCCGAGCTGGGTCAGGCGCTGGACGACGCGGTCGCGGGTTTTGGTCTGATTTACCTCGCGCCAGTACGCGTCGTAATGCTTCGTCTCGCCGAAAATGGTGTATCGCCGCGCTTCGTTGGTCAGCAAGTCGGAGCCGGCGGCGAGATCGGCGCCCAACTGCTTGAATTCGGCCTGCCGTGCGACCGCCTGCCGTTCGGATTCGATGCTGGCGTCCGCAATCCAGAGACTGGCGCCGGTGACTGCGGCGAGGCCGATCGCGGCCATAGAGGACAGCTTCGTGGCAAGCGATGCACGCATAGAGTTCTTCTTCCTTGTTTGAAGCCTGCATTCGCGCAGGAAGGGCGGGACCGTCTTTGAGGGTGGTCAGCGCGAGGCGTGCCACCGAATCGATCATTCACGACCCGTTGTTAAGATGGCGTAAACCGTAAAACGGATGACATCGGTATACCGCTCAAACAAAAACCCCGGCGCGGGCGCCGGGGTTTCCATCTTTACGTCAATCGAGTCGGCCGATCAGCCTGCCGCTTTCGCTTCCTTGCGGCGCGCATGCAGGATGAATTCTGTGTAGCCGTTCGGCTGCTCGCGGCCCTTGAAGATCAGGTCGCAGGCGGCCTGGAATGCCACGCCGTCGAACTTCGGCGCCATCGGCTTGTAGAGCGCATCGCCTGCGTTCTGCTTGTCCACGATCGCCGCCATGCGCTTCAGGGATTCCATTACCTGATCCTTGGTGACGACGCCCTGATGCAGCCAGTTGGCGAGGTGCTGCGCGGAGATGCGCAGCGTGGCGCGGTCTTCCATCAGGCCGACATCGTGAATGTCCGGCACCTTGGAGCAGCCGACGCCCTGATCGATCCAGCGCACCACGTAGCCGAGGATGCCCTGGCAGTTGTTGTCGATCTCCTGCTTGACGTCGTCCGGCGCCCAGTTCGACTGCGACACCGGAATGGTCAGGATGTCCGACAGCTTCGCCTTCGGACGGCTCTTCAGTTCCTTCTGGCGCGCGCCGACGTCCACATGATGATAGTGCAGGGCGTGCAGCGTTGCGGCGGTGGGCGAGGGGACCCACGCGGTCGATGCGCCGGCCTGCGGATGCGCGATCTTCTGCGCCAGCATGTCGGCCATCTTGTCGGGAGCGGCCCACATGCCCTTGCCGACCTGGGCGTGACCCGGCAGGCCGTTGGCCAGACCGATGTCGACATTCCAGTCTTCATAAGCCTTGATCCAGGGCTGCGCCTTCATGTCGTTCTTGCGTATCATCGGGCCCGCTTCCATCGACGTATGGATTTCGTCGCCGGTGCGATCGAGGAATCCCGTGTTGATGAAGCAGATGCGCTGCGCGGCGTTCTGGATGCACGCCTGGAGGTTCACCGTGGTGCGGCGCTCCTCGTCCATGATGCCGACCTTCATGGTGTTGGCCGGAAGGCCGAGCATCTTCTCGACGCGGCCGAACAGATCGACGGTCAGCGCGACTTCATCCGGGCCATGCATCTTCGGCTTGACGATGTAAACCGAGCCCTTGCGGCTGTTCTTCAGCTTGGTCTTGCCCTTCAGGTCGTGAAGAGCGAGCAGGCCGGTGACGGCGGCGTCGAGGAGGCCTTCCGGAATTTCCTCACCCGAGCTGTCGAGCACGGCATCGGTGAACATGTGATGGCCGACGTTGCGGATCAGCATCATGCTGCGGCCGTGCAGCTTCACTTCGCCCTTGCCGTCTGCCGCGGTGTAGACACGGTCGGCATTGAGTGCGCGGGTCAGCGTCTTGCCGCCCTTCTCAAAGTCGGCCGACAGCGTGCCGTTCATCAGGCCGAGCACGTTGCGGTAGACCAGGACCTTGTCCTCGGCATCGACGGCGGCAACCGAGTCTTCCATGTCGAGAATGGTCGAGACGGCGGATTCGAGAATCATGTCGGCAACGCCGGCCGGATCGTCCTTGCCGATCGGGCTGTTGCGGTTGATCAGCACGTCGATGTGCAGGCCGTTGTTGACCAGCAGGATCGAGGTCGGGGAGGCGGCGTCGCCCTGATAGCCCACGAGCTGGGCCTTGTTCCTGAGCGCGGTGGCGTTGCCGCTCTTGAGCTTGGCGGCGAGCTGGCCGTGCTCGATGTGATAGCCGGTGACGTCGCTGTGGTTGCCGGTTGCGAGCGGCACGGCGGAATCGAGAAACGCCTTGGCTTTGGCGATCACCTTGTCGCCGCGCGCCTTGTTGTAGCCGCGGCCAGCCTCGGACGGATCGTGCGGGATCGCGTCGGTGCCATAGAGCGCGTCATAGAGGCTGCCCCAGCGGGCGTTCGCCGCGTTCAGCGAGTAGCGCGCATTGGTGAGCGGAACCACAAGCTGCGGCCCGAACATGGAGGCGAGTTCTTCATCGACATTCGCGGTCTGAACTTCCTTTGCGGCAGGCTCCGGCAGAAGGTAGCCGATTTCCTTCAGGAAGGCGGTGTAGGCATTCATGTCGAACGCCTTGCCCTTGTTCGCCTTGTGCCAGCCGTCGATCTTGGCCTGCAGCGCATCGCGGGTGGCGAGCAGTTCGCGGGTCCGGGGAGCCAGATCCTTGACGATTCCGGCAAGGCCGTCCCAGAAGGCGTCGGCTGAAACGCCGGTGCCGGCGGTTGCTTCCTTGGCAATGAAGTCGAACAGAACAGGAGCGATCTTCAGACCGCTGGCGTCGATACGTTTCATGATAAATCCCACGGAAAACGGCGTTTTGAAACGCTGTTTTGAGGCCTCAGGTAAGGTGGTGATGGCCACGGAAAAGTGGCGTCGTGCGGAAGGTTTTAGCGCCAAAGGCGGGCCTATGAGAAGGCCCTTCCCTCGTCCGAAAGGCGTATACCACCCCGCCCGCAGGGGCCGTCAACCAGCGCATTTCGCAGGCAGTTCTGCAGCGGTTAGTGGCCAATTCCGCTGTGCGGTACTTCGCTGCTGTACCGTTCCAGGGCCACCTTGATCAGGATGGTAATCAGCGCCACGGCAGTCAGCACCGTCGCGGCGGCGAAGGCGCCGGCGACATTGTAGTCCTGATAGAGCAGTTCGATCTGAAGCGGCAGCGTGGTGGTCTGGCCGCGGATGTTGCCGGAGACCACCGACACCGCGCCGAACTCGCCCATCACGCGCGCGTTGCAGAGGATGGCGCCGTAGACCACGGCCCATTTCACGTTCGGCAGCGTAACGCGCCAGAATGTGGTGAAACCGCCTGCGCCGAGCGTTACCGCGGCCTCTTCCTCGTCGGTGCCCTGCACCTGCATCAACGGAATCAGTTCGCGCGCGACGAAGGGTGCGGTCACGAACAGGCTCGCCAGGAAGATCGCAGGCAGCGCGAACATCACCTTGATGCCGAGCGATTCAAGCAGCGGCCCGAACAGGCCCTGCGAGCCATAGACGAAGAGATAGGCGACACCGGCGACGATCGGTGAGATCGAGTAGGGCAGTTCGATCAGCGAGATCAGCAGTGTCCGTCCCCTGAACTCGAATTTGGTCACCGTCCATGCGGCCGCAAGGCCGAACAGGATGTTGATCGGCACGACAATCAGCGCCGTCAGCAGCGTGAGGAAAATGGCGTGGACCGTCGCGGGCTCCGAGAGGTTGCGCATGAAAACGCCGACGCCGGAGGAGAGACCCGAGGTGACGATCAGCACCAGCGGCGCCACCAGAAAAAATGCCGTCAGCACCAGCACGGTCCACAGCACGATCCGCCGCGTCACCGTGCCCCCGCCCACAGGGTGATGCATCCACTCGGCCTGTTCGCTGGCGCGATCGGGTATAATGGACATCAGACTTCCCCGCGCCCGACGTAACGCAGATGCCAGGCCTGCACCGCGTTGGTGAACAGCAGCATCACGAATGCCATCAGCAGCATGATCGTGGCGATCGCCGCCGCGGCCTCATAGTTGTATTCCTCGAGCCGGATGTAGGTCAGCAGCGCGACTATTTCGGTTTTCATCGGCTGGTTGCCCGCGATGAAAATCACCGCGCCGAACTCGCCGAGGCTGCGGGCGAACGACAGCGAGCAGCCGGCAAGGAAGGCCGGGAAGATCGCAGGGAAGATGATCTTCCACAAAATCTGGAAATCGTTGGCGCCGAGCGAGCGGCCCGCTTCCTCGACTTCCGAGCCGAGATCCTCGATCACCGGCTGCACCGTGCGCACCACGAACGGAATGCTGGTGAACGCCATCGCCATGGCGATGCCGAGCGGCGTGTAGGCGACCGCGATGCCGATTTTGTCGAGCGGCGCACCGAACCAGCCGTTCTTTGCGAACAGCGCGGTCAGCGCGAGGCCCGCGACCGCGGTCGGCAGCGCGAACGGAACATCGACCAGCGCATCGAGGATGCGCTTGCCGGGAAATTCGTAGCGCGCCAGCACCCATGCCAGCAGCAAACCGTAAATGGCGTTGAAGATGGTGGCCGCGAAGGCCATCGACACCGTGACCCGGATCGCCGACAGCGTGCGCGGCGACGACAGGATGTTCCAGAGCTGTGCCGCGCCGATGCCCGAGGCTTTCAGCAGCAGCGCGCAAAGCGGAAGCAGGACGATCGCCCCGAGATAGAGGACGGTCGTTCCCAGCGCCAATCCGAAACCTGGGATGACCCGGCGTCGCAAATTGAATCATCCACTTCCGAAGTGAAAGAACGATCATTGCGAGGAGCGTAGCGACGAAGCAATCCATTTTCCATAGACCGGTGGATTGCTTCGCTTCGCTCGCAATGACGAAAATCGCCTTATCTGTTGGCGCCGCCAAACAACTGATCGAGCTTGGCGCCGGGATTGAGGTGCTCGGCGTTGACCTTGTCCCAGCCGCCGAACTCCTTTTCGATGGTGACGAGCTTCACCGCCGGGAATTTGTCCTTGAACTTCTCGGCGACGGTCTTGTCGTTCACGCGGTTGTACTGCTTGGCCAGAATGGTTTGCCCTTCCGGCGTGTACAGGAATTCCAGATAGGCCTTGGCGAGCGCCTGCGTGCCGTGCTTGTCGGCATATTTGTCGACCACAGCTACCGGAAATTCGGCCAGCAGGCTCTGCGAGGGCACGACGACCTGATACTTGTCGGCGCCAGCGATGTCGCGGATGCCGTTGGTCTCGGCCTCGAAGGTGATCAGCACGTCGCCGGTCTGACGCTCGACGAAGGTGGTGGTCGCCGCGCGGCCGCCGGTGTCGAACACCGGAACGTTGGCGAACAGCTTCTTGACGAACTCGTCGGCCTTCTCGGCGCTGTCATACTTGGTCTTGGCGTAAGCATAGGCGGCCAGATAGGTGTACTTGGCGTTGCCCGACGTCTTCGGGTTCGGGAAGATCACCTGCACGCCGGGCTTCACCAGATCGTCCCAGTCCTTGATATTCTTCGGGTTGCCTGCACGCACCAGGAATGCCGGAAGAGAATAGTACGGAGACGAGTTGTTCGGCAGCCGCTTCTGCCAGTCGGCGGGAATAAGCTTGCCCTTGTCGGCGAGCACCTGCACGTCCGGCACCTGATTAAAGGTGACGACGTCGGCCTCGAGGCCTTCGAGAATGGCGCGGGCCTGACGCGTCGAGCCGTTGTGCGACTGGTTGATGGTGATATCCTGGCCGGTCTTGGCCTTCCACTGCTTGGCGAATTCGACATTGACCGCCGCATAGAGTTCGCGGGCGATGTCATAGGACACGTTCAGAAGCGTGTTGGGCGTCTGCGCGTGGGCCGCGGTGACCAAGCTGAGGCTGGCGGCGAAAGCGATGAGGGTCTTGCGCAATAGAGTCTCCTGTACGCGTCGAGCGGATTCTTAAATGTTGGCGGCGAGATCGCCGAGTTCGCCGAACAGAACGCCGGTATTTGCCAGCAGCCGCTCAATCTCGTCTGCGGCGTCAGCGACCGAACGTGTCGAGGTGTCGATGGTCAGTTCGGCGTTGGCAGGCGGCTGATAGTCGTTGGCGATGCCGGTGAAGCTCGGCAGGTTGCCCGCGCGCGCCTTGGCATAGTGGCCTTTCGGATCGCGGCTTTCGCAAACCTCGGCCGGCGTGGCGACATAGACCTCGCGGAACAGGTCGTCGGCGATGCGCCGCGCCTGTGCCCGGTCGTCGCTCGCGGGAGAGACGGCGGCGACAATGGCGATATGGCCGTTGCGTGCCAGATGCGTCGCCATTTCGGCGAGGCGGCGGATGTTTTCGGTGCGATCCTTCGGCGAGAACCCGAGATCGCCGTTGAGACCCGCGCGCAAGGTGTCGCCATCGAGCAGCAGCGGTGAACCGCCGCGGCTGAACAGCTTGCGTTCCAGAGCGCGCGCCAGTGTCGACTTGCCCGAACCGGGCAGGCCGGTCAGCCAGACCACGGCGCCGCCGTGACCGTAACGCGCCGAACGCTCTTCCGGGCGCAGTGCGGATTCGACCGGCACGATGTCGATGGGAATCGCGCGCTGACCGGAATCGACGCTGAGCACGAGGCCGCCGCCCGCGATGCGGCCGTTGACTTCGATGACAAGGCGGCCGGTGCGCGGATTGTCGGTATAGGGGTCGGCTGCGACGGGCTTCGCCAGCGCAATGTCGATTTCGCCGACACGGTTGCGGCCGATCGCGGACGTCTCGACGCTCGCAAGCTCGCCGGGATCAACAGCCTTGTTGATCTCGACGATGGTGGCGCGGGTCTCCATGGTGCCGAGACGGACCAGAACCGACATGCCTGATTTCAGCGGCGTATCGTGCAGCCAGAAAATCCGGGCATGGAGACGGCGGGTATCGCGGGGCGTGGCGTGCGAATGCGCGATGACGTCGCCGCGTTCCAGAAACAGTTCGCGGTCGAGCGTGATGCCGACCGAGCGGCCCGCGCCTTGCCGCGCGAGCAACGGCGTCTGCGGCCAGCTCTCGACCGACTTGACCTTGGCGATCTTGCCCGCGGGCATGATCACGATTTCGTCGCCCGTGCCGATGTTGCCGGATTCGACACGGCCTGCGACGATGCGGCGGTCATCGAACTTGTAGATCGCCTGCACCGGAAACCGCAGCGCCAGCTCGTCCAGCGCCCGTGCCGGGGTCAGCGCATCGAGCGCCTCGACCACCGTGGGTCCGCTGTACCAGTTGATGTTGGCGGTACGTTCGGCAACGCCGTCGCCGTCGCGTGCCGAAATCGGCACGATGGCGGTCGGCGTAACGCCGAGGCCGGTGAGATGCGCCGAAATCTCGTCGCTGATCTCCTTGAAGCGCGCCGCGCTGTAATCGACGCGGTCCATCTTGTTGACCACAACGGCGACCTGTTTGACGCCGAGCAGATGCAGCAGATAGCCGTGACGGCGGGTCTGGTCGCGCACGCCTTCGAGCGCGTCGATGATGAGCACTGCGGCATCGGCCTGCGACGCACCGGTGATCATGTTGCGCAGGAATTCGGCGTGGCCAGGCGCGTCGATCAGCACGACATCGCGCGACGGCGTGCGGAAACGGATCTGGGTGGTGTCGATGGTGATGCCCTGGTCGCGCTCGGTCTGCAATGCGTCGAGCAGGAACGACCATTCGAACGGCATGCCGCGCCGCGCACTGACGGCTTTCAGCATCTCGAGCTTGCCGTCGGGCAGGCTGCCGGTTTCATGCAGCAGGCGTCCGACCAGCGTCGACTTGCCGTGATCGACGTGTCCGACGATGACGATGCGGACCTGAGGACGGGTCGCACTATGCGGCGCGGGGGCGATTGAAGCCTTGGACTCGATTTTGGAAACAGCGATGTTCATCGGGGCGCTCATCTAACGTCAGAGATAACCGGCGACACGAAGCCGCTCGAAGGCATCTTCGGTTTCGTGGTCGAGCGCGCGTCCGGCACGCTCCGGCACTTTCGTGGCTTTCAGTTCGGCCAGGATTTCGTCGATGTTCGAGGCGTTCGATACAACGGGATTGGTGATGTCCTGATCGCCGAGCGAGCGGTAGCGCTTGCCGTTCTTCGACAGATAGAGCGGGATGATCGGAATGTTTTCGCGCTGGGTGTAGGCCCAGATGTCTTCCTCGGTCCAATGCAGGATCGGATGGATGCGCAGATGCGCGCCCTGCGGCGGCGAGGCGTTGAAATGGTCCCAGAATTCCGGGGGCTGATCGCGCACGTCCCAGCCGCCCTCAAGCCCGCGCGGCGAGAATACGCGCTCCTTCGCGCGCGTCGCTTCTTCGTCGCGGCGGATGCCGGCGATCAGTCCGTCGAAACCATACTTGGCGAGTGCGAGCTTCAGGCCTTCGGTCTTGCGCGCAGCAGAGCGTGCGGCGGGCGGCAGCGTCGGATCGATCTCCTCGATAGGCGGGCAGAAATCGACTTTCAGGTCGAGGCCCCATTCCTTCGCGTACTGATCGCGGAAGGCGTACATCTCGGGGAATTTCTTTTGGGTGTCGACGTGCAGCGCCGGGAACGGCACCTTGCCGAAGAACGCCTTGCGCGCCAGCCAGATCATCACATTGGAGTCTTTGCCGAGCGACCAGAGCAGCGCGAGCTTCTTCAGCCGCGCGAAGGCTTCCCGGAAAATGTAGATGCTCTGTGCTTCGAGCTCATCGAGATGGTCCATGGAAGGCACGGACAATTTCGAAGGTGTGGAAGAAGTCGCCATGACGTTACTCCATCCCGGACGCGAACGGCGCCCACGGGCCATCGGTTTCGCGGGATGCAGCGGCACTCAGACGGGACGGATCGCCATCCAGATGTGTCATGAGAAGATGCATCTCTTTTGCGCGCGGTTTGTGGTACCAAATTCTAATTTTGCGGCGCAGCGTAGAAGAAATAATTTTCTCTTTATGCCGCTTGCAAGATACATAAATAGAAAATAATTTCAGTCAACCCTGTAAATGGGGAAGCGGAGTTTCGCATGCGGTTTCTGCCGGTGTTCCTTGATCTGCAAGCCGGCCCCATCGTTCTGGTGGGGGAAGGCGAGCCTGCGCAGGCAAAATTGCGCCTGCTGCTGGCGGCCGATGCGCGCGTGCGATGGTTCGCGACCGACGGCAATCATGATGTCTCGCGGCTTGATGCTGCGTCGGCCGGGCGCATTGAGCGCGCCGCCGGCGATCCGCTCACCGCCGATCTTGCCAATGTCATTGCCATTCTCTGCGCGGGCGCCGGTGATACCGGTCACGCCATGGCGGCGCGTGCACGCGTCCTCGGCATTCCCGTCAACGTGATGGACGAAGCCGCGCATTCCACATTCATTGTTCCGGCCATCGTCGATCGCGGTGACGTTGTGGTCGCCGTCGGCACCGGCGGCACATCGCCGGTTGTCGCCCGCCGTGTGCGCGAGCGCATCGAGGCTCTGCTGCCTGCGCGGATCGGCGATCTTGCGTCCTTCGCCGGACGTTGGCGCGATTCGATCAAGGCGCGGCTTCCTGACCTGGCGATGCGCCGGCTGTTCTGGGAGCGCGTGATCGACGGGCCGATCGGCGCGGACGTTCTTGCGGGGCGCGTACAGGACGCCGAGCGCAAGCTGATCGCGATTCATGATCCGGTGGCGTTCGCGGCGAGCGGCGGCGAAGGTTTCGTCACGTTGGTCGGTGCGGGGCCGGGCGATCCGGACCTGCTGACGGTCAAGGCGCTGCGCGCATTGCAGGACGCCGACGTCGTATTCTACGACGACCTCGTTTCACCTGAAATTCTCGATCGCGTGCGCCGTGACGCCGCGCGGGTGCCGGTTGGCCGCCGGGTCGGCAAGCCCGGCATCGGGCAGGACAAGATTCATCGTCTGCTGATCGAGGCCGCGCAATCCGGCAAACGTGCTGTGCGTCTGAAAGGCGGCGATCCCTTTATCTTCGGGCGCGGCGGCGAAGAGATCGCGGCGCTGCGTGCGGCAGGCGTGGCTTATTCCGTCATTCCCGGCATCACCGCTGGATTGGGCGCCGCAGCCCAGTCCGAGGTGCCGCTGACCTATCGCCAGGAAGCGTTGCGCATCACCTTCCTGACCGCCCACAAGGCGGAAGATGCCGGCAACGTCGACTGGTCGGCGCTGACCGATAAGAAAATGACCGTCGTGGTCTACATGGGCATGACGGCTGCGCCGACCATTCGCGAAGGCCTGCTGACCGCTGGACGATCGCCCGACACGCCGGTCGGTGTGTTCGCGCGCGCGACGCGGCCGGACGCCAAGGCCGTGGTCGGCAAGCTTCGCGATCTGCCTGCGCTCGCCGAACAGGTCGAACGCGGTCCTGCAATCCTGATTATCGGCGACGTCGTCGCTCGATCCGCCCCGTGGCGCAATGCGAACCCGGATGACCTCATCTCTGACCTGTTAATGGCTGCCGAATGACCTCACCTCTGCAACAGAAAATCAAAATCACCGGCCCGTCCATCGTCACCGCCAACCGCACCGGCGATGGAGCCGTGATCTATCGCACCGTTTCTCATGGCTGGTCGGTCAGGCTATCCGACGCCGCGATCGTCCGGAACGCAGATGATGCGCGCGCCCTGCTCGCTGAATCCGTCGCCGATGATGTCGGCGCCGTAGGCGCCTACATCGCCCCGGTGGAGATCGGCGAGGACGGCATCCAGCCGGGCAATCTGCGCGAGAAAATCCGCCAGCAAGGCGTCACCATCGATCTTCTCGTTTCGGCCTGAGCCGCGACCCTTCAAGGCAATCGTTATGTACGCTTACGACGAACTCGACCGGACTATCGTCAACGAACGCGTCCTGGAATTCCGCGATCAGGTGGCGCGCCGTCTGTCCGGCGAACTGACGGAAGACGAATTCAAGTCACTGCGCCTGATGAACGGCGTCTATCTGCAACTGCACGCCTACATGCTGCGGATCGCGATCCCGTACGGGACCCTGTCGTCGAAGCAGATGCGCGCGCTGGCGCATGTCGCGCGCAAGTATGACCGCGGCTACGGCCATTTCACCACCCGGCAGAATATCCAGTACAACTGGATCAAGCTCGCTGAACTGCCCGACGCGCTGGCGGATCTCGCCGAGGTCGGCATTCACGGCATGCAGACCTCAGGCAACTGCATCCGCAACGTGACCTCCGATCAGTGGGCGGGCGTGGCGCCGGGCGAAGTCGAAGACCCGCGCATCTGGGCGGAAATCCTGCGTCAGTATTCGACGCTGCATCCGGAGTTCTCGTTCCTGCCGCGCAAGTTCAAGTTCGCCATCACCGCAAGCGAACACGATCGCGCTGCCATCAAGGTTCACGACATCGGCCTGCGCATTCACAGGAATGCCGCGGGCGAGACCGGCTTCGAGGTGCTGGTCGGCGGCGGTCTTGGCCGCACGCCGTTCATCGGCAAGACCATCAACGAATTCGTCAGCCACCGCGACATCCTGAGCTATGTCGAGGCGATCCTGCGCGTCTACAACCAGTACGGCCGCCGCGACAACATCTACAAGGCACGCATCAAGATCCTGGTCCACGAGCTTGGCATCGAGAAGTTCAAGCAGGAGGTCGAGGAGGAGTGGGTGCAGATGCGCGACGGCGCGCTGGCGCTCGACAATGCCGAAATCGAGGATATCCGCTCACGCTTCTTCTATCCGAAGTACGAAAAGCTCTCGGACACGCCGGACGAACTGAAGAAGGCGTTGCTGAATCCGAATTTCGAGGCCTGGTACAAGAACTCCGTCGCTGAGCACAAGCAGCCCGGCTACGGCATCGTCACGCTGTCATTGAAGCCGGTGGGCGGGCCTCCGGGCGACGCCACCGCCGAGCAGATGGACGAGATCGCCGATCTCGCGGACAAATATTCGTTCGGCGAAATCCGGGTCGGCCACGAGCAAAATCTGGCGCTGCCGCACGTCGCCAGGCGCGATCTTCCAGCGCTGTGGCGGGCGCTCGACAGGATCGGGGTCGCGACGCCGAACGTCAACCTCGTCACCGATATCATTGCCTGCCCCGGTCTCGATTACTGCTCGCTCGCCAACGCCCGTTCGATTCCGATCGCACAGGAGATCACGCGGCGGTTCGCCAATCACGACACCGCGAACCTGATCGGCCGGCTGCACATCAATATCTCGGGCTGCATCAATGCCTGCGGTCATCATCACGTCGGCCATATCGGCATTCTCGGCGTCGAAAAGAACGGTGAGGAATTCTACCAGATCACCATCGGGGGCCGCGCCGACGAGAATGCCGTGCTCGGCCATCTCGTGGGGCCTGCGGTGCCGTTCGATCAGGTGGCCGATGTGATCGAGGATATTGTCGAGGCCTATCTGGCGCTGCGCCAGCGTCCTCAAGAGCTGTTCGTCGATGCAGTGAAGCGTCTTGGCGTGGAGCCTTTCAAGGAGCGGGTCTATGCCACTCGTTAAGGGCAATGCCATCGTCACCGACGAATTCGTGCATCTCGCCGACGACGCGGAGCTTCCCGCCGGCGGCGCGGTGCTGGTCTCGGCCGAGCGCTTTCTTGCCGATCCAGAGAAGGCGCTTTCGCGCAAGGACAAAACCGGCGTGATCTGGCCGAACAACCGCGACGTCGACGATCTCTTGCCATATCTCGGCAGACTGGCGGCGGTGGCGCTGGTGTTTCCGGTGTTCCGGGACGGCCGCGCCTACACCCAGGCGCGCCTGCTGCGGGAGCGTTACAAGTTCCGCGGCGAACTCCGCGCAACCGGTCAGGTGCTCCGCGATCAGTTCGTGTTCATGCTTCGCGCCGGGTTCGATGCGTTTGAAGTGAAGAAGCAGAGCGACGCCGAAGCTTTCGCCATCGTCGCGAAGCGTTATTCGGTGTTCTATCAGCCGACCGGCGACGGCCGCGTCACGGCGTTTCACCGCCGGCTGATGCATCTGCCCGAAGGAGTGCGTTCATGACCACTGCTGCACCCTCATTCCTGTCGCAGTCTCCCGAGACACCGTCGTCATCGCTGATCGTTGCCGAAGCGGCCGAACTCGACCGCGCGCTCGCCAAGGCGTCGCCGGGAGAAATCATCGCGGCTGCCATCAAGGCTGTCGGGCGCGACAAGCTCGCCGTGGTGTCGTCGTTCGGCACCGAGTCCGCAGCGCTGCTGAAGATCGCGGCGGATGTCGATCCGGCGATTCCGGTGGTGTTTCTCGACACCGGCTGGCTGTTCGAGGAAACGCTGGCCTATCGCGATACGCTGACGAAGCTGCTCGGATTGACCGATGTCCGCACCATTCATCCGCTGAACGATACACTGGAGCGCGAGGACAAGGACCGCGACCTGTGGTTCTCCAATCCCGATCAGTGCTGTTTCATCCGCAAGGTCGAGCCGCTGGCGCGTGCGCTGTCGTCGTTCGATGGCTGGATCAATGGCCGCAAGCGTTTCCAGGGCGGCGACCGCGCCGCCATTCCGGTCGTCGAGGCCGACGGCGCGCGGCTGAAATTCAATCCGCTGGCGAACGCAACGCTGGAGGAACTCAAGGCGCTGTATGCAACGATGAATCTGCCGCCGCATCCTTTGGTCGCATCCGGCTTCACCTCGATCGGGTGTATGCCTTGCACCAGCCGCACGCTTCCCGGCGAGGATCCGCGCGCGGGCCGCTGGCGCGACCGCGGCAAGACGGAGTGTGGGATTCACGTCACCAAAACTTCGTAAAATTTTGCCTTCTTGAAAATCGGTATTTCCTGGAACGTTTGTCCTGCAATCCTGCTAACAATGAAATCCGGTTTCGTTGACATAACCACGCGAGTTCCAGAATTTCACGCCTTCCCTGATGGCGATGATGTCGTCAGTTCGAATGGAGTTTGAAATGGTTCGCCCCAATTCAGTGATTAGCCGTCTTCTCGTGATCGGAAGTCTGGTCTGGGCAGGCTCGGCGCTTGCCGCGGATGTGTCGCTGCTCAACGTGTCGTACGATCCCACGCGCGAGCTCTATGGTGATTTCAACAAGGCGTTCGCTGCCGCGTACCAGAAGGAGACCGGCAAGAGCATCGAGATCAAGCAGTCGCATGGCGGCTCGGGCTCGCAGGCGCGTTCGGTGATCGACGGTTTGCAGGCCGATGTGGTGACGCTGGCGCTCGCCTATGACATCGATGCGATCGCGGGCAAGGGGCTGCTGAAGAAGGATTGGCAGAAGAGTCTGCCGCAGAATTCGTCGCCGTACACCTCGACCATCGTGTTCCTCGTGCGCAAGGGTAATCCGAAGGGCATCAAGGACTGGGACGATCTGATCAAGAGCGGCGTGCAGGTTATCACGCCGAACCCGAAGACCTCCGGTGGCGCGCGCTGGAATTATCTCGCGGCCTGGGGCTACGCGCTGAAGAAGTACGGCTCTGAGGACAAGGCGAAGAAGTTCGTCGGCGATATCTTCAAGAACGTGCCGGTGCTCGATACCGGTGCACGCGGTTCGACGGTGACGTTCGTCGAGCGCGGCGTCGGCGATGTGCTGCTGGCCTGGGAGAACGAGGCGTTCCTCGCGGTGAAGGAATTCGGCAAGGACAAGTTCGAGATCGTGGCGCCGCCGCTGTCGATCCTGGCCGAGCCGCCGATTGCGGTGGTCGATACCGTCGCCGACAAGAAGGGCACCCGCGCCGCCGCTGAAGCCTATCTGAAATACTGGTACACCAAGGAAGGCCAGGAAATTGCAGCGCGGAATTTCTATCGCCCGCGCGACGCAGCGGTCGGCGAGAAATACGCGGACGCCTTTGCAAAGGTTGAACTTTTCACCATCGACGACGTGTTCGGCGGCTGGACCAAGGCGCAAAAGGAGCACTTCGGTGAAGGCGGTGTTTTCGATCAGATCTACAAGAACTGATCTGATCGCGGAGTGATGGGGGCATCGTGAGCGGAGGAGCAGGACGACGACGGGCATTGCCGGGTTTTGGCCTTACCATGGGGCTGACGCTGACGTGGCTGTCGATCATTGTGCTGATTCCGCTCGCGGGCCTCTTCCTGAAGACCTCGGAATTGAGCCTGTTCCAGTTCTGGGACATTCTCACCGCCCGCCGCACCCTCAACGCGCTGAAGATTTCGTTCGGCCTCGCGTTCCTCGCCGCCATCGTCAATCTGGTGATGGGCATGGTGATCGTCTGGGTGCTGGTGCGTTACCGGTTTCCCGGCCGCCGCATCTTCGACGCCATTGTCGACGTTCCGTTCGCGCTGCCGACCGCCGTTGCGGGCGTGGCGCTGACGGCGCTGTTCGCGCAGAAGGGCTGGCTCGGCGCGCCGCTGGCGGAGTGGGGCATTAAAGTCGCCTTCACGCCGATCGGCATTTTCGTCGCGATGATCTTTATCGGATTTCCGTTTGTGGTGCGCACGGTCCAGCCGGTGCTGCTCGATCTTGAAGTCGAGGTCGAGGAAGCCGCCGCAAGTCTTGGCGCGTCGCGCTGGGACATTATCCGGCGCGTGATCCTGCCAAGCCTGACGCCGGCGATCCTCACCGGCTTCGCGCTGGCGTTCGCGCGGGCCGTCGGCGAGTACGGCTCTGTCATCTTTATCGCCGGCAACCTGCCGAACGTCTCGGAAATCGCGCCGCTCCTGATCGTGATCCGGCTGTCGGAGTTTCGTTACGCGGATGCGACGGCGATTGCTGTCATCATGCTGGTCGTCTCGTTCCTGATTATCTTCACCATCAACCGCATTCAACGCTGGGCGCAAACGCGCGGCGTCGCGGTCTCGGTCTGAGCGGCGTCATGGCCACCAAACAACGCATCGCGCCCGCGTATCAGGTCAGAACCGAGCCCGCATTGGTGCGCTGGTTTCTCATCACCATTGCCGTCGGCTTCCTGACGATCTTCGTTGTGCTGCCGCTGGTCGTGGTGTTCACCGAAGCGTTCTCGAAAGGCATCGGCGCCTATCTCGCCGCGCTCTCCGATCCGGAGGCATTGTCCGCCATCAGGCTGACGCTGACCGTCGCGGTCATCTCGGTGGGGCTGAATCTCGTGTTCGGCGTGATCGCGGCGTGGGCGATCGCGAAGTTCGAATTTCCCGGCAAGGTGTTCCTGGTCACCCTGATCGATCTTCCGTTCTCCGTCAGTCCGGTGATCTCGGGTCTGGTGTTCGTGCTGCTGTTCGGTGCGCAGGGCTATTTCGGCACCTGGCTGATGGAGCATGGCGTCCAGATTCTGTTCGCGGTGCCCGGCATCGCGCTGGCGACAACCTTCGTGACGTTTCCGTTCGTGGCGCGCGAACTGATCCCGCTGATGCAGGAGCAGGGCACCCAGGAGGAAGAAGCGGCGATTTCGCTCGGCGCGTCCGGCCTGCGCACCTTCCTGCGCGTCACCATCCCCAACATCAAATGGGGCATCCTCTACGGCGTTTTGCTCTGTAACGCCCGCGCCATGGGCGAATTCGGCGCGGTTTCGGTGGTCTCGGGCCATATCCGCGGCGAGACCAACACCATGCCGCTGCTCGTCGAAATCCTGTACAATGAGTACCAGTTTGTGGCTTCGTTCGCGATCGCCTCGCTGCTCGCATTCCTGGCGCTCGTCACGCTGATCGTGAAAACGGTCCTCGAAAGCCATCTCGAAGAAGGACAAACCGCAAGTGACGATTGAAGTCCGTAACATCGTGAAAAAGTTCGGTACCTTTGCCGCGCTCGATCACGTCGATCTCAAGGTGGCGACCGGCGAGCTGGTGGCGCTGCTCGGCCCGTCGGGCTCGGGCAAGACCTCGTTGCTGCGGATCATCGCCGGCCTCGACTGGCCGGATGAAGGCTCGGTGATCTTCGACGGCGAGGATGCGCTGTCGCGCGGCGCCGGCGAGCGCCACGTCGGGTTCGTATTCCAGCACTACGCGCTGTTCCGCCACATGAGCGTGTTCGAGAACGTCGCGTTCGGTCTTCGCGTGCAGCCGCGATCGATCCGCAAGGACGAGGCGCACATCAGGAAACGTGTGAAGGAGCTGCTCGATCTGGTGCAGCTCGACTGGCTGGCGGACCGCTATCCGAGCCAGTTGTCCGGCGGTCAGCGCCAGCGCATCGCGCTGGCGCGTGCGCTCGCCATCGAGCCGCGCATCCTGCTGCTGGACGAACCGTTCGGCGCGCTGGACGCCAAGGTGCGAAAGGAGCTGCGGCGCTGGTTGCGCCAGCTTCACGACGAGATTCATGTCACCTCCATCTTCGTCACCCACGATCAGGAAGAAGCGCTGGAAGTCGCCAACCGCGTGGTGGTGATGGACAAGGGCAAGATTGAACAGATCGGCACGCCCGGCGACGTTTACGACAATCCGGCCACCGCCTTCGTTCACGGCTTCATCGGCGAATCCATCGTGCTGCCGGTGCAGGTGGCCGACGGCAAGGTCCGGCTCGGCGACAAGGTTCTGAACCTCGAGCCGCGCGACGCCGCGTCGGGTCCGTCGAACCTGTTCATCCGTCGCCATGACGTCTCGATCGTACCGAACGGCAGCGGCATCTTCGAGGGCGACGTCAAGCATGTGCGGGCGTTCGGCCCGACCCAGCGCGCCGACGTGGTGCTGCACAACGGCGCGACCGAGACCCTGATCGAGATCGATGCGCCGCGCGACCGCGATCTCAAGCCCGGCGACGTGGTCAGCCTTCAGCCTCGGCGCTACCGGCTGTTCCCCGCCGCGTCCTGATCGCTCTTTTCCGCCGTTGCGAGGAGCGCAAGCGACGAAGCAATCCAGCTTTCCCAGGAATGGATTGCTTCGCTTCGCCCGCAATGACGGTTGGGACTGTCGCCGGAATGGCAGGTTCCCCCTAGTCAACGCCGCGTTCACCTTTCAGCCACGGTTGGTGTGCAACAAATGCCGACCATTGGTTGGGGAAGCATATGATACGCGTGGCGGGGGCCATTCTGGCGCTGACGATCCTGAGCGGCTGCGGAACGGGCGGCGAACCGTCCACCGAGCAGCCGGCGTTCTATCTCAGCATGGCCAATGCCGGCGCGAAGCTCGACCCGAATGTCGCGGCCTCGATGATCTCCGGCTATCGGCAGAACAACGGCCTCGGTGCGGTCCAGGTCGATCCCCTGCTGATGAAGGCGGCGGAAGCCCAGTCCCAGGCGATGGGCAGCCGCAACAAGCTCGACCACAACGTCGCCGGTCCGCTGGACAAGCGCATCAAGGCTTCCGGTTTCGACGCCACCAAGGCGGTCGAGAACGTTTCGGCGGGCTATCACACCCTCGCGGAAGCCTTCTCTGGCTGGCGGGACTCGCCGCCCCACAAGGCCAATATGCTGGCCAGCGGTGTCACAAAAATGGGCATCGCGGCGACCTACGTTCCGAATACCAAATACAAGGTGTTTTGGACCCTGATCCTGGCTGCGCCGGATTCCAGATAAACCTTCTGTGACATAACCGCAATTTTCGCCAATTGACGCGGCTGCGAACTGGGGCCACCGTGCTGCAACATATCCGGGGTTCGCTCGGAGAGTGATGCATACCGAAACGAACCTCGGATACGGGACGCTAGGTGAGTGATGGCCATGGATCAGCTTTCCCCCCATAGAGAGACCGCCGTATCGATCCCCGCAGAGGCGGAGCGCGTGCTGGTGCTGCAAGGTGGTGGTGCACTCGGCTCCTATCAGGCCGGCGCCTATCAGGCGCTCTGCCATCATGATTTTGAGCCGAACTGGATCGCAGGCATTTCGATCGGCGCGATCAATGCGGCGATCATCGCCGGCAATGAGCGGGAAAAGCGGGTCGGCAAGCTCAAGGAGTTCTGGGAAATGGTGTCGTCGGGTTCGCCGATGCCATGGGCTCCGCTGGTGCAGAGTGACCAGGCGCGCTCGGTCTTCAACGAGACCAGCGCCGCGCTGATCGCGACATTCGGCGTGCCGGGCTTTTTCACGCCGCGCTTTCCGCCGGCCCCGGTCTGGCCGCCGGGCAGCCCGCAATCGCAGAGCTATTACGACACCACACCGCTACGCGCGACGCTGGAGCGGCTGGTGGATTTCGACCGTATCAACGATCTGAAAACAAGGCTCAGCGTCGGCGCGGTCAGCGTCACCAGCGGCAACTTCCGTTATTTCGACAATGTCGAGTTCAAGAAGCTGGGCAAGAAAATCGGTCCGGAGCACATCATGGCCTCCGGCGCGCTGCCGCCCGGTTTTCCCTCCATCGAGATCGAGGGCGAGCATTACTGGGACGGCGGCGTCGCATCCAACACGCCGCTGGACTATGTGCTCGATGCTGAAACCAAAACGGATCTCCTGATCTTCCAGGTCGATCTGTTCAGCGCGCGCGGGCCGCTGCCGCAGGGCTTGATCGATGCGGCCGAGCGCGAAAAAGACATCCGCTATTCCAGCCGCACCCGCTTGAACACCGACAAGGCCAAAAGGATTCACGACGCCAAGAAGGCGGTGCGTGAACTGATCGCCAAGTTGCCGGAGAGCTTCAAGGGCGATCCGCTGGTTGCGCAGCTCAACGAAGCAGCGAAAGAAAATACCATCACGGTGGTTCACCTGATCTATCGCAGCAAGACCCATGAAGCCTCGTCGAAGGATTACGATTTCTCGCGGATCGGGATGGTCGAGCACTGGGCAGCGGGTGAGCGCGATGTCTACGCTTCGATGAACCATCCGGAGTGGCTGGAGCGGCCGCAATCCGATGAAACCATGGTGATGTATGACCTGTGCGAAAGCGGGTTGCAGTATATCAAGAAGTAAACAGGAGCGAAGAATGGGTACTCTTTCCGGCAAGACGGCAGTGGTGACGGGTTCGACCAGCGGCATTGGTCTCGCCTATGCGCGGGCCTTCGCGGGCGCGGGCGCGAATATCGTGATCAACGGCTTCGGCGCGCCGGCCGACATCGAGAAAGAGCGCTCGGCCATCGAGAAGGATTTTGGCGTCAAGGCGGTGCATTCGCCCGCCGACATGACCAAGCCCGAGGAAATCGCCGAGATGATTGCGCTCGGTGAGAAGACCTACGGTTCGGTCGACATCCTCGTGAACAATGCTGGCGTCCAGTTCGTCTCGCCGATCGAGGAATTCCCGATCGACAAGTGGAACATGATCATCGCGATCAACCTGTCGTCGGCGTTTCACAGCATTCGCGCCGCGGTGCCCGGCATGAAGAAGCGCGGCTGGGGCCGCATCATCAACACCGCCTCTGCGCATTCGCTGGTCGCGTCGCCGTTCAAGTCGGCTTACGTGTCGGCCAAGCACGGCATCGCCGGCCTGACCAAGACCGTGGCGCTGGAGCTTGCGACCCACAAGATTACCGCGAACTGCATCTCGCCGGGCTATGTCTGGACGCCGCTGGTGGAGAAACAGATTCCCGACACCATGAAGGCGCGGGGCATGACCAAGGAGCAGGTCATCAACGACGTGATGCTCGATGCGCAGCCGACAAAGGAATTCGTCACTGTCGAGCAGGTCGCAGCGCTGGCGCTGTTCCTCTGCGGCGACGACGCGGCACAGATCACCGGCGCGAACCTGTCCATCGACGGCGGCTGGACGGCGGCGTAATTATCGCCGTCATTCCGGGGCGCGAGCATAGCGAGCGAGCCCGGAATCCAGATGCTATAAGTTCTGATGTCAGACTGATCGAGATTCCGGGCCCGCGCGAAGAGCGCGTCCCGGAATGACGGTTATGTTGAGAGCGTCTTCTTCCCGAACGCGAAAACGTGGAAGCCCAGCCGCGTGCGGGTGATCCAGAACAGCAGGATCGTCTCGAACACCAGCGCGATGGAGGTTGCGGCGGCAGCGCCGTAACCGCCGAAGCGCGGCACCAGCAGCACGCACAGCACGAGGTTGACCAGGAACGCCAGCGCGTAAGCCAGCGCGCACATGTTCTGGTGACCGAGCATGTTGAGCAGCCGTTCCACCGGGCCGATGGCGGAGCGCACGATCAGGCCGATCGCGGCGACGAACATGATGCCATAACCGGCGGTGAACTGCGGCCCGAACAGCCAGAGCAGCGGCTTCCCCAGCGCCAGCAGCACGGCGGTCGCCGCGACCGAAGGCCAGAATGTCCACTTGATCGCGTGCGCGATATAGGCCGACAGGCGCTCCTTGTCGCCGGAGGCGTGATATTCGCTGAAACGGTGAGCGGTCGTCGCCGACATCGCGTAGTGAATGAACGACACCAGCGCGAGCGTCTTCACCACGGCGAAGTAGACGCCGACTTCTTCCGATGACCGGAACTGCTGCAGCACCAGCACGTCGGTGTACGACAGGAGCAGGTAGAAGCCCTCGACCATCATGATCGGCAGCGACACCTTCAGCCAGCTCCGCACATCGTAGGTCTTCGGTCCGGGTTCGACGCTGGTCTTGAGGCGGCGGTTGAGAACAATCAACTGGCCGATCATCGCGATCCATACCGCGGCTGCGCTGGCGATCATTGCATCGGTCGCGCCGAGATTCATGCCGAGCGCCACCGCGCCTGCGGTGAATCCGATAATCAGCGTCTGCCGTATGATGAACTGCGGCATCAGGCCCAGGCGCATCCAGTCATGGGAACGCGCGAGGCCGTCCTGGGTGTTGGCGACGACGAACGCGGGCAGGACGAGACAGCCGATGTAAAGCGGGAGCACGGTCTTCGCATCGATCGACGGCGACAGGATTGTCACCAGACCCGCGAGCATCAGCGCGACGGTGGTCGACGCGGCCAGCGTCATCCAGCGGCTGCCCGACAGAAAGCCGCGCAGCAACGAAAGCTGTCCGCCGGCACGATATTCGGGAATGATTTTTTGTGCGGACACGGCGATGCCGAAGTCCAGCACGCTGCCCAGCAGCAGCACCCAGGTCCAGACATAGACATAGATGCCGTAGTCGGAGCCGCCCATCCAGCGCGCCAGCAGCACCTGCGAGAAATAGGCGAGGCCCGCGCTCAGCACGCGAATGAGGAACACGGTGCCCGCGAGCCGCTTGGTCAGTGAGGCTTCGGAGGTGCCGGTGAGCACATCGCGCAGCCGCGCGATCAGGCCTGCAGGCGTTGCTTCCGATGCGTTTTCAGCTTCCACCACCGCCACGGCATTCCATCCTCTTCCGCCAAGCGGCGGCAGAATGCGCCTTAGCAAGGATTCGTTAAGATTTGGTGGTTGTGACCTCGCCCCGCGAGGATGGAGAAGCGAGATGATATTCCAAGCTGTCATCACCGGGCTTGTCCCGGTGATCTCGATCAGGTGAGCACGGCGCTTCGGTCATCGATGGCCGGGACAGGCCCGGCCATGACAATTGGGAGTCGATTTGCACAAGGCTGGTCCTATCCCTTGAATCCATCCTCAGCCAGAAAAGCCGCCTCCTCCGGCGTCGTGGCTCGTCCCAGTACGGCATTGCGATGAGGGAAGCGGCCGAACTTGCGGATGATGTCGGCGTGCAGCACCGCCCATTTCAGGCTGTCCTCACCGAGCGGCGCGAACAGGGTGATGCTGCGCTCCTGATCGGCCATGTTCTCGGAATGCTCGAACGGCAGATAGATAAAAGCACGCAGGTCTTTCTCGGTGCGCAAGTCACGGCCTTCCGCGATGGCGCGTGCGGCAACTGCGCGGGCGAGCGGGTCGGTTAAGAATGCGCGCGGATCATTGCGGAACATGTTCCGGGGAAACTGGTCGAGCACGATCGCAAGCGCCAGCGCGCCGTCGTCGGAGTCCTGCCACGCGTCCAGCTTGCCGTCGCAGGCCGCTTCCCACACGCCCATGAAACGGTCGCGGATTTGCTGGTCGAACGCGTCGTCCTTGCCGTACCAGCGATCGTATCCGGCGTCGCGCCAGAACGTGAGGATGTCGGAAGGGGAAGGAAGAATATCGGTCATCGTTCTCGTTTACTCCCTCTCCCCGCTTGCGGGGAGAGGGTTGGGGTGAGGGGCATCTTGAATAGCGGATTCGATCGTCTGCACGACACCTTCAATGTTTTGAAGAATATCGTTGTTCCAGAACCGCAACACGGGATAGCCGATTTCAGAAAGATTACGATCTCGTACCGCGTCTGTGCCGGATTCGAGGTGCTGGCCGCCGTCCGCTTCTACGATTAATTTCAGTTCGCGGCAGACGAAATCGCAAACGTACCGATCGACGGGCTCCTGACGAACGAACTTGGCGCCGGAGATCTGCCGGTTCCGCAAGTGACGCCATAGTTTTGTTTCGGCGTCTGTTTGCAGGCCTCGCAATTTGCGAGCGATACCGGTGGCTTTGTGATCCGGTCCGCGCATGCGGGCTGCCCCTCACCCGGATCGTTTCACGATCCGACCTCTCCCCGCAGGCGGGGAGAGGTGAAGGATCATCGCCGCCTCAGCTCGCCGCAGCGGCGGCGGCCTTGGGCTTCTCGTCGCGCAGTTCGCGGCGCAGGATCTTGCCGACATTGGTCTTCGGCAATTCCGTCCTGAACTCGACGTGCTTGGGCACCTTGTAACCGGTGAGTTCGGTGGACGCGAACTTGATGACGTCCTGCGCGGTGAGGTTCGGGTCCTTCTTCACCACGAAGGCCTTCACAGCTTCGGTCGACTTCGCGTCGGGAACGCCGATCACCGCGCATTCGAGCACGCCCGGATGGCTCGCGATCACTTCCTCGACCTCGTTCGGATAGACGTTGAAGCCCGAGACCAGGATCATGTCCTTCTTGCGGTCCACGATCTTGGTGTAGCCGTCCGGCGACATGATGCCGATATCGCCGGTGCGGAAGTAGCCGTCGGCGGTCATCACCTTCGCGGTTTCTTCCGGCCGGTTCCAGTAACCCGCCATCACCTGCGGACCCTTGGCGCAGATTTCGCCGGGCTGGCCGAGCGGCACTTCGTTGCCGTCGTCATCGCGGATCGACAGCCAGGTCGACGGCACCGGGATGCCGATCGAGCCGGAGAACTTGTCGGTGTCCGCAGGGTTGCAGGTCAGCGTCGGCGAGGTTTCGGACAGGCCGTAGCCTTCGGACAGCGCGACGCCGGTCACCTGCGTCCACCTGTCGGCCACCGGCTTCTGCACCGCCATGCCGCCGCCGAAGCAGCTCTTCAGCTTGGAGAAGTCGAGCTTGTCGAAGCCCGGCGTGTTGAGCAGGCCGTTGTAGAGCGTGTTCACCGCCGGGAAGCTGTTGACCTGATACTTCGAAAGTTCCTTGACGAAGCCCGCCATGTCGCGAGGGTTCGGGATCAGGAGGTTCACGCCGCCGGCGCGCACCGCGAGCAGGAAGCACGCGGTCAGCGCGAAGATGTGATAGAGCGGCAGCGCACAGACGATGAAGAGCTGATCGACATGCGGCGGCTTCTTCAATGCAGGTTGCAGCCATGCATCGTTCTGCAGCACGTTGGCGAGAATGTTGCGGTGGAGCAGCGTCGCGCCCTTGGACACGCCGGTGGTGCCGCCGGTGTATTGCAGGAACGCGACATCGTCGCCGGTCAGCGCCGGCTTGGCGAGCTTCAGCTTGCGGCCGGCGGCGAGCGCATCGTTGAACGACACTGCGCTCGGGATCGAATAGGCCGGGACCATCTTCTTCACGTTGCGCACGACGAAGTTGACGATCACGCCCTTGAAGCCGAGCAGGTCGCCCATCGAGCCGATGATGACATGCTTGACGCTGGTGTTCGGCAGCACCTTCTCCAGGGTGGTGGCGAAATTTTCCAGCAGCAGGATCGCTTCAGCGCCGGAGTCCTTGAGCTGATGCTCGAGTTCGCGCGGCGTGTAGAGCGGATTGACGTTCACCACGGTGAAGCCGGCGCGCAGGATGGCCGCCGATGCGACCGGGTTCTGCAGCACGTTCGGCATCATGATGGCGACGCGCGCACCCTTTTTCAGGCCCCTGCTTTGCAGATAGGCGCCCATCGCCGCCGACATTTCGTCGAGGTCGCGATAGGTGATCGACTTGTCCATGCAGATGAAGGACTTGCGGTCGGCGAATTTCTTGAAGCTCTCTTCCAGCAGTTCCACCAGCGACGGATACTGATTAACGTCGATGTCGGCGGGTACGCCGGCCGGATATTGCTTGAGCCAGATACGTTCCATGATGACTCCCCTCAGATGTTTCCTGATGGCCCCCGTCTTGTGGCGGGGTGCTCGGGCTGTGTTCTCAAGTATTGAAATAAGTATTGAGCGAAGCCGCAGGCCATAGCAAGCCTGTGCGTGGTAACGACGCACTTGAGAGGCTCTAAACGCGGGCGTCCGGCCGCTCACGCATGCGGATTTCGCAAAGCACAATCCTAGCCGGATGAGCGAGTTAGCCGCGAGGCGCGGTGTCGGGCTTCTGCTGGGCGGCAGGCTTGGCCGCCGGCTTGGCGGCGGCAGGTTTGGCTGCCGAGTTGGCGGCGGGCTTGGCAGTTGCAGGTTTGGCCGCAGCAGGTTTGGCGGCTGCATCGGGCTTCTTGTCAGCCTTCGGCGCGGCGGCGGGCTTGGCGGCAGGCGTCACTGCGGCAGCTTTCGGCTTTGGGGCCGCTGCCGCCGGTTTGGCGTCAGGCTTCGCGGCGGGTTTTGCGTCCTTCCTGGCGGCCTCGGCATCCGGTTTGGCGGCAAGCTTCGCCGCCTTGGCGCCCTTCTTCCGCTTCCCCACGGACGCTGCCTGGTTGGCGGCCTCGGCGGCATCGGCTTCCAGGATGGCCGCGCCGGTGCGGGCCGGGCCGGTATAGACGATGACCGGTGTTGCGGCGGCAGCAGGCATCGCCAGCATGTCCGACACCCTCATGGTCGGGGGCTGAAGCCCGGCCGTGAACATCGACACACCGGCTTCGTTATTGCTGCTGTTGTTGTCAGCCACGATGTCCGGATCGTCTTCTTCGTTCTCGGCGCCCGGCCGCTTGCGCTTCGGTCCGCACATCTCGTCGCGCAGGTTCGGCGGCGAGGCGTCGATCGGAGCCAGCGCATCGACGGTGCCGAGCGAGGGCTTCAGCCACGACAGCTTGTTGCCGCCGAAGCCGCGTTCGAGCAGTTGCGCTGCTTTCGCCGCACGCTGCGCGGATGACTGTGCGCCGAGCACGACGGCGATCAGCCGCCTGTTGTTGCGTGTCGCGGTGGCGACAAGGTTGAAGCCCGAGGCGCAGATGAAGCCGGTCTTCATGCCGTCGGCGCCGGGATAACGGCCGATCAGCTTGTTGAAATTCGCGGTCACGCGGCGGCCGAACTTGATGGCCGGAATGTGCATGAAATATTCGTACTCGGGCAGATCGCGGATGATCGCGCGCGCCAGAATGCCGAGGTCGCGAGCCGAAGTGATCTGTCCTTCCGCCGGCAGGCCGTTCGGATTGACGTAGCTTGTCTGCGTCATGCCGAGCCGCTGCGCGGTCTTGTTCATTTCGGCGGAGAAGCCGTCGATCGATCCGCCGACGCCTTCGGCGATGACAACGGCAATGTCGTTGGCCGACTTCACCATCATCATCTTGAGCGCGTTATCGAGCGTGACCTGCGTGCCGGGCCGGAAGCCCATTTTCGAGGGCGCTTGCGCAGCCGCCGTCGGTGACACGGTCAGCAGCGTGTCGAGCGTCATGCGGCCGTCCTTGACCGCCTTGAGCGCGACATAGGCCGTCATGATCTTGGTGACGGACGCGGGATACCACGGATAGGTCGCGTTCTCTGCCTGAAGCACCTTGCCGGTGTCGGCTTCGATGAGCAGCAGCGCTTCGGCCTGCGCGATGCGCGGCGCGATGACCACGATCAGCATCGCTGCAACGAGCGCAGACGCTCGCAGCGGGAGCAGCCGGAACAGGGCAGGGAGCAACGCCACTACCGGATTCCGATGTTCAAGAGCACGCCTGCGGCGAATGAAACCATGGTCTCCTCGGCGTGTTGCATGCGGGTTGAGAGCAATCGAAATCGCCAAATCAGATGCGCACAATACTTATACCGTAGCGCACCCGTCCGAACAGGGGCTTTGAGGCTCAATCAAGCATGAAATGGGCCAAAATTCGACAATGCCCACACGTTGTTCTGTCATGGCCGGACTTGTTCCGGCCGTCCCGGCGGACGGGGCACTGTGCTCAATTTATCGGGATCACCGGGACAAGACCGGTGATGCACCACAACTTTATGTCCGCGAAACTGCGGTCGGTCGCACCGCCGGTTCCGGGTGAGCACCTTCCTGAACCATGAACTGCGCCCTTGCGAGCCTGGCGAAATAACCGCCGCTGGCCACCAGTTCATCGAACGTTCCGCTTTCGATCACCCTGCCCTTGTCGAACACCAGAATTCGCGTCGCATTGCGGATGGTCGAGAGCCGGTGGGCGATCACGAATGTGGTGCGGCCTTTCATCACGGTATCGAGAGCAGCGTTGACCTTGGCTTCGGTGACCGCATCGAGGGCGCTGGTCGCCTCGTCCAGGATCAGGATTGGCGGATTTTTCAGCAGCGCGCGGGCGATCGAGAGGCGCTGACGTTCGCCGCCGGAGAGCATGCGGCCGCGCTCACCGGCATTGGTTTCGAATTTCAGGTCGCTGCGTTCGATGAAGTCGAGCGCCTGCGCGCCCTCGGCCGCAGCGCGCAGTTCCTCATCAGTCGCGTCGGGCTTGCCGACCCGCAGATTCTCGGCGATCGAGCGGTTGAACAGCAGCGCTTCCTGGAACACCACGCCGATATTCCGGCGCAGCGCCGCGAGCGTCATGCCGCGAATGTCCATCCCATCGACCTTGATGACGCCCGACTGCGGATCGAACGCGCGATGCAGGAGTGCAATCGCGGTGGATTTGCCGGCGCCGGTTTCGCCGACCAGCGCGAAGGTCTGTCCCGGCAGCGCGGTGAACGAGACGTCCTCGACGGCGGGACGCTTGCCGTCATAGGAGAACGAGACGTCGTTGAATTCCACGAGGCCGGTGAGGCGGCCGGGATCGATGGCGTCGGGCCGGTCGCGCACTGCCGGCACCGCGTCGAGCACGTCGAAGAATTCGCGTAAGCGAGGCGCTTCCATGAAGACATTGTTGATGAAGCTGACGACCTGTTCGAGCTTCTGGATCAGCATGGTGGCGAAACTCACGAACATCACGATTTCGCCGACGCTCGCCTGTCCCTGACTGTTCAGAATGATGCCGACCACGAAGATCGCCAGAATCGTGATCGTGGTGGATGCGCGGGTCATCACCGCCACCAGCGCCCACCATGACAACACGGGCAACTGTGCCGACAGCAGCTTGTCGGCGACGCCGCGCAGGCCCTGCACCTCGGCTTCGACACGCACGAAGCTCTGCACCAGCGCCACGTTGCCGAGGGCGTCCGAGGCACGAGCAGCGAGATCGCCGTAATGCTCCTCGACCTCCATCTGCAGGCCGTAAGTCTTGCGCACCACGAGCGTGGTCAGGATGGTGAAAACGACGCACAGGACGAACAGCAGGATCGCAAGCCGCCAGTTGATGTACAACGACAGCGGCAGCAGCACGACCAGCGAGACGATCGACGCGAAATGCTCGCGGAAGAAACTCAGCCACAGCCGCCACAACGCGTCGGTGCCCTGAAGCATCACCTTCATCAGACGGCCGGAATGCGTGCCGGTGTGGAAGGTGAGCGGCAGTTGCATGATGTGTTCGAAATATCCGGTGAGAACCGCCTGCCGCTGCCGGTGTGCGAGGCGATCCGCCTGCAAGGCGACGAACGCGCTGCAGACGATCGTAAACAGTCCGAATGCCACCCATGCGCCGAGCAGCGGCCATGGTGACGTGATCGCGCCGAACAGCGTGTCCGGACTCGGCTTGCCGGACAGCACATCGATGATGCGGCCGAACAGCACCGGTTCGGCGAACTGCGCCACAGCGAGTGCCAGGTTGGCAGCAGCGAGAAACCAGCCGAGCCGGGATTCCTTGCCGAGCAATTCAAGAACGCGAATGTAAAGACGGATCAAGGGACAGCCTTAAAGTCTGGCATCAACGAAAGGGCATCATTCTAGCTGGGGATTTGTGGTGAATATAGTGTGCATTTGACGTCCGCGGGAACATGTCAGCGAAAGCATCCGCGCACGCGGGTTCGCTCATCATCAAATGGATCGGATCGGTTACAAACGGAGAAGAAGATTTAGCGGGATGTTAGGGGGTTTCATTCAGCCTGATCGCGAGCGGGTTTGCCGTTCATATGGGTTGAAAACGTTATTGAGGGGCAGTGCCTTGCAAGCAATTTCCAGGATCCCGAGCCGTTATTATTTCGCAATTTTTGTATTGGCCTCTGCCACCCTGTCCTACCAGATCCTGATCACCCGCTTCTTCAGCGTCATGCTGTACTATCACTTCGCATTTGCTGCGATTTCATTAGCCATGTTTGGGCTGACGCGCGGCGCGATGGAGGTCTACGGCAAGCCGGAGCGCTATGCGCCCGAGCGGGTTGGCGTGGAATTCGCGCGCCACGCCTCGTGGTTCGCCATCACCGGCGTCGGCACCATGATCGTCTTCCTGTGCCTGCCGCTCGTCACGCCTGTGGACTATGTGCCGGTCGTTCTGGCCATTGCGACGCTGACGTTCGTTCTTCCGTTTACCGAAAGCGGCGTGTGCATCACGCTGTTGCTGACGCGTTTGCCCTATGGCGGTGGATGGCTTTATGCGGCCGACCTGTTGGGCGCGGCGCTGGGTTGCCTCGGGGTTATCTTCGTCCTGCTCGTTGTCGATCCTGTGAGCGCCACACTGTGGATCGGCGCTTTCGCAGCCGGCGCGGGCTGGATGGTGGTGCGGAACAGCGGTGACCTGCGCACCCTGCGCCTGAGCGGCGCTGTTGCGCTTGTGCTCGCGGTCGCAGCGACTGCGCACACCGGGTTTAGCGTTTCCGGCAAAGGTCATCTTGGCGTCGTCTGGGCCAAGGGGGTCGAGCAGATGGGCACGCTGTTTGAGCGCTGGAACACTTACTCGCGGGTGCGCGTCACTGAGCTTGGCGAATCGGCCCCGTTCGGCTGGGGTTTTGCGCATACGCAGACAACCAGGATTGAGCAGAAGCGTCTGGATATCGATGCCGACGCCGGCACGGTCATCACCCGGTTCGACGGCGATATCAGCAAGCTGTCCTACCTCAAGGACGACGTCATCAACGCCGCCTATCTGGTGCAGCCGCAGGCCAGCGTGGCTGTCGTTGGCGTCGGCGGCGGCCGTGATATCCTGTCCGGACTCTATTTCGGCGCAAAGCGCGTCTCCGGCATCGAGATCAATCCCGCGATATTTGAAGTCCTGACCGATAAATTCGCGGATTTCTCCGGCCATCTTGATCGCCAGCAAGGTGTGTCGCTGGTCAACGCCGAAGCCCGCAGCTACATCAACCATTCTTCCGATCGATACGACCTCGTCCAGATTTCGCTGATCGACACCTG
This sequence comes from Afipia sp. GW822-FHT03D08, assembly GCF_058801645.1. Classification (NCBI taxonomy): domain Bacteria; kingdom Pseudomonadati; phylum Pseudomonadota; class Alphaproteobacteria; order Hyphomicrobiales; family Nitrobacteraceae; genus Afipia; species Afipia sp. GW822-FHT03D08. The sequence continues at coordinate 373,601 of NZ_JBXANK010000003.1, forward strand.
GGCCGCGACGGCTGCCGGCGGCCTGACGCTCACGGAAAACCGCCTCTATACCGTTGAGGCATGGGATGATTTCTATCGGGCTTTGAATCCCGGCGGGATGTTGTCGGTGTCGCGATGGTACGATCCGAACACGCACCGCGCCGAGTTCTATCGCCTGCTGGCCATCGCATCGAGCGCGCTCCAGCGCAAAGGCGTGCCCGCAGCCGAGCTGTCGCGCCATGTGATCGCGCTGAATGTCGATAACATCGTCACTGTGATTACCCGGCCAGATGCGCTGACCGATGCGCAGTGGCAGGGCGCGCGCGAGAGGCTTGCCGCGCAGGGCTTCAAGATCCTGCTGGGTCCCGATGTCACGTTCGACGCCGTTGCGTCGAAGCTGATGTCCGGCACGGCCGACGCCGCTTACTTTGCGTCGCTGCCGGAAAACATCACGCCTTCGACGGACGATAATCCGTTCTTCTTCTTTACAGCCCGCTTCGGCGATTTTGCCGCCAAACCCGCGACGGCTATCGCGAACAACAATGCCGCGATCCGCACGACGCTGCTGCTGATCGTCCTGACGCTGTGCGCCTGCGCGTACTATGTCGTCGGTCCTCTCGTCCCTCTCGCGCGGAAGATGCCGTTTTCGGAACTGGCGCCGCCGGTGGTGTACTTCTGTGCGATCGGCATGGGTTTCATGCTGATCGAAATCTCCCAGATGCAGCGGCTGATGGTTTTCCTCGGACATCCTGTCTATGGACTGAGCGTCGTGCTCTTCACGATTCTTCTTTTCGGCGGGATCGGCAGCGCCACGGTCGGCGCGCAGGCTCCCCGGCCGGTGTCGGTTGCCGTGCGGATTGTTGCCCTGCTGACAACGCTCGTCGTCGCGGGGCTGTTGACCCCGTGGCTCACCACGTGGGCGCGATCCGAAGCAACCGAGACGCGCATTCTGCTGTCGGTGCTGCTGCTGGCGCCTCCGGCGTTCTGTATGGGAATGATGTTCCCGCTCGGACTCAGCATCTGGCGGCGTCACTCCGAGCTGCTTCCTTTCTTCTGGAGCGCCAACGGGATCACATCGATGTTCGCGTCGGTGCTGGGTATGGCCCTGTCGATCGAATTTGGCATCGCCAGGACATATGCCCTCGGCGCCTGCTTCTATGTTGTCTGCGCGCTCATGATCTTATGGAGCCGCAAGACGAACGACGTGCCTGCGGCAGCACCAATCAGTGAACCGGAACTGGTGCGCGGCAAAATGGAATCGGTCAGTTGACTGATGTGAGTGTCGGACCTGGCGTGCCCGACTGACGATGTTGCCCTCGCGATCAGTCGAGAACGCGGGGGAACCATCGCAAAATAGCCGACAAATCGGCTGACTCATGCCCCGCTTATTCGTATCCTCTCATTCGCCCTCGGGGGAATGCAGTACGGGGGCGTTCAGCGGGGTCAACTCCAATGCGTCTCGCATGTCGGTTTACTGTTGCCGCGACGGCATGGTTGCTGATCGCCGGTTTCTCCTTGCTCCTTTCAACAATGGAATCGCAGGCCCAGGCGCCAGCCGGCATCTGCAAGGACTCCGCCGATTTGACGGTTCTGCCTTCGCCGCTTGCGCCCTGGACGGGCGCACCGCTGCGGGTCATGGTCGTCACCGAGAAGCCGCTCAAGGGCGTGTTCTCGCTGACCGCGCCTGATGGACGCGTGGCGGCGAAGGCATCCGACCGGCACGGCGGCTCGCCATATTTCTGGCTCGCCGAGATTGCCGCACCGGCTGCGGGCACCTGGCACGCGACGCTGGCGCTGAACGATGGCCCGGCGGAATGCCGCACCATCACGCGCGACATCGCCGTGAGCGCAAAGAAACCTGCGCCTGTGCCGGTGACGGCGGCGAGCTTCTGGCAGGTGCGCGGCGGCTGGAACAGCACCACGGAAACACTGTTCGCTGCCTGGATCGAAAAACTGTTCGACGCACCGCCGGACCAGGATCTGTCCTGGAAGGTGTGGCATGAAGTGCTGCACGACCGGTCGCGCAACTTCCTGTTCAATCATCTCGGCCGCGGCGAGGACAATGCGCGCTCTGGCCTTCGCCCCGACTGCGCCGACTTCGTCTATTTCCTGCGCGCTTATTTCGCTTACAAGATGGGTCTGCCGTTCGGCTATTCGAACTGCTCGCGCGGCACCGGCGGCAAGCCGCCCAAGTGCTATCAGTGGTTCGACATCGAGCATCCCGAGGTGACGCGTCCGCCGCCGCCGCCCGAACCGGACAGCGCATCGGCTGCGCCAGCGACACCGGCCGCGCCGGCACCTCGGAGTTTGTTCGCCGGAGCACAGCCCGTCGAAATGCCGGTGCCACTGCCTGTCACGCCGCCGGCGCCGAAGCGCCCGGCGACGTTCGGCGAATATCTCAAGGATGTCGGCGACGTCGTTCACACCGGCGCGGTGCGTGTGGCAGGTGCCGACGACAATACCGACTTCTACACCGTGGCGCTGACGGAGCACGCGCTGCGGCCGGGTACGGTCTACGCCGACCCCTACGGGCATGTGCTGATGCTGGTGCATCGTGAGCCGGAGGTGGATGGCAAGCCCGGCGTCTTCCTCGCGGTCGACGCCGAGCCTGATGGATCGATCACCCGAAAGCGGTTCTGGCGCGGCAATTTTCTGTTCGTCCACGATCCTGCGCTCGGCAGTTCGGGCTTCAAACGCTTCCGGCCGATCGTGCGCGACAGGAACGGCCCGTTGCGGCGGCTGGCCAATGCCGAGATCGCCAAAAATCCGAACTACGGAGATTTCTCACTCGATCCGTCGCAGATGAAGGTCGAGGACTTTTACGATCGCATGGATGACGTGATGTCGCCCGATCCGCTCGATCCCGTGAAGGCGATGTCGGACGCCATCGCAAGCCTCCACGAGCAGGTGAAGACGCGCGTCACCTCGGTGGAAAACGGACGAAAGTATCAGGAGAAGAAACCCGGCGAGATCGCGATGCCGAACGGCCCCTCGATCTTCCAGACCACGGGAGCCTGGGAGGACTACTCCACGCCGGCGCGCGATTTCCGTCTGCTGATTGCGATCGATGTGGTGCGCGGATTTCCGGATCGCTTCGCGCGGCGGGCGGCGCGTTACGCGGTGCCGGCCGGCAAGAGCATCGAGTCCGTGAAAGGCGAGTTGCAGGGCGTGCTCGCCTCCGAACTCGCCTCGCGAAAAATCACCTATACCCGCAGCGACGGTTCGCCATGGACGCTGTCGTTGAAGGACGTCCTCGACCGGATGACGGATTTCGAGATGGCCTACAATCCGAACGACTGCGCCGAACTGCGGTGGGCGGCGCGGGACAACACCGATGAGGCTTCGACGTGCAAGCGGCATGCGCCGCAGGCGCAGCGCGCGAAGATGTCGTCGGACTATCGCGCCTGGTTCCGCGAGCGGCACTGGCCGACGCGGACGTAGGTCGGAAGCAGGGCGGATAGCGCCGCCGGACGGCAAGGCTATCCGGTGAGGCGCCCGCTCCTCAGCGGGCGCAGCTCTCAGCGATGAATGGCCGCGGAAACGCATCGCCGAAATCTCCACGTCGAGTGCAGGTGCATTGTCTTTCCGAGGAACCAATCGGGCTACCAGGGTTTGTCCGGCATACCCCAAAACCGGAGACCGCCATGAAACTCGCAAACATCGCTGTGGCTGGGACGGTTATCCTCGCCACGATCAGCGCGGCAGCTTGGGCCCAGCAAGGTCTCACCGGACTGGTGACGAAAATCGACCGGACCAAGGGCACGATCGCGATTCAACAGGAGCAAAGCGGGACCGTCGGAGCGAATACCGGCGGCGCCGCGGAAGAGTTCAAGGCGCAGGATCGCGCGTCGCTGGATGCCGTGCATGCAGGTGACAAGGTCACGTATTCAGTGACGGACACCGGTGGAATGAAGACGATCACAAAACTTCAGAAGCAGTAGATTGTCGCATCCGTCACTCAGCTTGATGAAGCCCTGCGCTGCTGCTTCGGAGCCGGGCGCGGCAAGGCCCGCATATCCGCCGGTCCGATCACGCGGCCATCCCGCGCCTTGAGTTCGAGCGGGAGAAACGGCTTCTGCGTATCCTTGTCGACCATGTCATGGGTGAGTTCGCCCGGCGCGAAGCAGAATTCCTCGCCCCATTGCCACAGCGCAATCAGGACGACGTAAAGCTTCTTTCCCTTCCGGGTGAGGACATATTCCTTGTAGGCGGTGCCGTCCGACGCCGGAGCGGTGGCAAGGATTCCGTGCTCGACAAGTTTTTGCAGCCGGGCAGACAGGATGTTTTTCGCCGTCCCGAGGCTTTTCTGAAACTCACCGAAGCGCCGCTTTCCAGCCAGCGCATCGCGGATGATCAGGAGCGACCACCAGTCGCCGATCACGCCGAGCGACCGCGCAATGGCGCAGGCTGTGCCGTCAAGGCTGGTGCGTTTGCCTTTCACTGCATTCCTTGTCTGCGGCCCGCCGGGCGGCCCAATCTAAATACCGGTTGCAAACTTAAACCATTTGCATCATGTTGTCATCCGGTTTCAAAATTAAACCAAAACGGCGGATGCCAGGCGGCTTCTACCCGTTCTCAACCCGAGGGATAATCCATGAGTTCCGCGCACCTGTTCGCCCCGCTCAAGCTTGGCCGCTACACACTCGCGCATCGCGTCGTGATGGCGCCGCTCACGCGCATGCGCTCCACCGGCAATACGCCGACAGATCTTGCCGTCGAGTACTATTCGCAGCGTGCATCGTCCGGCGGATTGATTATTGCGGAAGCCTCACAGGTCACGCCTTACGGGCAGGGCTATCCGGCAACGCCGGGTGTCCATTCCGCCGAACAGATCGCGGGATGGAAGAAGATCACCGACGCGGTTCACGCCAAGGGCGGCATCATCTTCCTGCAACTCTGGCACACCGGCCGCATTTCCCATCCAAGCTTCCAGCCCGGCGGCGTGCAGCCCGTCGCGCCATCGGCGATTGCGCCGGCAGGCAAGGCCTTCACGCCGTCATTCGAGATGGTGCCGTTCGAGACGCCGCGGGCGCTCGACACCGGAGAAATTCCGGCGATCATTGAGGCTTATCGTGAAGGCGCGCGCAACGCGCTGGCCGCCGGCTTCGACGGTGTCGAACTGCACGGCGCCAACGGTTATCTGATCGAGCAGTTTCTTCACAGCAAGACCAATCAGCGCACAGATGCGTACGGCGGTTCGGTCGAAAATCGTACCCGTCTGCTGATGGAAGTGATGACGGCGCTGGTCGAGATCTGGGGCGCAGATCGCGTCGGCGTCCGGTTGTCGCCTTTCGGCGTGGTCAACGATGCGGGCGAAGCGGACCCGATCGGACTCTACAGCCACGTCTTGGCCCGGCTTGCGACACTCAACATCGCATATGTGCATCTGATCGAATCCCGCAACACCGATGCCGGCGAAGTCGGCGCACCGCTTGCGATCAGTGATCTTCGTCCGTTCTGGCCGGGCACATTGATTCTCGCCGGCGGCTTCATCGGCCCGTCCGCCGATGCGGCGATCCGTGCCGGTCAGGGCGACGCCGTTGCCTTCGGGCGGCACTTCATCGCCAATCCGGATCTGCCGCACCGCCTGAAACTTGGCGCCGCGCTCAATCCGTACAATCGCGCGACGTTCTATGGCGGCAGCGCCGTGGGTTATGTCGATTATCCCGCGCTGGAAACGGCGCAAGCCGCGGAGTAAGCCGGAAGTCGGCGTGATCATAAATTCGCCGAGGCTGGAAGCAGCCTCGGCGAGGGCCTGTATCGGCCTTCTATGATGGAGCTTCGCTGTCCCACAGCGATATGGCACATTCCTTTCAGGATGGAGACACATGCGCGCATACGTTCTGAAAAAATACGGCGGTCCTGAAGGCTCGCTGTTGATGGATGTCCCGGCGCCCACGCCGGGGCCGCGCGATATTCTCATTGCGGTGCGCGTTGCGGGCCTGAATCCGGTGGATTTCAAGATCCGGCAAGGAATGCTGCGGGTCATCCTGCGCTCAAGGCTTCCGCTCGTGCTCGGCAACGAACTTGCGGGCGAAGTGATTGCCGTTGGCAGCCAGGTCACGCGGTTCCGCGTGGGCGATCGTGTGTTTGCCCGGGTTGCGAAGGACAGTGCCGGCGCATTTGCTGAGCAGGCTTGCGTCGATGAGGATCACGCTGCGCATATGCCCCGGAATTTGGATTTCACATCCGCCGCGGCTGTCCCCCTCGCGGGGCTGACCGCTCTGCAGGCGCTAAGGGACGAACTCCACGTCAAACCGGGACAGAAAGTGTTCATCTCGGGCGGGGCCGGAGGGGTCGGCACCTTTGCGATTCAGATCGCAAAATGGCTCGGTACGAATGTAACAACGACAGCATCGAAACGAGGTGAATCGCTCGTGCGCTCGCTCGGCTGTGACGAGGTCATCGACTATACGTCACAGGACATCTCCAGCGTCAAAGAAAGGTTTGATGCGGGGTTCGATCTGATCGGCGGCCAGACCCTGGACCAGATGTTCAAGGTCATGAAGCCGGGAACGACAATCGTTTCCGTCGCCGCTTTGCCCGAGCCGCAAACCGCGATCAGGGATCTTGGCGGGCGCCGGACTCTTGCCGCCATCTTCTGGCTGTTGAGCTACAGCATCCGGGCCCGGGCCCGGCGTGCGCGCGTCCACTATCGTTATCTGTTCATGCATCCAAGCGGCGCCGATCTTTCGCTGCTTTCCGGACTCATCGAACAGGGGAAGCTGAAGATCATCGTCGATAAAACGTATCCATTTGCGCAGATTGCCGACGCTCTCGGCTACGTCGAAAGCGGACGTGCCAAGGGGAAAGTGGTTGTCACCATCCCATCGTAGACGCGCGGGAACCACGTAAAGGACGGGGGTAAGCCGACCGGAGAAAATGCAATGCGCACCAGCCTGGCATTATGTCTCTTGATCGCTCTCTGTGTGGCCGGCACCGCTGCCGCAAAAACGCATCGCGCCAAATCGCGGCATGACATCGCGCGTTCCGGTCAGTCTGTTGCGCCCGCCTACGTCACTCCGCGTGGTGGACGGGTCTACCGCGACGACGCCGCTCCGGGTGGTTTTCGGAGGGACCACGACGAGCCGGTTTCCTACGACGATCCGTCCAAGTTTGGCGGCGTCTGATTTGCAATCTGGATTGCGGCTCAGTGATCCCGCGCGCTCGCAAAGCCGTGGACGTGTCAGCGAGATACCGTCGGCAGGGCCGCGCGAATGCGCTGCGGGAAATCGAGTGCGTCACCGGCGGCGCGGGCGGCCTCGTTGATCAGGGAGCGCCGCCGCAGTTCGTCGAACGGCAGCGTCGTATCCACCCGGCCCGAGTGGTAGAGGTAGCTGTCGATCAGACCGTTCAAAAGATGACGGATGTCGAACCGGCCGGCGCGTCCGGCCGCATTCGCGTAACGCACGATGTTGATCGTGCAGCTGTTGGTGAGCAGATGATAGAACTCTGGCCGGTCGGCGAGTTCGTTGATCCGCGTCAGGTAAATCATAAACAGCCGGCGCGCATCGTCGGCGGAGGTGTTGAGGCGATAGAGATAGACGGGCTCGCCGCGATGGTTGGTGCGCACGCCGACGAGGTCGCGCTCCTCGCCCACCACATAGATCAGCTCGAATTGCTTGAACAGGGACGCGACGGGCGCAAAGCCTTCGCCGACCTCCGGCCGCGTCTCGATGGAGATACTCAGCGGCGGTGCATTGTCGAAGATGAAGCTCACGAACGTATGCCCGACCGGCCCTTCGTGGAAGTAGGCCACGTAGAAATTGAGGGCGGTCAGGTGCGACAGCCACACTTCGCGCTCCTCCCAGCGCTCCGTGAAATCATTCCGGCTGCGGTAGTCGAAATTGCGCACCCCGGTGATACGCACGCGGTCGCCGTCGATGAATGCCCGCGGCATAACTGCCACTTCCGGCCGCCATGGGCGGTCGTGTGAGGGCGGAATCGATATCCACCACGCGGCCACGCCGAGAAACAGCACGCCGAAGACCGCCGGCATGCGCCGCGGACGCGAGAACCAGAGGGCCCAGATCGCAAACACCGCAAAGGCAACCGCCAGTGCAAGGCGCAGCTCGGTCCATGGCAGGTTTGAAAAATAGATGGCAAGCGCAGCCCACGCGATGAGCACGACGCGGCAAAGAAACCAGAGTCCAGCAATCAACCAGCCGAGGATTCTGGACAGCAATCCGCGATGTGAACTCAATCGGCCCTCGCTTTGATGCTTACTTGGTCTCTATTTCGCCAGTGCGTTTTTGTAGATGACGCCGTCCTTCATGATGATCGTGAAATTCTTGGGATCGGCGACGAGGCTGATATTGTCCAGCGGATTGCCGTCGACCAGCAGCAGGTCGGCAAACGCGCCTTGCTCCACCACGCCGAGCTTGCCCGGATAGGGATTGCGTTTTCCGGACAGCGCCAGCAGTTCGGCATTTGTTGACGTCGCCATGATCAACGCTTCGGCCGGCGTGTACCAGCGCACAAGCGAGGCCAGAATGGCGCCCTGTTGCTGCGCCAGCGCGCGGGAGAACAGCACGTCGGTGCCCCACGCCGTCTTGAGTTTGTACTTCTTTGCCAGTTCGTAAGACCTCGCTATGCCGGGCCAGATCTCATCCGCCTTGGCCCGTTGGACCGACCCCACCGGAAAGCCCAGCCTCAAGGCGTCGGGGAGCGGCTGCATGCTCACCCAGATTCCTTTCTCGGCAAGCAGCTTGGCGGTTGCTTCGTCCATCAGCGTGGCATGTTCGATACATTTCACGCCAGCCGCAACAGCCCCCTGGATCGCGGCCGGCGTAAAGGCGTGCGCGGCGACATAGGTGCCCCAATTCTCGGCCGCTTCAACTGCGGCGCGCAGTTCGGGGCCGGTGAAGGTGGTCACGTCGATCGGACTGAAAGGTGACGACACGCCGCCGCCCGCCGTCAATTTGACCTGGGAGGCGCCCTGCATGAGTTGTTCGCGGGTGCGCACGCGGACCTCGTCAGGGCTGTCCGCAATCACAGCGCCGCCGATCAGCTCCATGCGGGTGAGCATGCCGCCGATCGTGCGGGGCAGATCGGTGAGCTTGCGGAAATCCCCATGCCCGCTGGTGATCGTGATCATGGCGCCGGACGGATAGATGCGCGGACCCTTGACGATGCCCTCGTCGATGGCTTGCTTGAGACCGAACGCTGGTCCGCCAACGTCGCGAACGGTGGTGAAGCCGCGCATGAGGGTGTCGGTCGCTTCGTCGCCAGCCAAGAGATTGTTGTAGCCGACGTCACCGAACGCCTGCGCCGGGGTCGCCCGTATCAGCATCGCGTGCCAATGCGCGTCGATCAGGCCCGGCATCAGCGTCCTGCCGCCGCCGTCGATGATGCTGGTGGTCGCGCTGCGATCCACCGCAATAGGCGCGCGGGAAATTCTTTCGATCTGGTTGCCCCGGATCAGCACATTCGCCGGATCGGACAACGCAGCGTTCTTCCCGTCGAAGACGCGGACGTTCTGAAAAAGCGTGACTGCGTCGCCGGTCAAGGTGGAAGCAGGGGCCGAGTTCGGCGCTTCCGGCGTCTTCTGCGCCAGACCCGCCTGGCAAAGTCCGATGAAAATCGCGGCCGACACCAGCGATAGACCGCATAGCCGTTTTAGCTTCCGGGCCGTCATCAGGCCACACAACGTGCTCGACTCTTCTTTTGAGTTCATTGTGCGATCTCCTTTGCTTTTTGACTCCAGAACTGAAGCTGATAGCGGAGACTTTTTCGCGAGGGCACAGCATCGATGAGATCGCATGGACCTCGTCATACGCTGTGATCCCGGTCACTGATGCAGCACCATGTCGGGCAGCTTGAACGGCGTGAACTCTATCATCACTTGCCTGCCCAAGCTATCGCAGGAACGCGAGCTTGCGATAGCTCCCGGACCTGGTGGAATGTCTGTCGTTAGGAGAAGATTTGATGGGCCGTTATCATTCAATTTAATCTGCAAGTACGCAGCTTAGTTGAGCTTCCGCGCATTCGGCGGCGGCAAAAAGCTGTCATCGAAAATGTCGCTGACCGACGGACGCTTGCGGAATCCGTAGGTGTCGGCGATCTGGCCGACGCCAATATCGAAGCGGACGGCGTCGATGTCGCCAAGCCCGTTTCGCTTCACCTCGTCGGTAACGATGTTGTCGTGAATGACCGCGCGCAGCCGCTCGAGTTCGAGCTCGCGCGAGCCGCCGCTCATTTGCGTAACCACCTCGTCGGCGGCACGCACCGGCTCCTTGATCGCGAGCCGGAGGCCGGCGATCGTCGCGCGCACGAATGCTTTCACGGCGTCCGGATTGGCGGCGGCGTATTTCGGATTGACGATCAGCGCGTGTCCATAGACCTCGCTGCCGAATTCGGAGAAGCGAAGCACCGCAAGATCGTTGGCTGGAACGCCGCGGTCGCGCAGATTGATCGCGGACAGGAACGAGAATCCGGTGACGCCATCGACCTGACCGGCGGAGAGCATCGGTTCGCGCACCGCGGCGCTGATTTTCTCCGTCCGGACCTTGTCGAGCTTGATGTCGTTCTTGCGTGCAATGGTCGGCCACATCCGCGCGGCGAGATCGCCGTCCACCACGCCGATGGTCTTGCCGTCGATGTCAGACATGGTCGCGATGCCGCGGCTCTTGCGTGCGATGATCGCGTAGGGCGCCTTGTTGTAGACGACGAACACCGCCTTGATCGGAAGGCTGCCTTCCGTATCGCGATAGCGAATGAGCGAATTGATGTCCGCCAGCGCCATGTCGCTGTTGCCGGATGCGACGCGTGCAATGGCATCCTGTGATCCGGTCGCGGCATCGGTGGTCACGTTAAGACCTTCCGCACGAAACAGGCCCTTGCTGGATGCGAGGATAAATGGTGCCGCCGAGCCATCGATCGGCCGGTCGAACGAAAAGTGCAGGGCCGACGCAGCCACGCCGGGCATCGCGCCGAGGAAGGGCGCGCACAGGAGCGCGATCAGCAGCGGGACGATTTTATAGAGGATGCGGTCCGGATTTTTGGGCATGCGCGGCACTTGGTCTTGGGAAGCGTAGGGCGGCTTTTGAGCATCGGCTGTGTTGGTATGATGACAAGCACACAAGGCGGCGTCCGTCACCTTTTGGCCCTTTCCGCGCGGGTTTGCCGCAGTTTTGCCCTTTGCCCTTCAGCTTGCATTCAGGTCCGGGAACCCAATGTAATAAAAAGGGTTATCCGTCGACTGGTCATTCAGGCCAGGGATGGCCTGTGAGGACGTTGAAATGTTCGTTCGTAAGACTTTGCCTTCACGCTTCAGCCGAGCTGTGGTTCTGGCGACGGCTGCCGCGCTGGTTTCGACACTAGTTGTTCCGCCTGTCGCTCAGGCGTATCCGCTCGCTTCATCGGCCGCCAAAACCTCGTCCGCCGAGCCCGCGAACGCCAGCGAGGCGACCGATTTGAGCGCGCGCGCCCGTCGCCGGGTCGTGCGCCGAAGCTATCGCAACAACGCTGCCGGAGCCGCTTTCATGGGTCTGGCGCTGGGTACGGTCGGCGCCATCGTCGCCGAGCAGCGCCGCCGCGACTACTATCGCGACAATTACTATTACGGCGGTGGTCCCTATTATGGTGGCCGTTACTACGGTGGGCCGGCCTATTACGGCGGCAATCCGTATGTCGGTGGCGGCTACTACGCCGTCCCGCACTACTGAGCGTCGGACCAGTCACGCTGCGGTCATCGGCCTCGCCGGGAGGAATCCCGGCGATTGCTTTTTGGAGCATTTTCAGCCAGTTGGGGCGGCGTTAACACGCTGGCGAGGGTTTTGATCTAGGTTCGAACAATGAGTGATTCGCTAGAACGGCTTTATCACGCAGTTATCGCGGCCAAGGATCTCGATCCGGCGACGTCGCGTACCGCACGGCTGTTTCAACGCGGGCCAGCTAAAATGGCCAAGAAACTTGCCGAAGAAGCCATCGAAGTCGTGATCGATGCGGTCAATGGCGACTCCGACGCCGTGGTCCGGGAAAGCGCCGATTTGCTCTACAACCTGTCGGTCCTCTGGGTGGCGGCAGGTGTTCGCCCGGAAGATGTGTGGGCCGAAATGGATCGCCGTGAGCGGGTCCAGGGCATCGCCGAGAAGCTGCCCAAAGTCTATGCGGACAAGCCGGTGCAAAAGGCTGTTGCCGACAAGCCTCGCGCTGCCGCGAAGGCGCCGCCGAAAATCGCCGCGGCGGCCCCGGAAAAGGTGGCTCGGCGACCAATTGTCGCGCTCCAGGGCGGCCGGCTCAAGAAACGGCGCTAATTAGCCGCAAAATTACACATTTCCATACATGGACAAATCGGCTGGACGGTGGTTGATCGCGCCATGCTGAAACGAATGTATGACTGGTGCATAGCCGCCGCCGATAAACCTTATGCGCTCTGGCTGATGGGCGCTGTGTCCTTCGCGGAAAGCTCGTTCTTTCCGATTCCGCCGGATGTCATGCTGATCCCGATGTCGCTGGCGCGGCCGCAGAAGGCGTGGCTTTACGCGCTGGTCTGTACGGTGACGTCGGTCGCAGGCGGCGTTGTCGGCTACGCCATCGGCGCATTGCTTTATGATTCCGTCGGACAGTGGCTGATCAATCTCTATGGCTACGGCGACAAGGTGGAGGCGTTCCGCGCGTCCTACGCCGAATACGGCGCATGGATCATCCTGCTGAAGGGCCTGACGCCGATCCCCTACAAGCTGGTCACCATCACGTCCGGTTTCGCCAATTACAACCTTCTGCTGTTCATTGTCTTTTCGGTCATCGCGCGTGGCGGCCGATTTTTCATCGTCGCGATCGTGCTTAATCGCTACGGCACCTGGATTCGTGAAGTCATCGAGAAGCGCCTTGGTCTTTGGGTCGCGATATTGGCCGGCGGTCTGGTGCTCGGCTTCATCGTCGCGTTCAGGCTATTCTAGGAATTATCTTCAAGCGAAGCGGCAGCGGTTCGCGTGACGAAAACACGCTGAACATAAAGTCTTTTCCCCGTGACAACGGCGGGCTACGCTGAAGCCATGTCCAATCACTCCAGCGATTTGTTTGTAGACGTTCGGGGACGCATTGTCCTGATCGCCATGCTCACAGCCGTGTTTGGAACGACGGCGGCGTGGTCGCAGCAGGCGCACCCGCAGCCTCAGATCGCGCCGTCGCAGCAGGCAGCTCCGCCAGAGCCTCCCGCGCCGCCACCCAACAATCCGGGACTGGTCGAGGAGATCGGCAGGTTACTGAAGGACTCGGCATCGGGTCTGACGTCGACGCTGCCCAGTCCGGGCCGGGCGCTCGAAGGTCTGAATTCCAGCGCCAAGGATGCAAGCGACAGTTTGAAACGGATCGCACCCCCGTCCGGCCAGACGATGGCCAGCGGGCGCACCCTTTGTCCGCCCGCGGCCAATGGCGCGCCGGACTGCAAGCGCGGGGCAGACCAGCTCTGCAAGGAAAAAGGCTACGCCGAGGGCAGGAGCGTCGATATCGAATCCACCCAGAAATGCTCGGCAAAATCATATTTTTCGGGACAGGGTGCGTGCCGGACAGAAAATTTCGTCACCCGGGCCGTCTGCCAGTAAACGCAAGCCTCTTTCAAGAAATGGCTATAGCCCCTAAGACCGTGGCAGGTGCTGCGGCCTTGGTGCTCGCGCGTGTTTCATTCTGCGGAAGAGGATTTTCCGATGTCGATGCCCGCCTTGTTCAAAAATCGTCTTTCAATTCCGGCGATCGGTTCGCCGTTGTTCATCGTGTCGGGACCTGACCTCGTCATCGCACAATGCAAGGCAGGAATCGTCGGCTCGTTTCCGGCATTGAATGCCCGTCCTGCTGCGCTGCTGGACGAATGGCTGCACCGGATCAAGGAAGAACTCGCGGCGCACGACAAGGCGCATCCGGACCGTCTGTCCGCGCCGTTCGCGGTCAACCAGATCGTTCACAAGTCCAACAACCGTCTCGATCAGGATCTTGCGGTTTGCGAGAAACACAAGGTGCCGATGGTCATCACGTCGCTCGGCGCGCGTGAGGAACTCAACCAGGCAGTTCATGCCTGGGGCGGCATCACGTTCCACGACGTGATCAATCAGAAGTTTTCGCGCAAGGCGATCGAGAAGGGCGCCGACGGCCTCGTGCTGGTGGCCGCGGGCGCAGGCGGTCATGCCGGTGCGATCTCGCCGTTCGCGTTCGTAGCGGAGACCCGCCAGTGGTTCGATGGCCCGATCGCGCTTTCGGGCGCCATGGGCACCGGCCGCGCCATCCGCGCCGCCCGCGTTCTCGGCGCCGACTTCGCCTATATCGGCTCGGCGTTCATCGCGACGCTCGAAGCCAATGCTCCGGAAAATTACAAGGAAATGATCGCGTCGTCGTCCGCCGACGACATCGTCTATTCCAACCTGTTCACCGGCGTGCACGGCAATTATCTCAAGCCGTCGATCGTGGCCGCCGGCATGGATCCTGACAATCTGCCGGTGTCCGATCCGTCCAAGATGAACTTCGGCACCGACGCCAGCGGCGAACGCAACAAGCCGAAGGCCTGGAAGGAAATCTGGGGCAGCGGACAGGGCATCGGAAGCATCGACAAGGTGCAGCCGGTTTCCGAACTCGTGGCCCGCCTCAAGAAGGAATACGAGGCCGCCATCGACCCGCCGCTCTGACTGGCAGATATCGCGTTGCCTGTACCGGCTACCACGATGGAAGCGGTCTTCCGCGTCGAGGGTGATCGCGTGTTCACGAGCGAGCATGCGGGGGGGCCGTGGCACCCCAGCATGCAGCATGGCGGCGCGCCATCATCCCTCGTTGTTTGGGCGGCAGAGCGAATTCCGACGCCGCAGCCGATGCATGTCGCACGGCTGACCATCGATCTGATGCGTCCGGTGCCGGTGGCGCCGCTCACCCTCGAGACCGAGGTGGTTCGCGAGGGGCGCAAGATTCAACTCTGTGCAGTTCGCCTTTTCGCGGAGGGCGTGGAGGTTGTGCGCGCCACCGTTCTCAAGGTCAGGGCGCTGGCGATCGACTTGCCCGATACCGTGCCGGCGGTGCCGCTCGATGTGCCGGGTCCAGAGGCCGGCCGGGATGAGCCGCAGGTTTCCAACAAATTCCTCGCCGGCGTCTCCATGCGCGCGGTGAAGGGCGGCTTCCTCAGGCTGGGCCCCGGTGCGATCTGGTTTCGTCCCAATCGCCCGATTGTCGAAGGATCATCCATATCGCAGGCGATGCGCACGGTTCTTGCCGCCGATTGCGGTAACGGCGTCGGATCGGTGCTCGACTTCAAGAAATGGACATTCATCAACGCCGACCTCACGGTGACGTTCGCGCGTCCGCCAGTGGGCGACTGGATTCTACTAAACTCGGAGATGATGTTGGGCGCCGATGGCGCAGGGCTCGCGGTCTCGCGCCTCGGCGATGCTCAGGGTTACTTCGGCTCGGCGATACAGTGTCTTGTGGTCGAGCCCCGCTGAGCAAAGCGGGCAGGCGTGCGTCCTGGATCAGTCGACAATCCGCGTAAGCACCGCTTTGAACGCGAGGCTCGGAAACTCGGCCGCTGTTCCTTCGCAGATCGCAAAGCTACCCTTCACCGTTCCGTTGAAACTGATCCTGACCTCGTCGAAACCGAACACCGAAGGGTGGGTGGAATCCTGCGTGTGCCGAATGCTGGACACGTTGCCCACGAACGATGGGCCATCCTGGGTGTAAGATCCCGTATATGCGAAAGCGGAGCTTCCGCCCCGGAGCTTTCCATTCTCGGCATGGATCACGCCCAAGGCTTTCCCTCGCGGCGTTTCAAATTCCACTTTGTACAGGCCCTGAAGCAGAGGTTTATCGGAGGCCGCTGTCGGCTGCGGGCTGGTCTGGTGTTGCATGCGCTGTCATTCCGGTATTGCCGCTGAAGTCAGGCCTTCGAGCGTGACGCCTTGTATCGTCGGTAGTTTGTGTTCGCGCAGTCAGAAGAAGCATAACGTCACCGGAGGGTCTCTCCGATGGGCCGGACTTTAGACAAAAGCCTAGTATAGAGGTCTTGGTGCCCCTGGCCGTCATCGCATCCGCCTCGTATCGTGTTGATTTCATGAGGATTTTTAACATGAAAAAACTATGATACCAACGGTCATACCCACATTCTTTCTGGATGTGGGGAGACACCAATGGACGGCCTTTTAGCGGGTCTGTGCCGATCTTCCAATCGAACAAAAGTTTACCGGGGCAACAGTTCATAACAGTCGTTGCGGTGCCGTGAGCCGATGAGCTCCGCACCCTTGCTGCAGTACTGAATCATGGTCTCCAGCGAGCCTTTGCCTGGATCATAAGACTCCACTTTGACTTCACCGAAATGACGAAGCTGATGTGCTGAACCAGCGACGAGCAGGGGTCTGCGGAAAGCCTGGCCCTCTGGACGTAATGCGACGACCGCGTGAACGTGAAGCAAACCGAACTTCAAGAATTCGCCAGCTTCACGAGCCGACATTGTTCCCTTTGAGCCTGGAAAGTCGACATACGAAACACTCAATGGCTGCTGATAACGCTTTCGGCCCATGTTGTTGCCGCATGCTTCAATGACCAGCCGAGTGAACCAATCACGATACTTCGTCAGGTAGTTCGCAGGATCTTTCTTTGATTCGTTCCGGTCGAAGTAAGCTGACTCAAATTTCATCGTGACGGCGAACACGTTGTCGACGATAGCTTGGTTCAACTCTGCTTCGTTTGAACCGACATGATCTCGATAGATCGACTTGATTACGTAGGCGATAGCATCTGGATTGATGAAGTTGCTCAAGGTTATGACCTCTTATTATTGGTTGTTATGGGTCATGATAAGAAGCGCATCACGATAGTTTCGTGCGAACGCTTTGAACCGTTGCATCGTGTAAGCAGTCATCAGCCATCAAACGTCAGCATCGCTGGCGTTGTGTAGGTTGGTGACGCTTCTCAGCGCATCTGGCGAGCACAATCATCGTCCAGAGTGCGAAACATGATGAGTTAGAAGCGTCGATGTGACGGTGGTCCACTTCTATATATAAGAGCGCCGCTTTCATTCGGGTCGCATCACACAAAATTACTTATGTGACGCACGCGCTCGCACGTTACGTATGATGATTTTTGGTGATCACATACTGGAATTTTGGGCGGCGATTTCACCCGGTGAAACTGGCCCGTTAAAAAGCCCATTATTTAGCCGGTAGGCTCTGGAAGGGCGGCTCGATCTTGTCGGTAAACTGGCTCGATAGAAGCCCCGGAATCTTACGTTGACATTCCGCCGAGAAAATACGGATAGAGATTTGCGTCCGATCAGGAGACGCACGTGCCATCAAATCCCACGAGACGAAGTTTTATCGCAGCTTCGCTAGTTGCCTAAGCATCAGTGTCGACAATTGATGCGTTTGCGGAGGTCGATCACGAAAGACTTCGATTGATGGAACGTCGCAAACATCTTCAATCCGCAATTGCGAAATTAGATCGGGATTGGGCTGCGGCCTATGCGAAGCTGCCGACTTGGTGTCGACCTGGACCGAAGTATCGGGATGAGTTCGGTGTCGTGTCCGGGCCGATTGTAGGATGGCCCGAGGTGAGACTTTGGATTCAGATCGACGAAGGCCAATGGTTGGTTAGGCCATCGCTTGGCGACTTGCGCGAACTGATCAATCAGGAAACCGCCAGCGTAGGAAGAGAAGTTGCTTTTGAAAATTACCGACTGCGAATTCAGGAGATGCGAGATCGACTGCGGTTGCGACGACAGATTTATCGGTCGGCAGAACTGCCTACGTCTCGCGACTGGCTGCCGCTTGATGTTCTGCTTGAAGAGGTAGAAGGCGCCATCGCCAATGCTTACCGGTGAGCATTCTTTAATCTATCGATATAGTGCTCAGCATAGCCATAATTCGAAGCCTATTCTTACTCGAAGACGTAATGCTAATCGACATTAAGGATAGGTTTCTTGATCTCCCTGAATTTGAGGGCGCGTTCCTCTCAATATTCTAGCGAGCACCCTACGAGGTGATTTTAGCTTCCGCAGTACGCTCAAGCACTCAAGACAGGTAGCTGCGATAAATAACGGTCGCAGGTTGCAAGCCTTTAGTATCAAGGTAAGGCGATCGGCAGCGCAGCAGGAGGGCGCCTCGCTTAAAAACGCCTTATAGTTCAGGTTAATTGGCTTTTAAGCTTGTGGTTGTGGGCCCAGCATGGCATTCCTTGACTAAGTTCCGCTTCATTTCGCCAATAGATGCCGATTACCTGAATATAATCCTATAGACGGATGGGCTTCGCTAAGGATTATTCGAATTAGATTGCGCCTGCGAGAGAGTTGATGCTGTCACTCAAGTATTTTTTGAGAGCTTCAAAGCAAATGGCTTCGTACGGTGAAACGGGGACAGGTGCGCTTGACCACCTTCCTTCAAGAGTTGCGGGACATCGGCAGTCAGCAAAAAGGCAGAAACTTCGTCAGCCCTCCGAAGATCAGTCTCCGGCCCGGAAGTGGGACGATAAACGTAAGATGTTTGTCTATCCTGACTAATTCGCATGCAGGCCGAAGCGCGAGCTCAATACCTCGTTCTGCACAACCTTTCCGAGGCAAAAAGATCTGTCGAGATTTTGCCGGATCTCTCCACCGCTTTGCTCGGATGGGGGGTCGGGACTCGTTTGTCTCCAATTTGGAGACTTCGTGGAGATAATAAATCCGCGCCGCCCGTTTCAAAGTTTACAGGGGCTTCGGATTTAATTTTCTTGGGGCCTGTCCGGGTCGCTAGGCTGTCTTCGGAGGTTCGAGCGCTCGCTGATCCAGATAAAATTAGCATCTGGGTCACGATGGGTTGCTTCAATGTGGTTGTAAGAAGTCCAAACAGTAAAATTACCGCTGAAATAAAGACATGGGCTGAGACGGAAAAGGTACCCTTCGAGATTTGGCATCTTAAAGGGACAAAGATAGCTGCTGTCGCTCACACAGTCTTCAGTAATTCCGATCTGCAAGCTACTATGAGTGAGCTAGCAACGATTGGAAAACTTACGGTCGACGCAGCTCTTCGGGTAACCCTTCAAGAGCACTTGGCTGTAACGGCCACAGTGCTTGCGCGGTCTGCTGCAATATATCCTTTGGCGTATAGTGATTTTAGAAGCACGTTGACTGTTACAAAGGCGTTGGTTCAGGCTGCGGAACGCAGCGAGCTTCACACGCTCAGTCTTCAATCTCGTCTTGTTAGCGCTAACGCGGCAATCTCGCGCTTCTCTTCACAAGCCTTTTCCGGGATCCCGCCAATACTTAGTACGGAGTGCCATTTCTGGATTCATTCGCTACTTGGGACGGGAAGCGCGAATATTGCTTTAGCTCGACTGGTTGGTTGGGTTCAGAAAATTCTCGGAGAAGCGGATCTTCCTGAAAGAATCTCAAACTTGGAGAGGCAAACTGAGAACGTTCCCACTCTAGCGGAACTGACCGAGAATCCAAATTATCTAGAGCGGGATCCCCTTTCCGAGAAAATCACTAAATCCGACAGCCCGCCTGTACCGCTGATAACATATTTCAGCGGTAGAGATGGTTTCAGTAGCCATCTTCAAACATTAAGTGCTCCACTTACTGCGATCGCTGAATGCAATTCGTATAGATCGAATCTTCTTACGGTTACACACGAAATCGCACATATTCTTGTCGCTGTATTGATGACGGATCTTTATCCCGACTTCAACGACTCACAGCAACTAGAGATGGCCGCTGAAATAGCGCGCAGTCGTTTCAAATCCCGCAATTGGCTAGAAGCCGCTAAGCAGCTGCTGCTTGAGGGCGTAATTGGAATGAGCCAAGCCGAAACGGGTGTTGAAGTTAGGCAGAGCGAGCTCAAGGAACGTCTGCCAGAAATCCTGAGAGACTGCCGTCGCGAAGCCCAAGAGATAATTGTTCATACGCTTGATTTTTGGTACTTTTATCGAAGCGATCCTGACTTTTATGTGAAAAGTATCTGGCATTCGTGGTGCACGATCCCAGAAATTCAAGATAGAGTTCCTGAGTATCTGATGCGGACACTCTGTGCTGTATCCGTAACATTACTCCGAGAAACTCCAGAAAATCGCTTCCCGGCCGCTCTTCGAGACATCAAGCGGATTCTGGGGGCTCTTCGGGCGGAAGGGGGGGCCACGCGTGATTACATAGCGGTAGCTCTTGATTACATCCAGCAGCTCGAATGCGATGCTGAATATCGTCGAGTGTTTGAACAGCAATACAGCGCGCGGCTACTGTTAGTTCGTATGGTCGTGATTTTTATGACGTCTGAGCAACTATCGGCTCAGTTGTATGCCGATGCATATGAAGGCGGAGGTAGCGGATATGAGAGAAAGCCAACACTTTCATACGATTTGATACCGGTTGGAAATCCACTTACCTTCTTCCGGGCACACTTGAAGGATGATCCAGGGGAGGGTGAATCGCTCTGGGTGTTGCATAGTTTGGCATTCGACTTAATGGCCGATGGATGACACAGTTTAGCGGGTATCTCATGGCTCGAGCGGAGGCGACGGACGTCCCGCGCGATCTGCTTGAGTTATCCGCTCCACTTGCACGCGGAGGTCCAACACTAAAGTTCGTGAGCACTGCGTACGCTACCTCTCGTTGGGATGAGTTTGTTCTAAGCAGTCCCATACGACTTGCCGATGAATCTGAAGCAACAGTAGCTCCGTTCGAATATCAGATCTTTATTGTTAGAGGCCTGGGTAAGTTCGTAATTTTAGCTCAGCGAAGGAAAGTCGCCGACTACGTCATTCAACAGATTCTTGATCGGAAAATATTTCCAAATTTTCGCCGCGCCCCAATCAATATTCAGAAATTGATCCAACGTTGCGAGACGCCTGATGCTGAATTTCTAATCACCTCACTTCACGGGCGTTTTTCTGCTGCGGGTCCCTCGCTCAGAATAATGTCGCTGTACGGGGATGATGTGACGGATTCTCCTGTGTTCAAACAGCATGGAAAATTGTTCAATTTTTTCGCGTGCGGCCTAGGGCGGCGATTGTTCGAAGGCCTTCCTCGGCTTCGACCCAATGAAGAAGGTGAAATCTCGCGATTGGCAAACGACGGATTTCTAACAATGAATTTGACTGATAGGCGACGAGCTACAGAATTCATGGTCGCCATAAATTTTGTGTTGCGCAACCGATGCGTGGATTCATGGGTTCCAATTGCAGAAATGTCGGATTGATTAGATGACCATGAATCTTCCAGAAAATTGGAAAAGTCGAGATAACCTTATTCAGCATCTTGCGGACCAGCTTGTTCAAGGGCGACTTGGGATATTTCTAGGGGCGGGTGTTTCTTCTTTCTATGGTTTGCCTGAGTGGCGAGAACTGGTGGATCGTATTTCAATAGCTTGCGGCGATTCAAAGCTGGATCCGAGTGATGACCCGATAGTTCGCGTTGGCGCACTCCGAGCAACCCACTTCAGGAACGATGTGCCCGGTTTTCTGAGCGCGGTGAAAAGGCAGCTTTATGATAATTTGAGTTTGGATTTCGAGCAGATTAGGAAAAATGACACGCTCGCCGCAATTGGCTCACTCGTGATGTCTTCGAAACGTGGTAGCGCGGCGAAAGTTATATCTCTGAACTATGATGATCTTTTGGAGAATTACTTAGAGTTCCACGGTTTTGTTACGACCCCAGTTTGGAAACTGGCGCACTGGGCTAATACGTCTGATGTGACGGTCTATCATCCGCACGGATTTTTGCCGCTTGCGCCAGACCGCAGCGATAGCGAAGATATTGTCTTAGGTACTCAACAATACCACGACGTGATGACGTCAAAGTGGCGACCTTTACTTGAAAGCTTTTTAAGAACGCACACGTTCTTGTACATAGGCCTATCCGGCTCAGACGTTCATCTACAAAGTTTGGTGCACGGCATAAGTCAAGTGCATGCAATAACAAACGAACGAATTTGCTATCACACCGTTCGTTTCTCGCGTTCCGGACAGAGAGACGATATAGGTGCTACGTTAGAGCCGTTAGGGGTTTTTACGCACGGGATTAAAGACTATTCGGAGTTGCCAAAACTGCTATTTGCGATCAGTCAAGCAGCCAGAAAGGCACGCGCTTTGACCATATAGGTGAAATTGAGCCAACACCTTGCTCATCGGTGAGCAAAATCGGGGTGAGAAGCGGAAGAGAATTGTCTAGCCATCTGCCGCGCGCTGCTAAACTTTATTTCTTCCATGCACCCCCTCCGCTAAAGTCTACTTGCTCTCGCCTCCCGGTTGCGCTTGGATAGTGCCGGGTCTGGGGAGGCTCCAAAATGCGTATTGTGAGTTTAGTCGTGCTTTGCACGATGGTGGGCGGTTGCGTCACTACCGAAACGGTTCAATTCAAAGCTTCAAATCCACAACAACAAGCGATGGTGCGCGACGGGCAACCTGCCATCGTCTCACGTCAAAAATCGTCAGTTGTCTTGGTTCGACCAGCAGCACGCCAACTTCAAGCCGGTGGTCGCCCTGTATTTGTGGTCGGCATCAACAATCTCGGCAGGGCACCACTTGAATTCCGCGTCGCACAAGTCGAGGCAAACCAGGTTGTCGCCGGTCAGGAATTCCAGATGACGGTCGTGACCTATGAGATGCTGGCGCAGGAAGAAAAGAATCGCCAGGTCGCCGCCGCCATTTTGACGGGCCTCGCAGCTGGGGCAAATGCTTATAGCGCATCGCGCGCTGGTTATGGCAGTTACACAACGCCGAGCGGGCGAAGCGGCACTTTCTACAGCCCGACAGCCGCAGCAATCGCGCATAACACCGCCGCCGCCCAGAACGAGGCCATGATTGTTGGAACGATCGAGCGCGGGCAAGCAAACATGGCGGCGCTTGAGCAGACCGTTCTGAAGGACAACACTCTTATGCCGGGAGAGTGGGTTGGTGGGCAATTGCATCTGTCACCTCCAACCAATCCTCCGTCTGGGAGCAGCAAAAATTACTCGATCATTATCAATGTTGGTGGCGATCGCCACGTCATTGAGGTTGCTCAAGCACCTGCCGGAGCCTGAGCAAATGCGGAGCCAAATTGCGTTCTCGCTGCTAGCCGGAATTTCGGCTCTAGCATTTTCGTCTAGCTCGTGGGCTTATTGTTCGGCACCATCGGCTCCTTACTGTGCAACGCGGTACGGAGCGTTCGACGATCAAGATGACTTCGACAGATGCAAGCGTCAGATGCAGTCATATCAGAGTGAAGTCGAAAGTTTTCTCTCGTGCTCGCAACGAAAGATCGATGACCTACGACAGAAATCTAAGTCAGAGCTGGACGAATACAATAATGCGGTTGACAGCTTCAATCGTCGAGCGCGGGGCTGATCCGTCGAGGATAATCATCCACGGTCTGATCGGCCGATTCATCCTCGCTGCTCACCGGTGAGCAACTGGTATCGCAGTTCGGACATCGATCGTCACAGGTCGCGGACCATTCATCGGTCCACCTCGTGCCGCACGGACATTCATAGAAATTGCGAAAGAGCATCTTGCCGACCGTGACGGTAATTTCGGGGACAAGTTTCCTCGCCCCCGAAGTTTGATCAGTTAGCTTGCCTTCTTGCGGGCCGGCGGCGTTCGGGAAGCCTGGGCCAACTGCGTATCGAGTTCACCAGATCGCGTTGCCGCAATCAGCGTATCGATGACGGCGGGCAGCTTATCGAGCGAAGGCACAGCAATGGCTGCCTTGCCCTTCTCGAATTCGATTGCCTTTGAACCCGACCGGATTGCAAACAGGTACGAACCGTCGATGTTCTTACGCCACCAAGGCGAGACACGCTGATCGCCTTCGACAGATTTTCGGACGCCATCGACAGTTGCAAAGGATCGTACTTTGCGGACGTAGCTCGGATTGCTGAGCAGCACTTTCTGCTCTTCCAAGCGCGTGATCGTTCGCGTCCGACGCTCCAGTTTGGGATCGGTCTCGGTCTTCGGCAGCGCAGTAAAACTCAGCGATTTCAGAGAAGTCATCATGTCCTCCATCAAAGAGATGTTGAGGACGACCAAGTATAATGCCGATTGGTGTGATCACATACCGATAAATGTTGCTCGTTACCGCAATGAACAGCACACGTAGAATGGCTAATCGGGCAGACTCACGATTCGGGCGACTTCGTGTCGAAGCAATAGGGGCTATAAAAATTGATGACTCGCGAATCCTGCGAATCGGTATCTATCTTAGTCGCGTCCGTTTCGGAACATTTGAACGAACTATGACTAGATGCACAGCCCCAGTCGAAGGTCATCGCTCGGCAAACGCCGAAGCAAACTGTCCTGCGTGCCGCGGGCGTGGCCGCTGGAGTGGTCGCTATAGCAGCTACGGGAGCAGCTATAGCTCGTACCCGTCTTATTCGTCCTCATCTTACTCATCGGGAAGTAGCGGCGGTGGTCGCGGCGGTGGCGGCTCTGGCAGGAGCATCAAGCCGCGCTGGTCACGACCTGGTTCGTTGATGTTGTACACTCCAGCCGAGGTGCGGGCACTCACGCCAGTTCGTGAGAATGTCGAAAAGCGAGCGGCACTAGACCTTCGTGATGTTTTTCTCTGCCATGCGTGGGATGATCGGCATGGCGCCGCCAAAGAGCTTCACGATTATCTCGAATCTCGTGGCGTAAAGGTTTGGTTCAGTGAGAAAGACGTCGGCCTTGGCGTGCCTCTCCTACGTGCGATTGACAAAGGCTTGGCGAATTCGCGGATTGGTATCGTGTTGGTCACCCCCGCACTTATTAGCGGACTCCCAAAAGAGGGAATCGCTGACAAAGAACTTTCAGCGTTGCTGGCTGGCGAGCGACTCGTTCCCGTCGTACACCAGACGACATTTGAAGCTCTTCGCGAAGTCAGCCCTCTGCTCGCTTCACGGACTGGCTTGAGTACGGCTGAAGAGTCACTGTCTGACGTCGCCGCAAAACTCGCCGACCTGGTGGCGCTCTAGCTTGCTGAAACGTTGCGAAGTCTCAGATTGCCGCTGAGGTATCGCGGGTCTGACGCCGCGCATGACTGAGTATTTCGCCGTCCCACCCGACAATCGGCAACTGATACGTCGGAGGATCTTGTGTTGGACAAGAAAGGCTCTGGAGGTTCTTCGGTAAGTAAGTCGATTTCTTTCCTGTGATCTCTATCTCGCGGTTTATTCGCTCCACCGCCGAGATATGGAGCATTTCGTTGGTCGGTTCGGCATGACGGTCGCGTCCCACATTGACCTCGGAAAACGGACGTAAGAACGGTAGCCGTTTGCATTTTATGTAAACGTTGTTGATCGAACGAAGCGCCCTCGGCCAAATAAAGTAAGGACCTGTTCGGGACTGATGTTGCTTCGCGAGGCTGCGATCTTTCAGCATATTCAGGGAAAGAGGTGGCCAGCCCGCATCGGAGACTGGGAAATCGGGAAAATACTTCTTTACACGTTTCAACATCCAGTCGAGCGTAAGGTCATCAAGTCCTGCAATTTCCTTCCTGACTCTAAGTTCTTCGGGAATGTATCCACCGCCAATATCTGCGTGAGCTCCGGGAAACCATACCTGCTCAACTACCGTGTTGAATGTCTTAAACTTGCTTTTGCGCCAAGGTGCTGCCTCGAAGGGCTTTCGCTGCTCATCGATAGCAAGAGCGTGCAGATTTACATCGACAGCCGCACATAGCTCAACATCATGAAACTCGTTGTTGTCCCTGTTGAAGACTTTGAACTGTTTGAAGGGCACACCGAGAGCGCCGACAGTGTCAAAAACACCTAGGCACGATATTCTAAGCTTCTCGCGCTCATGTACAAATGGTGTCAAAGCTGCCCACGCGCCAGGCGAGCGATCATTCGGAGACGTACGGTAGAATTCCCACGCTCTTTGCTCGAGTTCTTGGGTGCAATTGTCGCGCTTAAGTAGCCCTGCCGCATGCACGTAACCAACGAGGGATCTCGCTGTGAAGGCGCCGCGCGAAAACCCAAATACAAAAACTTGGTCGCCAGGCTCATAGTGGAACGAGAGAAATTTATAGGCGCGTCGAATATTCTGACTCAGCCCTTGTCCGAGAGCTCCACCAAAGAATCTATTGAGAAATGCACCCGTTCCCACACCTCGCTCATAAAAGACGATGTTTCGGACATTCGCATACGACTTTGATACAACGGAACCGTCCTGAGATTGAGTAGGAGTGGTTTCGTCGGCCGCCCATAATGTGCGAGCGATCACTTCGCGAAGTCTAACGATGTTCGTATCCGTTTGACCAAAATCGGCATCATTCCAGGTGCCGTCTAGCAAAAGAATAATGCGCTTCGCCATCTTCGGGTATTATCCTCTAGTCGGTGCGATGGGTGGTTTCCAAAGCCGTTCTTCATACTTCTCCGGCTGGTCAGCGAATGCAGCAAATCGATTCTCAAGCGGTGAAATTCTCAGTACTCGGTGAAAAAGTCTGACGTAATCAAGATCGCTCAAGACGCCTTTACCAATTTTCTCTTCGTCAAATTGCAGCTCCGAAGTCGCGCCGCCCGTAGAAATAATTGGCAAAATAGGAACCCCGGGCTGAAGTTTAGCAAGTAAATCCCTCTCTTCGATAATGCCGTCCATCCCACCAATGAAAACTGCAGCCGAAAACTTGTTCTCTCGAAACATTCGCTCCCGCATAATGCGAAGGCTCGCACCCTGATCGGGTGCCCGCTCTGTGAAAATGACGTTACGGAACTTCGCGTTCTCGACCGGGAAGAAGTCTCTAAAGTGCTCGGATTGGTAAAGCTTAACCCAGTCCCCGTACTGAACGCCCACATCAGACGCGACAACCCAAACCATCGGTGTAATAGCCGGATGTCCTCCCCACACGAGTTTTCGTCTGCCAAGTGTCACATACACGAGTGCGGAGACAGCCGCCTGAATTGCTACTGGGTCGGCTGTCTCCGCGTATTTTGGGCTTCTTGATGGATCAGGAACGCTGGCGGACAGGAAGATTGTTTCTGTCATATCAGCATCCAAGATTCACAAAATCATAGGCTGCATCAGACACTTTAACGGCCCGGACGCACTGAATCTGGGCATCAAGCCACTTGAGATGGGTCGCCCAAGCGTCGTGGATTCCGACGTGATCATAGACAAGTATAGGAAGCCCAGACTGTTCGGACATGGAGGCTTTTTCTGCGACATCATGCAGAGTTTCAGCGGTCGGAATGCCAACGACTGGATATGCCCAAACCTTCTTTTGATTCATCATCTCGATCGCTATTGCCCCGTGAGCACCTCGACCTTCAACTTTCGCATTGATGCGAGCCATATCTGCTCGAAGTTTCCCTGCAATCGATCTGTAGCGGACCGCGATGCTGCGACTACGGATGCGCTCGACCGCAAGCAGAATTTGGTCGAGGGCGCCCGAGTTAATTTCACCCGTGGCGCTACTAATGTCGCCGCCTGCAAGGAACAGTGTTTGAGACATACTGGTTAACGGGCTTGGAGTGTGGTCTGGCCAAACGACGCGAAGTATGTGGATTTCCTTAGCTAACGCTCGTCCCAGTTCCAGCTGGGTCCACCTGCTGGCGGCATAAGAGGGAGTATCGAGCATAACCATGACGTCTGAGTCACATAGCCTATGAAACAGAACATCTTGGAACGGCTCCGCCGGCCTAATGTCATGAGTATCAAGAAAGACATCGAAACCTTTAGCCGCGAGTTC
Source organism: Afipia sp. GW822-FHT03D08 (assembly GCF_058801645.1). Classification (NCBI taxonomy): domain Bacteria; kingdom Pseudomonadati; phylum Pseudomonadota; class Alphaproteobacteria; order Hyphomicrobiales; family Nitrobacteraceae; genus Afipia; species Afipia sp. GW822-FHT03D08. The sequence goes on from NZ_JBXANK010000003.1 coordinate 401,160, forward strand.
GTCATGCAGCTGTTGTGCTGCTCTTCGCGCCTCAGTTCGGCGATAGCTTATGAACACACGGCGCTGTCGTCTTAGGAGGCCTACACACTCGAGAAGAGCGGTTGAAAGCTCCACCAGCTGTGGGTCCTTGGAGTGAACTTTCACGCCATTCAGGGGCCGAAGACTTTCGGGAATATCCGCATCGAACGTCTGCCCGTCACAGATAACTGGAATGACCGGATGTCCGTCGTAGATTAACCGTTCGACGATAGCGATATCGTTTCCGGGAGCGCCGCCAAAATAAACGCAACCCGTCGCCGCCTTGTTGTCGCGATTTTGAACGTCAGCATGCTCTCTGAAAGTCACTTCTCTGCCAAGCTGAAGGTCGAGGTCCTGTAGCATTTCGACGAGAGTCGTTTTCAAGCGAGCTCGCTCGCTGTGGCGATCATCTCCGAGGATAACGATTTCGTAGAGGCTCATGTGAAATTCGGCTTTCAAGCGTTGTTACGAATCTTAATCGCCTCTTCTATCCATTGCTCGATGTTATTGGCGATCGAAGCGTACGCAGCCTTGCTGTCAGCCCCGCTGGGCGTTTTTAGCTGAGCGATATCAGCAAGTGTGCCTTGCTTGTAGGTAAGTTTGGTGAACGGGTTTACCCCCGCCGTACCTGGCTTGCTGTTTCGATCAAGCAGTTTGTCTATGCGAATCGCTACAACGCCCTTGCCGTCATTCCATCCCTTGACGATTTCATGGCGAACCCAGGGACGCTGCGCAGTCTCAGAGCCCACCAGTACAACGACGCAGCTCTTTCCGTGCATATTCTCTTCGATCCATTTTTCAACAGCTGCGTCACCCTTGGCCTTTATTTCTTCCCACTTATTGGCAGCGCATACAGCCTGTCCTTCGAGCGCGCCGATATTCCGCACTTGCTGAGTTCGCCAAAAATCGTTGTCGAAATGAAAGCTGAAAAAAACATTCCTTGCCATCGAGGATCCCTATATTTTGTTGCTACAAAAAAATGCACTGCAATCTGGCAGCGCCAAATCTCAAGAGTTTACCGATTCTGGTTTGCTGGCAACAGCGCCAAGCATTTTATTCAGGGGCCTGGAGGGCAGCGCATGACGATTTCTCAAACAACGCTTCTTTTCGCATCTGCGAACAGAGAAACGCGCGCATCACTGACGGAGGCCAAAGGGCACGGAATTCCGACCGCCTTCCTGTCGCATAGTCATAAGGACGCGAAACTTGCGTTAGGTCTTTCGAACCATCTGCATTCGAAGGGTTGGGACATTTATATCGATTGGCGCGATACGGCGATGCCGGATCCTCCTAACCGGGAGACCGCCGCACGAATTCGAGGCAAGATTGTCGAGATGAACTATTTTCTTTTTCTAGCCACTGAAAATTCAATGACTAGCCGATGGTGCCCTTGGGAATTAGGTTACGCGGACGGAAAAAGGACAATAAGAACATTTTGATCGTCCCGACGAGCAGCCAATCCGGGAGAACCTTTGGCTCAGAATATCTCGAGCTGTATCGACGCATTGATATAGTCAACGAAAGTGTTGCTGCTATCGCGCCTAACGGAGCCTCGACCATTCTTCGTGGCGCTGCTCGACTTTAATTGGTTGTCTATAATTCGTTCGTTTTTCGGAGACACCGGACGCTGCACTAGCTGCCGGAATTTCACCGGTGAAATTGCTCTTAAAACACTATCTGGAAAATAGTCCTATCAAATGTTATGATAGGAACGTTTTTCGGAGTTGGTCATGGGCCTCATCGGATATGCGCGGGTGTCGACGATTGACCAGGCTCCTGATCTGCAACTCGATGCGCTGCGCTCGGCAGGGGCTACGAGAATTTTTGTCGAAACTGCATCGGGGGCAAAGGCCGATCGCCCGGAGCTTAAAGCTGCGTTGGATTACGTTCGTCCAGGGGACGCACTTGTTGTCTGGAAACTTGATCGGCTTGCAAGGTCAATCACCCAGTTGATTGCAACTGTCGAGTTGCTCGATAGAAGCGGGTGCGGATTTCGGTCGCTGACCGAAGCAATTGACACAACCACCCCAACAGGCCGCTTGGTATTTCACATCTTCAGCGCGCTGACTGAGTTCGAGCGAAACATTATCCGGGAAAGGACGGTTGCGGGACTTGATGCGGCGAAGATAAGGGGGCGGGTAGGTGGGCGGCCTAAGGCGATGTCGGAGCAAGACATTGTCGCTGCCAAGGCGCTCATTCGCGATGGCAATCTCACGATAAAACAAGTTGCAGATCGAATGGGTGTCTCGGATGCAACTCTATACAAATATATACCCAATCCTCGCTCTACCTCTGAATTGGAGTGCAAGCCGTCATGAAGGCCATCGAACTAATTCAGCTTATCATTAATCTTTGCTCGGTGATTTGCGCGATGCTTGCCGCATTGAAGTGGTTTGAGGCTTCGCGTAGCAAAATTCCGCCTCATACACATGACTCTTGGGATGGAAATGGACCATTTTCAGAAGCATTAAAGAGGCAGGCTTCGCAGAACGCAATTGCAGCTGCGTGGGCCGCCGGAGCAGCCCTCCTGCAGTGTGCTGCTCTATCGATTCAGGCTGTGGGTCATTTGTGGGGCAAAATCATAAGCTGAGGCTCCAGACAACCGGACTCAAGGCTTCTAATTGTCAGGGAAGTGGAAATGGCGCGAGCTGATTCTGTTGAGGTTCCATCAATAGGATGGCGAAGCGCGTAGCAAGCGCTGCTAAAATCTTGATTGTAGAGCGACGACATCGGGACGAGTAGGAAATTCGAACAGTGTTACGAATATAGATGTGGCTGCGCACACCCTGTTCGTCAATTCATCGAGGCGAGCGTAAAGCCGAAGATCTTCGTGGATGATCAGCCCAATCCCTGAGCCAAAAGCGTATAAGGAAGCGCCATGCTGAGCGTTCTCGCTAATCGCACGTACCGTCATCTATTCGTCGCGCAGTTTGTTGCTCTGCTCGGAACAGGGTTGGCGACAGTCGCACTGGGATTGCTGGCCTACGACTTGGCTGGAGTGAATGCCGGTGCCGTCTTGGGTACAGCGTTCGCAATCAAAATGGTCGCATACGTTCTGGTTGCCCCGATAGCCGCTGCTTTTGCTGATCGCTTCAATCGACGGAAAATGCTGGTCACGCTCGATCTGGTACGGGCCGCAGTAGCGATCTTCCTCCCGTTCGCGACTCAAATCTGGCAAATTTACGTACTGATCTTTGTTCTCCAGTCCTCTTCCGCAGCGTTCACCCCGCTATTTCAGGCAACGATACCGGATGTGCTGCCCGATGAGCGGGATTACACTCAGGCACTTTCATTGTCGCGATTGGCTTACGACCTTGAAAGTGTGGCCAGCCCTATGCTCGCTGCGATGCTTCTGGCGGTTCTGAATTTTCACGAGTTGTTCACCGGAACAATGTTGGGATTTCTGGCGTCCGCCTTGCTTGTTGTCTCAGTCATCATTCCAAGCCCAAAACCGTCCAAGCCGCGCGGAATCTATGATCGCACGACACGAGGGATTCGTATTTTTCTTGCGACGCCTCGCCTGCGAGGCCTTCTCTGTCTGAACATAGCTGCTGCTGCGGCTGGTGCGATGGTTATCGTCAACACAGTGGTCTTGGTACAATCGGGATTTGCTTTGGGGCAGCGTTCCACGGCTATGGCTCTGGCGGCATTTGGATGCGGATCAATGCTGGCCGCCTTTGCTTTGCCCAAATTGCTGGATCGCCTTCCTGATCGAGGTGCGATGTTGGGTGGTGCGACAGCGCTCGTCTTCGGCTTGCTCTGCAGCGCAATAATTACGAATTATTTCGCGCTGCTCGCGTTGTGGTTCTTTATCGGACTCGGCTATTCACTCGTGATAACGCCCTCTGGGCGGCTGCTGAGGCGATCTTCCCAGGCCGAGGACCGTCCCGCGCTGTTTGCCGCTCAGTTTGCGCTATCCCACGTATGCTGGCTTCTCGCCTATCCCGTTGCCGGATGGGTCGGAGCAAAGCTTGGGTTATCGATGACATTTGTGCTGCTCGCGGCGATTGCCGCGATCGCGATCGCGGCGGCATTAAGTTTGTGGCCATCGCAGGATATTGCCGAACTGGAACATATCCACCAGGAGCTACCGGAAGGTCATCAGCATCTGGCCGGCGCAATGTCGGTTGATGGCGGATTTCGTCATGTCCATGAATTTGTGATCGATGACTATCATTCCGAATGGCCGGGTAGGGCAATCTGACAGATGTATGATCGGTAAGTCCGTTGCTAGTCAAAGATAGCGTGAGCAGGTTAGAATATGGTCAAAATGGTTAAGTGGCTGGTCTGCATTGCAACGTTGTTGGCGACAGACGTTGCTATTGGCGGGCCCCGTAAGAAGGTCCAAGATATATTTCTTAGTATCGATGCTGGAGAGCCTGGGAGGCTAACGGCTAAAACGGTGGCAGTTACCGTTAAGCTTTCAGGACATGGAAGCGAATTTAGTTTCTTACCTAGAGAACTTCGCTTTGTGCGTCGAGAAAGCGTGAAATTCATTATCGACAACGATACAGACGAAACGCATGAGTTCGTTCTCGGTAGTCATCTTGAAAATCTCGCACACGCTCAAACTATGAAGTTGATCAAAGATTTAGACCATCATTATCAAAGTGGCCGGGTTATCGCACCAAGATCAACCGCGTCATTTGTCTGGGTATTTTCAAAGGTGGGAAAATTTGAGTTTGCTTGCCTGATTCCTGATCATCAACAAGTCAGCGAAATAAAGCACGGTACGATCGTGGTGGATTAGGAGATTTGAAGAATCTCGATCTCTCTGTCTCCCGCGCCGACAACATCCCTCATAGATTTTCCCATTAGGGACCTTGCAATAGGTGACGCAAATGAAATGGATCCCGCCTTTGGATCGGCTTCATCTTCGCCAACTATTCGATATTCTTCTACGCGCCCGTCACTTCGGCTAAATCTAACAGTGCTTCCGAACGCAACAACATCCGTTGTCGTTTGGTTCGGCATGACCTGTGCGGTGCGAATTCGCTCAGTGAAGTATCGAACATCTCGCAAAGGAACTGCTCCAAGGCGTCTGCGCTCGTTCACATCCTCAACCTGCTGTGCGGATTCATACGCAGCTTTCGCTTCGCGTAGATCGTGTTCCAACCTGTTCAATCCATTACTGGTAACAAGATTAGGATGTTCGGAAATGGCTCGATCAGGCAGCTGAGTTTCTGACGCGGTCTCAGCGCTTTCTTCCTTGGTGAACGCAACGCTCAAATCCAATTCCCCACGGGTTTGTTTACCTCTGCCGAGTACTAGGCAGCATATTGCGTAACGCTAAGTTGAGAAAGGCGATTTGTCGCGGGACGGTGAAAAGCTGATTCGGCTAATACTCGCGGTCAGGAGAATCGTAGCAGTGCAGAACTTCCGGTTTACAATTGGCACAAGAGCTACACTTGCCCGCGCCATCGGCGTGGTCGTTCTTCTTATCGCGTATTTCGTCAGTGGATTGCAGCAGCACCGGGCGTATGAATTTCGGGGTGCGGCATCGGCTGTTACTGTTCAGATGGATTCGCCCAATGAGGGCGATCTCGAACTGAATCGTGACCATTGCCACGATTGCTTTCCGATAGCTCTTAGCCCTCTAAATATTGCGTCTGCAAAGAAAATACCCGTGACCATCCACGTATGGATCGCAATCTCGTTTCGAGATTTCTCGCCAATCTTGAATACACCCCCTCCGAAAGAATTCGGTTTAGCGTTCGCGTGAAAATTGGTCAGATCTGAGGTCGCACAAATTTAAGGTGCGTTCTTCGGATTGATCCTCTCCGCAAAGTCGCAGCCGGTATCACTTCTCATCCGCAGCCTCGAATCTTAGCGTCGGCTCACGGCGCGAAGGCAATTGACCGTGGGTTGGATGCAGAGGCTTGCGGCTTTGCGTGAGAGGAGCGCGCGAGGGAATTGAATGGCGGCGAGATCACAGGTTGTGGCGCGCTGCCTCATTAAACTGGAGATTCGTATGGCGATTGATAGGCGACCAAGTGCAAAGAAATCCACGAGGCGGGATCAAGGACCGCATTCCTTCAAACCCGCGCGTCACTCCGTCAGTTCGTCGGCGCGGATACCTGAGCTACGAAAGGCCGACGATAAACTGCTTAATCAGATATGCCGAGATATCTCGGCCATCAGCATTTACATGATGCGGGTAGCTGAGCATTTAGGCCAACGCATTGGTATCAGCGGGCCTCAGTGGATGATCTTAACAACGATCGAAGAGCTGAGCGACAGTCGAGGGCTGTCGGTTAAGGCCGTTGCTGCACTACTTCATGTCGATGCGTCATTTGTCTCGGCTCAGTCGAAAATGCTTGAAAGCCGAAATTTAATCCGACGGCGGAGGCTTCTGGACGATCGACGTGTTACGCGGCTTTTTCTTACGGAGAGCGCGAGTACCCATCTTCTGCGGCTGTCTCGTACTCGGGCTCGTATGCGTGAATGCATTTGCGCCGACTTCGATCACGAAGCCTTCTCGGAACTATCAAGTGCGCTATCAGGCTTGCGAGATCGAGTACGCTGCGAAATGTTGAAGATTGCAGTTGGAGAGTAGGGTCCGGTCCTTGCGGCCCAAATAAAGTTGGCGCCGCTGGTGGAACTTTGGGGAACCAGTCTCAATGAGCCATGTTTAGGGCGGGCGGTAAGAATGTAATAATGTTGCGGATCGACATCTGGTCGTCACGCATGCTATGTAAACGACTTAAGCAACCGGATTCGTCATTTGTCACGTAAACTGACCATCAATTCAGCTCAAAACCTGCGCACCGTTCGCGGGTTAGCGGTTGTGTTCTTGATGCTCGTGTACGCATTTGGCGGGCTGGTTCACAGCCTTACAGACGTAGGTTTTTTCGTTTCACCTGCTCAGACCGTCATGCTATCGGCTTCTGACACGAGCGATGGCCACTCCGATAAGGGTGGTTTAGCCGAGAATCACTGTCATGGCTGCTTTTCCGTAACTATCGCAGCACCTCCGCTGGTAGCTGCGGCGATTAAGCAGGGGGCGGCTACTATTGCCCCTCCGCAGCTGGGGTTTCCGGATAGCGTGCCGGAGCTGGATACACCTCCACCAAAATTCCTGACCTGAACATATTCACCAGGCGCTTCTGCGCCTGAATTTGGCTGTTCTTCAGGTTTCAAATATTATGTCCGTAAGAAGCGTTGCCACGCGAGTTGCGTGCGCATCGGCATTGTTGGTGAGCCCTTGGCTCGCTGGCGTGTCGCACTCCCAAACGTTGTCACTCCAGACCGCGTTGCAGCGTGCCTTGGCTGCAAATCCACGATTGACGGCTGCTGAGCGCGACGTCGGCATTGCCTCAGGGCAACGCATACAAGCAGGCGCTTTGATTAATCCCGAGGTGTCCTTTGAGTTAGACAATTCGTTGGGCTCAGGCGCTTATCGTGGCACTCGGTCAGCGGAAAGCACCCTGCAGATCAGTCAGTTGTTCGAGTTGTTCGGTAAACGGGCAGCGCGGATTGCTGTGGGCCAGGCGGGAGTCGAGACTGCCGAAATTCAACGCAAGGCCGTTCGTCTTGAAGTCCTTTCAGAAACGGCTGTTGCTTTCCTCTCCGTCCTGGGCGCGCAACGCAGAATCCAAATTCTCGACGAGCAAGTCGCGCAAATAGACAAGATTACTCCGCTGTTGCAGCGTCGGGTCGAGGCTGGTGCATCATCGCTCGCGGAAACGGGCAGGGCAGAAGTCGCATCTTCGTTTGTGAAGGCCGACCGGGAGCGGGTGCGATCGCTTCTTGCGAGCGCAAGGCGTGAACTTGCTGTGCTTATGGGAGATATTACTCCAAAATTCTCGTCGGTTGCTGGCCGACTCGATGTCCACGGTCGTCCACCATCTTTCAATTCCGTGGTCTCGGCTATCGATGCCAATCCTCAGTTAATACGATGGACCGCCGTATATGCGCAGCGGAATGCCGAACTCTTGCAAGCACGCCTTCGACCGTATCCCGATTTGCGCGTCGGTGCGGGATGGCGGCATTACAATGAAACAGCAGACAATGCTGTTAGACTGAGTATATCCGCAGCGATACCGGTATTCGATCAGAACCAAGGTAATATCGTATCAGCTCAAGAGGCCCTTGCGAAAACTCGTGCGGAGCGTGAGGCCAACCGAAACGCACTGATAATAATTGCTGGGCGTGCCTATGACTCTCTACAGGGGGCGTTGCGGGAATTGGCAGCCCTTCGCGAGATCGCCATTCCAAAGTCGAAGCAGGCCGCTGACGCTATACTTGAAGGCTATGGGCAGGGTCGCTTTTCGCTTCTCGAAGTTCTCGATGCGCAGTCGTCGGTAGCTCAGGCGCGGTTGCGCGAGCAAGAAGCCCAGCAGAATTTTCATATTGCCGTCGCCACTATCGAAGGGCTGGTCGGTAACCCGTTTGCATTGGCTCGGGAGAGCGCAAGATGAGCAGAGTTTCTAAAGTAGCGATGGCCGCTGGCGTGATCATCGCAGCAGCCGTCGGAGTCTATGCGTTTTCTTCCTCTAAGGCTGTGCCGCCTACCGCGAAGGGGTCAGTAGCCGAAAAAGGTCACGGCTCAGAAGGCGTCGAGATGAGCGATGTGAAGGTGGCTGCTGCGGGTATAGAGATCGCAGCTGCATCGAAGGGTACGTTGCGCGATTCAATTCAATTGAACGGCATTTTGCAGCCGAATCAAGAAACGTTGGTTCAGGTCACACCCCGCTTTCCCGGTGTTGTGCGCGAGATACGAAAGCGAATCGGCGACCGCGTAGAAAAAGGTGATCTTCTCGCCAAAGTCGAAAGTAACCAAAGTCTGAGTGTTTACGAAATGCTGGCACCTATCTCTGGCACTGTTATCGACCGTCAGATCTCATTGGGTGAATATGCATCGGAACAGAAGCCAGCCTTCACTGTTGCAGACATATCAACTGTCTGGGTCGACTTTTCCGTCAATCGACGCGATTTGCCGCGAGTTAAGCTAGGCGAGACTGTCCTCATTGATGTCGGTGATGGCGGAAAACCCATTGAAGCGAAACTTTCCTACATCTCGCCCATAGGAAGCAGCGACACCCAAAGTGCGCTCGCTAGGACGGTTATTCCGAACGACGATCTTAGGCTGAAAACGGGCTTGTTCGTGTCTGCTCGACTTATCCTTACGGCAAAGGAGGTTCCTGTGGCCGTGAAGTCCGAGGCGCTTCAGACGGTAGAGAATCGTACCGTGGTATTTGTGCGTAACGGAACCAAGTTTGAAGTACGCGATGTGGAGATCGGAGCGCGAGATCCAGAGCAGGTAGAGATCGTGTTTGGTCTCATGGAGGGCGACAAGTACGCCACCAAAAATAGTTTTGTTGTTAAGGCCGAGTTGGCGAAGGGGTCGGCATCCCATGACCACTAATTGCAGTGCCAATAACGCATTAGTCGATCTTGCGATCTCCGTTGATGCTCTCATGCGGCAGACTTTGCCTTCACCATTCTATGCCGGGTCCTTTGGCTCGCTTGTCGGAGCCCACTAATGATCGACGCCATTCTCTCCTTTTCCATTCGCCAGCGCTGGCTGGTAATGATCGGCGTTCTGCTCATGGCGGGACTCGGCGTGTGGAATTTCACGCGTCTGCCGATAGACGCTGTGCCGGACATCACCAATGTCCAAGTTCAAATCAACACTAATGCACCCGGGTACTCTCCACTGGAAGTCGAACAACGGATCACGTTTCCGATTGAGACGGCTATGGGTGGACTTCCCAATCTCGTAAATACGCGGTCGCTATCGCGCTATGGTCTCAGTCAAGTAACAGTCGTCTTCAAAGACGGCACGGATATCTATTTCGCTCGGCAGCTCGTTAACGAGCGGATTCAACGGGTAAAAGATATTCTTCCAAACGGAATCGAGACCGCGATGGGGCCCGTCTCGACCGGCCTCGGAGAGATTTATCTATTCACGGTCGAGGCGAAGTCGGGAGCAAAGAAGGCTAACGGTGAGGCTTTCAGTCCAACCGATCTCCGAACCATTCAAGATTGGATTATTAAGCCTCAGTTGCGGAACGTGCCAGGTGTCATAGAAGTCAACACGATCGGTGGCTTCGAAAAGCAATTTCACGTGCTTCCCAATCCAGCGCAATTGATGGCTTACAAGCTCAGTTTCCGCGAAGTAATGGCGGCTCTGGCGGCCAACAACGCGAACGTTGGCGCTGGCTATATCGAGCGCAACGGCGAACAGTATCTTGTGCGAACGCCGGGACAGGTCGCCAATACCGATCAGATCAAACAGATTGTCATCGGAACTCGCAACGGGGTGCCTGTTCGGATTTCCGATGTTGCAGAAGTAAAGGAAGGAAAGGATCTCCGTACCGGAGCGGCCACTCTCAATGGAAACGAGATGGTGCTTGGGACTGCGATGTTGCTCATCGGAGAGAACAGCCGATCAGTTGCTCAGCGCGTAGGTGCCAAGCTCGATCAAATCGGGCGCTCTCTTCCGGATGGTGTTATCGCGCGTGCAATCTACGACCGGACACATCTCGTAGATGCAACGATCGCAACTGTGGAAAAAAATCTGGTAGAAGGCGCGCTGCTGGTTATCGTAATTCTTTTTCTGATCCTAGGAAACTTCAAAGCAGCGATCGCAACGGCTTTGGTAATTCCATTGTCGATGCTGTTCACGATTACCGGCATGTTTCAGAACAAAGTCAGCGCCAACTTGATGAGTCTCGGCGCAATCGATTTCGGCATTATCATTGATGGTGCGGTCATTATTGTCGAGAACTGTCTACGCTTGCTTGCACACGAACAAGAAAAGCGCGGGCGCATTCTCAGCCGAGAGGAACGGTTTGACGCGATTCTCGCCGGGTCACGCGAGGTCATTAAGCCGAGTCTCTTCGGAACTCTAATCATCGCCGTCGTATATCTTCCAGTCCTCACTCTGACGGGGGTTGAGGGTAAGATGTTTACGCCGATGGCGCTAACAGTCTTGATAGCGCTCTTGGGTGCTAGCATTTTGTCTATGACCTTCGTGCCGGCAGCGGTTGCGCTTCTTGTGACCGGGCGTGTCTCTGAGAAGGAAAACTGGTTCATGCGTGGGGCGCGGCACGTCTACGTTCCACTTCTTGAGAAATCAATAAAGTATCGTAAGTCGGTCGCTGCACTCGCTGGCGTTCTTATCGTGGTCAGCGGGTTTGCAGCATCGCGTATGGGTGGTGAATTCATCCCAAGTCTAGATGAAGGTGACATTGCTATTCAGGCGTTACGTGTTCCGGGTACAAGCCTGACGCAATCTCTGGAGATGCAGAAACTTCTAGAGCAGCGGCTTCTAAAAATACCCGAGGTTAAGGAGACGTTTGCCCGCACTGGCACTGCTGAGGTCGCTACAGATCCAATGCCGCCATCTATTTCTGACGGCTACGTCATGCTGAAGCCGCGCGATCAATGGCCAAATCCGAAGAAGCCAAAATCGGAAGTCGTCAAGGAAGTTGAGGAAGCCGCAGAGGAGATAGCCGGAAGTAGTTACGAAATATCTCAGCCGATCCAGCTCCGCTTCAATGAGCTGATCTCGGGAGTTCGAAGTGACGTAGGCGTGAAAATTTTCGGCGATGATTTGGAGGTATTAGCCCAAGTCGCCGGACAGGTGCAGAACGTACTTCAAACAGTCCAGGGCGCGGCAGACGTAAAGACAGAACAAGTCTCGGGTCTTCCGGTGCTGACCGTCAGCCTCGATCGTCAGGCTCTTGCTCGCTACGGCATCAGCGTTGCTGATGTGCAGAACCTTGTTGAGATTGCAGTCGGTGGCAAAACGGCTGGCCTAGTTTTTGAGGGAGACCGGCGTTTCGATCTTGTTGTGCGGTTACCCGAACATCTCCGGTCTAACGTCGAGGCTATTAGAGCATTGCCGATTCCATTGCCTCCACTTGAGAACCAGTCGAAGGCGACTCCAGCGCTTTGGGGCAACTCACCACTTGCTCAGATTCGCTACGCACCACTGTCGGAGCTTGCTTCGATCGACCTTGCTCCGGGTCCCAATCAAATTAGCAGAGAAGACGGGAAGCGCCGTATTGTTGTATCGGCAAACGTCCGCGGACGCGATCTTGGTTCGTTTGTTGCGGACGCGCAGCGGCAAGTAGGGGAGAAAGTCAAACTTCCAGAAGGTTACTGGATCGGATGGGGCGGTCAATTCGAACAACTCGTATCGGCTACGCAGCGCTTAACCATTGTGGTCCCGATCGCGCTTCTTCTCATCTTTATACTCCTGTTTGTGAGTCTCGGATCGGCGGCCGATGCGTTACTCGTCTTCAGCGGCGTTCCTCTTGCGCTGACTGGAGGAATATTTGCGCTCATCCTAAGGGACATTCCGCTTTCCATCAGCGCAGGCATCGGCTTTATCGCGCTCTCTGGCGTCGCGGTCCTTAATGGCTTGGTGATTATTACATTCATCGAGCGCTTGCGGCACGAGGGTAAAACAATATTGGAGGCAGTTGAGGAAGGCGCTCTAACCCGATTGCGGCCGGTCCTAATGACGGCGCTCGTTGCTTCGTTGGGCTTCGTGCCCATGGCAATCGCAACGGGAGCTGGCGCAGAGGTGCAACGACCGCTCGCTACGGTGGTCATTGGCGGCATCATCTCCTCCACTCTTTTGACGCTACTTGTACTTCCAGCTCTCTACGTTCTGTTCAGGCGCGAACCGCAGGAATCTGCGCGCGCGATAATCCACCACTGAAAGGAAAATAAAATGAAGATCGTTCTGCTGATAGCTGCCGCTCTGTTAACTGCTTCGCCCGTCGCGGCTCAGCATGCTCACGGAGCGAAAGGTCCGAATGGAGGACTAATTGAGGACGTCGCGGGCGTGCATGCTGAATTAGTAACTTCGGGAAACACGATAACCTTCAATATTTTCGATGATGCCACCAAACCTGTTTCGACGAGTGGTTTCACTGGCTCCGCTCTCGTAGCAAGCGGCGCTGACAAAGAGACGGTGACGCTTTCGCCAGCGGCAGATAACACCTTGAAAGGCGAAGCGAAGAAATCTGTGCCAGCTCATGCCCCAGTAACGCTGATTCTGAAGACTAAGGATGGAAAGTCGGGTCAAGCAAAATTCGTGAGGTGATTCAGTGAGAGTGCTGTTGCGCGCGATCAGGTTGACGGCGGTTGCGGGTCTCGCCACCTCAGCCAACGCATGGCGGGCAACTTACAGCTCGATTCGGGTTCTGATTCACCTAATCCTCGCAGCATCGACTCTTCTGTTAGTGACAGGTTCAATGGCTCTAGCAGAGAGCGATGCCAAGATTACCGGCTTGGGATCGGTAACATGTCAGCGATTTCTTGATGACAAAAAATCGAATGCCATCCTGCGCAGGGATTACATGGCCTGGGCTCAGGGCTTCTTGAGCGGAATACGCGTAAGCCAAGCGGCGGGTATCGATGACCAGCTAAATCTCAGTCCCGTTACATACGATCTCGTTAATCAATTGCATTTTCTTGAAGACTATTGCGAACGGAATGCCAAGCAACTGTATTCAAACGCGGTTGCCGCGCTCTATCAGCGGTTACGAGAAGAAGAGAGTGGAAGTACGAAGAAGTGAGGCAGTGCAGGTCTCTCATCTCTAAATGTTCTTCCGAGTCTATGCTGCGGCGTTGGTTTTGCGAATGGAGTCGACAGTGACCGACGAGATTTTAACCACTACCCGTATGCGAATCGAGGGTATGGATTGCGCGTCTTGTGCAATCAAGATCGAGAATGCCTTGAAGCGTGTTGCCCAGGTTGCGGAGGTCAACGTCTCCGTGCCCACGGGAACCGTTACTGTGAAACATGACTGTGCTGATGCAGAGACGCTACCAAAGCGGGTTACCGGTCTTGGCTATAAAGTTCTGCAGGTTGATCATACGACCGGTGATGGCGTCCCCCCTCCAAAAGTGGTCGATAGCGATCATACCAAACACACTCACGGCGATGGACCTATAGACAGGTTTTGGTGGCGATCGAACAAAGGGCTACTTACTATCGCTACGGGCGGCGCACTTGCTTTAGCCTTCTTGCTGGGAAAGACATTTCCAGAAGCCGAACGATGGGTGTTTTTGCCAGCGATGCTGGTTGGGTTAATACCGATCACTAGGCGGGCCGTCGCAGCGGCAGGCGCAGGAACGCCGTTCTCGATTGAAATGTTAATGACAGTGGCTGCGGTTGGCGCTGTCTTTATTGGTGCGGCCGAGGAGGCAGCGGCAGTAGTCTTTCTATTCCTGATAGGAGAACTTTTAGAAAGCGTAGCGGCAAGCCGGGCGCGAGCGAGCATCCAGAGCCTCACAGAATTGATACCTGCTACGGCGAGACTTGAGGAAAATGGGCAGGTCCGCGAAGTCAAGGCGAGCACACTCGAGGTGGGATCGACCATTCAGGTTCGTCCGGGGGACCGAGTGCCCGCCGACGGAACAATTATCTCGGGAGTCAGCTCGATAGATGAGGCTCCGGTATCGGGCGAGAGTGTTCCTATTCAAAAAGGACCTGGAGAAGCCATCTTCGCCGGTACAATCAATGGCGAAGGGCTCCTCATTGTCAAAGTTACTGCTGCCGCGATCGATAACACGATTGCTAGGGTTGTGCGCCTGGTTGAAGAAGCTCAAGAGTCGAAGGCTCCAACCGAGCGATTCATCGATCGTTTCTCCCACTATTATACCCCGGCCGTAGTCCTGGTCGCGCTGTTGATCGCAGTATTTCCACCGCTTGCGCTAGGTGGATTGTGGAAGGAGTGGATCTACAAAGGTCTCGCAATCCTGCTAATTGGCTGCCCCTGTGCACTCGTCATTTCTACGCCAGCAGCAATTGCCGCTAGCCTTGCCGCAGGAGCGCGACGTGGTCTTCTGATGAAAGGCGGCGGAGTTCTCGAGCAGGTTGGAAAAATTACAATAGCTTGCTTCGATAAAACGGGCACGCTGACGGCAGGAAAGCCACGTATTACGGATATCGTGTCATTCGGGTCCAGTGATACAGATGTGTTGAGATATGCAGCTGCCCTTGAAGCCGGATCTAGTCACCCGCTAGCGCTGGCGATTCTGGCAAAGGCGTCAGATGAAAATCTCTCTTTACCCCGCGCTTTAAATGCCAGTGCCCTTAGCGGAAGGGGAATTCGCGCAACAGTTGACGGTAAGGAAATTTTTATCGGGTCTCCGCAGGCAGCTAATGACATTTCGAAATTGAGCAGTGAGCAGGAAGCCCGCATCTCGGCCTTAAACAGTGAAGGCAAGACCGTTTCGGTGGTCCAAATCGACAAAGTGCTAGCCGGGGCGATTGCAATGCGAGACGAGCCACGCGCCGATGCCAAAATAGGCCTTAGCGCCCTAGCTAGCCTTAATGTCCGCGCGTTGATGCTAACTGGCGATAACCAGCGCACAGCAACGGCAATCGGGAATCAGCTGGGTATTGAAGTAAGAGCGCAGCTATTGCCAGAAGATAAGCAAAAGATCGTAAGAGAACTAAAGTCAGAGGGCTTTTGGGTCGCCAAAATAGGTGACGGCATCAACGATGCCCCTGCACTTGCTGCAGCGGACGTTGGTATTGCCATGGGTGGTGGTACCGACGTCGCACTTGAAACTGCAGATGCTGCGATACTCCACGCACGCGTCACTGACGTGGCAGCGATGGTCGAGCTATCCCGCCGAACCATGTCCAATATCAAGCAGAATATTGTCGTCGCGCTGGGTTTAAAGGCCGTCTTCCTCGTCACCACAATCGTTGGGGTTACAGGATTGTGGCCAGCGATTCTTGCTGATACCGGCGCGACAATCCTCGTGACTTTAAATGCGCTTCGGTTGCTGAAACCAGCCGTATGACACTTGATCTCGTATTGGAGAGAAGTCATGGACGAGAAACGAGTGGAGCGTCGTACTCGGGTGCTCAAATCCGGCACAATCTCATTCGAGGGAGGCGCGATCAGTTGCATCGTTCGCAACATAAGTACCACAGGAGCATTGCTCGAGGTGGAAAGCCCTCTTGGGATTCCCTACCGCTTTGTTTTGCTAATTCCTACAGATCATTTCTCGCGTTCGTGCCGCCGTGTTTGGACAGCCGAACACCGAGTCGGGATTGTTTTCGATCAAGTAGGTGGCGGGCCAGCGTTGAAAGCGAAGGGAGCTGTCTCATGAGATCGGATAGAGCCTTTCCTTTAGCATTACTTCTGCTCCCATTGCTGCTATGCGGTCAATCCTTCGCACGCAGCGGCATGATTATCGAGAGGCCGTGGGCTTCTGAGCACATCGACAGCTTACCTTCTGAGTTGCGGAAGAGACTTTACACTCTTGAGCGCTTGTGCGGTAACGCGGCCGCTGCTGCCCATTACTTCGCGCCTTCGATTGAAGCGAATGGCGCGCGTTTCGTATCGCTGCATTTTGAAGAGTACGCTTGCGATAATCGCGCAGTGATTTGCGATAGCAGCGGGTGCCTTCATGAAGTTTATTTGAAAACGAGAGGTGGCTACCGCATGGTTTTTTCGGGGAAAGCTATTGATCTGAAGATGACTAATGCAGACGGAGTAGCTGGACTAAAAGTTATTTCGAAAAATTCGACAGCAACATATCGCTGGAATGGTCGCGGCTTCTCGCTGCGCACAACCCAACCTAGTGGACAATAGATGCCATCATCGATTATTCAGCATCTCCATCTCGGAGGCGCAAGTCTTAGCTATCGCAAAAAGTTTCGACTATTTTTTACCGTAGTTGCGGTCGTTTTGGTGTTGGGATGCGCGAAAATCGGTGTCCATTACTTTGGTTTCGAATTTCTAGAGCTCAATGCGCTCTTAACAAGCGGAATCGGTGGCGCAATCTTTATTATAGGGTTTCTCCTGTCCAGCATTCTGACTGACTATAAAGAGGCAGAGCGAATTCCAGCAGATATCAGGACTTCAATTGAAGCGATTGATGGCGATCTCGAGGCATTTGCCGAAATCAATAAGGAGTTTGATCTGAACGAATGTCGGTACATTCTTCTAGGAACGCTTGATAAGCTGAGAGTCGGTTTAGGTCATACTCGAGATCACAAGGATATTCCTCCAGCTCTGAACGAGTTGGCAAAGTTAACACCGATTTTTGGACGTCTCGAAGGAATGGGAATGGCCGCAAATTTCGTGGTTCGGCTTCGTGCAACGCAAGACATCCTTCGTCGATCTATGCTGCGCGTCTATCAAATTCAGCGCGTAGAATTTGTTCCGTCTGTCCACGTCTTAGTTCAGACGTTGGTGTTTTCGATCGTCATTATGATGCTGTTCCTCAAAACCGAGGGTGATCCCGCATCAGCGATGATGTTTGGCTTCATATCTTACATGTTCATATATGCGCTGTATCTTATACGCTTGTTGGAGCAGCCCTTTGCTAAGGGACACGGCTCTCTAGACGATGTCAGCTTTTTCTTGTTTGACGAACTTGAAGAGAAACTGCGTGGTCTTATAGGCGACGACGCCACCGTCGGTGGTAAGCAGAAGATGGAGGCCTGAAGGATGCACGGTGGAGGCACTACAGGAACAGCAGCAGCAAAGCATGCAAACCGACTCCGTTGGGCGCTGGTGCTCACCGGCACCTTCATGATCGCGGAGGTTGTTGGTGGCTTGGTAACGGGTAGCCTGGCGTTGCTCGCAGACGCAGCTCATATGCTGACGGATTTTGGAGGTCTCGCGCTGGCTTTGCTCGCCATTCGATTTGCTGCGCGAGAGGCGACCCCACAACTGACTTACGGATACCTGCGGACCGAGGTACTATCGGCGCTCACTAATGCTGTCGTTCTTCTTTTGCTAACCGTGTACATTCTGTATGAGGCCTATCAGCGGTTCCTTGCTCCTCCGGAGATTCTAAGCGGCCCAATGTTGATCGTTGCCGCAATTGGTCTCATTGTAAACCTGATCAGCATGCGGCTATTGGCGGGCGGTTCGTCCGAAAGCCTAAATGTCAAGGGCGCTTATCTAGAAGTCCTAGGCGACATGCTCGGGTCAGTGGGCGTAATTGTAGCGGCGCTTATCATCATGTGGACCGGATGGCGCTTGGCTGATCCGATCATGGGTGCCGGTATTGGCCTGTTCATCGTGCCACGGACGTGGATACTGATTAAGCAAGTCACACATATCTTAATGGAGGGAACTCCTCCTAACGTCGACGTAGGGCTTCTTGAAAGGAAGCTGCTGGAGCTTCCCGACGTAATTGCGGTTCATGATTTACATGTATGGACCGTTACGTCTGGCTTCGACGCTATGAGCTGCCATCTAGTTGTTGCAGATTTTGCGAACAGCCGAGAACTCTTAGTGCAGGCGCGGCGTCTGATGAAGGACGACTTCGGCATCGATCATGTTACAATTCAGCTGGATGATGAAGCAGTCAGGGCAGCGGAGGTAGTGCTCCATGTCTGAGAGCCTAAAGTATCGCGGTTCTCGTACGCGAAATCTTATTAGGCTTCTTATCGGAACGCTTGCCGTCATAACCTCGGTTTGCTCGATTGTAACCCATGATCATGTTGAATCATTCACTCCCAAGTCGACGCAGTCAGATTGGCTGTCATTGAGACATGACACCGATCAACATTCGCAGCGACCAGAGTTAATAGGTTGGCATTGCCACAGCTGCTTTTCCACGTCGATACCCGTGCCACCGCAAATCACGACGCATAGATCAACCGGAATCATGCCTGTTTGGCCGTTGTTGGTTGATGCGCATGCTGGATATTTGGTGGGCGTCGAACCGCCGCCACCGAGGAATAGCTTGCTAAGCGTGGCTTAGGACGAGGCGGACGACCTCGAGTCCAGTCACTTTTCACCTTACTTGAATTTCAGTCGTTAAGGCCCCGCTCGCGGTAGGGCGCTGTTGCGGCGTCGCCATTTGTGCGGCGATTGCGACGGACGCGCGTGTGCGAAATCACGGAGACTGATGTGAGCGACAAAGAGATTATAGGCCTCTCTCGCTTAATTGTGCTGCGGCAGCAGCTCGATAACGTGGCCCGCAATGTGGCAAATCAAACCACACCCGGGTTCAAAGCGAGCCACCTTGGCTTTCAAGAGTATCTAACACAGGCGAAAGAAGAGGTGCCCTCACCCAGGCGATCACTCGTTGCGGCGACGCAGTTTATCGACTTTTCAAAGGGCGAACTCAAACCGACAGGAAATCCTTTGGACGTCGCAATCGTAGACCAATCGTCTTTCTTCGTCGTCCAGACGGCGAACGGGCCAAGATATACTCGCGTGGGGTCTTTTACGCTCGATGCCAAGGGTGACCTAACTACGCTCGAAGGAAAGGCTGTGCTTGGAGTTGGCGGGCGAGTCTCGGTCCCGAACGGAAGTAGTCAGCTTATGATTGGCCCAAATGGTTCAGTGTCCACAAAGCAGGGTAGCCTCGGACAACTTCGCATCGTGAGATTTGAAGACACTCGTAAGCTACGAGCTGAGGACGGTGGACTATTTTCGACGGAAAGCTCCCCCATCGATGTGCCACCGAGTGCCGTTAGGTTGGCGACGGGCGTCCTTGAGATGTCGAATGTCAACGCTGTGGGAGAAATGACCAAATTAATGGCAGCGAATCGAGCCTATGACTTAGTTGCGCAAGTGATTCTCAAGGAAAACGATAAAAACGAACTCAAAAGATTAGCGGGAGAAGACATGTGATTATCCCGATCTCGACTTTTCTGAGTCTCCGCGCTCGATCACTTCAAGCGTTAAGCAGAAAAGAAATTAGCCATGTCGTTCGCTGAGAAAGAAACAGTGACGTGGCGGACTATGCTTTGGAAGGGTCCGAGACTGGTCGATATACTCGAAGTTGAGCGGAATTCTTTCAATCTTATTCGATTAGTCGCCGCTCTAGCCGTTCTGGTATCACATGCTTTCGCGATTAACAGCGCCATAGATGCACCAGAGCCACTTCAGGGAACAACTCCCTTTACGTTGGGCGGGCACGCGGTAAATGCCTTCTTTGTTGTATCGGGGCTTACGCTTTCCCACAGTCTCGAACGTAACCCAAGTTTGAGTAATTATATTTTGGCGAGGGCGTTGAGACTGCTGCCTGGACTTTTCGCTTTTGGCGTTGTCTTCGCTTTTATAGCCGGCCCGCTTCTTACAGGGCTGCCGCTCACCGAGTATTTTCGAGATTCTCGTACCTGGATTTATCCATTCTCTGTTACGTTTCAATTTTCACGGGCGATACCTCCACAAGAGATATTCACAAACGTTGTTTTCTCGGGGGCGATCAATAACCCACTCTGGACTTTGAAGTACGAGATACTGAATTACTTCGGGCTCGCGATATTAATGCGTATTGGAGTGTTCAATTGGGCTCCATTTCTATTTTTTGCGCTATGTGCTGCGATCGCGCTTATGTTTCACGCTAATGCTATGTCCGCACAGCCTGGCTCGACGTGGCTATATCAAGTCGGCCGTTACAGTGTTTGTTTTTTAATCGGCGTAATATCATATCGATTTCGACACAGTATCGATTTGTCTCCGGCACTTTTGTCCGTGAGCACGGCAGCAACGATTCTACTTTCTTCTTCCTTAGTTCGAGATCAAATCTATATTCTTCTAGTCGCTCATTGGGTTCTTGTGGCCGGAGCGATCGATTTCGGGTGGCCCACTCGCCTTTGCCGAGCGAACGACATCTCGTACGGAACCTACATTTATGGATGGCCAGTTCAACAGTCTATCGTGCAAGCATTTCCAGGTATCGACATCACAACGTTGGCCGTTGTGTCGATAGTTATTGTTCCGCTCTTTGGATTTGCTTCCTGGAAGCTCGTTGAAAATCCTGCATTGACGCTGAAAAGGCGGGTTGCTGCCATGGGGAAATACAGGCGAGGAATGCGGGTCAAATAGAGCTAATGACCTGCGATATTAAAACCGAGCTGAAAGCCCAACAAATGGATTTATACTCGGCGATGCTGGCGTGGCACCAAAATTTACACCGGCATCAAGTTGAAGATTTGAATTGACCTTATAGGCGAGACCTCCGCCGAAAAGCACAATATCTCCAAGAGGGTCTTGGGTGCCGCCTCTCACGGCTGCTTCGACGTAGGTTGTGAATTTTTCAGACCATTGGTAGCCAAGTGTCATTGAACCGGTCGCTTCAATGTGACGTGCGTTCGGATCAGCATTTTTTACCGCGTGCAATCCCACATTGATTCCGAGAGAGAATTGATGTCCCAGATCGGCTGCAAAAAACGTTTGGAGGCCGCCATCCACGAATTGGGGGCTTATTCCGTTCTGACGATCAGTGGGAAGTGAAATGTAGGGCAGAACTGCAAGGGCAGTTGAGTCACTTTTCCCGAAAGTGTCGTTTCCCCATAGATTATACTTAGCGCGAAGGACGACAGCTCCTGTCCCCGATTCTGTCGTTTCGGATTCTGAACTCCGAGTTCTCTGTCGAGCGTACGGTAAGACCATGATGGTTGCTTCAAGGTCTTTAGTTAATCCAACGCGAATGTTGCTCCCTATAAACTCATAACCTTGAGTCACCGCTCCGTTCGCAGCCGGACGCGAACGCGAGAAGCCGACACCGGTCGTCTCGATTTGGACGCGACCCGCATCAACCGTAAAGGGCACTTCGGTGATGTCGGGTCGATCTGTGGTCATCTCTCGCAGGAAAGAATCCGGGGTTGGATTGGAGAGAGAGTAGGAACGTTTGCCACTACCTTCCTCACCGAAGGTCGCATGAACGCCAACTAGAAGTAGTGGCGTCGATAGGATCCAGTCCCTACATTTTGGGGTTCTACCGAATGGGAGGGTTATGGAATTATTGCAAATGACAATCATTAGCAAATAATGACGATAAACGCTTTCTGCGTCAACAGCTGTTGCGATCTATTCTCATCTGGATTGCGGACGATCTACACGCAGTTAAAGGGGATTGAAGGTGATCGGTGTTCCGACTTTGTTGTTTAACCGAATGCTCATGGCGACTTCGCTGAGCCAAAATGATTGGTAATCGTGGCTCTCGCTAACGTTGAGCATAGTCCCAAGGGTCAAAAAGCTACTTTTTTGGACGCTTGCGTTGGATTGGCTGAAAGAATTCAGCCGGTTCAACGCGCAAAACCTTTGAAAACTTTTCAACGATCTCAAGCCCCACATACGTCACGCGGCGCTCGATCTTGCTAACATGAGCACGATCCACCTCAGCCTCGTATGCCAACTTCTCTTGGGAGAGTTTTTTCTCGTCCCGAATTCGGCGAAGGTTGGCGGCAAATAGTTGGCGGATGTCCATAGGTTAGACAACCGCAACGTAAGATTCTTCCCCACGGCTTTAAAGCCGAAAAAACAATGTGGCTTTAAAACCACATAATGTCCTATAAGTTCCCGATTTGGTTTGGGAGCATGAAATGGATCAGCAATCAATTACTGGTGGTGAGAACGAAATTGCGACGATCAGGCCATCGACCATTCGGTGGATATTTGGTTCGCTGGAGGGGTGGTCTGTCTTACTATTTTGCTTTGTACTGGTCGGATTGCCGATTCTGGCACTCATCTGGATTGCCCACCTCTGCACGAAGTTCACGATTACGAACCAGCGGGTCAAAATCGCAAAGGGAATCATCTTTCGCACAGTCGACGAAATTGAGCTGTACCGCATCAAAGACGTTCGCGTGAATTACTCTCTCTTAAATCAGCTCTTCAATATTGGCACTATCACCATTCACTCCAGCGATTTTACCAGCAAAGGCGGCTCTCTTCAGCTTCGGTACGTCGCAGATGCGCGAGCGATACGCGAGAATCTACGAAACCTGGTAGAGCAGGCTCGTCGCAGCAGAGGAGTACGCGAACTCGATCTTGATCGCGTCGGCTGAAACCAAGGGGAAATCGTGATGGTTGCGAGTCGAGCGATCCTGGCAATTCCCATTCTATTTTGCACTGGTGCCGATCTTGGTGCTCAATCTGCTGACATAGAAATTAGCGCGTTAATGAAGGGCCGATGTCAGGCAGCCGTGGCTAATAAGAGTTATATCTGCAGCCCGGTATCCTACATCATAACCGGTAGTCGCGCTCTATTCACAATGGTGCTTGATGATCCTGAGGATGATGGCCGCGCTATATCATTCTCGGGCTCTAGATCGGATGGCACTATTGCGCTTGATAAATCCTACGAGCTGCCGATCGATCGTATGCTTGTTAATTCCAAGGATCGGCCAAGACGGAATGACCTGCCGGTTCCTTTAATACAGCAAGCAACAGGTAAATGCATTCAGACTGGAGACTTCACTGAGCGTCAAGTTCGAACGGTTTCATGCACAGCTAAGAACGACCAAGGCATCGAGTATTTACTTCGATTTGAATCGGACGGTTCGTCGATGTCTGTAATACGGTCAAAGGACGAGCGGCTTGCGACGGAGGCGAGCGCTAATAGATCGTTTGTCGGAAAATGGTATGCCGAAAAACCAGATGCTTGCCGGTCAAAGCCGGGCGAGCAGGATAACGGGCTCGTAGCTTACTCGCAGAGAAAATTCGAAGGATACGAATCGACGTGCGAGATAAAGAAGGTTGTGCCCCAAGGAAATCGCTTCGCACTCACGATGAAATGCAGTTCGGAGGGCGAGACGGAAATTGTGAAGGAAAATCTCGAACTCCGAGACGGTAAACTCGTTCGGCTCGGACGTTATCTGGTGACGTACAATCGGTGTCCTTGACGGGTTACCGCTAAAAGGGGAGCGAGCGGTGATCATGGCGGCGATTCTGTAATCGGACTCTAACCACCAGACACAAAATCAAACCAAGCATCTCAATTTAGAGCGCATTCTTCTCCCGGGATTGCTTTACTTTATCAAAATCCTTTTTGATCGCCGCGTTCTCATAGATGATCTTCCATCTGCCGCTGGAGCTATCTTCTGCTAAGAGACCAAGCTGAACAAAAATTTCTGGTGTTTTGAAGTTAGTGTACCAAGAGGTTCGCCCGTTGTTTACGCCGGAAAGAAAGTATCTTGGCTCGGCATAGATTGAATCGCCGAGCCGATGGTTTACGCTTGGCTTTCCGTACTTCTCGCTAAGCAGCGAAGACAACGAATTGTATCGCGACAACACCGACGATCCGAACGGATCGTTTGCGAAAGACTTGCTGATTATCACGATGCGGTACAAGCGATCATTGTATCCGAACGAGCCAAGAACGATCTCAGCGTCGGCTATTACCTGCGGAAGCTTAGTAAAGACGACTCCCTTACCGTAACTGTCTTCTTTTTCCTCACGGAATTCAGCCCCGAGGGCTGTGATTTCGGTTTGAGACACCCCCCATTTTAGCCCCAACGGAGCTTGATCTGACTGCGCGAGTGCTGAAGAAGAGAGCGCCACAATGATAAGCGTCAAAATTAATTTCATAAGCCGTCCCGATCTTGTACGATTTTTCCTTTAGTTGCTGAATCATTCGCTTTGGGAGCGCTGATAGTTAGAATTGGAAATCCGTGTTTGGCCGAATAGAACTTAAGGCGAAGCTGGGAGATTGCGACGTCGTCGATTGCAACGCGCGCTAACGACATCGATTGTACAAGCCCGCCGGAATAGCGTGCTGCTTCAGTGCGAGCTTGATTAGCTCGATCCTCTGCTTGCCGTAATTCATCCAGTATTTCAGTAAGCTCTTGGTCAGGCGCCACGCGAGCAGCGGAGGCCATATTCGGATATCTTAGCGAGATGCGCCAGAATAGTGATCGGCGCTTTTGGTCGAGCATAGCGTCGGTTGCTTGGAGAACCGAAAGTCTAAGGTCGATGAAAGATTTGACGAGGCCGCTCGAATATTTCTCGCTCTCGCGACGAGCTTCTACGATTTCCGCGCGCACCCTGGTCATATCGCGATCGAGATCCGAATTTGGCTGTTCGGTATCCTGAAGTACCAGTCCAAGCACTGAAGCGAGAGCAATAACCGATGTTAGAAGTATGACGATAAGAACGTTCTTCATTTGCCCGACCAATGGAGGCAGCCGCATGCGAATTAAATGTAAAAGGTTATCTCGGCGATGCGCCGCTTATGGACCGATCGCTTTAAACGCCGCATTGCGATAACCCGCGTTCACTTCTTCGCGTTGTTGTGCTTGAGGTGTTGCGTTGAGCGATCCGCTCGGGGTCAGCACCGAAAACATGATGAACCCACCGGCCTTTCGGGGAAAAATGAAATACTCGGCAATTGCCGACCGTTCAGAATCCTCGCAGGATGACATTCCTCTGAATACAACTTCGCTGTCGATGAGCTCGCTATTCCGAGCGGACGCAAATTTGCCCTTACATTCCTTTGCATCATTTCCAACGATCGCAGCCGCAACATCCAGACCCGACGTGCCTTGTTGAGGCGGAATAATGCGAACGAAACCGGTCGATCCGTCCGCCTTCCAGGCGGCTCCAGTCGAGGCAACGGCCGTTGGCGTTTCAGACCTAGTCAAAAGAGAAGGGCGACTCAGGTTGGCCTTAAGAATGAAGTTTGAAGCAATTTGCATCGCTTCAATTTGCAGTTCCGGAGAGCCTTCTTGAGGAGTTCCAGGTTGCAAGCTTGATGTGTTTGTTAATGGCTTTCCAGCAGGAGCGGTAAGCTTGGGAGTACTGTTCGCGGCATTGGCGAAAGGAGCTGCAAAGTCTCCTGCAGCCGAAAGACCGCGATCATTGATTGTCTTCGCACAGTTTACCAGCGCAGGAATAAGAACAGAAGTCCCGTTGAGATTGAATTGAAACAGATTGCCTTGGGCGAAGGCGGACATTGTTCGAGAAGCCCGAAATTTTCTAATCAACGATGAGTCGTCTGGCATTGGAACGAAGACCGTAGTGGCGGCCACTCCAATGCCAACAACATTGAACGTTGCTTGATTATCGAAATTGAGGACGATCGGAAATTTCTGTCCTTGTGAAAGGGTCCAACTATTGTGAGTGAAAGCCAAGAACCACTTGTAGTCCTTCGAAACGACCACCCCAAAGTTGATGCCGCTGTTATATGTTGCGCTGGCAATGCAGTTTGAGAAGGCGCCTGTTTGGTTGTCGGTGAATGCTCCGCCACTCCAAGCGCCGACTTTGATAGATCCGTACGGACCACGCGCATTAGCGGCACCAGCCCAAACGACCAGAAGAAAAGCAACGATCGAAAAGATCCTGACCATATCTCGCTCCCCAAGATCACTATCCAAGCGCAACCTGAGGTAGAGAGCAAGATGCAGAGTGAGGGGGCTGAGGTATCCTCTTGCATGTGACAAAAGCGGAGGACGCCAAAGGACTAGCAGCTCGAATTATTATCTAGGAATTATTTCCAGCATGCGGCAACCGTTTGAATGGCGAGCAAGCGGCGATCGTGACGTCAATTTCATAATCGGACCCTATCCACCAATCCGAACATCAAACCAATCATCGCCGCTCTGATTGGGTTTATTTCAAGCGATCTTCTTCGCGCATTTTGATTTCATATTCTGCACATTGTTCTTTCGTGAAGCGTCTTACCTCGGATGCGGGTCCGTATGTGTTGCCGGGGTATCCACGCATGCGGATCATCTTTTGACCGCCGTACTTGTTCTGAGATGGACCTCTTAGCGTTGAAGGATAATCATCAATTCGCTTTGGCTTGTTTCGTTTCGATGGCTTCTTGAAGTGATTGTACTTAGACATGTATCGGGTTGATCCTGATATCGTTGTTGTTGATTAGTTCTTTGATTGTGACCTTCGTTGGACACTTCTGAATTTTTGTCATTCCTTTGGATGTAGTGATTCTCGCAGGCGAACGAGAATCGAGATGGTCATCATCAAGGAGACGGCAGGCCAGCTAGCCGTTCCGGTACTTCTCCACATCGATTGGCAACAGGATATGTTGTGCCACCCAATCGATGTCGGCTTGTTTCATAATGTAATTTGACAACTTTCGCTGTGATGTAATCGGTTCGATATGGACGCGACCGCCGAGCTCGAAGTGGTCGAGGACTTGCATCCAGCGCTTGTGTGCGGTTTCTTGAAACCAAGTTAGAGCGGCCTCAGGAATCTGCATTATGATGTGATAGTGCAATGGAACAGGGTCTCCGTCCTTGCTCCAGATTTCGGGAACAGCAACGAAGTCATCTGCCAGATCATCCTCTGACAATCGGAACGTCTTTGCGAAGTCTTTGAGGAGACGCGTCCGCCATTCAAGGATGCACAGTGATGCGGCGACTGCTGACTCAGGCCTATTCGGTGTCCAATCGAATTTCAGGACAATCGAGCAGTTGGCGCGGACATTGCTCGCGCGAATGATCTGCAGTTGTCGAACGGCGAGATCTTGCTCCGCCGGACAAGGAGCGCGGCCACGTAAGGTGTTAGTTAGCTCCGCCTCGGTTGTCGCTTGCTTGATCCTCTGAGCCAAACGGGAAAGAAATATTGTTTTCCGTTGGCCGAATGCACCTGATGAACTCCGGTCAGGTTCATCGATCTCCTGTCGATTCAACTGCGCGAAGAGGCTGTCTCTGTAAGGGCGTGGTTTCTGTGTCACGCTCGTATTTATGTGGTCGTGAGCCCGGCATCGGCCGATGAGGCAAAAGAATTTTTCACCCCTCCAGGCGCTCAATTGAAGCCCATCAGCCGCACAACGGTCGAAAGAAAAAAGGCGGCCAACGATGACCGCCTCCTTAAGAAAGTAACGTGCCTCCGAGAGTGTTAAACTTGTTCCTCCTTTGGGTCCGCATGGTCCAGGACAGTCTCTGGGTCGAACTCAGGCACCACTGAGATTTTCTCATTGGGTATCTCCTGCTCTGCGGATGTTCGTTCAGCATTCTTCAGCTTGTCGAGGTCGTCCCAGTTGATCTTGATACCCGGGAACTTATCATGACCTTCGCGAAGCCAATCCTCAAAGGAGCGCTTGCGATACTCCGGCATCGACCAGTCGACATTGATCTTGAGTAGAGGGATCTTAGCGCCCTTGGTGATGTTGCTGGACTTTGGTGGTAGCAACGCTTGAATTTCCTTGCGTGTGATCTTGGGATGGATCGCTCCCGATTCGATGGCGGCTTGGAAATTCTCTTCCTTCATCTTGGTGCATTCCCACACCAACGAATAGCCCGAGGGAATCTTGTTCTGTACCTCAGGAAGTTGAAGAAATGGCGTATCAGCGATTGCGCAGATCTTGTTAAATACCGCGCGGCCCATATCGACGCGTTCCATAAGGAACTTCCGCTGATCTTTCGACAGCGCATCGCGTGTGGCTTTGCAGAGTTGCGCAAGCTTCATCATCTCTGTTGCCTGTTTACGCCATCCGGCATTTACTTTGGCAACTGCTTGGTCGAGCGAGATTGTCGGCAAGCCTTCCCGATCTGGCTTGTCGTCCTGATTCGGCTTTGCGTTTTGCTCACCGGTGAGCGTTTTAGCCTTCTTCATAACTGTCTCCTTCTCTCGCTATGCGAGCTTGTGCGACGGCGCTGCCGGTCGCTGGTTAGGCACGAAAGTTACGTGCATGGCGAAGACATGAGAGGGGCGAGGTGAACTTCAAGGCTGCGATTCCATCGCCCTTTGATGACGCGAACACGGACAGATAAGTGAAGACATGAGTGGATGTTGGTGGACGCGAAAATAATTTTGACTGACATTCGCGATGGATCGCATTGATCGGCGTTCAACGCACGTATCCCGACGCTCACCGGTGAGCAATGGCGGTGAGGTCGCGAGACCAGGTCATCCCGATCTCGCGATACCGGTTGCTTGCGGAGTCTCACATAGTGTCGATCTGGCCTGTCGCCGAGCGAAACTGAAGGTCTGATATCCACGAGCGCATGTCGGGGAAGCGACTTTCCACGATGTTGGCGATCACCTTGCGATCATAGCTGATGCCCTCATTGTCGAGTATTTCGACAGCGCGATCGATGTGAAGTGGTAACAGTTGTTTGCGAGTTGCCTTGATTGCTGAGCCAAGGTCGATGGTATTGAAGCGACTACGTATCGTATCCGGAATCTTGCTCATGTCATTGGCGGTGGCAAAGAATACGCTTGTTACGCGTGCCGTTGTTAAGGTGTCGCCGCGTAGCGCCGAAAAAGCTTGTGCGCTAAGACCATCGAGTTCGTCGATGAATACCGCTCGATGACCGTAGAGCGATTGCAAGGAGACGGTGCGGATCAACTTTCGCACCATGTCAATGCCGTTATCCAGGGCGCCATTAATGTATTGCCGATCAAGGCGAGACTCGGCGATGATCGCGTCGATCGTTGCGGTTTTTCCTGAACCGGTTGAGCCGCAGAGTAGAATGTTCGGGATTGAGCTGGAATTAGCGGATTGCGCGATGCTTGCGAACAGTTGCTTTAGCGAAGCTGGCAAAATCAACCCGTTTACTACGCGAGGCTGATACTTGTCGGTCCAGTCGGCGTGCGGGGGTGCCGCTTGTGCTGTGGTGACTAAATCGAATCCAATGGATGCTGCTGCGACTTTGGTTGCGTTTGGCATTTTAAAAGTCCTTTCTGCAAAGTAGAGGCAAGGCTTCGCCGCGCACCGATTGCTCGGCGAACCTTGCTGTTGTGGGTTTGAGGTTTAGGCTGCCATCAGCCCGGCGAATGCCGGTTGGAGAGGCGGGGATGGAATCGAGAGTGGAAGGCTATCGCGCCATTCCTTCTCTGCCTCGGGTAGGATCAGCGTCCGACGACCAACCTTGACCGCCTTAAGCCGACCTGCCTTGATCTCCTGGTAGACCTTGGAACGGCAGATGCCGTTGCGAGCGCAAAAATCTTTAATACTAAGCACGATGAAGCTCCGTTCACCGCCAACTGAATTGCTGGCGTATGAACAGTTTTCTGTCCGATCCTGCTATTCCAGATGCTAGGACCGGAATGAACTTAAACTGAGAAGGTCTTGAGCTTCATTTTCAGCTTATCTAGCCGCGTCTTAACCCATGCGCCGCGCTCACGTTCGGGTAGCTGCTGCCATTCTGCGGTTAAGCCCCGATAATGACTCTGAAAGCGGTTTACGGACATGAAGTTCAGGTCAGCAAATTCCTTCGCATCATCCTTCTTCGATTCCTTGGCCGATTCAGGATTAACGGCTGGCTCGAATTTGGCGAGCCACCCGATGATCAGTGCTCCTGGGCGGGCTTTCTTTGCCACCTTGTCTTTGCGCTGACGTGAATCTCGGGCGCGCGCAGTGATCTTATTCAAATAGGTTTCAA
Organism: Afipia sp. GW822-FHT03D08; assembly: GCF_058801645.1. Classification (NCBI taxonomy): domain Bacteria; kingdom Pseudomonadati; phylum Pseudomonadota; class Alphaproteobacteria; order Hyphomicrobiales; family Nitrobacteraceae; genus Afipia; species Afipia sp. GW822-FHT03D08. The sequence goes on from NZ_JBXANK010000003.1 coordinate 431,206, forward strand.
GCGATCTATAAATGTGCTCCGCAGCTTGTTCTTGTGGCTCGTGCCCTTGCTCGATGAGTACTTTCAGGAGGGCCGCAGCCTCAGCTCTTAGCAGCCAAAATTGGGTCGGGTCGGGGGCTTTCCGAGTGTTGCTAGGCTTCTTGAAGACTTTGTTTTCAATCCCTCTGTTGAGGTCAAGGAGTGCAATTGCAAGGCTCATCAAAGAGCCGGGAATATAGGAAGGCGCCAATCCTGATCGTTCAAAGAATACAGACACAGATTCTAGCGACGCAGCCGCAACATTGCGCCGAAACGCATTAATATCTCGCTCGTCGTCGGGAGGGAGAAGTCTTGAAATCATCGCCAGGCTCGCGATTAGGTCGACCAGAAATGGACCGGCTTGTTCGACTGCTAGTTTGACGTGCCGCGAGTCATCGGTAGATTCGCTCATGACAGCCCCATGCGTTAAATGTAATTCAGGCTTTCTTCGGTGGTGACAACATTCGAAATTCGTCGAGGTAATTGGCCCATTCTTGCATCATCTCGGTTCGCTCGGGAAGATATTGTGCAGCGTTGTATGCGCGCCGAACCTCACTACGTTCTTGGTGCGCGAGTTGCCTCTCAATCGCGTCAGCACTGAACTTTCCGCTTTCGTTCAGGCGTGTTGATGCCATTGAGCGAAATCCGTGAGTGGTCATCTCATTTTTTGAATAGCCTAAACGACGGAGGGCCGCGTTCAGTGTGTTTTCCGAGATCGGTCGTTGCCAGGATCGGGTCGAGGGAAAAATTAGTCTTGAGGATCCGGTGATTGCTTTGAGGTCAGTGAGAATCGCAATGGCCTGCTTAGAAAGTGGCACTATGTGATCTAGTCCCATCTTCATTCGCTTGCCGGGGATCCTCCATATCTTGGACTTGAAATCAATTTCTGACCACTCGGCTAGTCGAAGCTCTCCGGGTCGAACGAAGACAAGCGGAGCCATGCGCAGCGCTGCGCATGTACTGTAGTGACCATCAAATCCGTCGATCGCTCTGAGCAATGCGCCGATCTGGCTTGGTTCGGTTACAGCAGCATGGTGTTTGACTCGCGGGGTTACCAGGGCTTTCCTTAAGTCGACTGTTATGTCGCGCTCAGCTCGGCCTGTCGCTACGGCATAACGAAGGACTTCGCCGACAACACTTCTGATTCTGAGCGCTGTTTCGTAGCGACCCCGGCTTTCAACCTTGCGAAGGCTTTCGAGGAGCTCGGCAGGCCTAATCTCAGCAATCGGTCGTCCTCCAAAATCTCTGACTGCAAATTCCAACAACCATGACTTCTTCTTCAGGGTGCGAGGTGATGAACCCTCAGCCTTCCATTTTTCTAGGCACTCGCTCGCCACCGTCATGAAGGTATTCGCATGCGAAATCTTTCGAGCCTGCTTCTCGGATTTTCGCAGTTCTGATGGATCAGTGCCTACGGCGATTAGTTTCTTTGCAGTGTCCCGGGCGGTCCGCGCGTCCGCTAATGAAACGAGCGGATAGTTTCCGAGAGCCAGCAATTTCTGGCGGCCGGCAAATCTGTACGCTAACCGCCACAACTTGGATCCACTCGGCTGAACAAGAAGGAATAAGCCGCCGCCGTCTGACAATTTAAACGGTTTTGAACGCGGTTTTAAGTTTCGGAATTCGAGCTCTTTTCGTGCTGGCATGCATCTTCCATCTTTCAGGAACTACCAACACTCTCCGAAACTACCAACAAAAATACCATCGAATTTTCTGGATGTGGGTGCACAGTCGCAATCCTCCAAGAACGATACTTTCCCATAATCCATTGTATTTAATGGATTAATGCGACGTTCGTGGATGTCGGTGGATCTGTGGAAACTGTGTGATGGTGCCCCTGGCCGGAATCGAACCAGCACTCCTTGCGGAACTCGATTTTGAGTCGAGCGCGTCTACCAATTCCGCCACAGGGGCCAACAGGACCGTCGCCGGAAGGCGAGGGGGTCTTGAAGCGGGCGGAATATAGCTCGCGCGCGGGTGCGGTCAACCGCCTGTGATCGCGCCAGGCGTCGACAGCAGACGGCGGGCAAGCTAGGACCCACGCCGGACAGGAGATTTCACGTGTCAAACGGCACAACGACGGCATCAGGACACATGAACCGCCCGCGTGACGCAACATTTGTCGCCAGTGCGGGCATTGCGGCGATTGCCGCTGCGACCATCGCCGGTGCGTGGTTCTTCGAACTGGTGCTCGACATCCGGCCCTGTCCGCTGTGCCTCGAACAGCGTTATGCCTATTACCTCGCCATTCCGCTGGCGGCCCTTGTTGCGTTTGGCGCCTCGCAGGGTGTCTCCCGGCGTTTGCTCGGTGCGGGTCTTGTCATTCTCGCCCTCGCACTGCTCGCCAATGCCGGTCTCGGCGCCTATCACGCCGGCGTCGAATGGGGATTCTGGCAGGGGCCGACCGATTGCAGCGGGCCGATCGTCGATTTCGGCAACACCGGAAACCTGCTGGATAGCCTGAACAAGGTGAAGGTGATCCGCTGCGACGAGGTGCAGTGGCGTTTTCTCGGGCTGTCGCTGGCAGGCTACAACGTGCTGATCTCGCTTGCCATGGCGGCGCTGGCCGCGTGGGGTGCTGCCAAGGCGCGATAGACTCTGGGATCATGCCCTAGTCATCCGCATCGACCTGCGGGCGTCCGAACAGATGAACGATCCCCGGTGTCGCCACCGAGACGAAAACGAATCGCGACAGATGATGTGCGCCGACGAAAATCGGATCGATGTGCAGCGTCAGAGCCAGCGCCAGCATGGCGTCCATCGCGCCCGGCGCGAAGGACACCACGATGTCGCCGAACCGCGCATGCGTGGTCAGCGCCGCGATCGCCATGAAAATCGCTGAAATGACGATGGCCACCGCGAACGATCCGATCGCAGCGGCCATGTAGCTCAGCAACGTGCGTGCCGAAATTTTCGCAAATCGCGTGCCGATCAGCGCTCCGATCCCGATCAGTGCGGCGGCGTAGGCCCAGCTTGGCAAGCCGCCTTCGATCGATCCGGTGCCGTGCAGGAGGCTGGAGCCGAGCATGGCGCCGAACATCCAGCTCGCCGGAAACCTCACGAGACGCAGCAGCAGCGATGTCGCCACGCATGCCGCGGCGAGGACGGCGAGCGCAAGCGGCGTTGCGGGCGCTGTGTGTATCGCGGAGCCGCCGTGCTGCGCCAGCCCGGATGCCGCGAGGATCAGCGGCAGCGCCGCGGTCAGAACGATCACGCGCATGGTCTGCACCACCGCGATGCCGGCGACATCGGCACGCTGCTCGTTGGCGAGCATGATGATCTGCGACAGCGCGCCGGGGCTGCCCGCGAGCAGGGCGGATGTGCGGTCCCATTTGTGGACGTGCTGCAGATAGAAGCTGCTGCCGAACGTGGCGCAGAAGGTCGACGCGGCAAGGATGGCGATGCTGAGCGGATAGCCCGCCATGTTGGTCAGCATTTGCGGCGACACCATCGAGCCCAGCGACAAGCCGAGCGTCATCAGGATGATATGCGCCATCAGCGGCGGCAGGCCCATCGGACGCCCCGCGATCGCGGCGGCACCCACTGCGATCATCGCGCCCGAGATCAACCCGCCGGGCAATTCCAACCATCGAAACAAGGCTCCTCCGGCCAGGCCGATCAGGAGCGTTTCAAAAGTATGGAGGATGTCGCGCGGAGTGACGCTGCGAAAAATTCGCGACAGCTTTTGAGGGACAGGCGTCATTGCGGCGGGATTTGAGGAACGGAAACGCCGTTATCACAAATCCAGCGTTACGCCGCAAATGAGTGCGAGCATGGCTCAGGCACTTTCCATGCGCGGCTTGATGAAAGATCGAAGGCGAGCCAGCCGAAAGCTGACTCGCCTTGCGTCGTTGGATTAGTTCGGTTTGCCCGCAGTCTTCTTGCACTCGGAGCGGAATTTCTTGCGCTCCTTGCCGTGCAGTCCCTTGGCGTCGGCCTGTTTCGAGCATTCGAGGGAGGCGGCGGTTCGTTCCGCTTTCTCCTTGGGAGCCGCCATCTTGGCTGGCGCGGTTTTGGCCGGCTCCGCCTTGGTTGCAGGCGCAGCCGGAGCTGCAGGCGTCGCGGTTTGCGCGAAGGCGGCACCGGCTAGCATCAGCGAGGCGACGGTGGTGGCAAGGATACGTGAAGGGAGGGTGATCATGGGTGATGTCTCGCGTTTCAGATGGGCGCGAGCCTTGGCCCGCGAGGATGAACCGCTCGTGAACGCCGCAGCGCGGAATGCCCTTCGACGTTCATTATTTTTTGATCGACGGGCGTGGCAGCGCGTTGAATGCAAATCGGCGTGGGCTAGGATGTGTCGCTTTCGAGATCCCTCATTCAGGAGAGTTCGATGACAATCCGAGCCAATCTGTTGTGTGCGGCACTGCTGGCTGGTGCGGCGACCTTCGCGGCCATGCCGGCGCAGGCCCTGACCGCCCAGGAATGCAGCGCCAAGTATCAGGCTGCGAAGGCCGCGGGCACCCTTGGCGACCAGAAGTGGAACGACTTCCGGAAGGCCCAGTGCGGCGCCGACGCGACGCCTGCGGCCGCGACAACAGCGCCTCCCAAGGAGGCTCCAAAGGCGGCCGCAGCGCCGAAGGAAGCACCGAAGGCTGCCGCGGCTCCCGCTGCTGCTCCCGCCGCCCCGGCAGGACCCGCAGTCTTCCCGACCGCCATTGCGCCGAAGTATTCCAGCGAGACCGCTGGCAAGGCGCGCATGCACACCTGCGTCGACCAATACAACGCCAACAAGGCCACCAATGCGAACGGCGGGCTGAAGTGGATTCAGAAGGGCGGCGGCTATTACAGCGAATGCACCAAGCGGCTGAAAGGCTGAGATTGGCTGAACGGTCATGGACCGGTCGGCTGTGAGTCCGGCCGGTCCAGCGCCGCGGCCACCGTCGCGCCGTATGAAGCGGGTGCTCATGGCGCTCGCCGTTATTCTCGTCGCCTACGGCGTGATCGCTTATCTGCTGCTGCCGTCGTTCTGGCGGCACTACGAACATCAGAGGAAACTCGATGGCCTGCCGATGGTGACAGTCACCGCGCAGGGCATTCCCGCCGATCCGATCAATGTCGGGCTGGTCGGATCGTCGAATGACATCCTCTGCGCCATGCGCGAAGCAGGATGGTTTCCAGCCGATCCGGTGACATGGCGCTCCTCGCTGGAAATATCGGGCAGTGTATTGCTCGACAGGCCCTATCCCGACGCGCCGGTCAGCCCGCTGTTTTACGATGGCCGGCGCGAAGATCTCGCTTTCGAGAAGCCGGTCGGCAAGAGCGCCGACCAGCGCCATCACATCCGTTTGTGGATGGTGCTCAAGGATGGTGAAGAGAAGCGCCCGGTCTGGCTCGGTGCGGTGACATTCGACCGGAGTGTCGGGTTCAGTCACTACACCGGCGCGATCACGCATCACATCGCGCCCGATGTCGATGCGGAGCGGCAGTTGATCGAAACCGATCTGCAGGCCGCCGGGATGATCGAGGCGCGCTACACCGTGGCCGGTGTAGGTCCCACACTGCGTGGTCGTAATGGCGAGGGCGATCTTTACTACACCGACGGCGAGGTCTGGGTGCTGCGGCTGGTCGAAGGCTGCATCAAGCGCCACAGGCCTCCAGTCGTTCTGACGGGACCGGTCGCGAACGCACTCAAGGATACGATCTGGAAGAACATTGCCGACCTTTATCGGCGCTCGCAGCAGTGACGGTGCCTCCCTGCATGTGGCGCGATTGACAGCGGCGAGCCGTCTCGCGTGTTATGCAGCGTATCCGCGCCGGAGCCGCCCATGATCGCCAGCCTGAGTGTCATTCTGATCTGTCAGTTGATCGGTGAGGTGATCGTCCGCGGATTGCGGGTGCCTGTGCCGGGGCCGGTGGTGGGCCTGGCACTTCTGTTTGTGGTGCTGATTACGCGCGATCGTTTTCCGATCCTGGCGCGAGGGCCGCTGCGCGACAACGCGGTGGAGGGGACCGCGAAAGGCATGCTGGCGCATCTGTCGCTGCTGTTCGTCCCGGCAGGCGTCGGCGTGGTGCAGCAGCTCGATCTGCTCGCCCACCACGGTCTTGCAATCTTCGTGATCCTGGCCGCGTCGGTCCTGGTGACTCTGGTTGTCACCGTCGGCACGTTCCTGATTACCAGCCGGCTGATGCGCCGGGGACGCGGCGCGTCATGAGCGGCAATCCGTTTTCGCTGTGGGTGTATCTGTCGCAGACGCCGCTGCTGTGGCTGACCGTGACTCTGGCGGTCTACGCAATCGCCGACGCGGCCTCGCTGGCCACCCATCGCAACCCGCTGATGAACCCCGTGCTGCACTCGATCTGGATCGTCGGCTTGTTCCTTCACCTGACCGGGACCAGCTACACGACCTATTTCAGCGGCGCGCAGTTCGTGCATTTCCTGCTCGGTCCCGCGACCGTCGCGCTCGCTGTGCCGCTTTATGAAAACCGCAAGATCGTGATGTCGGCGATTATCCCGATGCTGATGGCGCTCGTCGTGGGCTGCATCACCGCCATCGTGTCGGTGGTGCTGTTCGCGGAAGCGGCCGGCTTGCCGCGTGAGATCGTGCTGTCGCTGGCGCCGAAATCAGTGACCGCGGGTGTCGCCATGGGCATCAGCGAAACGCTGGGCGCCAATCCAGCTATCACGGCGGTCGCAACCGTCCTGACCGGCATCATGGGCGCGATCGTGGTGACCCCGACGATGAACCGGCTGGGAATCACCGATTTCCGCGCGCGGGGTTTCGCGGCGGGGCTCGCCTCGCACGGAATCGGCACCGCGCGTGCGTTTCAGGTCGACGAAGTGGCAGGCACATTCGCCGGCATCGCGATGGGACTGAACGCACTGGTGACGTCGCTGCTGGTGCCGGTCGCAGCCACGCTGTTGCTGCGCTGAGAGAGCCCCCGCCGGTGGGCGAGGGCCTTGTTCGTTGAGCGGAAGCTATGCTGCGCTTTTTTTCTTGTAGCGATCGGCAGCCTGCGCCCGTGACAGCTTCGGCGTGAGCGCCTTTCTGGCGGCATCGTAGTTTTCCCATTCCTTCACATCAGGCAGTGACGGGATGGTGATGAGTTCGCCAATGTCGAGGCCAACCAGCGAAGCATCGACCATTTCGTCCGCCTGCATCACGATGCCCTGCGGCAGGTGGGCGACCGGTACGCCTGCAACATCCCAGAAATTCGTTGCGGTCGCGCCCGGCAACACAGCCTGAACCCGAACGCCGCTGTCCTTGAATTCCTTGTGCAGCGCCTGGGTGAAATTGACGACATAAGCCTTGGTGCCGCTGTAGGTGCCGTTGAGCACATCGGTATCGAGCGCCACGATCGATGCGATGTTGATGATGAGCCCGTTCTTGCGGGCGACGAAAGCCGGGGCGGCGGCAAGCGCCAGACGGGTCAGCGCCACGACGTTGAGCTGGATCATCGCATCCATCTGATCGACATCCGAGGTCAGCAGCGGTCCGGCGGAGCCGATGCCGGCATTGTTGATCAGTGCAGTAATGCTCGGGTCGGTTTTCAGGCGCTCCTCGACGCGGCGCAAGTCGGCCTTCGCATTGAGGTCAGCGGGCAAAACCTCGACCTTGCGGCCGGTGGCCTTGGTGAGTTTGGCTGCGAGCGTGTCGAGCTTCGCCTTGTCGCGGGCGACCAGGATGAGGTCGTAGCCACGCCGAGCGAGGCGGTCCGCATAGATCGCGCCGATGCCTGAGGAGGAACCTGTTACGAGAGCCGTACCCTTGTTCTGATTTGCCATTGTCGTGTCCATAGTTTGCTGGTGTCTCCGGCGGAAGGCCGGGCTTGACGGGATCAACCTAGGAGTTTAGGGGTTTGTCTTGAATGTCGTATATACCTCGTTTTAGGACAATGACGAGAGAGGCGAGCTGCCATGAAGCGCATCGGTCTCGTGATCTTTCCGGGTTTCCAAATCCTTGATCTGGCTGCGATTTCGGTGTTCGAGCTGGCGAACATGGTGGGATATTCGCCCTCCTATGAGATCGAGCTTTTGTCGGAGTACGGCGGACCGGTCGCCAGTTCGTCGGGCGTCCCGATCGAGACCAAACCCTTCAGCGCGGCGAAGTTCGACACGGTCCTGGTGACCGGCTGGATGTCGCCCGTTCCAGCATCCGCCGGACTGCTCGCTTTCATGAGCGCGGCGAGCAAGGTGTCGCGGCGGATCGCCAGCATCTGCACCGGTGCCTTTGTGCTCGCGGAAGCCGGCATCCTTGACGGGCGGCGCGCCACCACGCACTGGGCGTTCGCACGGGACATGCAGGCCCGCTTTCCGAAGATCAAAGTTCAGGAAGACAAAATCTTCATTGTCGATGGATCGGTGTGGACGTCAGCCGGCATGACATCATGCATCGACCTTTGTCTGGCGATGGTCGAGGACGATCTCGGTGCCGACATTGCGCGCGGCATCGCACGCAAGATGGTGGTCTATCATCGCAGGACTGGCGGGCAGTCGCAGTTCTCGGCGCTGCTCGAACTTCAGCCGAAGTCTGACCGCATTCAGGATGCGCTCGCTTTCGCAAAGAAAAATCTGAAGACCGATTTGTCGGTCGAGGTGCTGGCGGAAGCCGCGCGGCTCAGTCCGCGCCAGTTCAGCCGTGCGTTCCGCTCGGAAACCGGACAGTCGCCGGCGAAAGCCGTCGAGAACCTCCGTGTCGAAGCGGCGCGCCTCATGATGGAGGAGGCACAGCATCCCGTTGATGTGATCGCGCGCGAGACCGGGTTTTCCGATCCCGAGCGGATGCGCCGTGCATTCCTGCGGGCATTCGGCCAGCCGCCTCAGGCGATCAAGCGCGCGGCGCGGAGGGCGGCTGCCTAGGCCAACGGAGATCTGTGAGGCTCCGGTTCAACAGGTGCGCAGTGATGTCTGCGCGCGTTCGCGTCAAGGAAGTTCCTGACCTTTATTATTTTTTGCGTGCCGCGCTCAGGAACAACTGCTTCCCTTCAAAGGTTGCTCCACAAGTTGATGTGGAGATTACAGATGTTGTTCCTCATGCCTCGTGTCATGACGAGTATTGCCTTGTCCATCTTTTGGTCGGCTATGACCTTGAATCAGAATGCTGGCGATCCCGCTGTGAAATCTGGCGTGGAAGACGACGCATCGGCGCGATAATAGGAAATTTGCCGCCGGCAATCGAATGCGCAGCTTGGTCAGTGGCCGCGTCATCGGAGCGTAGGTCTGCCATGCGCGCGCGAAATGAAGAGAAAAAACGCAAGCTGTGATAACGCGTCAAAACCCTTGATGCAGACCCCGGAGCTTGCGTGATGTCCTCCTCGCTTTTCTCTCCCCTGAAAGTCGGGCCGTATCAGCTCAGCCACCGCGTCGTCATGGCTCCGCTGACCCGGATGCGAGCCGCGCAGCAGGATAACGCGCCGCATCCGTTGAACCTCGAATACTATCAGCAGCGCGCCACGCAGGGTGGCTTGATTATCGCCGAAGCATCGCCGGTCGTTCAAACCGGACGAGGGAATCCCAGAACGCCGGGCATCTATTCGCGCGAGCAGATTGCTGGATGGCGCGAAATCACCGATGCGGTTCATGCCAAGGGCGGCATCATCTTCCTGCAGCTCTGGCACGTCGGGCGTGTCTCGCACTCCTCGTTCCAGCCCGGCGGGGCCTTGCCGGTCGCGCCGTCAGCGGTTCCGATCTCCGGCAATTTCACCGCCATGACCGCCGATGGAAAGCAGGTGCCTTACGAGACGCCGCGGGCGCTCGAAACCGGCGAGATCGCGGGAATCGTCGACAGCTTCCGCGAGGGAGCGCGGAACGCGCAGGAAGCCGGGTTCGACGGCGTCGAGATCCATGGCGCGAACGGCTATCTGCTTGAGCAGTTTCTTCAGTCGCGCATCAACCAGCGGACAGATGCGTACGGCGGATCGATCGAGAACCGCGCACGTCTGCTCGCCGAAGTCACCGATGCTGCCATCGGCGTCTGGGGCGCCGATCGTGTGGCCGTGCGTCTGTCGCCTTACGGTGTCGCCAACGACACCGGCGAGGCCGATCCAATGCCGCTCTACAGCCATGTGGTGCGGATGCTGGGCACGCGCGGTCTGGCTTATCTGCATTTCATCGAGCCGCGCAGCAGCGGCGCGGGCCGTGCCGAGGTCAACCATCAGAACGTGCCGTCGGCGATGGAGTTGTTCAGGCCGCTCTGGCCGGGCGTCCTGATCACGGCGGGTGGCTTCACCGGTGAGACCGCAGAAAATGCAATCGCATCAGGCAAGGCGGATGCGATCGCTTTCGGCCGTCACTTTATTTCGAATCCGGATCTGCCGCTTCGCCTCAAACGCAAGTCGCCGCTCACGCCGTACAATCGGGCGACGTTTTATGGCGGCGCGGAAGCGGGCTACACGGATTATCCGTTCCATCAGGAAGCCTGAGCGCGAACGCTTACGGATCGAGCTCGGTATCAAAGCAGGGAGTGACTTCTCTCCCTGCAACGCCGCGAGCGACTGGCCATTAAGCCGGAATCCTACGGGTCGAGTTCGGTGTCCCAGTAGAGATAGTCGAGCCAGCTTTCGTGCAGGTAGTTCGGCGGGAACAGCCGGCCGTTGCGGTGAAGCTGGTGCACCGTCGGCGCGAACGGCATCTGGCGCGGATGCATTTTCGCCTGCGCCATCGTCATGTTGCCCTTGCGCAGGTTGCACGGCGAGCATGCCGCGACGACGTTTTCCCACGTGGTCTGGCCGCCGCGGGAGCGCGGGATGATGTGATCGAAGGTCAGGTCTTCCTGCGAGGTGCAGTACTGGCAGGAGAAGCGGTCGCGCAGGAAAACATTGAACCGGGTGAAGGCGGGATGCGTCGTCGGCTTCACGAACGACTTGAGCGAAACCACGCTCGGCAGCCGCATCTCGAAGGTCGGGCTGTGAACCGCGTGGTCGTAGTTGGCGACGATATTGACGCGGTCGAGAAACACGGCCTTGACAGCGTCCTGCCAGGACCACAGCGAGAGTGGATAGTAGCTCAGCGGCCGGAAGTCCGCATTCAGCACGAGGACCGGCCAACCGCCTTGTGACACATGTGCGTTCAAGTAACGCTCCTGGCCCCAACCCCAATTGGCTGCGAAGCAGCTTGGGATGACATACTACAGGCAGCGTGACGGGATTGTGAAGAGCGTTTCCGCTCACCTGCCGGTGAGCGCTTCGCCTCAATCGGCCATCGACAGCATGTGCGCTTGTGCCGGTTTTACGCGGCCTTTGAGCGTATCCAGGTAAACCTGCTGGACCGCGTCGGAACCCCGGCTTTCGATCACATCGAGCTTGGGGCCCATCGCGGCGGTGAAGCCGGACCAGACCGCGCCGAATCGCTGGTCGATTCCTCCGGGACCCCATTCCTTGGCGCGCTTGCGAATCTGGTCCGGCGCAAAGAACCATGTCGGCTTGGCGCCGGGCAGGGCGTCGTCGTCAGGCGCTGCATCCTGATGGGTCAGGCCGACCCGTCCGCTGTAAACCAACTGGCCGCCGAAGTGCCTGTGCAGCCGGGTGCGCAGATCGGGATTGCCCGCCATATCGACGAAGGCGACCGGCTGATCCGCGGGAATGGTCTCGATGTTGTCGTATATCACGACCTCGTCGTAACAGCCGAGCGATGTGACGAAGTCCCTATTCCCCGCCGCCGTGAGTCCGATCACGCGCACCGGCTTGCGGTGGCTGTGCAGCAGCCACGCCAGCCCGAACGCGGTCTTGCTCGATGCGCTGGAAAGGATCACGGTTTTCGCGCCGAAGAAGTCCTTGTCGGCGAGGAAATCGTCCACCAGGAACGAGAGCATGAACAGCGGCCGCAGCAGCGCCTGATAGTCGCCTTCGCGGCCCTCGAAGGCGGGATCGCCGGTGACGCGGGCATAGGCATTGTAAACCGGCGAAACGCTCTGCCGGTGCGCGGCGGCATCGCGAAAACCTGCTTTCCTGACGTCGGCGGCTTCGATCACGAGATGCGTCGCCATCGGCAGATAGCCGAACAGCACTTCGCCCGCCGCGATCTCCGGATGACGCGATTCGATGACCCGGCCGAATCCCCAGACCGGAATGTTGCCGAAGCCCTCGGGTGTCGGAAACAGATGCCAGTACTTCAACTGGTCGCCGAGCATCGCGTAGGTGATGTTGTTCGCGGTGAATGCGAAACGCTCGACCTTCACCAGCAAGCCATCCTCGGGTAATTGCATCACGCCTGGCAGCGGCGTCTCGATCAGCCTGCACTTCGCCAGATCGTTCCGCTCCACGATGAATTGAGTGGACGATGTCATTTCCGCGCTCCCGTTGTCTTCGCTGCTTTCTTTGGTAGCGCATTCTTCGCCGGCTTCGCTGACGCTTTTGCGACGCGGGATTTGTTTAAAACGCCCTTGGCGTTTGAAACGGTTTTCGCTTTCGCAGGTTTCTTCTTGGTGGTCGTTTTTGGCGACGCTGTCGCTGTTCCTGCGATCACGCCTTCGCGCTTCTTGATAGCGTGATAGTACGACCACCACAGATGCGCGGCTGCGCCGCGAAACGGCCGCCACGGCTCCGCCAGCGGATGCATCTCCTTGACCGTTGGCCGCGACTTCAAGGCGAGGCCGATGCGCATCGCCTCCTGAATGGCAAGATCGCCCGCCGGCCATGCATCGCCGTGACCGAGACAGAACAGAAGATAGATGTCGGCGGTCCATGGCCCGATGCCGTGCAGCTTCGTCAGGGTCGCATGGGCGGCGTCCGCGTCTTCCTCCGCGAGCACTTCGAGGTTGAGCCGTTCCTCGCTCAGTTCGCGCGCGATGAATTTCAGCGATTTGATTTTCGCCGCAGACAGGCCGAGACGTCCGAGCCGGTCCGCGCGTGCGCTCTTGAGCTTGTCATGATGAAAGGGATTGAACGTCGTGCTGACGCGGCCCCAGATGGCGGCGGCGGCTTTTGTCGACAACTGCTGTCCGCAGACGATGGCCGCGAGACCTGCGAAGCCGGGCTCGCGCCTCCGCAGGTTCGGCATCCCGGCGACATCGAGCACGGGGCCGAGCCGGGGATCGAAACGGACCAGCGCATGAACCGCGTCTTCAAGGTCCGCTTGCGTGTTGAGATGGACTGTCATTGGTTTTGTGAGCATGAAGGGAATCGGACGCGAGTGCAATTGCCGGGGCACGATGCGTCGAACAGGATCGAACCATGCCGCCACCCGTTTTCCGTTTCGCGCCAAGTCCGAATGGATTTCTTCATCTTGGACATGCGCGCTCGGCGCTGCTGAACTTCGATCTCGCCCGGCAAAGTGGCGGGCGGTTGCTGCTGCGCATCGAAGACATCGACACCACCCGCTGCCGGCCCGAATACGAGCAGGCGATCTATGAGGATCTCGCGTGGCTGGGCCTGACATGGGAAGAGCCGGTGCGGCGGCAGTCGGAACAGCTCGCGCTCTATCGCGAGGCCGTCGATCGCCTGATGCGCGAGGGCCTGCTGTATCCCGCATTCGAGAGCCGCGCAGAAATCGCCCGGCTGGTCGATGCGAAGGACCGGGCGGGACCATGGCCGCGCGATCCCGATGGCGCTCCGGTCTATCCCGGAACCGGCAGGCATCTGGCGATCGACGAGCGTGATCGAAGCCTGTCGTCGGGAGCGCCCTACGCCTTGCGGCTCGATATGGACGCAGCGGCGGCGCGCGCCGGTCCCCTGTTCTGGACGGAGCAAGGCGCCGGTCCGGGTGGCGAGACCGGACAGGTGCCGGCAAAGCCTGAGCAATGGGGCGACGTCATCCTGGCCCGCAAGGACACGCCGACGAGTTACCATCTGTCGGTTGTGATCGACGACGCCCTGCAAGGCATCACCGATGTCGTGCGGGGCCAGGACCTGTTCTGGGCGACCGGCGTGCACCGGCTGTTGCAGGAATTACTCGGGCTGCCGCAGCCGGTTTACCGCCACCATGGCCTCGTGCTGGACGAGGCAGGACAGAAGCTGTCGAAATCGACGCGGTCCACGGCGCTCCGGGATTTGCGGGCCGGTGGGACGACACCGGCGCAGGTGCGGCGTCTTGTTGGTATTAACCCCGCTTAAACCCGCCGTAGCGTGACTCGGCAGCCTCCGACATGTCATGTTGGAGGCTGGATGGGGTGGGGAATCATGGCGGCGAAATCGCGCGTCAAGCGTAGCCTGAAGACGCGCGTCAAGCGCGGCGCCAAGACGCCTGCGCGGAAGACGCGTGGGGCGAAGCCGGTTGCCTCGAAAAAGGCGGCCGTCAAAAAGGCTGCTGCGAAGCGGAGGGTCAAACAGCCGGCTTCGGAATCGCGGATCGTCGAGACGGCGCTGGCGGCCTTCGCCCACGAAGTCCGCACTCCGCTGACCGGCATTCTGGCAATCAGTTCACTGCTGGCGACATCCGAACTCGGTGAGCGCGAGCGGCGCTGGGTGGATACGATCAAGGTCGGTGCGGAGCATCTCGCAGCGCTCGCCACCTTGTTCGTCGATGCGGCGCGCCACGACACCACCGGGCTGGCGGTGCGCCAGGACTTTTTCGATCTTCAGGCGCTGTCACGGGCGATGGGGGATTCCCTGGCTGGGCGTGCCGCGGCGAAGGGGCTGCAATCGCAGGTCGAGATCGCGGCAAAACTGCCGGTCTTTGTGACCGGCGATCCGGTGCGCCTGCGGGCGGCGCTGGAAAACCTGATCGACAACGCCGTCAAGTTTACCCAGCAGGGCACGGTGGCCCTCGACGTTTCGGCCAGGGCAGGCTCAGGCGACAGACTGGATGTGACGTTCTCGGTTTCCGACAGTGGCATCGGTCTTTCGCTCGCGGAGATCAAGCGGCTGTTCAAACCGTTCTCGCAGGCGAATGTCAGCATCGCGTCGCGTTTCGGCGGTGCGGGCCTTGGATTGTCGTCGGTCAAGCAACTCGCCCGTGCCATGGGCGGCGACATCACGGCAAGCCAGCGAGCGGGCGGCGGCATGACATTCGTGCTGACCGTTGCGCTCAAGCGGGCGAAGGCGCTGAAGCCACCGGCGCCGGGATCGGATGTGCCGCGCGCGTCGCGAGGTCTTCGCATCCTGAGCATTGAAGACAATCCATTCGGCCGCGTCGTGCTCAACGCCATTCTGACCGAGCTCGGCCATCAGACCGAATTCATCGGACGCGGCGAGGCGGCGCCGGAGCGGATCGCGCAGGGCGACTTTGATGCGGTGCTGATGGACATGGTGCTTCCGGGCATCGACGGCGTTGAAGCGATCCGGCGCGTCCGGGCGCTTGAAGGACGTTGCGGGCGTATCGCCATTATCGGCGTTTCGGGGCGAGCAGATGATGAGCAGGCCTCGCTCGCCGCCGGCGCCGATGCGTTCCTGACCAAACCGGTCAGCCCGCGCGCGCTGGCGACGGCGCTTCTTCAGGCGACGCAGCGTTCTGCCACTTGACGATCGAGGCGTTGAGTTCGCCGCCGTACACGAAAATCGCCGCGATGAAATACAGAAACACCAGCGCGATCATCACCGACGCTAGGCCGGCATAGGTCGTGACGTAGTTGCTGGCGAAACGCGCGAGGTACTGGCCGAACACCACGCCGGAGACGAGCGATCCGATCATCGTGAAGACAACGCCCGGCATAATCTCGCGCATGCGGCGCGTTCCGGCCGGCAGCCACTTGTGCAGGATCACAAGCGTCACGATCAGCGCGACAATGGTCAGCCCAAAGCGCAGGATCGTAAACAGATCTTCGTTCGGTTCGATCCGAAGCGGAATGTGGCGCCGCGCGGCGGCCAGGATCAGCGGACCCAGCACGATCAGGAACGCCATCGCCAGTGAGGTCACGGCGGCGACCATGGTGTAGCCGATCGATTCCAGCCGTAGCCAGTACCAGCTCCGCTTTTCGACGACGCCATAGGCCCGGTTCAGCCCGACGCGCAGGCTTTCGACACCGTTCGATGCGAAGTACAGCGCGAGCACGACGCCGATGGTGAAAACACCGCTATGCGATTGGGTCAGTACGTTATGGATTTCGCCGGACAGCGCATCGGCGACCTGCGTGGGCCACGTCTCCAGCATCATTTCGGCAGCCCGGTCGGCCAGTTCCTTCGATCCGAACACACCGGCAAGGGAGGTGATCACGATCAGGAAGGGAAACAGCGCCATCAGCGCCGATAGTGCGATATGGCTCGCGATCGCCCAGCCATCATCGGCCAGGAACGTGTAGAACGCATCGAGTGCGACATTGAAAGCGTCTCGGATCAGCCTCACGTGCCACCCTGATTCATTGCCCCCAAGATGTAACGCGCCGGGCACTTAAAGTCATGTCCGGTTGAGGAAGTTCTCTCCAGCACTTTCAGGCAGGCGATGGCGCGAGGCCATCGGGAGTGTTATGTACCTCTCATGACAACGTTCCTCTCGAATATAGCTCTCCCCATTGCATTGGCCGCGGTCACGATTGTGCTGCTGCTCGGCCTGTTCAACATGATGCGCGGCGGCTCGCCCAACACCTCGCAACGATTGATGCGGCTGCGCGTGCTTTTTCAGTTTATCGCCATCGTCATCGCCATGCTGGCCGTCTGGGCGCTCGGCAAGAGCTGATCGACGGAGGTGGACGGGACTTCAACAGTTACAATGGATCGACGCGATGGTCATTCTGAACCGGATTTACACGCGCACCGGCGATGACGGGACGACAGCGCTCGGCAGCGGCGAGCGCCGCCCGAAATACGATCTTCGCGTCAGCGCCTATGGAACTGTCGATGAAACCAACGCCGTGATCGGCGTGGCCCGTCTTCATCTGGCGCAGGCCCCGGTCATCGATGCCATGCTCGGACGGGTGCAGAACGACCTGTTCGATCTCGGCGCCGATCTGGCCGTTCCGCAGCGGGAGGGCAAGGCCGAGCGGCTGCGCGTGCTGGCCACGCAGGTCGAGCGTCTGGAGCATGACATCGACGCGCTCAATGCCGATCTGGCGCCGCTGAACTCATTTATTTTGCCTGGCGGAACACCCGCCGCCGCTCAGCTGCATCTGGCCCGCACCGTCTGCCGCCGGGCGGAACGCATGGTGGTGGAACTGGCATCCCAGCCCAACGAGCCGGTGAGCGATGCAGCCGTGCAGTATCTGAACCGGCTGTCCGATTTCCTGTTCGTGGCAGGCCGCGCGGTCAATGATAACGGGGCTCGCGACGTGCTTTGGGTGCCGGGCCAAAACCGTTAAGCGGAGATATTAGGTATACCTTCCTTGTTTTCCAATTTTCGCGCGTTGACCCGGATTGGCGGGACCATTAGGTTCCGCCGCCAACCGCTTTAGAGTGGATGTGATCAACCATTTCAGGACGAAAGGGAACCGATGAAGGTTCTGGTGCCGGTTAAGCGCGTCGTTGACTACAACGTCAAAATTCGCGTCAAGAGCGACGGGACGGGTGTCGAACTCGCCAACGTCAAGATGTCGATGAATCCGTTCGACGAAATCGCCGTCGAGGAAGCCCTGCGCCTGAAAGAGGCCGGCAAGGCGACTGAGGTCGTGGTGGTGTCGATCGGACCTGCGCAGGCGTCGGAGACAATCCGCACCGGCCTTGCCATGGGCGCCGACCGCGGCATCCTCGTGAAGACCGACAGCAACGTCGAGCCGCTTAACGTCGCCAAGATTCTCAAGGCCGTCGCGGACGAAGAAAAGCCTGGCCTGATCATTCTCGGCAAGCAGGCGATTGACGACGACAGCAACCAGACCGGCCAGATGCTGGCAGCATTGCTCGGCTGGGCGCAGGCAACCTTCGCATCGAAGCTCGAAGTCGACGGATCGGACTTCAAGGTCACGCGCGAAGTCGATGGCGGCCTTCAGACCGTCAAGGTCAAGGGTCCGGCGATCGTCACCACCGACCTGCGTCTCAACGAGCCGCGCTATGCGAGCCTTCCCAACATCATGAAGGCGAAGAAGAAGCCGATCGACGAGAAGGCTGCCGACAGTTTCGGTGTTGATCTGTCGCCGCGTCTCGAAGTTCTCAAGACAACCGAACCTCCGGGCCGCAAGGCGGGCGTCAAGGTCAAGGACGTCGCTGAGCTGGTGTCGAAACTCAAGGAAGCGGGGGCGCTCTGATGGCCACGTTGCTGATTGCTGAACACGATAACGCATCGATCAAGGACGCCACCAACAAGGCGCTGACCGCTGCCGCTGCTCTTGGCGGCGACGTGGACGTGCTGGTGGCAGGCGAAGGCGCCAAGGGCGCGGCTGAAGCTGCTGCGAAGCTCAAGGGCGTCCGCAAGGTGCTGCTGGCCGACAACGCCGCCTATGCGCACGATCTGGCCGAGCCGCTGGCTGCGCTGATTGTCTCGCTTGCAGGTCCGTACGACGCCATCGTTGCGCCGGCGACCACCCGCTACAAGAACACGCTGCCGCGTGTTGCGGCCCTCCTCGACGTGGCGCAGATCTCCGAGATCATCAAGGTGGTGTCGCCCGACACGTTCGAGCGGCCGATCTATGCCGGCAACGCGATCCAGACCGTGAAGTCGAAGGACGCCAAGAAGGTCATCACCGTCCGCACCTCGACCTTCGGTGCGACTGGCGACGGCGGCAGCGCATCGATCGACAACGCGGCGGCCGCGGCCGATCCGGCCCTGTCGAGCTTTGTCGGCGAGGAAGTCGCCAAGAGCGATCGTCCGGAACTGACCTCGGCGAAGATCATCGTCTCCGGCGGCCGCGCCATGCAGAGCCGCGAGAACTTCACCAAGTACATCGAGCCGCTGGCGGACAAGCTCGGCGCCGGCGTCGGTGCTTCGCGCGCCGCGGTGGACGCAGGCTATGCCCCGAACGACTGGCAGGTCGGCCAGACCGGCAAGGTGGTCGCGCCTGAACTGTACATCGCCATCGGTATTTCCGGAGCGATCCAGCATCTGGCTGGCATGAAGGACTCCAAGGTGATCGTCGCGATCAACAAGGACGAAGACGCGCCGATCTTCCAGGTCGCGGATTTCGGTCTGGTCGCCGATCTCTATCAGGCGGTTCCTGAACTCACTGCCGCCCTTTAAGATCGACATCCGGGCGCACGATGCGCCCGGAACCTGCTATGTTGGGCGCTCGGGAGGGAATTCCGAAACCCCGACAGGTGTTTGACGTAATATTAAAGGGGATGCGGCAAGGTCATTGCCGCATCCAGCGATAGCGAGCACAGAGACCGGAAGCGAATGGCAGCGATCAAGACGGTTGGTGTGATTGGATCGGGGCAGATGGGCAACGGCATTGCGCATGTTGCCGCGCTCGCTGGCTTTAACGTGGTCCTCTACGATGTGTCCGCCGATCGCCTGAAGTCAGCGATGGCCACCATCAACGGCAATCTGACTCGTCAGGTCGCCAAGAAGACCATCACCGAAGACGCGCACAAGAAGGCGCTCACCAGGATCACCTCGTCCGACAGCCTTGACGGGCTGGCTGCCTGCGATCTCGTGATCGAGACCGCGGTCGAGAAGGAAGAGATCAAGCGCAAGATTTTCCACGATCTGTGCGCCGTGCTGAAGCCCGAGGCGATCATCGCGTCGAATACGTCGTCGATCTCGATTACCCGGCTTGCGGCCACGACGGACCGGCCCGAGAAATTCATCGGCATCCATTTCATGAACCCGGTTCCGGTGATGGAGCTGGCTGAACTGATCCGCGGCATCGCCACCGACGATGCGACGTTCGACGCCGCGCGCGAATTCGTCACCGCGATGGGCAAGCAGATTGCCGTCTCGGAAGACTTCCCGGCCTTCATCGTCAACCGCATCCTGCTGCCGATGATCAACGAGGCGATCTACACGCTGTACGAAGGCGTCGGAAACGTCGAAGCCATCGATGCGGCGATGAAACTCGGCGCGCATCATCCGATGGGCCCGCTGGAACTGGCCGACTTCATCGGCCTCGATACCTGTCTGTCCATCATGCAGGTGCTGCACGAAGGACTGGCGGATTCGAAGTATCGCCCGTGCCCGCTGCTGGTGAAATATGTCGAAGCCGGATGGCTTGGCCGCAAATCGCAGCGCGGCTTCTACGACTATCGCGGCGACAAGCCCGTCCCGACGCGCTAATCCGCCGCGCTTCCCCAGCCAGCTTTTATTAACCGTCTCCATCTAGGTTCACGCACGTGAGTCGGGAGAGTGCGTTTCCATGGACGTGATGAGTATCGTTAGCAGCATGATGGCCATGCAGGCTGCCAACACCCAGCAGCAGATCGCGACCAGCGTCATGAAGCAGAACATCGATTCGGAGAAATCGGTGCTGCAACTGCTCCAGCCCGCCGCGAACAATCCGCCCGGCGTCGGCGGCAATCTCGATATTTCGGTCTGATCAATCGGCCGGCGTAATCCACCCGATGCCCGCGCCGCCAGGCTCGGTCAGGATGGCAATGCGGCCCACATGCGGCACGTCGAAGATCGGCCGCATCAATTGCGCGCCTGCCGCCATCGCCACCTTCACCCGCGCATCGACGTCATCGACAGCCAGATAGGACATCCAGCCTTCCGGGACGCCTTCGAAGGCGGGCCTGTTGGTCGGAAAAATTCCAGCGGCCATTTCGCCGTCGGCATAGGCCACCCAGTAGGTCGCGCCATCCTCCATCGGCATGCCCTCGAAGGTCCAGCCGATGGTTTTCTGATAGAACTGCTTGGCGCGTTCCGGGTCCGGCGTCATCAATTCGTTCCAGTGGAAATGGCCGTGGGACGTCATGGTGATTCCCTCGTTACATCATGCCATTGGCATCGAGCACGGACAGGATATTGCCGGCCGGATCCTTGAACCATGCGATGGTCGGACCGCCGTTGCCGCGGGAAATGCCCTTCGCGTCGGTTTTGAATTCCGGCTCGTTGTAGATTTCGAAGCGCACGCCGCGCTTTCCCAGCTCGTCGACGGCCTTGTCGACATCGTCGACCGGAAAGTTGAGAACGGTGAAGGTTGCGGGTGTGTGATTGGCTTTCGGATAGATCAGCACATTGGCGCCGCCGCCAAGATGCAGGTTCAGTATTCCGTGGTCCTCGGACACTTCGAGTCCCAGCATGCCGCTGTAGAATTCCCTGGCTTTCCCGATATCGTTGGCCGAGAAGCCGCTGAATGCATGGCTTGCTTTCAACATGGCTGCGCTCCTTTGCATCACGATGGTTTCGGCTTGCGCCCATGCGGCATGGAACGCGCGGGTGTAGAGATTGGTTGCGGCTTGCGAGGGAATGGCGAAACCGCCATTCCCTGCACAGGAGGCACGCTGGAGAGTGTCAGGCCGCCTGGTCATAGGCTTGTTTCAAGGTCTTGATGTCGAGCTTGACCATCTTCATCATGGCTTCCATCACCTTCTGTGATTGCGAAGGCGTGCCGCTTTTCATCATCTCGCCAAGAGCGGTCGGAACGATCTGCCACGACAGGCCGAATTTGTCCTTGAGCCAACCGCATCTCGATTCCTCGCCGCCGTCGGCAGTTAGTTTGTTCCAGAAGTAGTCCACCTCTTCCTGGCTCTCGACACTGACAAAGAAGGAGACGGCCTCGTTGAATTTGAATTGCGGGCCGCCATTGAGAGCGTTGAACCTCTGTCCTTCGAGTTCAAACGTCGCCATGAAATCATTGACGGTTTCGACTTTGGCATTGGGAAACACCGATTTGTAGAAGG
The DNA here is from genome assembly GCF_058801645.1 of Afipia sp. GW822-FHT03D08. Lineage (NCBI taxonomy): Bacteria > Pseudomonadati > Pseudomonadota > Alphaproteobacteria > Hyphomicrobiales > Nitrobacteraceae > Afipia > Afipia sp. GW822-FHT03D08. The sequence goes on from NZ_JBXANK010000003.1 coordinate 452,734, forward strand.
CGACAGCCTCGGGGACGTTGTTATCGAACCAGAGGAACGGCGTGATCGAAGTCATTGGGATGTCCTTGGTTGAACTGGGCACGGACTCTCTTGTTGAGAGGAATCACGAGCGCCCAGCGGTTTCAGAACCGTGATGAGTGGCTCTACGCAGTGACGATGGTGTCGAACCCGCCGAAGAACATGCGCTTGGCATCGAAAGGCATCTTCTTCGGGTCCATCATTTTCGCGAGGCGCGGATCCTTCATCACCTTGGCCATCACGGCGTCGCGATGCTTGCGCGACCTGTAGGTGATCCATGAGAAGACCACGGTCTCGCCGGTCTTCAGTTTCACGCTCTGCGGAAACGACGTCAGCTTGCCGGGTTTGACGTCTTCGGCGACGCATTCGCGGTAATCGAGCGCGCCATGATCGAGCCAGACCTTGCAGGCCAGCTTCGCCAGAGCTTTGTAGGCTTTCAGATTCTTCTTCGGTACCGGCAAAACAAATCCGTCGACATACTGCATTTCAAACTCCGTTGGTGGTTTCCAGGTTAAGCCGGTGGCGGTCGCCGCCGGCGCCGTTGTGCATTTCAGGCGAAAAACTTCTCGAGCTTGTCGAGCGTTCCGGTCCAGCCGCGCTTGTGGCCGTCGCGGGCAGCTTCATCGAAGAACTTGTCGTGGGTGAGCGTGAGCAGTGTCACGTCGCCTTCCTCGCGCAGCACCACGGTCACCTGCGAGACGCGCTCCGGTGTCGAATGCCACGCCCAACTGAAGACCAGCCGCTGATACGGCGTCACTTCGAGATATTTGCCGCCGACCTGATGCGACTGACCGTCATCGGTGCTGAAATTGATCTTGAAGTGGCCGCCGACACGGACATCCATGTCGGCTTTGACGCTGTCGCCTATGGTGTGTCCGGGTCCGAACCACTGGACGATTTTCGTGGGGTCCGTCCACGCTTCGAAGACTTTGGAGGCTGGGGCTTTGAGCCGTCGGGCGAGGGTGAGGCTGGGCTGGGTGAGCATAGGTCCTTCTCCACAAAAGCGGCGAGACGATCGAGTTGCGCGGTCCAGAATCGCTGGTAGCGGCTGAGCCATTCCATTGCCTGCTCCATCGGGGCCGCTGTCAGGCGGCACGTGACTGTGCGGCCTGTCTTGCTCCTGGTGATCAGCCCGGCGTCCGACAGCACATCGAGATGCTTCATGACCGCGGGCAGCGACATCGCGAACGGTTTCGCGAGTTCGCTGATCGTGACGCTCTCGCGCCCCTCCAATTCCGCCAGCAGCGCGCGCCGCGTCGGATCGGCGACGGCGGCAAAGACGCGATTCAGGCGATCAGCAGAATAGTAAACCATATGGTTAAGTATAGGGGCGCGCGCGATGCCGTCAAGTGGCTGTCGTCAGATGGAACTGCGGCGTTATTTCGCGGTCGCGGCCTTGATGAGTTTCATCGCGTCGTCGCTCGCCCATTCGGCGGGGCCTGCAATGGTGGCGATCTCGCATCCCGCACCATCGACCAACACCGAGGTCGGCATTCCAAGTGCACGCCCGGCGCTCTTCAACTCCTGAAACACCTTTGCCTTCTGGTCATGGAAATAGGCCAGCTTGGTGAGGTTACCTTCTTTCAGGAAGTTCTTCGGCTTCTCAGGGTCGCGAGTGTCGATATTGATCGCGACCACCTCGAAGTCCTTGCCGCCGAGCGTCTCCTGCAGCTTGTCGAGCGCCGGCATTTCCTTGCGGCATGGCACGCACCAGGTCGCCCACAGATTGATGAGGACGGTGCGGCCTCTCCACTCCGACAGCTTTCTCGTCTTGCCCTCGGAATCCTCGAAAGCGAGATCGGGCAACTGAAGCGGCGCCGTGGCCATGGTTAATGCCGCGACCTCGCCTTTGGCAAAAGGCGCGATTTTCCTGGCCAGATCGACCGCGGGCGCACATTGGGCCTGCGCATGCGCATTGCGCATTAACCCACCGATCCCGTATACCCCACCCATTCCCGCTGCGGCCGCTATAATGACGGAAACGAGGGTCATCCGGATGCGATAAGCATTCGCGCGGGGCAATTTGGGCGTCGATGGATCGATGTCGGGCATGAGGTCTCGTCTGACGGAAGCTTCGGTTGATGGTTGGATTTCTGAGCAGGAACGCGTGAGTACCAGAATATGAGCAACAAGATGTGGGGCGGCCGCTTCGGTGAAAGTCCCGACGCGATCATGGAGGAGATCAACGTCTCGATCGACGTTGATCAGCACCTTTACGCCCAGGATATCGCCGCGTCCAAGGCTCACGCAGCCATGCTCGCCGCTCAAGGCATCATTACGGCCAACGATGCAAAAAACATCACCGGCGGTCTAGACACGATTTTGTCAGAAATCGGCAAGGGCTCGTTCTCGTTCAAGCGCGCGCTCGAAGACATTCACATGAATGTCGAAAGCCGTCTCGGCGAACTGATCGGACCGGCCGCAGGCCGCCTGCATACCGCACGTTCGCGCAACGATCAGGTTGCGACCGATTTCCGGCTCTACGTCCGCGACGTCATCGACGACATCGACAGGGCGCTCGCCGCGTTTCAGCGCGCGCTGGTGGATCGTGCCATCGAGCATGCCGACACCGTGATGCCGGGCTTCACCCATTTGCAGACCGCGCAGCCTGTGACCTTCGGTCATCATCTGCTCGCTTACACGGAGATGGCGTCGCGCGACCGCGGACGTTTCGCGGACGCCCGCAAGCGGCTGAACGAAAGTCCGCTCGGCGCTGCTGCGTTGGCGGGGACATCGTTTCCGATCGATCGCCACGCGACCGCCAGCGCGCTCGGATTCGACCGCCCGATGGCGAATTCGCTCGACGCGGTCTCCGACCGGGATTTCGTGCTGGAGGCGCTGTCGGCGTCGGCGATCGCGGCGGTTCACCTGTCCCGCTTCGCCGAGGAGATCGTGATCTGGACATCGCCGCTGGTCGGGCTGGTGTCGCTGTCGGACAAGTTCACCACCGGCTCCTCGATCATGCCGCAAAAGAGAAATCCGGATGCCGCCGAACTGGTGCGCGCCAAGACCGGCCGCGTCATCGGTTCGCTGACGGCGCTGCTGATCGTGATGAAGGGGCTGCCGCTCGCCTATCAAAAGGACATGCAGGAAGACAAGCAGGGCGCGATGGAAGCGTTCGCCGCGCTCTCGCTTGCGATCCGCGCCATGACCGGCATGACGCTCGATCTGGTGCCGGAAGAAGCGCGCATGAAGGTCGCGGCCGGCGAAGGTTATGCGACGGCGACCGATCTCGCCGACTGGCTGGTACGCACGCTGAAAATGCCGTTCCGCGACGCCCATCACGTGACCGGCCGCATCGTGGCGAAGGCGTCGGAGCAGGGACTGGCGCTGCACAAGGTACCGCTTGCGGAGATGCAGGGGGTCGAGCCCAGGATCACGGCGTCGGTCTTCGATGTTCTGTCCGTGCAGGCTTCGGTGGAAAGCCGCACCAGCTATGGCGGGACCGCGCCGGACAACGTGCGCAAGCAGGCCAAGGAGTGGCTCAAACGGCTTGAAAAAGAGCAAAATTCGGGCTGACCCCGGATATTTTCGTTCAATCCGGGCCTCGCCAGAACGGCACCTTCTTTGTATGGTGGCGCGCAATTTCAAGGACTGACTCGTGTCTCGTTCTCATCCTTCCTTCTCGAAGCTGACGGCCGTCGGGCTGATTGCACTGTCGTGCGCGCTCGCCGGCTGCGGCCGCAAGGCCTATCTCGATGCTCCTCCGGGGGCGTCCGTGGATCAGACCAACCCGCAGAACTCCGACTTCGGCATTGCTGATCGGAATTCGGCGGGCAGCCTTCAGAGCGAGGTCTATCGGCCGCCCGGCAGTGCCAACGCACCGCTTGCGCCGCGCGGAGAGAAAAAGCGGATTCCGCTCGACGCGATTCTGGACTGATCCCATGAATCATTTCCAGTATCGCAACGGCGTGCTGCACGCCGAAGACGTGAGCTTGGCCCGCCTCGCCGATGAGGTCGGAACGCCGTTCTATTGCTATTCGACTGCCACCCTCGAGCGTCACTACCGGGTGTTCGCCGAGGCCTTTGCGGACGTGCCGTCGCTCGTGTGCTACGCGATGAAGGCGAATTCCAACCAGTCGGTGCTGCGCACCCTGGCCAGGCTCGGCGCCGGCGCCGACGTGGTATCCGGCGGCGAATTGAAGCGCGCGCGGGCCGCCGGCATTCCCGCATCGAAGATTTTGTTCTCCGGTGTCGGCAAGACCGAAGCCGAACTGCGGCAGGCGCTCGCTGAAGACATCCTCTGCATCAATGTGGAGTCCGAGCCCGAACTCGAACTGCTGTCGAAGCTCGCCAGCGAGACGGGGCGGACCGCGCGCATCTCCATCCGCATCAATCCGGATGTCGATGCCAAGACGCATGCCAAGATTTCAACCGGCAAGTCCGAGAACAAGTTCGGCATTCCACTGAGCCGCGCGCGCGAAGTTTACGCCCGCGCCGCGAAGCTGCCCGGCATCAAGGTCACCGGCGTAGATACGCATATCGGCAGCCAGATCACCGATCTCGGCCCGCTGGAGGATGCGTTCAAGCTGATGGTGGATTTCGTCGCAACGCTGCGTGCCGATGGCCATACCATCTCGCATGTCGATTTCGGCGGCGGGCTCGGCATTCCCTATGAGCACGATTTGCCCAATCCGCCGGAGCCCTCCGTCTATGCCGCGATGGTCAAGCGCGTCACCAAGGGGATCGATGCGACATTGATGTTCGAGCCGGGCCGCCTGATCGTGGGCAATGCCGGAATTCTCGTCGCCCGCGTGATCTATGTGAAGCATGGCGATGCAAAGAACTTCGTCGTCATCGATGCGGCGATGAACGACCTCATTCGTCCGACGCTGTATGAAGCGCACCACGACGTGCTGCCGGTTCGCGAAGACGCGGCGCGTAATTTTGTCGCGGACGTGGTCGGACCGGTCTGCGAGACCGGCGACTATCTCGCGCTCGACCGCAAGATGGCCGAACCGAAGCCGGGCGATCTGGTGGCGATCATGACGGCGGGCGCTTACGGCGCGGTGCAGTCCGGCAGCTACAACACCCGCGCGCTGGTGCCCGAGGTTCTTGTGAACGGCGAGCGGTATGCGGTGGTGCGGCCGCGCATCGATGCCGAAGCCCTGATTGCGATGGATCGCGTCGCGTCGTGGCTGTAGCGGCGTAACGCCAAAGGTGCCGCGCTGAGCGGCATTTCCCCAGACAGAAAAATTATCTTCTCATCGCTGTTCCGGCGCGAGATGAATCCGCCAGTGCGCCATATCATTTCGCAATAGCATTTCATTGCTGAAAGGCCGTTGCGAGATGATCTTTAGAGCTCATCGATGCGCTCCGCTCCACTGAAGCGGCCGCGCAGCCGATCAGGTCATCAGCGCGCCTCCCCCGCGATCATGCGGCGAAAGTAGCGATGCACGACAAGTCCTGATCGAAATGGCAGGGGATTCGTCATGCGCTCTTTTGGATTTCATCGTTTTCTTGTCGCAGCGGCTGCTGCATCCAGTCTTCTTGTCGGCATCAGCACGGGCGCTTTCGCGGACGCGTGGCCGAGCCGCACGATCAAGCTGATCGTGCCGTTCCCGGCTGGCGGTGCTGCGGACACCATCGCGCGGATCTACAGCGAGAAGCTCAGCGAGGCGCTGAAGCAGCCTGTCGTGGTTGAAAACAAGGCGGGTGCCGGCACGGCCATCGCGGCTGAAACCGTGGCCGCGGCCGATCCTGACGGATACACGCTGTCGCTGGCGCCCGCGGGACAGCTCACCATTCTGCCGCACGTGAACACGGCCATTAAATTCGATCCGTTCAAGAGTTTCGCGCCGGTATCGCCGTTGGCGTCGGTGCCTTACGTGCTTGCGGCGAGCCCTGACGCGCCGGTATCGAGCGTGAAGGACCTCGTTGCCGCGGCAAAGAAGGAGCCGGGCAAGTTCACCTATTCGTCGTGCGGTCCGGGAACGCTCTGCCATCTGAGCGGCGAACTGTTCAAGAGCCTGACCGGCACGGACTTGCTGCATGTTCCGTTCAAGGGCAGCGCGCCTGCGGTCAATGCCTTGCTCGGCAATCAGGTGAATCTCGCGTTCGATACACTGACTGTGCTCGCGCCCCAGATCAGGGATGGCAAGGTCAAGGGGTTGGCAGTGACAAGCCGCGAACGTTCTCCCTTGCTTCCCAATGTGCCGACCGCCGCGGAAGCCGGCGTGGCTGACTTCGTGGTGGACTCCTGGTTCGGTCTCGTCGTGCCTGCGGCGACGCCGGCACCGATCGTGGAGCGCCTCAACGCGGAAGTGATCCGCATCGGAAAACTCCCGGACGTGCGCGAACGTCTTGAAGCGCAAGGCCTGAGCGTCACCACCTCGACCCCTGAGGCGTTCGCGCAGTTGATCCGCGCCGATTATGAGCGTTGGGGAAGGGTCGTGGACACCGCAGGAACCAAGATTAACTAACGGTCCACGCAGACACAGGCTCCGTGGCTTTGATCGCAGCCGCCCTGGTTGCGATCTACCACACTCCCGGAATCAGCCGGTAACGCACGCGCGAACGGTAAGCATCGTAGCCCGGCAGGTGGATGACAAGAAATCTCTCTTCATCGATCAGGCGCACAGCGACCATCGCGCTCAAGATCGCTGCGGGAATGAAGGCCCACCATGAACCGAGCGCCAGCGGCGTTGCGAGAAACATCAGGATCGCGCCGGAATACATCGGATGGCGGACGACGGCATATGGGCCCGTCGAGATGACCTTCTGGCTTTCGTCAACTTCGACGATGCTGGAGGCGTAGGAGTTTTCGCGAAAAACCAGAAAGATGATGACGTATCCGATCACGACGCCGATGTCGCCCAGGATGATCAGCGCTGCCGGGACATCCGACCAGTGCGAGCGAAAATCGAAACCGGGCACCAGAAACGCAACGACGCCGGACACCGCGGTCAGAGTCTGAATGATCTTCTGACTCTTCTCTTTCTCGGCGACCGGCCCAGCCTTGAGCCGCCGTCCGATCAACGCGTCGTCGTATTTCGCGAGATACAGGATGATGGCGGCGGAGGCGGCGCCCATGATCGCGAGATAGACCCAGCCCTGCCAGAATCTCAGCGACCAGGCCGGGATGAAAAACAGCGCTGCGATGACGAGCAGCGAACGCAGCAATCCGGCGAATGCCTTTCCGGCGTTGGGACTCATTTGTGTGTCTCCGGATTCTTCTGCGCGTGAGGTAACTTGCAGCAACGCGCTTCCAAGGCGGGGAATTGGGGCTGGGCGTCACGCTTTTGTGAAACGGTAGACCGGCTTTTCGGCGGCGGCCTTGGTCTTTGGCCGCAGCTTTGCATGTGGGTACGCAGGACTGAAGCCATGCCTCATTGCCGCCGCTGTGCTAGGCTGCACTGAGTTGACTCTGGAGAGCCTGTTGAACGGACCGACCCCAGACCCATCCGAGCGTCCGCGCGCTGCCGAGGAGGCCCGGCGTCTTCAGCTAGCGCAAGCCTTGCGGCGGGCGCGGCTTGCGGTCGCATGGGAGCGTGGCTGGCCGCACTTCGCGCGGCTGCTGACGGTCGTGGGTCTGTTCCTTGCGGCATCCTGGGCGGGTCTCTGGGTCGCGTTCCCCTTCTCGGTGCGCATTTTTGCATTCGCGGTCTTCGCCCTGCTTGCAGTCGCCGCCCTGGTCCCGGCAATCCGGTTTCGCTGGCCGACACGTGAGGATGCTCTGCGCCGCCTCGATCGCGGAACCGGAATTCCCCATCGTCCGGCCACGGCGCTGACCGATACGCTGAAGTCGCAGGATCCGATCACCCAGGCGCTGTGGCAGGAGCAGCATGCGCGGACACTGGCGTCGATCAAGCGCATCCGCGCCGGTCTGCCGTCGCCGCGTCTCGCGCTTCACGATCCGTGGGCGCTGCGCGCGCTGGTTGTCGTGCTGATGGTCGCGACCTTCATCGCCGCCGGCAGCGATCGTCTGGCGCGCGTCGTCGCGGCGTTCGACTGGGACGGCGCCTTTTCCGCGGCGAATGTTCGCGTCGATGCGTGGGTGACACCGCCGCCCTACACCAGCCGTCCGCCGATCATCCTGTCGAACTCCCTGAACAAGGACGCACCTCCGTCAGACATGGGACCTGTCTCGGTGCCGGCGGGCAGCACGCTGATCGTCCGTTCCAGCGGCGGCAGGCTAGACGTCTCCGCAGCGGGCGGCGTGACGGAAGTCCCGGCGGCAGCGAACGCGCCGCACGGCACCAGCGAGCGGCACTTCACCATTGCCGGTGACGGCACCGCGCATGTCCGCTCGCCGTCGGGCCAGCCGCAATGGACGTTCAGGGCGATGCCTGATCGTGCGCCGAGTATCTCGCTCGCCAAGGATCCCGAGCGCCAGGCCAAGGGCGCGCTGCTGCTGTCCTACAAGCTTGAAGACGATTACGGCGTGACCGAAGCGCAGGCGCAGTTCGCGCCTCGCGCCGGCAAGCAGGAGGACGATAGCGCCAGGCCGCAGCCGCTGTTCGATCCGCCGTCGATTACGCTCGGATTGCCGAACGTGCGCACCCGCAACGGCGTCGGCCAGACCGTCAAGGATCTCAGCGAAAATCCCTATGCCGGCGCGGATGTCACGCTGACGCTGACGGCGAAGGATGAAGCCGGCAACGAAGGGCGCAGCGAGCCGTTCGACATGCGGCTGCCGGAGCGGCTGTTCGTAAAGCCGCTGGCGCGCGCGCTGATCGAGCAGCGCCGCAATCTTGCACTCGATGCCAACCAGAAGCCGCTGGTGCTGATCGCGCTCGATGCGCTGATGATCGCCCCCGAAGCGTTCACACCGGAGCTTGGGCACTATCTCGGTCTGCGCAGCATCGCGTCCCAACTCGGCCATGCCAGTACGCGTGAGGCCATGCGCGAGACTGTCGATAACCTGTGGGCGCTCGCCGTCGCGATCGAAGACGGCAACATCACCGATGTCGAGAAGGCGTTGCGGGCTGCGCAGGACGCCCTGAAGGAAGCGCTCGATCGCGGCGCCAGCGACGAAGAGATCAAGAAGCTGACGGAGAACCTGCGCGCTGCGCTGGATAAATTCATCCGGCAACTGGCCGAGCAGCAGCGTAACAACCCGCAGCAACTGGCGCGGCCGCTGGACCCCAATGCCAAGGTGTTGAGTCAGCAGGATCTCAAGAACATGATCGATCGCATGGAGCGGCTGTCGCGCTCCGGCGACAAGGATGCCGCGCGGGCGCTGCTCGAGCAGTTGCAGCAGATGCTGGAAAACCTGCAGATGGCGCAGCCGGGGCAGGGCGACGGCGAGATGGAGCAGGCGCTGAACGAACTCGGCGACATGATCCGCAAGCAGCAGCAACTGCGCGACAAGACATACAAGCAGGGCCAGGATTCGCGCCGGGACCGCAGCCGCGGCGAGCAGGGCGACCAGAACCAGATGGAGGGCCTGCGTCAGGACCAGCAGGCGCTGCGCGACCGGCTGAGCAAGCTGCTCGACGATATGAAGAAGAACGGCATGATGCCGGGGCGGCGCGGTGACAAAGGCCAGCCGGGTCAGGGGCAGCAGCCGGGCCAGGGACAGGACGGCCAGCAGGACGACGGCGACGCGCTTGGCGACGCCGATTCGGCGATGGGCGACGCGGGCAACCAGCTTGGCCAGGGCAATGCCGACAGCGCGGCGGATTCGCAGGGCCGTGCGCTCGAAGCCTTGCGCAAGGGTGCGCAGAATCTCGCGCAGTCGATGCAGCAGGGCGAAGGGCAGGACGGCGGCCCGGGCAATCGCACGGGCCGTCAACAGAACAGCGGCAACACCACCGATCCGCTCGGGCGGCCGCTCAATGGCCGCGAGTGGAGTGACGATCTCACCGTGAAGATCCCCGGCGAGATCGATGTGCAGCGCGTGCGGCGGATTCTCGAAGAGCTGCGCCGCCGTCTCGCGGACCCGCAGCGGCCGCAGATCGAGCTCGATTACATCGAGCGTTTGCTCAAGGATTATTGAGCCTCACGCCGCCGCTGCTCGCCTCTGGCCGCCGCGGAATAGCCCACACGATTTTTTCAGATCAGGAGAGCGCTTGACAGTTTCAGGCTACGGCTGTACTTAACCAAAAGGTTATTTAACCGAATGGTTACATGAGAACGCCGATGGACCCGCTCAGCACCAAATTCGCAGCACTGGCAGACCCCACCCGCCGCGCCATTCTCGCCCGGCTGGTGCTCGGCGAAACCTCGGTCACGGAGCTCGCCGAACCGTTCGCCATGAGCATGCCGGCGGTCTCGAAGCATCTGAAGGTGCTGGAGCATGCCGGTCTGGTGACGCGCGGCCGCGCGGCGCAGTGGCGTCCATGCAAGATCGAACCGGCGGCGCTCAAGGAAGTCGACGACTGGCTCGAGAGCTATCGCCGGTTCTGGGAGTCGGGACTGGATCGCCTCGAGGAATATCTCGGCGAGCTGCAGGCGAAAGAGACGCTGGAAGCTGCCCCAAAGCCGCGCAAGACGGCGAAGCGGAAACCTCCACGGCGCGCGCCTTCAAAGAAATAAAGCGCCGCCTTGCGGCGACGCTCGCACATCACATCAAGCACCCCAAAGTAACGGAGTTACCCATGGCCGACCAATCAGCTCAGCTTCCCCCGCTCGTTCCGCATCTCGTGGTCGATGGCGCCGTCGATGCGCTGGCATTCTACAGCAAGGCCTTCGGTGCGACCGAAACGCTGCGCATGCCGGCGGAAGACGGCAAGCGTCTGATGCACGCCCAGATGACCGTGAACGGCGCGGCCGTGTATCTGATGGACTACTTCCCGGAGTATTGCAGCCACGGCGACGGCAAGACCGAATCTCCCGGCAAGCTCGGCAGCTCGACATTCCTTATCCATCTCGAAGTGCCGAACTGCGACGAAGCCTACAAGCGCGCGATCGCCGCCGGCGCCACATCGATCCTCGAGCCCTGGGATGCATTCTGGGGCGCGCGTTACGCGCAAGTGCGCGATCCGTTCGGTCACGGCTGGAGCCTCGCGCATCCGCAGCCGGCGCCAGCCGCCTGATCGCCGGCGCCCAAAGCAATATCTTTCGGAGAAAAGAAAATGGCTTCAGCTCAATCCGCCGTTGCGGAAACCTACAGCAAGGAATTCGTCATCGAGCGTCTGTTCGATGCGCCGCGCGACCTCGTCTGGAAAGTGTTCACCCAGAGCGATCATTTGATGAAATGGTGGGGCCCCAAGGGTTTCAAGATGCTCGTCGGCGATCTCGATCTCCGGCCGGGCGGGACCTTTCACTACGGCATGCAGGCGCCGGACGGCAGCGAGATGTGGGGCAGGTGGGTGTTCCGCGAGATCGTCAAGCCCGAGCGGCTGGTCTTTGTCAGTTCGTTTTCCGACAAGGATGGCGGTCTCTCGCGTCATCCGATGGCGCCGACATGGCCGATCGAAATGCTGGGGACCGCAACCTTCATCGATAAGGGCGGCAAGACCCTGCTGGTCAATCGCACGGTCGCGCTCAATGGCTCGGATGAAGAACGTGCGACCTTCGAGGGCAACTTCGCCAGCATGACGCAGGGGTGGGGCGGAACGTGGGATCAGCTCGCCGCGTATCTCGCATCGCTGCAAGCCTGACATCCGGAGCAGGCACCATGAACGAGCTTGTTCCGATTTCGACGACGGCGCTGTGGACCGGACGTGTCCTCAGCGGCCTCGTGATCGTGTTCCTGCTGTTCGACGCCGTCATCAAGCTGATTCCGCTCGATGTCGTCGTCGAGACATCGCGCCAGCTTGGTATTCCGACGAATCTCGCGGTGACGCTGGGTGTGCTGACCCTGCTTGGCACGCTGCTCTATGCGTATCCGCGGACCTCGGCGCTCGGCGCGATTTTGCTGACCGGATATCTCGGCGGCGCGATCTATGTGCACGTGCGCGCCGGCAGCCCACTGTTCAGCCACACGCTGTTCGGCGTCTATCTTGGCATTCTGCTCTGGGGCGGGCTCTACCTGCGCGACGAGCGGCTGCGTCTGATTTTCCCCTGGCGTCGCTGACGCCCGAACTCAATCACATCTGAGACGGAGAGTAACATGACGACCCTGATGTATATTGCCATCATCCTGGCGATTGTGATCGCGATCGTTCTCGTCCTCGCTGCGCTACGGCCGAACACGTTCCGCATCGAGCGTTCGATCGATATCAATGCACCGGCGGACAAGATCTTTCCGCTGATCAACGATTACAAAAACTGGGGGTCATGGTCGCCCTACGAGCATGTCGATCCCGCCATGCAGCGGACCTTCAGCGGTGCGCCGAACGGCAAGGGCTCCGTGTACGAATGGCGCGGCAACAAGAATATCGGCCATGGCCGCATGGAGATCCTCGATGCGACGCCGTCGTCGAAGATCGTCATCAAGCTGGATTTCTTCAGCCCGTTCGAGGCCCACAACATCGCCGAATTCACCATGCGGCCGCTGGGCAGCACGACGACCGTGACGTGGGCCATGCATGGTCCGGCGCCCTACATGGCGAAGATCATGCACATGGTCTTCAAGATGGATCGCATGGTCGGCGGCCAGTTTCAGCAGGGCCTGACCAGCATGAAGGCGGTTGCGGAAAAGTGACGGAGCGATGCGGTGTCCATGCTATCGATCAAACAATCGTGCGCCCGGACCCCGCTCACTCGCCTTGTCACCCGGATTGCGCAATGGGCAGGTCTTCAGCGACAGGCAACCGCATCCGATACAGCCGCTCAACTGGTCGCGCAGGCGGGTCAATGTGGCGATCCGGTCGTCGAGATCGGTGCGCCACGCCGCCGACAGCCTGGCCCAGTCCCTGACCGTCGGGACGCGTCCGTCGGGCAGCGACGCCAGCGCATTGCGGATTGTCGCCAGCGGCAATCCGGTGCTCTGCGCTACCTTGATGACGGCGACACGGCGCAACACCGCTCGCGGATAGCGGCGCTGATTGCCGCGGTTCCGCGAACTCGTAATCAGTCCCTTGGATTCATAGAAGTGAAGAGTGGAGACAGGGACACCGCAGCGTTCAGCCACCTCGCCGACGCTCAGCTCCCGTGCAATTCCGGTGGGCTTGTTCTGCTTCATCGTCGCTTGACCTCAACCATAGTTGAGGTTCTAGGCTGCCCTCATCGCCGCCGCAAGCATCGCAACGTGGTGAGTGACCGACAATCAGAGATGGAAACATGCCAGAAGCGAAGTATCAGGATCGGAATCAATCACAGGACAGCCCACCGCGGCCGTTCGTGCTCATCAACAGTTTCACGCCCAAGCCGGGTAAGATCGACGAACTGGCGAACCTGCTCGGGGCAGCGCGCGATCGCTTCGCCGACCGTGTCCCCGGTTTTCACGGCGGCCGGGTCTACCGCGACGTCGATGGAAACTCGGCTCTGCTCATCAGCGTGTTTGAAACCGAAGATCACTACGAAGACTGGATCTCGACCGCGATGTTTGCCGAATATCAGAGGCAGATCACGGATATTACCGACGGCATGGGACAATCCCGGATCGAAGCCGGCCGTCCACGGCGAACCGGCAGCCGCAGAACGATGCACATGGGAGACGCAGCCGCTTAAACGTCGAAATGGCGGACGTGACCTGTTCTCAGCCGTTGCGGCCCTCGCCGCGCAGTGTCGGCAGGCCGATGCCGGTAGCTTCGAATCCGCCGTCGACGCAAAGCATCTGTCCGGTGATGTAACTGGCGCGGTCGCTGCACAGGAAGAAGATCGCCTCCGCGAGTTCTTCTTCGAGGCCGTAGCGGTTGAGCGGAATGGTGTCGTGATAGTCGGCGCGGATCGCAGGCGTGTGCACCGCCTTCGCCATCGCGGTGTCGACCGGGCCCGGCGCAACGGCGTTGACGCGAATCCCGAGCGTGGCGAGTTCGACCGCGAACTGCTTGGTGAGATGAGCCAGGCCGGCCTTGCTCGTGCCGTAGGCCGTGCGCAGCGTCGAGGCGCGAAGCGCCGAAATCGAGGTGATGTTTACGATCGCTCCGCCGCCGGTCTCGCGCATCGGCGGCGCTGCCGCCTGGGTGCAAAGGAACGGACCGGTCAGATTGACCGCCAGGACGCGATCCCAATCGGCCTGCGTCGTTTCCAGCAGCGGCTTGAAGATCGCGATGCCGGCATTGTTGACCAGCGCATCGAGCCGTCCGAAATGCTGGATCGCCTGCTTGAATGCCGCAGCGACCGCGTCGGCATCCGATACATCGCAATGGATTGCCAGCGTGGTCTCGGGTGCTGCAAGCGCCTTGAAAGTCTGGGCAAACAGATCTTTTTCGATGTCGAGCAGCGCGACCTGCCAGCCTTCCGCCAGAAACCGTTTCGCAGCGGCAAGCCCGATGCCGCGCGCCGCGCCGGTCACCAGCGCGACCTTCTGTTGTCCCTTGGTCATGTCCCGTCCCGTTTCTTGATTGACGCCATCGGCGCTCTCCATGGCATTGACCATTTTTCGCGGGCCCCCACAACAACTTCGCATGCCGGCCACGCGGTCTGATCGCGCGTCCGCTCACACAAACGACAACAATACTCAGGATACGTCACGCCATGTCTTCTACATCATCAAGCTTTGCCAGGAACGCGATCGTGCTCGGCCTGCTGTCCGCGATCGGGCCCTTTGCCATTGACATGTATCTGCCCGCGCTGCCGGCGATCGCGGCGGATCTCCAGGCGTCCACCGCGGCCACCCAGATGACGCTGATGGCGTTCTTCGTGGCGTTCGGGGTTTGCCAGATCGTCTATGGTCCGGTCTCCGACATGGTGGGCCGCAAGCCGCCGCTCTATTTCGGGATCGTCGTCTTTGCGCTCGGCAGCATCGGCTGCGGACTTGCGCCGAGTATCGCGTGGCTAATCTTCTTCCGGTTCGTGCAGGGCCTTGGCGCGGCGGCGGTGATGGTGATTCCCCGCGCGGTGATCCGCGACCTGCATACTGGCGTCGATGCGACACGCCTGATGTCGCTGGTGATGCTGGTGTTCAGCGTGTCGCCGATCCTGGCGCCGCTGGTCGGCAGCGGGCTGATCGTCCCGTTCGGGTGGCGCTCCGTGTTCGCTGCCGTCACCGTTGCATCGGTTATCTCGTTTCTGCTGGTCGCTTTCGTGCTTCACGAGACCCGGCCGCCCGAGGAACGCGTGGAAGTCAGCGTCCGCAGCGTGCTTGACGGTTTTGCCGAACTGTTCCGCGACTGGCGCCTTTCTCGGGCTGACATTCATCGGCGGTTTCGGCATGGCGAGCTTCTTTGCCTTCCTTGCCAGTTCGTCCTTCATCTATATGGGGCACTTCGGCCTGACGCCGACCCAGTACGGCCTGACATTCTCGCTCAACGCCATCGGCTTCATCGGCGCTTCCCAGTTCAGCGCATATCTTGCATCACGCTTCGGCATCACGCGGGTGGTGTCGGTGGCGGTGACCTGCTTCACGGTGGCGACGCTGGCTCTGTTTGCGGTGACCGCCGCCGGTGTCGACAGCCTCGCTGTGCTGGTTGTGATGCTGTTCATCGCCAACGCCTGGCTTGGGCTGGTGATTCCTTCCACCATGGTGCTGTCGCTGGAAGATCATGGTCCGATCGCCGGCATGGCGTCGGCGCTGGGCGGAACGTTGCAGATGATCACGGGCGCGGTGACGATCGTTGTCGCCAGCGCATTCTTCAACGGAACGGCGCTGCCGATGGTGACCACGATTGCGGTGTGCGCGGTCGCGGCTTTCATCCTGACGCGGCTGACGCTCGGTCCACGCAAGACCGTCTCGCAACTGGCGGAGTGACCTAACCGCTGCGCGACGCCAGTGCGTCCGCAACCGCCGTGCGGATGTCTGCCACCGCAAACGGCTTGGTGATGACGTCGTGGACGATGGCTTCCAGCCCGGACGCCCGCTCGCGCTGATCGGCGAAGCCCGTCATCAGCAAAATCGTCAGCCGCGGGAAATCGCGCGCGGCGGCCAGCGCCAGCGCGATTCCGTCCATCACCGGCATTTTGATATCGGTCAGCAGAAGATCGAACGCGCCCTCGTCACGGGTCAGGATTTCAAGCGCCTCGGCGCCGTCTTCCGCCGTGACAATCTCATGACCGTCCATGGCGATCGCACGCGCCACCAGCAGGCGCATCGACTCCTCGTCGTCGGCGATCAAAACGCGGGACATTCAGGTTCCTCCGGTCGCGATATCCCGCTTGTGGAAGAACCTCACGGCAATTTCGCGGCCTTCGGCCGGCGGCGATGCCAGCCGTGTCTTGAACCATGCCCGCTCGCCGGGATTGAGCACGGGCTGCTCCAGCACGGCATTCCACGCATAGATGTCCGCGCCATTGGCATCGCGCACGATGAATCGCAGCCGCGGAATTTCCACCGACCGGCGAGCGACATCGATGATGGCTCCCTCGATCAGCAAGACCGTCTTGTTGTTCACTGTCTCGGTGCTGATCTTGAGATCCTCGAAGGCGAGGCCGCGCAGGTTCACACCCATACCGATCATTTTGAAGAACGCGGCGGTTTGCGGCATCGCGCGCACCACGTCGGCGCGCCAGGCGAGCAGGGCGAACACCACCGCGCCGAGCGCCATGCAGGCGGTCGGCAAGGTCAGCACACCGGGGAGAGCTTTTGCCCAGTTCGCGGACTTCAGGAACGGTGCGAGGGATGAGCCAAGCTTCCCGAACCGGGAGGGTTTGGCCGGGCGGGCGTCGGTCATGGCCTCCTGCTGGGCCAGGGCGGTCCAGTCGGCTTCGACGGCTTGTTGCGCGGCCGGGGGCTGCGGCCATTCACTGGAAATGGATGGGCTTTCGACATGCGGCACATCGCTGCGGTGCCAATCGCCTGATCCGCCATCCTGTGCGCCAAAGCCGTCCTGCGGAGGGACGTCTTCCACGTCGTACCCGGACATGGCCGAGGCTAGTTCCTGCGGCACGGCGAGCCAGACTTCCTGGCAGCGGGCGCAACGGACGCGGCGCCCCGCCGCGCTGAAATTCGCCGGATCGACCGCGTAAGATGTCGTACAATGGGGGCAAACGATGTGCATGGAATCGCCAGAATGAACGCACCGGAATCAGACGGCTAGAAGCTATCTGGCGTCCGTTAACGAATCGGAAACCATAACGGACGCAAAAGCGTTTTATGGCATCCGTCGCTGCGGTTGCCGGCCGAACGGGGGCACCCGGGCGGCGTCTCCATCGGTCATGTCGAACGGAGCTGAGATTGGTCCGGTTCGAAAATGTCGGTTTGCGTTACGGGCTCGGCCCGGAGATTCTGCGCGACCTGACCTTCCAGATCCCCGCCCGCTCATTCCAGTTTCTCACCGGACCGTCCGGCGCCGGCAAGACCTCGCTGCTGCGCATGCTGTTCCTGTCGCTGCGGCCGACGCGGGGTCTGGTCAATCTGTTCGGCAAGGATGTGTCGCTGCTCGACAAGGACGCGCGCGCGGACCTGCGTTCGCGCATCGGTATCGTGTTGCAGGACTTCCGGCTGCTCGACCACATGACGACATATGAAAACGTCGCGCTGCCGTTCCGCGTCATGGGACGCAGCGAATCCAGCTATCGCAAGGAAGTCATCGATCTGCTCAACTGGGTCGGTCTCGGCAAGCGAATGGATGCGCTGCCGCCGATCCTGTCGGGGGGCGAGAAGCAGCGCGCCGCGATTGCGCGCGCGGTCATCTCCCGGCCGCAACTGCTGCTGGCGGACGAGCCGACCGGCAACGTCGATCCGTCGCTGGCGCGGCGGCTGCTCAGTCTTTTCATTCAATTGAACAAGTCCGGCACCGCCGTCATCATCGCGACCCACGACATCGCGTTGATGGATCAATACGAGGCGCGGCGCATGGTGCTGCATGAATCGCGGCTGCACATCTATGATTGATGACCGGAAGATCATGATGGATCTGGGCGACAACACGTCGGAAGTCACGGCGAGTGCGCGCAACCTGTCGCCGATCGTCCCGCGTGGATCGATTTCGGGGCGCGCGCTGATCGCGGTCGTCGCCATCATGACATATCTGGCGTCGATGACCACCGGAGCGGTGTTGCTGGTGCGCGCATCGGCAGCCGAATGGCAATCAGATGTCTCCAGCGAACTCACGATCCAGTTGCGGCCCTCGCCAGGCCGCGACATCGAGCGCGATGTTCGCAGCGTCATCGATGCGGCGCGTGCGCAGCCCGGAATTCTGGAAGTGCGGCCATTCAGCAAGGCCGAGTCGGCGCGGCTTCTGGAGCCGTGGCTGGGCACCGGACTGTCGCTCGACGATCTTCCCGTTCCGCGCGTGATCGTCCTGCGCGTCGCGCCGGGTTCGACGCCGGATCTTGCGGCCCTGCGCCGCAGTGTCGCGCAGGCCGCGCCGTCCGCCACCATCGACGATCATCGTGCGTGGATCGAGCGCATGCGATCGATGACCGGCGCGATTGTTCTGGCCGGCACCGGCATTCTGATCCTCGTGATCGTGGCGACCGTAATCTCGGTGTCGTTTGCCACACGCGGTGCGATGGCGGCCAACCGGCCGATCGTCGAGGTGCTGCATTTCGTGGGTGCGCAGGATCGCTACATCGCCAACCGTTTCCTCCGCCATTTTCTGCGGCTGGGTCTCGAGGGCGGTCTGATCGGGGGCCTCGCCGCGATGCTGACATTCGGATTTTCGGAATCCATCGCAAGCTGGTTCTCGGGGACGCCGGTGGGCGATCAGTTCGCGGCGCTATTGGGGACGTTCGCGCTGCCGGCCTCGGGTTATCTCGCGCTTGCCGCCCAGACCCTGATGATCGCCGCAGTCACGGCGTGGGCTTCGCGGCGAACGCTGTTTGCGACCCTTGAAGAAATCGACTGAGTGTGTTTTCAGGCGAGGAAAGCGCCGGCTTCGGCTGAAGATAACCTGTCAAAACATGGTGTTGGCGGCGTTTGAGGCCACAGCCGCGCCGGATTTTGATATAGACTGAGAACCGCGCGACAACGCGATCTGCGCCTGAGCGAGTTGAGATTGCCCGAGACCATACACAGCCGGGATACCACGCCGACGCACGGGCGCTTGCGCCATCGCGTCGTGATGCTGGCCTGTGCCGGAATTCTTCTCTTTATCGGACTGGGCTTTGTCGACTTCCTGTCGCGGGTGCCGCCATCCGAGGAAAAGCCGTCGCGCAACGCCGACGGCATCGTGGTTCTCACCGGCGGCTCGTCGCGCGTCTCGGACGCGCTGGAATTGTTGTCGGTGGGATATGGCCGGCGGCTGCTGATCTCCGGCGTGCACCCGACCAACGGCTACAGCGATATTCAGCGCACGCTGCCCGACAGCCAGCGCCTGCTTACCTGCTGCGTCGATCTGGACCGGTCGGCGGTCAATACCCGCAGCAATGCGACGGAGACGCGGCGCTGGGTGGTCGAGCGCGGCTTCCACTCCCTGATTGTGGTGACGTCGAATTATCACATGCCGCGCGCCATCGTTGAACTGTCCCACGCCATGCCCGATATCGAACTGGTTCCGTTTGCCGTGGTCGGCGACAAATGGCGCGAGGAGCCCTGGTGGACGAGTGGCGCCGCATTGCGGCTCCTGCTATCGGAATACGCGAAGTATGTTTTTGCGCAGACGCGGGTCGCTTTCGGCGGCGTGGGGCAGGGCGGCATGCCGGAAATCGGCACACAGGCTGTCCCGCCATCGAAGCCGGCCACTGCGTCCGCTAACTAATCAGGTCTGTCGATGGTTTCGGTATTTTTGCGTTCGCTGCTCTATAATGTTGTTTTCTATCTGAACCTTGCTTTCTGGGTGATCCTCGGACTCCCGACGTATGCGATGCCGCGCGCGGGCATTGTCTGGATCGCGACCAACTGGGGCAAGACGAGCATCTGGTGGATGCGGATCATCTGCAACACCAGGGTCGAATATCGCGGCCTCGATAAAATTCCGAAAGGTCCGCTGATCGTCGCCTCGAAACATCAGTCGGCCTGGGAAACCTTCGCGCTGCTGCAATTCTTCGATCAGCCGCTTTACATCCTCAAGCGCGAACTGACATGGCTGCCGCTGTTCGGCTGGTATCTGCTCAAGGCCGGCATGATCGGCGTCAACCGCAGCGCCGGCGGCCGCACATTGATCGACATCACCAAGCGCGCCGCCGAGGAAATCAGGCGCGGCCGTCAGCTCTTAATTTTTCCGGAAGGAACGCGCCGCGCTGTCGGCGCGCCGCCGGACTACAAGAATGGCGTCAGCCTGATCTATGGCGAGGCCGGCGTGCCCTGTATTCCCGTCGCGCTGAACTCCGGTCTGTTCTGGCCGCGCCGGACTTTCCTGCGTTATCCCGGAACGATCGTGATCGAATTCCTCGATCCGATCCCGCCGGGTCTGAAGCGTCAGGAGTTTACGCCGCGCCTGCAAGCCGCGATCGAAGAGGCGACCGATCGGCTGGTGAAGGCGGGACGCGAGGAACAGGTGCGCCTGATCGGGTTTTCTGCGCCGGTGGCAGCGTCGGTCAGATACTGATCGTATTGACTAGCTGTGGCGGTGCAGGGCGCCTTCGCCATGGAGCATCGCCGCGAGACGATGCAGCGGCGCGTCACGGATGCCTTGCGCCTCCAGTGCGCTTACCGTCGCAATGACGTATTCGTCGTTCGGCCCATACGCGCCGTGACCTTGGCGGACGAGCCGTAACTGCTCGTCAATGGTCAGACGTCCCGCGTACTGATCGTGACTGCGGTCGGCGACATAGGCGAGCGCCCTAACGCGCGCATCGCCCTTGAGCCAGACCGAGCGCATGACTTCGCGATAGACCCCGGTGACCTGCTCGCGTTCGCGCAAGTAAGCGACGGTGGCTTTTCGCTCAGCCGCCGCCACCCGGAACGCGACGCCCTGACAGGCTCCGCCGCGATCGAGCCCCAGCACCAGTCCGGGTTTTTCGTAGGTGCCGCGATGGACCATCGAGTAGATGCACAGCGAGCGATGCTCGCCGATCAGCCGCGCCGGCTTCTGTTCGAGGAAAGCAAAACCCGGCTTCCAGATCAGCGATCCATAGCCGAACACCCACAGGTCGCCCTCGGGAAACTCGGATTCGGCAAGGATCTTTGCGGCCATGATTGTTTACCTGGTCGATCACGCCTACCAGCCCGATGACGTGCGTGCAACCATATGGACTTCAACGCGATTTACGAGAACAGTGCATCTTTCAATTGCCTGATTCCGGTGCTCTAGCTCCCGCCATGCATACATCTCCAGCCGTTCCGCGCCGCCGCCTCTGGCCCGTTTTCGTGATGCCTGTTCTGGTCCTCGTCGCAGCCGCGGCGTGGAGCGGGTTCTGGTTCTATGCCGCGTCTCATGTCGATGAGAAATTCGACGAGTGGCGCACCCGCGAGGCGAAATCCGGCCGCGTCTATGAATGCGCCAATCGTTCGGTCGCAGGATTCCCCTTCCGCATGGAAGTCCGATGCACCGATCCGGTGGTGACGCTGACGTCGCAAACTGCCGACCAGACACAGCTCACCGCGCGCTTGAAGGATATTCTGGTCGTCGCGCAGGTTTACGATCCGACGAAAATCATCGCCGAATTCACCGGTCCGGCTACCGTCGCAAGCCGGGGCGAAGCGCCGTCGTTCGTCGCCGGCTGGACCACAGGCCGTGCCAGTGCGTCCGGTCTGCCCACGCCGCAGCGCGTCTCGCTGGTGTTCGACGATCCGGCGCTCGATCGCATGAGCGGTTCAACGCAGTCGCCACTGTTGCGTGCAAAACATCTCGAGCTGCATACGCGCCTGCTGGAAGGCTCGTTGTCCAACAATCCCGTGGTGGAAACCGCGCTTCAGGTGACAGCCGGAAGCCTGCAGGGATTGCATCCGATTCTCGCCGAGCCGTTTGACGCAGACATCCGCGCGTTGCTGCGCGGCCTGAAAGACTTTGCACCGAAGCCTTGGCCCGAACGCTTTCGCGAAATCCAGGCTGCGGGCGGCCGTCTCGACTTCACCCAGTCCCGCGTGCAGCAGGGCGAGACCATCGCGGTCGCCGCAGGTTCGCTGGCCCTGACGCCGGCCGGTTATCTCGACGGCGAACTGACGATGACGGTTGCCGGGCTTGAGCGCATCGTATCGCTGCTTGGCATCGACAAACTCCTGATGGAGGGCGTGCCGCAATCGTCAGTCGATCGCATCGCGCCCGGCATCAGCGCACAGGACGTCAACAAGGTAATCGGTGCGCTCGACCGGATGATTCCGGGCCTCGGCAATGTCGCGCGCAAGAACGCCAATGCCGGCGTGGTCGCGGGCATCAACATGCTCGGTCAGGCCTCGACGCTCGAAGGCAAACCCGCGCGGGCGTTTCCGCTGAAATTCACCGAGGGCGTGATTTCCATCGGCCCTCTGCGGATCGCGCAGACCGCGCCGCTGTTTTGAGTTTTCCGTCATTGCGAGGAGCGAAGCTACGAAGCAATCCACTTTGATTCAGGAATGGATTGCTTCGCTACGCTCGCAATGACGTGTTGATAGATCAGAGGTAATCTACTTCCCGTCCGGCTTCGGCAAATTTGCATGCTTGCGGCCGAAGTCGGGATCGGCGGTTTCCTGACCAAGGCTGACGATGCCGCGGCGGATCGCGCGGGTCCGCGTGAAGTGATCGAACAGCGCGTCGCCGTCGCCGCGCCGGATCGCGCGGGTGAGCTTCGAGAGATCTTCCTGAAACGCGCCGAGCATTTCCAGCACGGCATCCTTGTTGGCAAGGAACACGTCGCGCCACATGGTCGGGTCGGATGCGGCGATGCGGGTGAAGTCGCGGAAGCCGCCCGCCGAGAATTTCAGCACTTCCGCCTGCGTCACGTCTTCCAGTTCATCGGCGGTGCCGACGATGGTGTAGGCGATCAGATGCGGCAGGTGACTGGTGACGGCGAGCACGAGGTCATGATGATCGGCGGCCATGGTCTCGACATTGGCGCCGAGCGCGCGCCAGAATGCCGCGAGCTTCTCGACGGCGGCCGGATCGGCGTCCGGCGGCGGCGTCAGGATGCACCAGCGGTTGATGAACAGTTCGGCGAAGCCTGAATCGGGGCCGGAATGTTCGGTGCCCGCAACGGGATGCGCCGGAACGAAATGCACGGTCTTCGGCAGATGCGCGGACATATCCCGCAGCACCATGCCTTTGACGGAGCCGACATCGGAGACGATGGCGCCCGGTTTGAGATGCGGCGCAATTTCCTCCGCGACCGGTCCACACGCGCCGACCGGGATGGACAGGATCACGAGGTCAGCGTCCTTCACGGCCTCCGCGTTCGTCTCCACCACGCGATCGACGAGGCCAAGCTCCTGCACCCGGGCGCGGGTCGCCGGCGAACGCGCTGTGGTCACGATCTCGCCGGCAAGCCCCTGAGCGCGCGCCGCGCGCGCGATCGAGCCGCCGATCAGGCCGAAGCCGATCAGCGCGATCCGTCCGAACATGGGTGTGGTACTCACTTCTGCCCCATGAATTCGGCAAGCGCCGCAACCACGAGGCGGTTGGCTTCCTCGGTGCCGACGGTCATGCGCAGGGCATGCGGCAGCTTGTAGTTCTTCAGCGCGCGCAGGATCAGCCCGCGCCTGGTGAGGAACGCGTCGGCATCTTCCGCCGTCTTGCCCTTCGTTTGCGGGAAGTGGATCAGCACGAAGTTCGCCACGCTCGGCGTCACCTCAAGCCCGAGCTTGCCGATTTCATCGGTCAGCCAGGTGCGCCAGGTGTCGTTATGCGCGCGGGACTGGTTCTGATGCTCGGTGTCTTCCAGCGACGCGATGGCTGCTTCGGAGGCGGGCGTCGAGACATTGAACGGGCCGCGAATGCGGTTCACCGCATCGATGATGTTGGCAGGGCCGTACATCCAGCCGACGCGCAGCGCCGCGAGGCCGTGAATCTTCGAGAAGGTGCGCGTCATCACCGTGTTGTCGGTGGTGGCCACCATCTCGATGCCGGCCTCATAGTCGTTCTTCGAGACGTATTCAGAATAGGCCGCGTCGATCACCAGCAGCACATGCGACGGCAGTCCCGCGCGCAGGCGCTTGACCTCGTCGAACGGCACATAGGTGCCGGTCGGGTTGTTCGGATTGGCCAGCCAAACCATCTTGGTGCGCGGCGTCACCGCGGCGAGGATCGCATCGACGTCGGCGGTGTAGTTCTTCTCCGCCGCGATCACATTGATGGCGCCGTTGCCCATGGTCGCGATCGGGTAAACCAGAAAGCCGTGGGTGGTGTGGATCGCCTCGTCGCCGGGGCCGAGATAGGTGTGCGCGAGATAGTTCAGCAGTTCGTCCGAACCCGCGCCGCAGATGATGCGGTCGGGATCGAGGCCGTAGGTGCGTCCGATGGTTTCGCGCAGCGCGCGCGAGGTGCCTTCCGGGTAATCCTCCAGATGATCGGCTGCGGCCTTGTAAGCGGCAATGGCTTTCGGCGACGGCCCGAGCGGGGTCTCGTTCGCGGACAGCTTGAAGACGCGGCCGGTCAGCCCGGCGCCGCTCTTGCCCGGCGTGTAAGGCGCAATATCGAGAATTCCTGGCTTCGGCACAGGACGAGACATCAACTCAACTCCGAAAGAAGACTATTTGGACGTAGTGGCAGGCGGCACCGTATAGCGCGTTGCATGGCTCCCGACGAGAGCCGATGAACGCACCGATGCTCCGGCCGCGATCAGCGCAGCGGTGATTTTCGCAAGGCCATCCGGGCCCGGAACCGAGATCAGCAAGGCGGCGCCGTCGGACGCGGTGTCGGGGACGGCGATAATCTCGGAAAACGGCGACAGCGCACGCGCGACATCCGCGCTCCAGCCGGACACGCGCACGCTCCACATCCCGACCTCGGTGACCATCGCATCGGCGGCGACGCGCGACACCACGAACACCGGCAGCGCGGCCGGATGATCGGCGCGCTCGACGAACGGCAGGCGCGCGATGATCTTCGGCGCGGCCGCAGGCTCGAGCGCGATCCACCACGGCAGACGGCTGCTGACCGCCGAGATCAACGCGAGATCGCCCTTTGACTTTGCAACGGCCTCCACCGCGGCTTCGGCATTGAAGTGCGCCAGAAACGGAACGGTAAAACCGAAATGAAACCGCGCCGAATCCCGCATCGCGGACTCGCCGGCAGACAGGTCGGCATGCACCGAGAACGGTGCCTGGACGTAAGTGAACGTCGAGATGATGACGCGCCAGATGCTCTCCACGGTGTCCAGCGGCAGTATGCCGCGATGACGCTGCACCAGACGGCGCATCATGTCGGCTTCGCGCGCGGGCCGGAACGCCGAGCCGACTTCCTGCGTCTTCTTCACCGAGATCAGGCGGTCGATGATGTCGCCGCGCTTCATCAGCAGTTCGTGCACCTGCTCATCGATGGAATCGATTTCGCGGCGCAGGTCCTGCAGTGATGGCGGTTGCTTGGTCATCGGTTCAACCTGGGTCCGAACGCGGCTTGCGGCGCGAAGGCCTTCCGGAATTCATCGAAAACGGGATTTGTCGGGCGCATTGATAGGCAGGAGAGCGCCTGAAAGCAAAGAAAACATTGGCAATTCTGGCCTCACACCAAAGCAGGGTGGCCTTGCGATGTCGCGGTGCAGCTTGACGAAAAGGCCGTTCGTGACTAGTAACTTAGCCATTCTGTGGTCATTTGAGCCGGCCGGCTTGCAGCCACGTTAAACAACTCGCTAAACAGGCCGGGGACATAAGTGATCCCGGCCGAACCTCGTTTCAGGCCGGGTTTTTTATGGCCTGATTTCCGATGTTGGTCTTCGCGACCTGCTGAGGAGGCCAGTAACAAGATGGTTAATGTCAAACCGTTGAAGAGCGATACTGCGGCCGCTGAACGCGCGCACGAGGCGGATCATCCGTCATCGCTGGTTGCGCAGTTCGGTGCGGACAAGCCGCTGCGGCTGGACTGCGGCATCGATCTCGCGCCATTCCAAATTGCCTATCAGGCCTACGGCCAGCTCAACGCCGACCGCTCCAACGCCATTCTGATCTGCCATGCGCTCACCGGGGATCAGCATGTCGCGAACGTGCACCCGGTCACCGGCAAGCGGGGCTGGTGGGAGACGCTGGTCGGCCCCGGCAAGCCGATCGACACCGATCGCTATTACGTCGTGTGCGCCAACGTGGTCGGCGGCTGCATGGGCTCCACGGGTCCGTCGTCGACAAATCCCGCCACCGGTAAACTGTGGGGACTGGATTTTCCCGTCATCACCATTCCCGACATGGTGCGGGCGCAGGCGATGCTGCTCGATCATCTCGGCATCGACAAACTGTTCGCCGTGGTCGGGGGCTCGATGGGCGGCATGCAGGCGCTGCAATGGACGGCGGCCTATCCCGAACGCGTGTTCTCTGCGCTCGCGGTGGCGTGCAGCACGCGGCATTCGGCGCAGAACATCGCATTCCACGAACTCGGCCGTCAGGCAGTGATGGCCGATCCGGACTGGCGCGGCGGGCGTTATTTTGAGGACGGCGCCCATCCGCACCGCGGGCTCGGTGTCGCGCGCATGGCCGCGCACATCACCTATCTCTCCGACGCGGCGCTGCATCGCAAGTTCGGCCGGCGGCTGCAGGACCGCGAGGTGCCGACGTTCTCGTTCGATGCGGACTTCGAGGTGGAAAGCTATCTCCGCCATCAGGGCTCGTCGTTCGTCGAGCGCTTCGACGCCAACAGCTATCTCTATCTGACGCGTGCGATGGATTATTTCGACATCGCCGCCGATCACAATGGAGTGCTGGCGGAAGCCTGGCGCGGCACCCGCACGCGCTTCTGCGTGGTGTCGTTCACCAGCGACTGGCTGTTTCCGACATCGGAGGCGCGTGCGGTGGTGCACGCGCTCAACGCCGGCAGCGCGCGGGTGTCGTTCGCGGAAATCGAGACCGACAGGGGACACGATGCGTTCCTGCTCGACGTGCCCGAGTTCATCGAGATTTCCCGCGCATTCCTGGAATCGGCTGCGTCGGCGCACGGCCTGACCTCGGCCAGCAGGTAGGAGCGCCAGGATGACAATTCAGGATCAGGCGTTCCGGCCGACCGCGGTTCTTCCCGTCACCGAGAACGGCTATCGCGCCGACCATCTGCTGGTCGCGCAGATGGTGGAGCCCGGCTCACGGGTGCTTGATGTCGGCTGCGGCGAAGGCGATCTGCTGCGGCTTCTGGAAACACGCGGCGTCGACGGGCGCGGCATCGAACTGTCGCGCGAGGGCGTCAACCGCTGCGTCGCCAAGGGCCTCGCGGTGGTGCAGGGCGACGCCGACACCGATCTGATCAATTATCCCGACGATGCGTTCGATTACGTGATCCTGTCGCAGACCCTGCAGGCGACGCGCCAGCCGCGCGTGGTGCTGGAAAACCTGCTGCGCATCGGCCATCGCGCCATCGTGTCGTTTCCGAATTTCGGCCACTGGAAAATGCGTCTCCAGTTGCTGGTGAAGGGCCAGATGCCGCGTACCGACAATCTGCCGGCGACATGGTACGACACGCCGAACATCCATTTCTGCACCATCAAGGATTTCGTGCAGCTCTGTAACGAGATCAACGTCAACATGGAGCGCGCTGTTGCGCTCGATCTCTATGGCCGGCCGCTGCGGCTCAACGCACCGTGGTGGTTCTGGAACATGTTCGGCGAGCAGGGCGTCTTCCTGCTCACGCGCCGCGATTAATATTCGCGGCTCCAATGTGGCCATGTATGTTCGCATTCTCGCCGTGAAATGATCCCGTTATCGCCGCGAAATGAATCCGCGAGCGCCTTTTCCTGTCTTGCTCTCGTCACACCCACCCGTTTTTTGCGCTGCGGAATGTCGTTCGCGTGCGAACGATGGGCACAGGGGGTGTCACGAGGAATAATGGATGACTCTATCGCGTAAACTTCGCCTGCCACTTCGAGGCGCCGCGCTGGCGCTGTGTTCGGTGGCAATCGTCGCACTGGCAACTCCGGCTTCGGCGAGACCGCATCACGGAGCAAGCCGGTACACTCACGCTCACCATTCCAAGCATCACGCCAGGAAGCATTACGGCCATAGCACTCGCCATCATGCGCGGCGCGGGCGTTACGCAGCGGCTGCGGAAGCGTCAGCTTCGCAGGGCTTCGGTGGCGGCTTCGGCGGATCGAATGTCGTCGCCGAAGCGCGGCGTTATATCGGCAGCGGAAATCCGACGGGCCGCTCCAGCCTCTGGTGCGCGCGCTTCATGAACATGGTTCTTGAGCGTTCCGGCCACAAAGGCACCGGCTCCGACATGGCGCGTTCGTTCGCGGGCTACGGCCAGCGCATCTCGGGCCCGCAGGTCGGCGCTATCGCGGTGATGTCGCGTGGCCGCCGTGGCGGTCATGTCGGGATCGTCAGCGGCATCGACCCCAAGGGCAATCCGATCGTGATCTCGGGCAACCATGGCCACCGCGTCGCCGAGGCCACCTATTCGCGTGGGCGGGTCTACGCCTACGTCATGCCGTCGAGCTGAGTTCTGTGATGGTATCGCCGGCGGCAATGGTGCCGCCGGCGATCACTTCGGCGTAGACGCCGCAATCGGCGTGATCGAACATTTGCATCAGTGCGTGCGGGATATTCAGGTCCCGTTCTGCGGTGACCGGATCGACATTGACGGCGGCACAGCGGACGATCCGCTTGATCACCTTGAGCCGCGTATCGCCGATCGTCAGTTCTTTTTCCAAGAGATCGAACTCGTGCCATGCGGGCCAGCCGCTGACATAGAGATTGCCGCGAAAGCGCAGCGGATTGACCGGCTGGCCGACAATGGTCTCAATGGCGGCCACGCTGGCCAGATTGATGATCGACACCACCTTGGCGGCGACGTCCGAAAAGCTGTGACCGGGAGCAGAGAGGACCTTCGGCGGCCCCTTCAACTCCGGCGAAAAATTCTCCGCGAAGAACGTCTCGATGGCCGCGCGCCCTTCCGGGGTCTCCAGATTGCCGCGCGCGGCTTCCGCGCCGTTGTACTCGATCGTCAGAGTATTGCTGGCGTCGTCGAACCGGGTCTGAAGTCCGGCGAGACGCTCGTTCCGCATCAGCATTAAAAAACGGATTTTCGGAAAATACTTCGGATTGGCAGGCTCGAAGCCGATCGGGCCGTTCTCGATCGCGTAGCGGCGGTCGGCGGGCAAGGTTCGGCCTGCCTGCAAGGCGACATTCGGGAGCAATTCCGGCGACAGGCCTTTGACGGGATAGCGATAGATGCTCTGGAGGGTTGCGGTGGTGTTTGTCATTCCCGGTTCTTAGGTGGATTCGCGGCTTCCCGCCACTTTCGCCGAATTTTCAGCCCTGCCTCTTTCACAGGCGCGCCGCAGTTCCCACATGACGCTCAGGCCGGTGCAACGCCGGTCCCCGCCACGGGTTGAGGAACGTCAATGCCGGCGGCGGAACCCCATTGAAGATGCTAATATCCGTGCCTTCGGGGCGGACAATGGCAGGCTGAGGGAAACCCGAAATGAACATTGAAAAATATACCGACCGTGTGAAGGGATTCATCCAGTCGGCACAGACGTTGGCCATGCGTGAGGGCCATCAGCAATTCACGCCCCTGCATATCCTGAAAGTGCTTCTCGACGACAGCGAAGGTCTTGCGGGCGGTCTGATTGATCGCTCCGGCGGCAATTCGCGCGCGATCCTGAAGGCCACCGAGGATGCGCTGGCGAAAATGCCGAAAGTGTCAGGCGCAGGAGCGGGACAGGTTTACCTGGCCCCGGCGACGGCGCGCGCTTTCGATGCCGCCGAGCAGGCGGCCGAGAAGGCCGGCGACAGCTTCGTCACCGTTGAGCGGCTGCTTCAGGCGCTCGCGGCCGACAAGGACAGCGACGCGGGCGCGCTGCTCGCCAAAGGCGGCGTCACGCCGCAGAATCTTAATGCTGCGATCAACGCCCTGCGCAAGGGCCGCACCGCTGACAGCGCGTCGGCGGAAAACGCCTATGACGCACTGAAGAAATATGCCCGCGACCTGAC
This sequence comes from Afipia sp. GW822-FHT03D08, assembly GCF_058801645.1. Taxonomy (NCBI): domain Bacteria; kingdom Pseudomonadati; phylum Pseudomonadota; class Alphaproteobacteria; order Hyphomicrobiales; family Nitrobacteraceae; genus Afipia; species Afipia sp. GW822-FHT03D08. Next base: position 482,540 of record NZ_JBXANK010000003.1, read on the forward strand.
CGAGGCCGCGCATGACGGCAAGCTCGACCCGGTGATCGGCCGTGACGAGGAAATCCGCCGCACCATTCAGGTTCTGTCGCGCCGGACCAAGAACAATCCGGTGCTGATCGGCGAGCCCGGCGTCGGCAAGACCGCCATCGTCGAAGGCCTCGCGCTGCGCATCATCAACGGTGACGTCCCGGAAGGTCTCAAGGACAAGAAGGTGCTGTCGCTCGACATGGGCGCGCTGATCGCAGGTGCGAAGTACCGCGGCGAGTTCGAGGAGCGGCTGAAGGCTGTGCTCTCGGAAGTCACCAGTTCGGACGGCCAGATCATCCTGTTCATCGACGAGATGCACACGCTGGTCGGCGCCGGAAAAGCCGATGGCGCGATGGATGCGTCCAACCTGCTGAAGCCCGCGCTGGCGCGCGGCGAACTGCATTGTATCGGCGCGACCACGCTCGACGAATACCGCAAGCATGTCGAGAAGGACGCCGCATTGGCCCGCCGTTTCCAGCCGGTGTTTGTCTCCGAGCCCACCGTCGAAGACGCGGTGTCGATCCTGCGCGGCCTGAAGGAAAAGTACGAGCTGCATCACGGTGTCCGCATCACGGATTCCGCGATCGTGGCTGCGGCAACGCTGTCGAACCGCTACATCACCGACCGTTTTCTGCCGGACAAGGCGATCGACCTGATCGACGAAGCCGCGGCGCGGCTGAAGATGCAGATCGATTCCAAGCCGGAAGAGCTCGACAACATCGATCGCGAGATCGTGCGGCTGAAGATCGAGCAGGAGGCGCTGAAGAAGGAAACCGATTCGGCGTCGAAGGATCGCTTGCAGCGGCTCGAGAAGGAGTTGGCCGACCTTGAGGAGAAGGGCGCTGCACTGACTGCGAAGTGGCAGTCGGAGCGTGACAAGCTGTCCAATGCCCAGAAGGTCAAGAGCGAACTGGAGCAGGCGCGCCAGGAACTCGCCGACGCGCAGCGTCGCGGCGAATTCCAGAAGGCGGGCGAGCTCGCCTATGGCCGGATCCCCGAACTGGAAAAGAAGCTGAAGGCGCTGGAAGAGAGCGAGAAGGCCGGCAACGTCGTGCTCGAAGAGGCTGTCACGTCCAGCCATGTCGCGCAGGTGGTGTCGCGCTGGACCGGCATTCCGGTCGACAAGATGCTGGAAGGCGAACGCGAGAAGCTGCTCAAGATGGAGCTGCAGCTTGCGGAGCGCGTGATCGGCCAAGCCGAAGCTGTCAGCGCGGTATCGACTGCGGTGCGGCGTTCGCGCGCCGGCCTGCAGGACCCCAATCGTCCGATCGGCTCGTTCATGTTCCTCGGCCCGACAGGCGTCGGCAAGACCGAACTGACCAAGGCACTCGCCGAATATCTGTTCGACGACGAGACGGCGCTGGTGCGCATGGACATGTCCGAATACATGGAGAAGCACTCGGTCGCGCGGCTGATCGGCGCGCCTCCGGGCTATGTGGGTTATGACGAAGGCGGCGCGCTCACCGAAGCGGTGCGGCGCAGGCCGTACCAGGTAGTGCTGTTCGACGAGATCGAGAAGGCGCATCCCGATGTGTTCAACGTGCTGCTGCAGGTGCTCGACGACGGCCGCCTGACCGATGGTCAGGGCCGCACCGTCGATTTCCGCAACACGCTGATCATCATGACCTCGAACCTTGGCTCCGAATTTCTGGTCAGCCAGGGAGAGGGCGAGGATACGTCGGCGGTGCGCGATCAGGTGATGGCGGTGGTGCGGGCGAGTTTCCGTCCGGAATTCCTCAACCGTATCGACGAGATCATCCTGTTCCACCGGCTGCAGCGGACCGAGATGGGCCGCATTGTCGATATCCAGATGCGGCGGCTGCTGAAGCTGCTGGCGGATCGCAAGATCACGCTGACGCTCGATGACAAGGCGCGCGACTGGCTGGCTGCGAAGGGATGGGATCCGGCTTACGGAGCGCGTCCTCTCAAGCGTGCGATCCAGCGCGCGCTGCAGGACCCGCTGGCGGAAATGATCCTGTCCGGCCGCATCCATGACGGTGAAAACGTCGCCGTCTCGGCGACCGATGCGGGTCTGACCTTCAACGGTCAGCTTGCAAAGATCGATAGCGAGATGCCGCCGGTGCCGAAGAGCAAGCTGAACTAAGGACTGCGCACTCTGTCATCACGGGGCATAGCCGTTCGAAGAACGGTGTCGCTCCGCTGTCCCGGTGATCCCGATGGGTTGGGCACAATGCCCTATTCGTCGGGATGGCCGTGACAGGCCCGGCCATGAGCCGCGGAGGCGACAAACCCATGGATCATGGCGATAGCCTCCCGACTGTTTTTAAGTCTTGTGCAGGGAGTATTTGTCGCGTCGTTTTGCTGGGCAATCAAAACCAGCATTGCATTCCACGCGCGATGCAAACGGCATGCGTTGCTTTAAACGAAAAATATTTGTCGTGAAATTTAGCGGTCGTTGGCCTGCGCCGTCTTCTGGCCCTTGGCGGCCTGCGGCTGCGGACGATTGACGCCGGGACGGTTGCTGATCATGCCGTCCAGCCGGTCGCGTTCGGCTTCAAAGCTCGCCAGCATCGGCCCTTCGAGGGAGCGGCCGCGCGGCAGCTTGATGCGCATCGGATCGACGAAGCGGCCGTTGACCAGAATTTCGTAGTGCACGTGCGCGCCGGTGGACAGGCCGGTCGAGCCGACAAAGCCGATCACCTGGCCCTGCCGCACGCGCTTGCCGGGCTCCATGCCCTTGGCGAACGCGGTCATGTGACCGTAGGCGGTTTCGTATCCGTTGGGATGCTTGACGCGGATATATTTGCCGTAGCCGCCTTCCCATCCGGCCTTTTCGATCACGCCGTTGCCCGATGCGAAGATCGGCGTGCCGTAAGGAGCCGCCCAGTCCACGCCGGTGTGCATCTTGGTGTAGCCGAGAATCGGGTGACGGCGGCCGCCGAAGCCGGAGCGCATGATGGCGTTGCTGACGGGTTTGCGGACCAGGAACTTCTTCGCGCTCTTTCCGGTCTCGTCGTAGTAGTCGACGATGGAATCGTCCGGCGCCTGGAAGCGGTAGTATTTCTTGGTTTCGCCGCCGACTGTGAGGGAGGCGTAGAGCACTTCGGTCTTTTCGTTGTTGACCGGTGTCTCGTCTTCGCCGGCGAAGAACACCTCGAACGAGTCGCCGGCCTGGACCTTGCGCTGGAAATCGACGTCGTAGGAGTAGATGCGGATCATGTCCTCGATGACGGTCGCCGGAACCTTGTTGCGCAGCGCGGTCTCGTAAATGCTCTGGTAGAGCCGCACGCCGGTGCCGTCATCATCGTCGTCATCGTCATTCGTGTTCGCGGTTTCGGTGACGGTGTTGAAGCTCTGGGGATCGACGGCGACGTATTTGCCGAGATCCGAAAGTGCGGCCACGGCTTCAATCGTGGTTTCGTTGGCGACGATCACCCGGACCGGCTGCTGGCGTTGAAGTCCCGGACCGGTGCCCGCCATCATGATGCGCAGCTTCTGGCCTTCCCTCAACCCGCCGTCGCGGCCGCGCGCGCCGAGATTGTTGGCGATGGCGAGGGCTTCGCCGGGGCTGGCGCCCAGATCGCGCAGGATCGACTGCACGGTGTCGCCCTTTTTGACGATGTGGATTTTTTCGCTGGAGGGGTTGCCGCCGGTGATCTGATCCTTGGTTTTCGGCAGCAGTGTCACGTTTTCCGGCACCACGCGGGTCTCGAAGCCGGCATAGGGGTCCGGCGTGCCTTCCGCGGCGTAGGCCATCTTGAGATCGGTCGGCATGGTCGACGCATATTTGACGGCGCTGTTGCCGCGCCAGCTTGAAGCGTCGCGCACCCGCAGCAGCACCTCGTCGATCGCCACACTGGCGGCGATCTTGGCCCGGGGAAGCACCTGGGCGAGGTCGCGCGTTACAAACGAGACTTCGGCATCCGGCTCGGCGGCATTGGGATTTTGCGAATCGTCGCCGTCCGCAGGGGCGGCCGTGCCTACATCGGTCAGCATGCGCTGGGCGTTGAAGGCGGGAACCTTGGCAGAAAGATCGCTGGTCGTCAGCGACAGGTTGCCGGCAATGCGGACGAACGGGCGTACCCGCATCACGTCGCGTCCGCCGGCGCGCACGGCTGTCGAAACGCGAATCACCTGGCGCGCGGCGGCCGAATCGCTGGGGGGCGGAAGGCGATCGCTCTTGCGTGCGACGGCGCCCTTGTCATTGGCGCCGAATGCGCCGCGCAGTGCGCCTTCGACGCGCTCAGGAACCTTGGCGAAGGTCATTTCGCCGTCGAGCGACGCGAAAACGGCGCCGCCGATCAAAGCCGCGCCGCACAGACCGGTGAGAATCGTGCCGCTAAACCACTGTACGGAGACGCGGCGGCGGTCGATGACAGCGGCTTCCGAACCGTCAACTGACAGCGGTGGCTCGTGACCGAGATCAATGATCCCGGCACGCCCGTAATTGCCCCCGCGTGACGTCCCGTGGTTCAAAACTGCCTTCCCCCCGCAAGTCTTCTCGTAGCAAGTCCAAGTCGTCGTAAGTGTCGTCGTCGGTCGTCGCTCAACGAGCTTCCAGTTCGCCGGTCGTGCGGCCCACATCCCAAGGTGGGACAGCTTCGAGCCAATAGCGTCTGGTTATTTTGCCGTCACTGTCGTTTTTGTCGCGCGCCAAGGTGCTGGCGAAACGGGCCTGACGTCAATGTCGCGCAACTCGTCGGTGTTTTTCATCCCAAGTCAGGCGACGATCCCAAGTCATCGCCAAAGTCATCGCCGAATCTTTCAACCTGACCAGCCAAACTATACTGGTATTTGTCCGGCCAAGGCATATTTCCTGTGCAGGACGTCGCAGGAATGTGGCTCAAGTACGGCGCGAACCCCTGATAAATCAGGACTTCTCAGCGATTCGATTTTCTTGGGTGCGTTGCGACGATTTTTTGACATGGGCGTTGACAAGCTCAGACGGCAGGGCCTATAACCCGACCACTGAGCGCGGCGGCGCCGGGGCCCACAGCCCAGGCAAGCTTCCGCGCCTGTCAAGCTCCTCTCCTAGACGAGTGAACAAACAGCCGATAGTTGTCGGTTGTCATTCGGCGTCGGATAGGTTGCAGGGTCTCTTTAAATAGAGACCGAAAGATTTTTCGCCCGGCCACGGGCGAGTGAAACCCTCGGGTTTCGGGCTGTTTGACAAGTAAAGATGAAGAAAGAGAAACGTGGACGGCGGAGTCCTTGCGGGTCTCGGCAGGTTGGGAAGCTTCGGTTTTTCAATTGGTTGGGACCGGACGAAAGACTTCGGCGGTACACGTTTTAAAGGTTACACCATCGTTGTCAGCGATGTGAATCGCAGACAGCATGTTGGCTTCGGCTAACAATGGTGGGACCTCGTCAAACGTTGTGATCAGCCGGTTTAAAGTTTCAAGTCCAACTTGAGAGTTTGATCCTGGCTCAGAGCGAACGCTGGCGGCAGGCTTAACACATGCAAGTCGAGCGGGCGTAGCAATACGTCAGCGGCAGACGGGTGAGTAACGCGTGGGAACGTACCTTTTGGTTCGGAACAACACAGGGAAACTTGTGCTAATACCGGATAAGCCCTTACGGGGAAAGATTTATCGCCGAAAGATCGGCCCGCGTCTGATTAGCTAGTTGGTGAGGTAACGGCTCACCAAGGCGACGATCAGTAGCTGGTCTGAGAGGATGATCAGCCACATTGGGACTGAGACACGGCCCAAACTCCTACGGGAGGCAGCAGTGGGGAATATTGGACAATGGGCGCAAGCCTGATCCAGCCATGCCGCGTGAGTGATGAAGGCCCTAGGGTTGTAAAGCTCTTTTGTGCGGGAAGATAATGACGGTACCGCAAGAATAAGCCCCGGCTAACTTCGTGCCAGCAGCCGCGGTAATACGAAGGGGGCTAGCGTTGCTCGGAATCACTGGGCGTAAAGGGTGCGTAGGCGGGTCTTTAAGTCAGGGGTGAAATCCTGGAGCTCAACTCCAGAACTGCCTTTGATACTGAAGATCTTGAGTTCGGGAGAGGTGAGTGGAACTGCGAGTGTAGAGGTGAAATTCGTAGATATTCGCAAGAACACCAGTGGCGAAGGCGGCTCACTGGCCCGATACTGACGCTGAGGCACGAAAGCGTGGGGAGCAAACAGGATTAGATACCCTGGTAGTCCACGCCGTAAACGATGAATGCCAGCCGTTGGAAAGTTTACTTTTCAGTGGCGCAGCTAACGCTTTAAGCATTCCGCCTGGGGAGTACGGTCGCAAGATTAAAACTCAAAGGAATTGACGGGGGCCCGCACAAGCGGTGGAGCATGTGGTTTAATTCGACGCAACGCGCAGAACCTTACCAGCCCTTGACATGTCTATGACCGGTACCAGAGATGGAACCTTCCCTTCGGGGCATAGAGCACAGGTGCTGCATGGCTGTCGTCAGCTCGTGTCGTGAGATGTTGGGTTAAGTCCCGCAACGAGCGCAACCCCCGTCCTTAGTTGCTACCATTTAGTTGAGCACTCTAAGGAGACTGCCGGTGATAAGCCGCGAGGAAGGTGGGGATGACGTCAAGTCCTCATGGCCCTTACGGGCTGGGCTACACACGTGCTACAATGGCGGTGACAATGGGACGCTAAGGGGCAACCCTTCGCAAATCTCAAAAAGCCGTCTCAGTTCGGATTGGGCTCTGCAACTCGAGCCCATGAAGTTGGAATCGCTAGTAATCGTGGATCAGCATGCCACGGTGAATACGTTCCCGGGCCTTGTACACACCGCCCGTCACACCATGGGAGTTGGTTTTACCTGAAGACGGTGCGCTAACCGAAAGGGGGCAGCCGGCCACGGTAGGGTCAGCGACTGGGGTGAAGTCGTAACAAGGTAGCCGTAGGGGAACCTGCGGCTGGATCACCTCCTTTCTAAGGATGAACCTTCAGATTGCTTCGGCAGCTATCGGTTCGTTTTAGAAACATCAGTGGCCAGTGATTGGATCAATCGCTGAGCTGCATTGGCGGGACACCGCCGTCTTCGTTTCTCTTTCTTCGCGGACGAACACGCGCCAGGGGCGGCGCTGCAGCGTCTTGTCATCAGACAAGGTGCGCCAGCTTGAGCCTCATATCCTTTAATGGACATGGTCGTTAGGGCTTGTAGCTCAGTTGGTTAGAGCGCGCGCTTGATAAGCGTGAGGTCGGAAGTTCAAGTCTTCCCAGGCCCACCACTTTGATTGCGCCATGCGTCTCTTCAGTCGGCTTTCGAGCATTCGTCTTCTGGAACGGGGGCATAGCTCAGCTGGGAGAGCGCGTGCTTTGCAAGCATGAGGTCGTCGGTTCGATCCCGTCTGCCTCCACCAGAGGCTGGGTTGCCGATGCGACAATGCGCGTCAAACAATCGTCCGCGAAACATCGTTTCGCATGCAGAATGTCTTCACCAAGACTCTGCCTGCGTGATTTCTGACATCGTAAAGAGAAGATCGATCCGAGCAGGATCGCCACAAAGCGTTTTGCAAAACT
>NZ_JBXANK010000003.1:495000-748322 GCF_058801645.1 Afipia sp. GW822-FHT03D08
CGGTCGAGGCCTATTCGCACGAAGTCTCGAGCTGCGGTTTCTGGCCCGGCAATGGCGGCTTCGGCAAGGCGGCGTTCTACTCTTACGCCTATCCTGCGCCGGAAGGATTTGCCGCCGCGCCGCTGCGGCCGCCGCAGGCATCGTTCGATCCGAATCTTCAGGAGTTCGTTCTGGATTACGACGCGGTGCGGATGTCCGCCGATCCCGATGCAATGCTGCTCGCGTTTTTCCAGAGCACCTATAAGGCGGCCGCCAATGCCGGCAAATGGGATCGCGCCGCGCTGGAGCGGGCTTGACTTCTTTTACCTGAGATTATATTCCTATTAAATACAGGCCGCGATGTTTCATGAGCACCGCGGTTTGGCCCTGAGGGACGACGGTGGAGCGCCGGGAGGCGCAGCGCCTGTCGCATCAGGCGCGCGCGGCCCTCGCAAGGCTGCGCGGCGAGCCCGATCGCAAGGGTTCGCCAAAGGTGCCTCGCAAGCACCTTGGCGCCTCCCGCCGCTCCACCGCCCGCTTGGCGGGATGAGCAAGGCTCGGACGCATTGATTTGCGCCGCGAGAGCGATGTCGTTGGAACGTGCGCTTGCGCGAGAACGAGCGGAAAGACGCTACGCCGGAAACCGTCCGTCATCGGTCGCTGCAAGCGGCTTCTGTGTGATGGTCCATGTCAGCGGACCCGGCGCGCGATCTGAATCGGCCGAGAAATCCAGCGACAGGCGGCGGTCACGTGCAGTCATCAGGCCTTCGATCAATCCGCTCAGCGCGCGCAGGCACATCGGATGATAATCGGGAACGCCCGCGATCAGTCCCCATTGCCTCTGTGAGACCGTGATTCCGCCACGCGTCTGAGCGAGATCGGCCTCGTCGCCTTCGGCGCGCAGGAATTCGAGCAGGAAGGCGCCGAAGCCTTGCGGACCGGCGTCATGTGCTGCGGGGAAACTCGCAGCGATGTCGGGATAGAACTGCATGCCGACCAGCTTGCCGGTCAGATATAACAAATGACCCGCATCGGAGGGGCTGAACTGGTTGACGATCACCGGCAGCGCGGAACGGACATATTCCATCGCATAGTTGCGATAGGCCTTTTCCAGCCGCGCGCGCGGCCATGTGTCGGTCGCGAGCTTCGGCGCAACAGCCGGATCGAACAGCGGGGCTTCGAGATGCCGCGCGAACACCAGCCGCTCATCAGGCAAAAGATCGCGGTCGTATTCGTAATAGAAGCCTTCGAGGCCGTTCTGGCCGTCGACGGTCTGCTTGGTGCAGACGAAACCCATCCGCGGATTTTTGAACGAGACGCCGTTATGGGCGTGCCAGCCGCGCAGCATCGCGGCCGAAACTTCGCCGGGAATTGCGCAGATCGCGGTGCCGCGCCAGACCCAGCGCGGCGGCGGATAGCGGATCCAGGCCTTGCGATCGGACTCGCGCATATATTCGACGTTCACGCCGCCGATCTGGTTGCTGAGATAATGATACTGCGCGGCGGCCACCGCATGCGGCGCCTTGCTCAGGCCGAACTTCTCAATGCCGGCAAGAAAGCGCTCGTGGTGCTGGCGCCGGAAAACGCGGAACACAAACTCCGCGGCGTCGGCGGTGCTGCGCCGTGTCACCAGCGACATGATCAGCCCGGTGAAATAGGCGTGGTAGAGATCGGCGACCGCGTGCCAAGATTTGAACTCGCTCTCGTCTGCGCGGTCGCTCATCGCCTGTCCTTGATCAGGCCGGCGGCGGAACGGTGTTCTTCACCGAGTCTCGCTGCATCATTTTTTCATGGAACGCGTCGAGCTTCGGAAAGGTTTTGCGCCAGCCGCAATCGGGAAATCGGAAGTCGAGATAGCCGAGCACGCAGACGATGCCGATCTGTACGATGTCCAGCGGGCGGTTCAGCACGTCGGGATGCGCCTCGTAGCGCGCCAGACCATCCCATGCGCGCTTGAACTGATCGTCCGCCCATCCGGCCCAGAGCAATTCCTTCGGCCGCAGCATTCTCTCGTAGCGGCACAGCAGCAGCGCATCGAGCATGCCCTGCAGGATGGAGTGGTCGGTCTTGACCTGCCACTTCGCGGGTCCCGACGCGGGGATCAGCTTGCCGCCGCCGAGTTCGTCGAGATACTCGGCGATCACGTAGGAATCGACGATGACCTGACCACTGTCGAGGATCAGCGCCGGGATCTTGCGCAGCGGCGAGACGTTGCGTGCGTATTCTTCGTTCTCGGTGACCGGGATCGCCTTGATCGGAACGATAAACTCGATCCTGTCGAACAGCCCAAGCTCCATGGCGGCGATGCGGATCTTGCGTGCGAACGGCGATGCCGGCGAATAGGCAAGCTTCATGGAGCGTCCCTGAATTCGAGAAATGAGCAGCGGGCTCCGGCGCGCACGCCGGAGCCATGAACGTGTTGGCGATCAGGCCGCGACGATTTCCTGACGCTGCGCGCCGAGGCCATCGATGCCGAGGGTGACGACGTCGCCGACGTTGAGGAATTTCTGCGGCTTCATGCCCATGCCGACGCCGGGCGGCGTGCCGGTGGTGATGATGTCGCCGGGATACAGCGTCATCAGCCCGGAGACATAGGAGATGATCTTCGGCACATTGAAGATCATGGTCGCTGTCGAGCCGGTCTGGCAACGCGTGCCGTTGACGTCGAGCCACATGCCGAGCTTGTGCACGTCCGCGATTTCATCCGTGGTCACCAGCCACGGGCCGACCGGTCCGAAGGTGTCGTGCGACTTGCCCTTGGTCCACTGTCCGCCGCGCTCGATCTGGAAATAACGCTCTGACACGTCGTTGCAGACCGCGTAGCCTGCGACATGCTTCAGCGCGTCGGCTTCGGTGACATACTTGGCCTTGGTGCCGATGATAATGGCGAGTTCGACTTCCCAGTCCAGCTTGGTGGACTCGCGCGGCTTCTCGACGTTGTCGTTCGGTCCGCACAGGCTGGTGTTGGCCTTGATGAAAACGATCGGCTCGGACGGAATCGCCATGCCGGCTTCGGCGGCGTGGTCGGCGTAGTTGAGGCCGATGGCGACGAATTTGGTGATGCCCGTGACCGGCGAACCGAGGCGCGGATTGCCATCCACCAGCGGCAGCGACGCCGGATCGACAGCGGCGATCTTGGCAAGGGCGGCGGGCGAGAGCGCATCGCCATTGATATCCTTGACCAGAGCCGACAGGTCGCGAATGCGGCCCGAGCGGTCGAGCAAACCGGGCTTCTCCTGGCCCATGGCGCCATAACGAACCAATTTCATAGGCAGTTCCTCTTTGTTTTCGTCCGATAATTCATTCGTCGGATGTTTCATGCGACACGGCGCGGGGAAATTCAACCTTTAGAGGCGTTGTGCAGCGCCCTCATTTTCAGGGTGCTTTCTGGGCCGCAATCAGCCTGAAGGCATCGCCGTCGCGCACGATGTGGCCGGGGTCGTAGTGACCGCCGAATACCAGCGTAGGCGTGTCCGCAAAGCGCGAAAACAGCATTTTCCGGGCCTCAATGGACTGGATCGGATCGGAATCCGCCGTCGAAGACCAGTCGAGGTGCGCCATCTGGCAGGGATGGTGGGCGACGTCGCCGGTCAGCAGCGCCTGCTGGCCCTCGGATGTGACGAGAACACTCATGTGGCCGGGGCTGTGTCCGGGGGTTGCGATCAGCGATACCTCGCCGCCGATGCGATGATCGCTACCGATCAGGTCGGCGCGTCCGGCATCGACGATCGGTTGCACAGAATCCTCGAACACCGCTTTGTGTTCGCCAGCAGGACTGTGCGCGGCCCAGTAATCGTATTCGGTTCTGCCGAACAGATAGCGGGCATTGGCAAACGTCGGCACCCACTTGCCGTCGACAAGCTTCGTATTCCAGCCCACATGATCGACATGAAGATGGGTGCAGAGAACCGTATCGATCGCGTCCGCCGGATAACCTGCGGCAGCGAGGTCATTCAGGAACGGCCTGTCGAGATTATTCCACACCGGTACGGATCGGCCTGTCTTGTTGTTGCCGATGCAGGTGTCGACAATGATTTTGTTCGTCGGCGTCTCCACGATCCACGACTGCACGTTGAGCCTGAGCCGGCCTTCGGCGTTCGCATAATGCGGCACCAGCCATGGTAGCTTCCGGGCTTCTTCAGGTGTGGCCTGCGGAAGAATGAATCGCGTGCCGCCCGTCGCTCCGATTTCCACGACGTTGGTGATTTTGACGCAGCCCACGGTCCATTGCATCAAGCCTGCTCCCGGTCGCTTCGGCGTATTGTTTTCACCCTCGGGTTTTCAACCCGAGGGTTTGTTCTGCGTTGATCGCGTGGGGCGCTTACATCGTGCCCGGATAGGCGCCGCCATCGAGCAGGATGTTCTGGCCGGTGATGAAGCCGGACTTCGCGCCGCACAGGAACGCGCAGGCAAGACCGAACTCCTCCGGATCGCCGAAGCGTCCGGCCGGATTCTGCTTGGCGCGCTGCTTCAGCAGATCCTCGACGGAAATGCCTTGCGCATCCGCGGCCTTCTGCGCGATCGGCCCGCGAATGCGGTCGGTGTCGAACGGTCCCGGCAGCAGGCCGTTGATGGTGACATTGGCGATCACGGTCTTGCGCGCGATGCCGGCGACGAAACCGGTGAGACCGCTGCGCGCGCCGTTCGACAATCCCAGCACGTCGATCGGCGCCTTCACCGCGGCGGACGTGATATTGACGATGCGGCCGAACTTGCGCGCCATCATGCCGTCGACCGTCGCCTTGATCAGTTCGATCGGCGTCAGCATGTTGGCGTCGAGCGCCTTGATCCAGTCGTCGCGGGACCAGTCGCGAAAATCGCCCGGCGGCGGCCCGCCGGCATTGTTGATCAGGATGTCCGGATCGGGACAAGCCTTCAGCGCGGCTTCGCGTCCGGCCGGTGTGGTGATGTCGCCGACGACTTCCGTCACCGTCACCTTGGGGCTGGCTTTGCGAATGTCCGCTGCGGTCCTGGCGAGGGCTTCCGCGCCGCGCGCCGTGATCGTGACATGCACGCCTTCATTCGCCAGCGCGATCGCGCAGGCGCGGCCCAGACCCTTGCTTGCTGCGCACACAATCGCGCGCCGTCCTGAAATTCCGAGATCCACTGGTTACTCCCGTTTTTGCTGGGTTTCTTGTCTCCGCCGCAAACCGGTCACGGAACTGTCGGCGGTATTGGGTAGATAAGCCGTCATGCCTGATCTATGCGGCGCGCGCAATCAAGAGGCGCGCATCTCTGCCTTGATCATGTCGGCCGCCTTCTCGCCGATCATGATGGTGGGGGCATTGGTATTGCCGCCGATCACCTCGGGCATGATCGATGCGTCCGCGATGCGCAGGCCCTCGATGCCGTAGACCTTGAGCCTTGGATCGACCACGGCCATCGGATCATTGACGCCCATCTTGCAGGTGCCGACCGGGTGATAGACCGTGTCGGTCCGCGCACGCAAAGCCTCGCGAATCTGGTCGTCGGATTCCACGCCGGCGGTGAACGGATCGGACATTTGAAGGGCTTTCAGCGCGGGCGCATCGAGCAGGCGCTTGGTTGTCTTGAAGCCTGCGACCATCGCCTCGAGATCTTCGGGATCGCCAAAGAAATTCGGGTCGATGGCGGGTGGCTGCAATGGATCGGCGCTTTGCAGCCAGACGCTGCCGCGGCTTTTCGGCCGCAGCAGGCAGACGTGGCAGGAAAAGCCGCTGCCGAAGAACGGCGTGCGGCCATGGTTGTTCACCACCGCCATGCAGAAGTGCAGTTGAATGTCCGGCAAGTCGAGATCGGGCCGGGTTTTGAGAAACCCGCCGCATTCGGCGATGTTCGATGTCATCGGGCCGCGGCGCTCGCGGCGGTACTGGAAGATCGATTTGATGATGCGTTTGATGCCCGGAAGCGTCAATCCGGTGAAGTTCGGATTGTCCGAGCGGAAGCCGAACACGAAGTCCGGGTGATCGTGCAGGTTCTTGCCGACGCCGGGCAAATGATGCACCGGCGCGATGCCGTGCCTGGCGAGTTCGGATTGATCGCCGACGCCGGACAGCATCAGCAGTTGCGGGGTCTGGAAAGCGCCGAGGCCGAGGACGATTTCGCGCCGCGCCTTGACCTGCTTCGTCTCCTTGCCCCGGCGATACGCGATGCCGGTCGCACGCTTGCCGTCGAACAGGATGCGCGTGGCATGCGCGCCGGTGATCACATGCAGGTTCTTGCGTGTATCCATGAACGGATGGATGTAGCCGCGCGCGGCACTCCAGCGTTCGCCGTTCTTCTGCGTGACCTGATAAACGCCGAGCCCTTCCTGTTCCTCGCCATTGAAGTCCTCGTTAATCCGGAACTGTGCCTCGCGCGCTGCCTGCAGGTAGATGTCCTGAACCGGATTGTCGGTTTGCAGCTTGGTGACGCTGAGCGGACCGCCCTTGCCGTGATAGAAGCCGTCCAGTTCGCTGTTGTCTTCGGACCGCTTGAAGTAGGGCAGCACGTCGGCATACGACCATCCCGTATTGCCGAGCGAGGCCCAGCGATCGTAGTCGGCCTTGTGGCCACGGATGTAGCACATCGCGTTGATCGATGACGATCCGCCGAGGCCCTTGCCGCGCGGCTGGTAGCCTTTGCGGCCGTTGAGGCCGGGCTGCGGGACCGTTTCGAACGCCCAGTTGTTGACCGGGCCGGATACCATGAAAATCAGCGCGCCGGGCGTGGTCACGACCCAGTTGTCGTCCTTGCCGCCGGCTTCCAGCAGCGCGACCGAGACATTGGGGTCTTCCGACAGGCGGCTTGCCACCGCGCAGCCTCCCGAGCCCGCGCCCACAACCACGTAATCGAACGTGTCCGCCATGATCTTCCCCCTGACAGCATTGTTTACGCCGGCATTGATGCCGGTCGTCTTGATCTGAAAAGTTTACGACATGAAACGCAGCAGCTTAATCAGGCGCGCGATCCTGCTGCCATAGGGCGGGTACAGGTCGGCGAGCCGGTTGAACGGTGAGCGATAGAACACCGGCTTCATCTTGCTCAACGTGCGGAAGCCCCATTCGCCGTGATAGGCGCCGGTGCCTGATGCGCCGACGCCGCCCATCGGCTGATTGGCCTGCACGAAATGAAACAGGCAATCATTGATGGTGACACCGCCGGAGACGGTGCGTGCGAGCACCTGATCCCGCGCGGCGTCGTCCTTGCCGAACCAGTACAGTGCCAGCGGACGATCATTGGCGTTGATATGAGCGATGGCTGCGTCGGTGGTGTCACAGGCGAACACCGGCAGGATCGGCCCGAAGATTTCCTCCTGCATCACCTTCATGTCGGTGGTGGCGCCGCTGATGAAAGTTGGCGGGAATTTCCGTTGTGCTTTCCACGCCGGATTGTCGGCGCTCGCCGGCTGCACGATTTTGCCGCCCCGCGCGGCGGCGTCCTGCACAAGGCTTTCGAGCCGGGCGTAATGCTTGTCCGAAACGATCGAGGTGTAATCCTTGTTATCGGGGCTGGTGCCGAACATCCGCGCGACCGCGCTGTTCGCCCTGGCGATGAACTCGTCCATGTTGCCACGTGCGATCAGGACGTAATCCGGCGCGATGCAGGTTTGTCCGGCGTTCATCAGCTTGCCGTAGACGATCCGCTCGGCGGCTTCGTTGACGTCGGCGGACCGATCGATGATGGCCGGCGACTTGCCGCCGAGTTCGAGCGTCACCGGCGTCAGGTTGCGGCCCGCGGCTTCCGCCACCAGCCGCCCGACGCGGGTCGAGCCGGTGAAGATCAGATGATCGAACGGCAGCGCCGCGAACCGCTCGGATATATCGCCGTCGATGCCGGTGACCGTCACCTCGGTATCGTCGAATTTTTCGGCGATCAGCTTCTGTAGCAGCGCGGAAAACCGCGGCACCAGTTCGCTCGGCTTGATCATCACGCGGTTGCCGGCAGCGATGGCCGCGACGGCAGGGGCGAGTGTGAGCTGCAATGGATAATTCCACGGCGCGATGATGCCGACCACGCCGAGCGGCTGCGGCAGCAGTTTGTTCTTCGCCGGGAAGTATTGCAGTTCGGTCACGACATGCTTCGGCGCCATCCAGCGGCCGAGATTTTTGGTCGCGTGCTTGATCTCCGCGAGGACGAACAGCGTCTCGGCGATCAGGGTCTCCGTCCTGGAGCGATTGCCGAAATCTGCCGAGATCACCTCGTCGAACCGGGTTTCATTCTCCACCACAAGGGCGCGCAGCCGGGCGAGCCGGTCGCGGCGCTCTGCAAGGGAAGGTTCTGCCGCACGCGACAGCGCCACGGCGCGGCGGAACACATCCTCGATGCCGCCTGCGGCGGGATTCCTGACGGCCTGATTCATTGGTCTCCCCGGGGTTTCCTCGTGGCCGGCTTTTGGATGCCATGCCTTATTTGGATTGACCGAAGGCTGATATGTCGCGGCCCTGTTGGCAAGCCCGCTTCGACGCAAGCCGCAGAAACGCCATGGCATCAGTCCCTTGGACGGCCGTCATAAAATCGTGAAAAAGATCGTCCGCAGGCCTTTCCAAAGCGGGGTGTCGTTGGTACATACGCCTCGCACCACGGGCGTCTTGCCTTGGTAGCCTTCTCTCGCCTCCGGACGGGTTGGAACGACGCTTTTGGCGTTGAACTGTCGTCGGTCGTGTGAAGGTGCGCACCGGTTTATCGCGGGGTGGAGCAGCCCGGTAGCTCGTCAGGCTCATAACCTGAAGGTCATAGGTTCAAATCCTATCCCCGCAACCAAACAAAAAACCCTTCCAGATCAATGATCTGGAAGGGTTTTTCTTTGGCCGGGTTACGGCAGCGGCCGCTATCCTGCGGATCCACCCGGCACGATCTTCTCGCCCAGTTTCATATCGACGACTTCGACCGTGCGATCGATATCGGCATTGGGCATTCCAAGCTGATGCGAGATCAACTTCACCAAGAGATCGACCCGCTCAATAAAAGGCGCGCCGCTGGCCACCGCGCGTGCGGCTGACGACGGCTTGAGCAGGCTTTCCGCGGCCTTGGCGTATTTCTCGAACGGCACCTGATCTTCCGGGTCCGCGCCGAGCTTTCGCGCGACCGCATCGACATGGTTGTAGATCGACTTCGAGAGATTCAGATCGCCATGCACGGCCTCGCGGATCGGCTGGGGATCGTTGGGCGTGATGCAGCGATAGTTTCCGGTCAGCAGCATCGACCACTTCGCCAGCGGGACGAACAGCGAGTCGAACACCTTCAGCTTCACCGGAACGTCCTTGCCGTCGAGCGTCACTGCATCGATATCGGCTTCCAGTTCGCGCAGCAGTTTGTTGTGCGCGTCATCTGCAAATGTTGCAGCCTTGAAATTTGTCGGCAGGCCGACATGAAGGACATTCGCCGGCTCCTCCGGCGGACGGAAGGCCTGCGGATCGGGCGAGCAGAGCGTCACCAGGCCCGGCTCAAACCGTTCCCAGACCTGCGCATTGGTGTAGGCCTCTTCGAGGTCCATGCTAGCCAGAGCGTCGATCCGCTTGAGATAGGGCAGCGGCGGCATGTTCATGATCGACAGACACGGCAGCTTCGCCGCGGCGATCTTGATCATCAGAACGCGGATCGTGTGGTTGGTGTACTGCGGCTCCTGCATGGCAAGAGCGACGAGATCATAACGCGACAGATCGACCTTGTCGGGCGAGGTAGCATCCAGTTTCCCGGGCAGGTCGCGCGAAAAGATCGAGCGGTGCGCCGGTTCGCCGCGAAGCTGGATGCGGACTTCGGTGCCGTCACGGTTGATGAGTTCTGCGGTGTTCTTGCGGCAAACCAGCGTCACGTTGTGACCGGCCATCAGCAGCTTTGTTCCCAGCAGCGAGCCGTACGAGGCTCCAAGAATCAGAATGTTGCGCGCCATGCTTGCTCGTCCTCAAAATTACGCCATCACGTCTCAACACAAACCGGGCTGAGAGTGTCTGTCACATCAGAAATCCTGCCGGGGCAAAGAACGGCGCAGGCCAGATCCTTAACATCGCAGGGGAAATCGCCCTTCTGGTGGAAGGGCGCCCGTATCTAACGCAAGTTGGTATACATAACAATCATATACCAGCCCGTTTTGGGCCCTTTGGGCAGGCTATTGGCCGCGAGGGCCGTGTGGATTGTCGTGCGCCTGCCTCAGGAAAAAGCCGCCCGATTGGGGCGGCTTTTATTTGGTCTTGTCAGTTGGTTTTGCCGAATTGCGGCTCATCCGGTTTGCTGAAGGCGTTTCCGCTTGGTCCATATCCCGTGATCTGGATGATCGCGCCTTCCTCGCGCGTGCCGTCCCAGTGCACCTTGCCGTTCGGATGCATCATGTAGGCGCCGGTCTTGAGCGGGATTGCCTTCTGCGGCTCGAACGCTTCGCCTGTGCCGGTGTACCAGGTGCCGGACAGCACCACGACATGTCGGTCCTCTGGATGCTTGTGCGGCTTGCTCATGATGCCCGGTGGCCACTTGATGCGCAGCACGTAGATGCCGGGCTTGGAGGGATCCCCGAACAGTGTCGCCACCTCGACGCCGACACCGAACGGATTTTTGTACTGCTCTTCGCCCTGCTTGATTCGAATGAAGCCATCGGCATCTGTTTCGGCCTGCGCTGCCGGCTGAAACATCATCGCGACAGCGGCACATCCCGCGATCGTCAAAGCAGTTCTGATTTTTTTCATGGTGGTTCGCTCCCTTGCTTTTCTTGTTGTGAAGGGAGGCTAGCCCGGCCTTTCAGAACGGGCAATGGAGAGAGCCCCTGTTTAAAACTCTTCAGGCGTATTCGCTTCGCTCACCAGGGCAGGCCGCAGAGGTCGATCGTGCCTTCGCGCAGCAGGCGCTTGATTTTGAAGACATAGGGCGCCATCGCCGTGAACGGCGCGCGTCCGCCGGGCTGCTCTGCGTACACGGTGCCGTTGAAAGTCTGCCAGCCGAGTTTTTCGTAAAATGCAGTGTTGTGCGGTTCGCAGAACAGCATTCCGAAGTCGGTGGCACGTTCCTCGGTCAGGGTGTGGATCGCCGCGTTGATGGCGAGCGTCGCGTAGCCGCGACCGCGGCAATCCTCGCGCGTCGCCACGCCGCCGATTCCGCCGATGATGACCTTGCGGCCGTTCCAGGTGCCGGTGCGGCGATAAATCCCGGCATGGCAGACGACATCGCCGTCCAGTTCGATCATCACCCGCAGGTCGGCATGGGCGAAGACGATGTGGCCCCAAGGTGCTGCTTTCACGACCTCCGGCGGCCAGACCGCCGACAACAGCGGCTTGACCGCGGGCCAGGCCGTATTACCGGTCGCGATATCGATTTCGATGCTCATCCGATCGCCTGTCCTTGGGGCGCGCACATCAGCCTTGTTCTTTGCGCAGATGTAAAATGCCGATTCCGATGCGACTATGAACGCCATATCGGGGAGAATTTTCTACAATGCAGGCCTCTCAGCTCAGCTCCTACCAGAAGTGGTCGATCCTGATCGGCGCATCCGTCATGTTGAGCCTGTCGATGGGTATGCGGCAGAGCTTCGGGCTTTTCCAGCCCTCGATCCTGCATGATACCCAGATCACCAGCGCGGATTTCTCGCTGGCCACCGCGATCCAGAACATCATGTGGGGCATCACCCAGCCCTTCGTCGGCATGTTCGCCGACCGCTACGGCTCCCGTTACGTGATGCTCATCGGTGTCCTTGTCTACATTCTCGGCCTCGTCACCATGATCTTCGCGACCACGGCGCTGGCCTTCACGTTCGGCTGTGGCATCTGCGTCGGCATCGCGCTGTCGTGCACGGCGTCGAGCATGAGCATGACCGTCTCGGCGCGGGCGGTGTCCGCGGCCAAGCGCAGCGTCACCATGGGCGCGATTTCCGCCGCCGGTTCGATCGGTCTGGTGATCGCCTCGCCATTGGCCCAGACCCTGATTTCGACATCCGGCTGGCAGATCGCTCTGGTCGGTTTCATCGGTCTGGCCTGTGTCATGCTTCCGTCAGCCTTCAGCGCGGGCAAGGCCGACAAGATCGAGATCGACAAGGCGGACGATGTGAACCAGTCGCTTGGCGCGGTGGTCCAGTCGGCGCTCGGACATTCCGGCTACGTCATCATGGCGCTCGCATTCTTCGTGTGCGGGCTGCAACTTGTCTTCATCACGACACATCTGCCGAATTATCTTGCGATCTGCGGCCTTGATCCGTCGCTCGGCGCAACGGCGCTGGCGCTGGTCGGGCTGTTCAATGTGTTCGGGTCCTACGCGTTCGGCTGGCTGGGAGGACGTTATCCCAAGCAACTGCTGCTCGGCGGCATTTACATTGTGCGTTCGCTGGCGATCGCGGTGTATTTCCTCCTTCCCGCCACGCCGACATCGACGCTGATTTTCGCGGCGGTGATGGGCTCGCTCTGGCTCGGCGTTGTGCCGCTGGTGAACGGTCTCGTCGCGCAATTGTTCGGACTGCGCTACATGGCGACCCTGACCGGTATCGCCTTCCTCAGCCATCAGGTGGGATCGTTTATCGGCGCCTGGGGCAGCGGCCTGATTTTCGATCGTCTCGGCAGCTATGATCTGGCCTGGAAGGGCGCGGTTATCATCGGCCTGATCGCGGGGTCGTTCCAGATGCTGATGAATGTGCGGCCGCCGAAGGCCAAGAACGAACTGGCCGGAGCGCTGCCCGAGGCTGCTTGAGAAGGCTGCTTAAGAGGCTGTCCGAATAAGGCGATTTGTAAAAACGATGGTCCGGCACTACCCGCTCTGCGGGGCGATCCGGTCATCATCGCGATTCAGTGCGGCAACCCTGTTTCCCTCTCCGGGAAACCTTCTATAGTGCGCCGCGTTGACACCTCGTCACCCACAATTTCCGGAAGTTGACCCATGACCTTCACGCTCGCGAATTTGCCTTACGCTCATGATGCGCTCCAGCCGTACATGTCGAAGGAGACGCTCGAATATCATCACGACAAGCATCACCAGGCTTACGTGACCAACCTCAACAATCTGATCAAGGGCACCGAGTTTGAGGGCAAGTCCCTTGAAGACATCGTGAAGGGCTCGTTCGGCAAGAACGCGCCGATCTTCAACAACGCCGGCCAGGACTATAACCACAACCATTTCTGGAACTGGATGAAGCCCAACGGCGGCGGCGACAAGCTTCCCGGCAAGCTCGCCAAGAAGATCGACGAGGATCTCGGCGGTCTTGAGAAGTTCAAGACCGACTTCATCGCGGCCGGTGTCGGTCAGTTCGGCTCGGGCTGGGCGTGGCTGTCGGTGAAGAACGGCAAGCTCGAAATTTCCAAGACGCTGAACGGCGAGAGCCCGCTGGTCCATGGCGCGACGCCGATCCTCGGCGTCGACGTGTGGGAGCATTCCTACTACATCGATTACCGCAATCGCCGCCCTGACTATCTCAAGGCGTTCGTCGATCACCTCGTGAACTGGGAATACGTCGAGTCCCTGTTCGAGAAGGCCTAACCAGCGCATTGAACTCAAGGGGCCGCAATTTGCGGCCCCTTTTTTAGAACGCCATTCAGGCGAACCTGAATTCCCATGAACTATCTTCTTGTCTTTGTCGGCGGTGGTCTGGGCGCGTCGCTTCGCCATGCGGTCAATGTCGGCTGCGCCCGTGCATGCGGCCTCAATTTTCCCTACGGCACGTTCGTGATCAACATCACCGGCTCGCTGGTGATGGGGCTCATCGCCGGTTATCTCGCCTTCAAGGGTGAGGCATCGCAGCCGTGGCGGCTGTTCGTCATGACCGGAATTCTCGGCGGCTACACCACGTTTTCGGCATTCTCGCTCGATGCGGTGACGCTGTATGAGCGCGGCGAAATGGGACTGGCCCTGTTCTACGTGGTCGGATCGGTGGTGCTGTCGATTGCGGGACTCATCGGCGGTCTCGCGCTGGTCCGGCATTTCGCCTGAGCGAAAGTTCTTCTTGTCCAAACTCCCGAAAACCGAACCTGCCGACGACGAAGAGGGCGCTGAAACCGTCTTGCGCAGCAAGCGCAAACCGTTCGGCTGGTCGACGTTCATCATCGCTGCGCTCGTGGTGATCAGCGCCGCGCTGGTGTGGCGGCGCGACGGCCTCGACGGCGTCTGGACCATCCTTTCCCACGATGTCTCGCTGTTCGGCGAGATCATGCCGCGCGTCCTCGCCGGTTGCCTGCTCGGCGGGTTGATCGCCGCCGTGCTGCCGCACGACAAGGTGTCGAAATCGCTCGGGCCTGAATCCGGCCTGAAGGGTTTGCTGATCGGGACGGCGTTCGGCGCGATTCTGCCCGGCGGACCGTTCACCGCCTATCCTGTCGCCAGCGCCTTGCTGGCAGTCGGTGCGGATTTCGGTGCGACCATCGCCATGGTGGTGAGCTGGACGCTGATCGGCTACGGCCGCGCGGTGGCGTGGGAAATGCCGATCATGGGCGCGGACTTCACGCTCTGGCGCATCGTGATCTCGCTGCCGATGCCGATCCTCGCCGGTGCGCTCGGGCGCTTCGTCTATGTCCGCGTGCGGCACAGGTTCAAGCTGTGACCGCGCTGATCATCGACATCCTGCTGTGGGGCTCGCTGATCGGCGTGAGCGTCATCGCGTGGCGGCAGGACAAGACGGTGCTGAGCTCGGCGCTCCGCAACGGCGGGATGGATTTCATCAACATCGTGCCGCGCATTGCGCTCGGCGTGATCGGGTCAGGATTCATTGCCGCGATCATCCCGTCGGAAGCGATCGTCGGGGGGCTGGGGCCGGACACCGGATGGCTTGGCGTCGCCACCGCGGTGGTTGCCGGTGCAGCGACCCCTGGCGGGCCGGTGGTCGGCTTTTCGATCGGGGCGGTTGCGCTCAAGAGCGGCGGCGGAACCCCACAGGTGGTCGCCTATGTCGTTGCCTGGGCCCTGTTTGCGTTCCAGCGGGTGATCTTGTGGGAAATCCCCTTCATGCCGGCCCGGTTTGTCTGGTTCCGGTGCGTGGTGTCGATCCCGTTCCCGTTCCTGGCTGCCGCCATCGTGATGGTGGTTGGTAAGCCTTGAAGCTGTACCGGCTCTGTGAAGGTCCAGAAGTCTTGCGGGCCTGTGGACGCGGGTTATGTTATAATATAACATTTCTGAGCAATTTGAGGGGTCCAGCGCCTCTCAGCCTCACTGGACCTGGAAAGCGGACCTCATGGCCCATTCGCACGGGCATTCCCACTCTCACCACCATTCACACGGTCCTCATCCGCACAGCCATGGCCCGGCATCGCCGCATCCGGCCCAGCCGGTCCATTGGTCGATCCTGCGGATGACGCTGGCGGCACGCCTGACAGGCGCCGTGGCGATCAGTGCCGGCCTGTGGGCCGTGGTGCTGCTGGCGATGAGGTGAGCATGTCCGCGCAACTGACATTCCGCGACGTCACGCTGGGCTATGACCGGCATCCCGCCGTGCATCATCTGAGCGGCGAGGTCGCCGCCGGTGCGCTGGTGGCGGTGGTCGGGCCGAATGGCGCCGGCAAGTCCACGCTGTTTCGCGGCATTGTCGGCATTCTCAAGCCGCTGGCAGGGGTCATCGGCCTCGGCAGCCTGAAGCCGCGCGACATCGCCTATCTGCCGCAGACCGCCGACATCGATCGCAGTTTCCCGATCTCGGTCTACGATTTCGTCGGCGCGGGCCTCTGGCGCCGCAAGGGCATTTTCGGCGGGCTCGGCAAGAACGAGCAGCATCGAATCCGCGAAGCGTTGGCCGCGGTGGGATTGAGCGGATTCGAGAACCGTCCGATCGGAACACTGTCCGGTGGGCAGATGCAGCGCATGCTGTTTGCCCGCGTGCTGTTGCAGGACGCGCGCGTGATCGTGCTGGACGAGCCGTTCAACGCCATCGATGCGAAAACCTCCGCCGACCTGATTGCGCTGGTGCGGCGCTGGCACACCGAGAAGCGTACCGTCCTGGCGGCATTGCACGATATGGAACTGGTGCGCGCGAATTTCCCCGAAACACTGTTGCTGGCGCGCTCACCCGTTGCGTGGGGCGCGACGCCGGATGTGCTGACGGCCGAAAATCTTCTGGCCGCGCGTCACATGTGCGAAGCGTTCGATGATGCGGCTGTGCCGTGCGCCGAGCACGCGCCATCGCGGGTGGCGTGAGACTGCCATGATCTATGATGCGCTGATCGCGCCTTTCATCGAATTCGAGTTCATGCGCCGCGCGCTGGCCGGCGTGATCGCGCTGTCGCTCGGCGGCGCGCCGATCGGCGTGTTCCTGATGCTGCGGCGGATGAGCCTTGTCGGCGACGCCATGGCACACGCGATCCTGCCTGGCGCGGCGGTCGGCTTTCTGCTGTCGGGTCTCAACCTGTTCGCGATGACATTCGGTGGCCTGATTGCTGGCTTTGCGGTTGCGCTTCTGTCGGGCCTTGTCGCGCGGAGCACCGAACTGAAGGAGGACGCCTCGCTGGCAGCGTTCTATCTGGTGTCGCTGGCGCTCGGCGTCACCATCGTTTCGGTCAAGGGCACGAATATTGATCTGCTGCATGTGCTGTTCGGCAATATTCTGGCGATGGACGACCAGACCCTGCTGGTGATCGCGTTCAACGCCACCATCACGCTGCTTTTGCTGGCGGTGATCTATCGCCCGCTGGTGATCGAGTGCGTCGACCCGGTGTTCCTGCGCACGGTGAGCCGCGCAGGCGCGCCCGCACATCTGGCGTTTCTGGCGCTCGTCGTCATCAATCTGGTCAACGGCTTTCACGCGCTGGGAACGCTCCTTGCAGTAGGCTTGATGATCCTGCCCGCAGGCATCGCCCGGTTCTGGTCACGCGATATCACCGGCATGATTGGCATTGCGGTCGCAAGCGCGGCGCTGTCGGGTTTCGCGGGGTTGCTGGTGTCGTTCCACACCAAGGTGCCGTCGGGACCGGCGATTATCCTGGTATGTGCTGGCCTCTATGTCGTGTCGGTCCTGTTCGGAAGCGTCAGCGGTCTGGTGCGGCAGCTCTTTCCGGGCCGCCATCTCGAAGCGTGAGGAGAAGCTGTGCTTCGATTTGTATCCATCTTTGTTGTTGCTCTGGTCGCGCTCGTAGGTCCCGCCTCTGCGAATGCTGATGCCGCACGCCTGAACATCGTCGCGACATTTTCGATCCTTGGCGACTTCGCAAAAAATGTCGGCGGCGAGCGCGTGAACGTGACGACGCTGGTTGGACCCAACAGCGACACTCACGTCTACACGCCGACACCGTCGGACGCGAAAAAGATCACCGACGCCAAGCTGGTGATCGTCAATGGCCTCGGCCTCGAAGGCTGGCTGCCGCGTCTGGTCAAATCGTCAGGCAGCAAGGCGGCGACCGTTGTCGCCACCAAAGGCATCGCCACACGCAAGATCGAGGATGGCCACAGCCATGATCCTTCCGATGCCGACCCGCATGCCTGGCAATCGGTGGTCAACGCAAAAACCTACGTCACCAACATCCGCGATGCGCTGATCGCCGCGGACCCGGCGGGAGCGGAGGCCTACAACGCCAATGCCGCTTCGTATCTGTCAAAGCTCGACGCGCTGGATCGTGATGTCCGGGAAGCGGTGGCAAAAATTCCAACCGAGCGGCGCAGCGTGATCTCGACCCATGATGCCTTCGGCTATTTTGCCGCCGCCTATGGGATCAAATTCATCGCCCCGCAGGGCGTCTCGACCGAATCCGAGCCCAGCGCCCGCGACATTGCAGCCATCATTTCCCAGATCAAAAAGCAGAAAATTCCGGCTGTTTTTCTGGAAAATGTCAGCGATCCTCGCCTGATGCGGCGGATCGCCGCCGAGACCGGTGCCAATATCGGCGGAACGCTCTATTCGGACAGTTTGACCGACGAAAAGGGCCCGGCCCCCACTTACATTGATATGGTCCGGCACAATATAAAGGCCCTGACGAGCGCGCTTTCGAGCTAAGGCAGGGGCCACCCCGCCGCCGGGCGTGTTCCTGATTTGCCTGGAGATTCCATGTCTGAAGCCGCTGCCAACAAGATCCCCGTGACCGTTCTCACCGGCTACCTCGGTGCGGGCAAAACCACGCTGCTGAATCGCATCCTGTCCGAGAACCACGGCAAGAAATACGCCGTGATCGTCAACGAATTCGGCGAGATCGGCATCGACAACGATCTGATCGTCGGCGCGGACGAGGAAGTGTTCGAGATGAACAACGGGTGCGTCTGCTGCACGGTGCGCGGCGACCTCGTGCGTATCATCGACGGCCTGATGAAGCGCAAGGGCAAGTTCGACGCTATCATTCTGGAAACCACCGGTCTCGCCGACCCGGCGCCGGTGGCGCAGACCTTCTTCGTCGATGAAGACGTGCGCGAGAAGACCATGCTTGATGCCGTGGTGACGGTGGCCGACGCCAAGTGGCTGAGCGATCGCCTCAAGGATGCGCCGGAAGCCAAGAACCAGATCGCCTTCGCCGACGTCATCGTGCTGAACAAGACCGATCTTGTGACCAAGCCGGAACTGGCCGAAGTCGAGGCCCGGATCCGTGCGATCAATCCCTATGCGACGCTGCACCGGACCGAACGTGCACAGGTGAAACTGTCGGATGTGCTGGAACGCGGCGCGTTCGATCTGGACCGGATTCTCGAGATCGAACCGGAATTCCTGGACGATGGCGGTCACGACCACGACCACGATCATCACCACCATGACCATGGCCACGACCATCATCACGACCATGGTCATTCCCACGGCGGCATGAAGCACTATCATGACGAGGACATGCAGTCGCTGTCGCTGCGGACCGACAAGCCGATCGACCCGACCAAGTTCATGCCGTGGCTGCAGGAACTGGTCGCCAAGGATGGCGAGAAGATTTTGCGCTCCAAGGGCATTCTCTCGTTCAAGGGTGATGACGACCGTTATGTGTTCCAGGGCGTCCACATGATGCTGGAGGGTGACCATCAGCGGAAATGGCGCAATGACGAGAAGCGTGAAAGCCGTCTGGTGTTCATCGGCCGCGAATTGCCCGAGCAGGCGATCCGTGACGGCTTCGCGAAAACCATCGCGTGATGAAAGACTTCAATCCGGCCCCGGAAACGGCCTCCATCGTTTCCGTCACTGATCGCGTCACCAACGTGAAGCTCGATGCGCCTGCGACTGCCGTGCATTTTCTCGGCGACGTCGCAGCGTTTGTCGGTGCGGAAGAGAGCGTCACCTTCGCGGGCAGCGACGGCGAGGCAACGCCGGTCGCAGTGCACGGCGGCGGCATCCTGTGCTCGGCCTCAGACGGCAAGCGCATCGTCATTGGCGGCGATGACGGCAAGCTGATCTCTCTCGATGCCGAGTCGAACATCGCGACGCTCGCCACCGACGCCAAGCGCCGCTGGATCGATAACGTCGCATTGCATTCCGATGGCGCGGTGGCGTGGTCGGCAGGAAAGACGGCTTATGTGAAAGCGCCGAAGGGCGACGAGAAATCGCTCGACGTGCCGTCGACCGTCGGCGGGCTGGCCTTCGCGCCGAAGGGCGTCCGGCTTGCGATCGCACATTACAACGGCGTGACGCTGTGGTTTCCCAACATGGGCGCGAAGCCCGAATTTCTGGAATGGAAGGGCTCACATCTCGGCGTCACCTTCAGCGCGGATAACCGTTTTCTTGTCACCTCGATGCATGAAGCGGCGCTGCACGGCTGGCGGCTGGCGGATTCCCGCCATATGCGGATGACCGGCTATCCGGCGCGCGTGCGTTCGATGTCGTGGAGTGCCAGCGGAAAATTCCTCGCCACCTCCGGCTCGGACAGCGTGATCCTGTGGCCGTTCGCCAGCAAGGACGGCCCGATGGGCAAGGAGCCAGGAATGCTGGCACCGTTGCAGGCCAAGGCGACGGTGGTCGCATGCCATCCCAAGGACGATGTTTTCGCAGTCGGCTACAGCGACGGTACCATCCTGATGGTGCGCATCGAGGACGGCGCGGAAATCCTGGTGCGCAGGAATGCGGGCGAGCCGGTGGCCGCGCTGGCATGGAATGCAAAGGGATCGCTGCTGGCCTTTGCCAGCGAAGACGGCGACGCTGGACTGCTCACGCTGTAGTGAGTAAGCAATCGTCATGCGGTTCCTGACGACATTCCAGGTTTTTGATTTTCTCGACACTCTCGTCAGCCTGACGGCGGCGTTCGTGCTCGGCACCCTGATCGGCGCCGAGCGTCAGTACCGTCTGCGCACAGCGGGACTGCGCACCAATGTGCTGGTCGCGGTGAGCGCGGCGGCTTTTGTCGATCTCGCCATGCAGCTCGCCGATGCCGACGGGGCCGTGCGCGTGATTGCCTATGTGGTGTCGGGCATCGGCTTTCTCGGTGCCGGCGTGATCATGAAAGAAGGCATGAATGTCCGCGGCCTGAACACGGCTGCAACATTATGGGGGTCGGCGGCAGTCGGGTGCTGCGCGGGGGCCGATATGCTGGCGCAGGCGGTGACGCTCACGGCCTTCGTGCTGGCGGGCAACACGCTGCTGCGGCCGCTCGTCAACGCCATCAACCGCAGCCCGCTGGACGAGCGTGCGTCGGAAGCGACATACGAAATCAGGCTCACGGTGGATACTGAATCGATGGACGCGGTGCGTGACCTTCTGGTCGAGAGACTGGAGACGGCAAATTATCCGGTCAGCGACGTCAATGTGATCGAGCGCGCGGAAGATGTCGTGGAGATGGTCGCCACCCTGGTGAGTACTGCGGTGGACGCAAAGGAACTCGATGCGGTCACGGCCGATCTTGCGCGGCGGCCGGGCGTTCGTCACGCGACATGGGACGTCAGCACCAAGGACTGATTACGCGCGTCTGCCGGGTTCCTTTTTTTCAATCACAATTCATTGAGTGCGACATCGCGCACGCGGGCATATCCCGGAACCATCGTTGTGACCATCCGTTGGCTCTTTGCAATGGCAATCAATGGGTGCCGAGATGACTCCTGATCACAAGCGGGCCAATCGAACCGATCTCATTCTGTCCGCGATCCTGATCGCCGCCGGTCTGACGCTGTCCGGAATTTCGCTGATGCAACTGGCATCACGCGGCGAGATTCATCTGGCGCAAACAACGCAGCCGACGGAATCTCAGCCTTTGGTTCCGGCCGGAAAAAGTGATGGCCCGGCGGAATCGATGCCGGGCGGCACAAGGCCGACAACGCCTGCGCCAGAACCAGCGCGGCCGAATGCCGACGCACAGAAGGCGGGCGCGAAACCCGCGCTGCCGCCCGCTCCTGCGGAAAAGACAGGTGAGCCGATCAAGAACTAGTTTATCGCGCCGGAAACTTTTTGCCGCTTTTTGAGCCTCGCCAGCGCTCGGATCCGCAGCCATACTTGTGCCGCGACACATGCGACGCACAGATATGGGGCATCAAAGATGAAAATCGATGACGTCAGGCGCACGGCCTATGCCATGCCGCTCACCAATCCTTCGTTTCCGCCCGGGCCCTATCGTTTCTTCAATCGCGAGTTTTTTGTCATCACCTATCGCACCGATCCCGAGGCGTTGCGGGCAGTCGTGCCCGAGCCGCTCGAGGTGACTGGCGATCTGGTGAAGTATGAATTCATCCGCATGCCCGACTCCACCGGCTTCGGCGACTACACCGAAACTGGTCAGGTGATTCCGGTTCGCTTCAAGGGCGAAGAGGGCGCCTACGTCCATTCGATGTATCTCGACGATGATGCGCCGATCGCGGGCGGACGCGAACTATGGGGATTTCCCAAGAAGCTCGCGTCACCAAAGCTCGTGGTGGAGACCGATGTCCTCGTCGGTACGCTCCACTACGGTTCTGTGCTCTGCGCCAGCGCGACGATGGGCTACAAGCACCGCGCGTTTGACCACGATACTTTGGTGAAGGGGCTGGCAGCGCCGAACTTCATGCTGAAGATCATTCCGCATGTGGACGGGACACCACGCATCTGCGAGCTGGTCCGCTATTATCTGGAAGATGTGACGCTGAAGGAGGCCTGGACCGGCCCGGGAGCGCTGGGCCTGTTTCCCCATGCACTCGCCGATGTCGCGCGCCTGCCGGTGCGGGAGGTGGTCTCCGCGCTTCACTACAAGACCGATCTGACGCTGGGGCTCGGTACGGTCGCGTTCGACTATCTGGCGAAGTAAAGGCGAGACGCGACGCTCAAGAACAAATGGCCGGGGCAAGCCCGGCCATTGCAACATTCCAGATCCGTCAGGTGTTCACCGGACCAGAACGTTCTTGAACTGCCAGGGATCGCTGGTGTCGATGTCTTCCGGAAAGAGACCCGGCCGATCCGTCAGCGGCGTCCAGTCGGTGTAGTAACCCTTCACCGGGCCGAGATACGGCATCTGGATTTCCAGCAGGCGGTCGAAATCCATCTCGTCGGCTTCGACGATGCCTTCGTTCGGGTTTTCCAGCGCCCACACCATGCCGCCGAGTACGGCGGAGGTCACCTGCAGGCCGGTGGCGTTCTGATAGGGTGCGAGTTTGCGCGTCTCCTCGATGGAGAGCTGCGAGCCGTACCAGTAGGCATTGTTGTCGTGGCCGAACAGCAGCACGCCGAGTTCGTCGATGCCGTCGACGATCTCGTTTTCATCAAGGATGTGATGCTTCTCCTGCATCTTCGCCGCGCGGCCGAACATTTCGTGCAGCGAGAGCACCGCGTCATCCGCGGGATGATAGGCATAGTGGCAGGTCGGCCGATACATGACCGTGCCCGATGCGTCGCGCACCGTGAAGTAGTCGGAGATCGAGATCGACTCGTTATGGGTGACGAGGAATCCGTATTGCGCGCCGCGGGTCGGGCACCAGGTGCGCACGCGCGTGTTGGCGCCGGGCTGCATCAGATAGATCGCCGCGCCGCAGCCGGCTTCGTGGGTGTGTGCGTTTTCCGGCATCCACTTTTCATGGGTGCCCCAGCCGAGTTCGGAGGGCTGCACGCCTTCCGACAGGAAGCCTTCCACCGACCATGTGTTGACGAACACATCCGGCTCCTTCGGCTTCTTCGAGCGCTGGGTGTCGCGTTCGGCGATGTGGATGCCCTTGATGCCGGCCTGGCGCATCAGGTCCGCCCATTCAGCCTTGGTCTTCGGCTTCGGGGCATTGAGCTTGAGGTCGGAGGCGACGTTCAGCAGGGCCTGCTTGACGAAGAACGAGACCATGCCGGGATTGGCGCCACAGCAGGAGACGGCCGTGGTCGAGCCTGGCGGACGAGCCCGCTTGGCAGCCAGCGTGTTCTCGCGCAGGGCGTAGTTGGAGCGCGCTTCCGGGCCCTTCGATGCGTCGAAGTAGAAGCCCAGCCAAGGCTCATTGACGGTGTCGATGTAGAGCGCGCCGAGCTCGTTGCAGAGCTCCATGATATCGGTGGAGCCGGTATCGACCGAGAGATTGACGCAGAAACCCTGGCCGCCGCCTTCGGTGAGCAGCGGGGTCAGCAGTTCGCGGTAATTGTCTTTGGTCACGGCCTGCTGGATGAAGCGCACATTGTGCTTTTCGCAATGCGCCTTGCGGCCTTCATCCTTGGGATCGATCACCGTGATGCGCGACTTGTCGTAGTCGAGATGCCGTTCGATCATCGGCAGCGTGCCTTTGCCGATCGAGCCGAAGCCGACCATGACGATGGGGCCGGTGATGCGCGCGTAAACGGGGAATTTGCTCAAAATCAGAACTCCGGATCACAGGGAAATGCTGCCGCGCAGAAGAACTACGGCAACTCAGGCGCGGCGGCAACGGTGCTTTGCCGCCGGGATTTTCATAAAGGTGTCTTATGACGCCGTGTTATCGGGGCTGCTGAACCCTGAGCACGGTCAGCGAGCGCCAACGCCCCCCGGGTGTCTGGAACTCGATGGTCTGTCCCACCGACAGGCCGATGAGGGCGGCGCCGATCGGGGTCAGAATCGAAATCCTGCCGGCATCGACGTCGGCAGCCTCTGGATAGACCAGCGTCACCGCTCGCTCCTGCATGCTGATGTCATCCCGGAAGGTCACCTCTGAATCCATCGTGACAAGACCGGGCAGCAATCGCGCGTCTGGCAGGATTTCTGCTCGCTCGATTTCCCGTGCCAAGAAGTCGGTGGTCTGCGGATATTTCTCGGACGCGGCCTCGGCAATGTTGCGAAGCCGATTGGCGTCGCAAATGCGCATGGAAATCGGGGGCAGTTCGGGCTGCAAGTGGCTCACCATGGTCTTCTCCTTCAAGCTGCTGTTGGACCGGGCCGGTCGGGATCGTTGCCGCCGCCGCGTGCCGCGAATTTCATGGCGCGGTGCTGCTGCAGCGAAACGACGCCGGCCGGCGGGTCGAGATTTTCGACTGTGACGATGTGACGAACACCGTCGATTTCCACGTAGGGCATGCTCGATCCGGCATGCAGACCGATCAGCGCTGCGCCCAGCGGCGACAGCACCGAGACATGCAGGTGGCTGCTGCGGAATTTCGCAGGCAGAACCAGCATACGGCTATCCAGCGGCATTCCTTGGTCGGCGCGAAACGTCACCCAGTCATCGAGACGCACGCAGCGCAACGGCGCCGTGTCGTGAACGTCCGCGCGGTTCAGTTCCGAAACCAGAAAACTGCTCACCGGGTGGCGCTCCTCGAGTGCCCGAACCGCGATCTGTCTCAGAAGATAAAAGTCCTCCGACGCGATGCTGATCGGAGGAACAGGTGCCGACATCATGACGTGCCTCACAATGAAATCGCGCGGCACGGATGTGCCGAGCGATGCCCGTGACCAAAATTCTATGAATGGGGGAAGTGCGAACGATAAACGACCCGGGACGGCGCTGACGCGCGTCCGCCCGGGTCACCTTCGGGTTTGAAGGCGACCTGCGTGAAGCAGCAATCGGTTGTTACAAACGTTCGACATGATGGTCTTAAGCTATGGCGTGCGGCAGGAAAGTCAACGCACCAACTGCGACATGTTGGCTCGCATGCAAGCCAACATGTCATGCGCCCTATCGATTATCAGCTACGGCGCTTCGCGGTGACCTCGATCTCGACCTTCATTTCCGGCTTGTAGAGCGCCGAGACCGCAACGATGGTTGCGGCCGGCCGGATGTCGCCGAGCGTTTCGCCGCACACGGCGAACACCGCGTCGAAATCCTTGGCGTCGGTGACGTAGTAGGTCGCACGCACGAGATCGGCCATCTCGAAGCCGCCTTCCTTCAGCGCGATGCCGATGGTCTTGAAGCAGTTGCGGGTCTGCTCGGCCACGTCGTCCGGCAGGACCTTCGTCACGGGGTCATAGCCTGTGGTGCCGGCGACGAAACAGAAGTCGCCATCGACCACGGCGCGGCTGTAGCCGGCGATCTTCTCGAAGGGCGATCCGGATGAAATCAGGCGGCGGGACATCGGCGGTTTCCTTGTAACAGCAGAATTGCGGGGCTCATTTCAGGCCCCGCAATGCCGGGTCTTTGCGCTCAAATCAAGCGGCCTGGATGAGAAGCTTTCGCGCCTTGCCGTTCGCACGCGGCGCAGGGCGGCGCAGCTTGTCGCCGGTGGCGACAATCATGCCGAAGGCGTCGTCCAGTGCGCCTTGGCGCAGTTCGACGGCGAGCAACCGCTCGCGCTCGAACGGGCCGGGCAGCGCAAGCTCGCCGGTCTTGTCGGCCGAAAAGCCGAAGCGGGCGTAGTAGGCCGCGTCGCCGCGCAGGATCACCGCGCCATGGCCGCGCGCCTTGGCGGCAGCCAGCGCATGCTCCATCAGCGCCGCGCCGACGCCGAGCGAGCGGCACGGCGCATCCACGGCCAGCGGGCCGAGCACGAGCGCCGGGATGCCCCCGGCGCTGACGTGCCACAACCGCACGGTGCCGACCACACGGCCCTCACGCACCGCCGTGAAGGCGAGGCCTTCGGCGGGCGCGCGTCCGTCGCGCAGGCGCTGGCAGGTGCGGGCAAACCGGCCTTCGCCGAAGCTCGCATCCAGCAGCGCTTCACGCGCAACGACGTCCGAGGCTCGTTCCGCACGGATCGCGAACGGAGCGGCTTCGAGGGTGAGGGCAGTGGTCTTTTTCCAAACAGCAGTCATGGCACGTCAGTCCCCACTCCAGATGGCAAGGCAGCCGCGGAGCGTTGTCAGCAAAATAGCGATGTGACGGGATGGGAGCCGGCGGACCGGCTCCCGTTTTCTCGAAAGAACCGGATGCGCTCGGGCGCAAAACCGGTCCCCACTTTTGCTAGCGCATCCGGCTAGATCAGATGTGGTAGGTCTTCAGCGGCGGGATGCCGTTGAAAGCCACCGACGAGTACGTCGACGTATACGCACCCGTGCCTTCGATCAGCAGCTTGTCGCCGATCTCGAGCGTGACGGGCAGCGGGTACGGCACCTTCTCGTACAGCACGTCTGCGGAGTCGCAGGTCGGGCCGGCGAGAATGCACGGAGCCATATCCGCGCCGTCATGCGGCGTGCGGATCGCGTAACGGATCGACTCGTCCATCGTCTCGGCGAGGCCGCCGAACTTGCCGATGTCGAGGTAGACCCAGCGGTTCTCGTCGTCGTCGCTCTTCTTCGAGATCAGAACGACTTCGGTCTCGATGATGCCCGCATTGCCGACCATGCCGCGGCCCGGCTCGATGATGGTCTCCGGGATCTGGTTGCCGAAGTGCTTGCGAAGCGCACGGAAGATCGACCGGCCGTACTGCACCACCGGAGGAACGTCCTTGAGGTACTTCGTCGGGAATCCGCCGCCCATGTTGACCATGGACAGGTTGATTCCACGCTCGGCACAGTCACGGAACACCGTCGAGGCCATCGCCAGCGCACGGTCCCACGCCTTCACCTTGCGCTGCTGCGAGCCGACATGGAACGAGATGCCATATGGCTCCAGGCCCAGACGCTTGGCGAGTTCGAGCACGTCGACAGCCATTTCCGGATCGCAACCGAACTTGCGCGAAAGCGGCCATTCGGCGCCTGCGCAATCGTAAAGAATGCGGCAGAACACCTTCGCGCCGGGTGCAGCACGGGCGATCTTCTCGACTTCGGCGGAGCAATCGACCGCGAACATGCGGATGCCGAGCGCGTAGGCGCGCGCGATATCACGCTCCTTCTTGATCGTGTTGCCGAACGAGACGCGGTCAGGCGTCGCACCGGCGGCCAGCGCCATTTCGATTTCGGCGACGGTCGCGGTGTCGAAGCACGAGCCCATCGAGGCCAGCAGCGACAGCACCTCAGGCGACGGGTTGGCCTTCACCGCGTAGAACACGCGGGAGTCCGGCAACGCCTTCGCGAAGGTCTGATAGTTGTCGCGCACGACCTCGAGGTCGACGACGAGACATGGCTCGGTGTCGAGGCCCTCGCTGCGGCGGTTGCGCAGGAATTCCTGGATACGATCGGTCATAGCACCCTCCCAAACGGCCCTGCGACGGGACGTCCAAAAATGATGTCGGTATGAGCGATAAGCCTTTGTCGCGAGATGGAAGCGCGACAGAGCCTAAAACTCAGACCAAACTGTGCTGCCGTGGATTGGTTGGGAAAGCTCCCGCCCGCACACCTGGCAATGAAGGACAAGCCTTTTCAGTAGCCCGCGCCGGCGGTGGAATGCCGGTAGAGACCAAAAAAGCCCGATCCGTCGTTGCTTTAAGTCGCGTCCCCCGTTGAGAGCGGGGTGCGCCGGTTCGCCTCCGGCTGCCAGTCACGGTTGCAAGGAGCAAAGTCACCTTCAACGGCATCTCTGGAGAGAGATGCTGGCCTCTTAGTCTGAGCTAAGCGACCCTCGGCTTCTTCGTCCCTTGGCGGCTGTCCGGCCTCTTGTCCGGATACCTACCGACTGACACACGACCACAGGCACGTGCGAAATTGGGCAAGGGTGAAATATGAGTTTTGACTCGGGGGTGCAAGTTTTTTTTTGCCCGCGAGACAACTTTCCACGCATCGTGATCGAAATGCCGCGCGCGGGTTAACGAACTGAGAGAAAGATGAATGCGCGTTAATTTTTCGGCGTGCAAGAAGCGCCTGCGGCGCAGCCGGAATCTCAGATCTTGCGGGTGAAGGGCTCGACGCGCTGAGCGCCGCGCACGAAGGCGATCATGATCGCGACGCCGATCAGGAAGAGCACGATCTGGACGATGTGCGCGGCGGTGTCGCTGAGGCCGAACAGGATCGCGAGCGCCCAGCCGCCGGCGAAGGCCGCACCGAACACCTCGGCGCCGATCAGGATGGCGGCGCTGATGACGGTGATGACGCTGGGCCACGCGATTTCGCGGGCGTTGGCTTCGAGCTTCTTGGCGTTCATGACTTTGTGATCCCGTTTCGGGCCGCAATCTCTGCGAAATCGGCGCGTCAATCAAGCGGCAAGGGCGCAAAAAAGCCCCACCGGATGCTATAGAGAATGCCTTGGAAATCGCTGGAAATAAGGCCTCACCATGTCAGAAGCGTCCTCAACGGCTGTCGACTCCCATACCAACCCGCTGCTGGCGGCCTGGCAGACACCGTTCCAGACGCCGCCCTTCGCCGACATCCGTCCCGAGCACTTCCTGCCGGCCTTCGACAAGGCTTTTGCCGATCACTCCGCCGAGATCGAGGCGATCAAGGCGAACCCGGCCGAGCCGACGTTCGAAAATACCGTCACCGCGCTGGAGCGCGCCGGCAAGCTGCTCTCCAAGGTGTCGGCGGTGTTCTATGACCTCGTGGGGGCCCACTCCAATCCCGAGCTTCTTAAGATCGAGTCCGAAGTGGCGCTGACGCAGGCGCGGCACTGGAATCCGATCTCCATGGATGCCGCGCTGTTTGGCCGCGTCTCGAAGCTGCGCGACAAGGCGGCGTCGCTCAATCTGACGGGTGAGCAGGCGCGGCTGCTGGAGCGGACCTGGACCAGCTTCCATCGCTCCGGCGCGGGCCTCAGCGAGGCCGCCAAGGCCCGGACCGCGGAGATCAACGAGCGGCTGGCGCATCTGGCGACATCTTTCAGCCACCATCTGCTCGGCGACGAGCAGGAGTGGACCATGGAGCTCGGCGCGAACGATCTGGCAGGCCTGCCGGACAGCTTCGTCGCCGCCACGAAGGCTGCGGCGGACGAGCGCGGGATGCCGGGCAAGATGGTGGTGACGCTGTCGCGCTCCTTCGTCGAGCCGTTCCTGAAGGATTCCGCCCGCCGCGATCTGCGCGAAAAGGTCTACAAGGCCTTCATCGCGCGCGGCGATAACGGCAATGCCAACGACAACAATGCCGTCATCTTGGAAGTGCTCAAGCTGCGCGAGGAGCGGGCGAAGATCCTCGGCTATCCGAGCTTCGCCGCCTACCGACTGGAAGATTCCATGGCCAAGACGCCGGAGGCCGTGCGTGGCCTGTTGGAGCGGGTCTGGAAGCCGGCCCGTGCCCGCGCCATGGCCGATCGCGACGCGCTCCAGGCGCTGATCGCCGAGGAGGGCGGCAACTTCAAGCTGGCCGCATGGGACTGGCGCTACTACGCCGAGAAGCTGCGCCAGCGCCGCGCCAATTTCGACGACGCCGCGATCAAGCCGTATCTGACGCTCGACAACATGATCGACGCCGCCTTCGACGTCGCGACCCGGCTGTTCGGGGTGACCTTCGTTGAGCGCAAGGACATCCCGGTCTGGCATCCGGACGTGCGGGTGTGGGAGGTCAAGGACGCCATGGGCAACCACAAGGCGCTGTTCTATGGCGATTACTTCGCGCGTCCCTCCAAACGCTCCGGTGCGTGGATGACGTCGCTGCGCGACCAGCAGAAACTTGATGGCGATGTCGCGCCGCTGGTCATCAACGTCTGTAATTTCTCCAAGGGCACCGACGGCCAGCCGTCGCTGCTGTCGCCGGACGATGCCCGTACGCTGTTCCATGAATTCGGCCACGGGCTGCATGGCATGCTGTCGAACGTGATGTACCCGTCGCTGTCGGGCACCAGCGTGTTCACCGATTTCGTCGAGCTGCCGTCCCAGCTTTACGAACACTGGCAGGAACGGCCCGAGGTGCTGCAGAAGTTTGCGCGGCACTATCAGACCGGCGAACCGTTGCCGGAGGATTTGCTCAAGCGCTTCATCGCCGCGCGCAAGTTCAATCAGGGCTTTGCCACGGTGGAGTTCGTGTCGTCGGCCCTGATGGATCTCGAATTCCACACCCAGGCGGCGGCGTCGATCACCGACGTACGCG
The DNA here is from genome assembly GCF_058801645.1 of Afipia sp. GW822-FHT03D08. NCBI lineage: Bacteria > Pseudomonadati > Pseudomonadota > Alphaproteobacteria > Hyphomicrobiales > Nitrobacteraceae > Afipia > Afipia sp. GW822-FHT03D08. The sequence continues at coordinate 524,943 of NZ_JBXANK010000003.1, forward strand.
CGTTCGAGAAGCAGGAACTTGAGAAAATCGGCATGCCGGCGGAAATCGCTCTGCGCCACCGGCCGCAGCAGTTCGGTCATATCTTCTCCGGCGATCACTATGCGTCGGGCTACTACAGCTACATGTGGTCCGAGGTGATGGATGCAGATGCGTTCGGCGCGTTCGAGGAAGCGCATGACATCTTCGATCCGGCGGTCGCGAAGCGCCTACATGACGACATTTATTCGTCGGGCGGATCACGCGATCCGGAAGATGCCTACATTGCCTTCCGCGGACGCAAACCTGAACCCGACGCGCTGCTGCGCCGCCGCGGTCTGCTCAACGAACCTGAAGCCGCATAGGACCGGATAACGATGCGTCGTCTTATTCAGTGTTTCTTCGCTATGGCTATGCTGGCAGTCACCGCCGGTGCGGCGCAGGCGCATCCGCATGTCTGGATCGTGGCCAAGAGCGAAGTGATCTACGCGCCGGACGGATCGATCACCGGCATACGTCACGCATGGACCTTCGACGACATGTTCTCGACCTATGCCTTGCAGGGCATCGAGAGCAAGACCAAAGGCGTTTACACCCGCGACGAGCTGAAACCGCTGGCGCAGACCAATGTCGAGTCGCTGAAGGAATACGCCTTCTTTACCTTCGCCAAGGCAGGCGGCGCGGGCAGCCAGAAGAAGGAAAAATTCAACGATCCGACCGACTACTATCTCGAATACAAGGACTCGGCGCTGACGCTGCACTTCACGCTGCCGTTCAAGACGCCGGTCAAGACTCCTGCGCTGGCGCTGGAGGTGTTCGATCCGTCCTACTTCATCGATTTTCAGTTGAACGAAAAGGACCCGGTCACGCTGGTCGGCGCCCCGGCGACCTGCAAGCTGTCGGTCCAGCGTCCGACCGACGGCAGCGCGCAGGCGCAGAAGCTCAACGAGGACACCTTCCTCAACGGCGATAATTCGAACTATGGCGCGATGTTCGCGAACAAGATCGCGGTGGATTGCCCCTGATGGATATCTCTCGTCTCATGCTGAAGCGGATCGCGATGGCCGGTGTTGTGACGCTGGCTCTCGCGGGTCTGGTTGATGTCCTGCTGCATGCGGCGTGGGCGCAGAACCCGTTCGGCGCTCCGAAGGGAGCCGTTGCCGAGCCGCAGGTCGGCGGCATCATCGGATGGCTGCTCGCCAAGCAATCCGAATTCTATCTCCAGATTTCGAAGACCATTCGTGCGGCCAAGACCGATGGCAGCGCGGTGTGGGCGCTGCTCGGCATTTCCTTCGCCTATGGCGTTTTTCATGCGGCCGGCCCGGGACACGGCAAGGCGGTGATCTCGTCCTACCTCGTCGCCAACGAGGAGACGGCCAGGCGTGGCATCGTGCTGTCCTTCGCCTCCGCCCTGATGCAGGCGCTGATGGCGATTGCCATCGTCGGCATCGGCGCAGCCGTCTTGAATGTGACAGCCGGTCAGATGTGCGGCGCTGAGCGTGTCATCGAAATCGCCAGCTACGGTCTCATCGCGGCGTTCGGTGCGCGGCTGGTCTGGAGCAAAGGCGGCGGATTTGTCCGCGCGCTGCGGTCATGGCGCGGTGCGCCGTCGCCGCTCGTTCCTGTGATGGCGCATGCGCACGGTCACGATCATGCCCATCACGATCATGGGCATTCGCACGATACGCATGAGCGAGTTGCCCACGACCACGATCACGCACATGCCCACGACCATGATCACAATCATCCGGATCATGTTCACGATGAGCACTGCGGTCATTCCCATGGCCCGGAGCCGAGCGCGCTGGCCGGTCCCGGCGGCTGGTCGCGCGGATTGAGCGCGGTCCTGACGGTCGGCATCCGGCCGTGCTCCGGCGCAATTCTGGTGCTGGTATTCGCGCTGGCGCAGGGCCTGTTCTGGGCCGGCGTGGCGGCAACGCTGCTGATGGGGCTCGGCACCGCGATCACCGTCTCGGCCATCGCGATCATCGCGGTATCGGCCAAGGGGCTCGCCGGCCGGATGGCTGCCGGCCGCGATGGCGGCGGGGCGATCCTGCTGCGCGGGATCGAGTTTGGCGCCGCGGCCTTGGTGCTGCTGTTCGGCGTCGGCCTGCTGCTGGGATACATTGCCGCGGAACGCGTCACCTGTTTCTGATCCCGGTCGCCTTGACAACATTTCTGCAACGCGCGATGCCAGACCAATCATGACAGCCGTCATTCCCCTCGATGCACATCGGCCCGCCGCGCAACCGGCGCGGTCGCGCGTCGGCGTGCTGCTGGTCAATCTCGGGACGCCTGACACAGCCGACGCGAAGGGTGTCCGCGTTTATCTGCGCGAGTTCCTGTCCGATCCGCGCGTGATCGAGAACAACGGATTGATCTGGCAAATCATTCTCAACGGCATCGTGTTGCAGATTCGTCCGGCCAAGAAGGCCAAGGATTATCTGAAGATCTGGAACACCGAGAAAAACGAGTCTCCGCTCAAGACGATTACGCGCGGACAAGCCGAGAAGCTGGCTGCGTCGATTGCGGATCAGAAGCATGTCGTTGTCGACTGGGGCATGCGCTACGGCAATCCGTCGATCAAGTCGCGGATCGATGCGCTGATGGCGCAGGGCTGTGACCGGATTCTGGTGATGCCGCTCTATCCGCAATATTCAGCGTCGACCTCGGCGACGGTGGTGGACAAGGTTGCCGCCGCGCTCAAGGACATGCGTGCACAGCCGACGGTGCGGTTCACGCCGCCGTATTATGACGACCCAGGTTACATCGATGCCCTTGCGGTCTCGATCGAGCGTCATCTGGCGACGTTATCTTACAAGCCTGAGACCATCGTGGCGTCGTTCCACGGCATGCCGCAGTCGTACATCGACAAGGGCGACCCCTATCAGGCGCAGTGCGTTGCGACGGTGAATGCGCTGCGCAAGCGCATGGGTCTCGACGAGAAGAGTTTGATGCTCACCTTCCAGTCGCGGTTCGGGTATGAGAAATGGCTGCAGCCCTATACCGCCCAGACTGTCGAACAGCTTGCGAAGGACGGTGTGCGGCGGATTGCCGTTGTCACGCCGGGCTTCGCGGCCGACTGCATTGAAACGCTTGAAGAGATCGTGATGGAGAATGCCGAGATCTTCCACAAGGCGGGTGGTCAGGAATTCTCGGCCATTCCGTGTCTGAACGACAGCGACGAGGGCATGGATGTGATCCGCCAGGTCGTGCTGCGCGAGCTACAAGGCTGGATTTAAAAGGCTGGACCCGAGCGGCCGCGATTTAATTGCCCCGCCCGTTCGTTTCAAGGCGCGACTTTTCCTCTCTTTCGAACCGCATCCCCGCTTAAAGCGACAGAGCGGTTGTCGCGTGCCCGTGCTAGGCTGCCCGCATCTCAGGTTTTGCGCTTCGTGGGTTATTTGCAGGGAGTTTTAAATGTCCGGTTTCGATATTTTTGCGATCGCGTTCGTTCTGCTGGTGATCTTCACGCTGTTTGCCGGCGTGAAAACGGTGTCGCAGGGCTACGACTGGACCATCGAACGGTTCGGGAAATACACCCGCACATTGGGTCCGGGCCTCAACATCATCATTCCCTACTTCGACCGCGTCGGGCGTAAGGTAAACATGATGGAGCAGGTGATCGAGATTCCGCAGCAGGAGGTCATCACCAAGGACAATGCCACCGTCACGGTGGATGGCGTCACCTTCTACCAGGTGTTTGATGCCGCCAAGGCAAGCTACGAAGTGTCCAATCTCAATCAGGCCATCGTGACGCTGACCATGACCAATATCCGCTCAGTGATGGGCTCGATGGATCTCGATCAGGTGCTGTCCCACCGCGATGAAATCAACGAGCGGCTGCTGCGCGTGGTCGATGCCGCTGTTTCGCCGTGGGGCGTCAAGGTCAACCGCATCGAGATCAAGGACATTGTGCCGCCGCACGATCTGGTCGAGGCGATGGGCCGGCAAATGAAGGCCGAGCGCGTCAAGCGCGCTGACATTCTTCAGGCCGAGGGCCAGCGGCAGTCTGAAATCCTGCGCGCAGAAGGCGCCAAGCAGTCGCAGATTCTTCAGGCCGAAGGCCGCCGAGAGGCTGCATTCCGTGATGCCGAGGCCCGCGAACGCGCGGCGGAAGCCGAAGCGAAAGCGACGGAGATGGTCAGCAATGCCATCGCCAGCGGCGATGTCGCTTCGCTCAACTATTTCATCGCGGACAAGTACATCAAAGCATTTGGCCAGCTTGCGGAGTCGCCGAACCAAAAGATCATCATGCTGCCGATCGAAGCGACCGGCATGCTCGGGTCGCTTGCGGGCATCGGAGAGATCGCAAAGGCGACCTTTGGCGAGAGCGCGACGTCCGCTGCCGCAGGAGTTCGCCGTCCGCCCACCGTGCCGAACACCAATCCGAAAGCGTGATCGATATGGTGGAACTCCTGTCGAAACTCGGGACGTGGAACTGGCTCATCATCGGCCTGGTGCTGATGTCGATCGAGACGTTTGCGCCCGGCGTGTTCATGCTGTGGCTCGGCCTTGCGGCGCTGATCGTCGGGCTGCTGTCATTTGGCATCGCGTGGTCGTGGCAGGCGCAGGTCATTGCGTTTGCCGCGCTGTCGATCGCGATGGTGCCGCTGTGGCGATACTACTCGGGACGAAATGCCCGGCCGACCGACAAGCCGTTTCTCAACAGGCGCGCGGAAGGCCTAGTCGGCCGCGTCTTCACGCTCGAAAAACCGATCGTGGACGGCGTCGGCACGGTGAAGATCGACGATACGGTCTGGCGCGTTTCAGGCCCGGATGCGCCTTCCGGCAGCCGTGTGAAGATCGTCAGCGCCGATGGGGCGAGTCTGAAAGTCGATGCAGCCTAGGTTCAATTGCCGTCATTGCGAGGAACATGGCGGCGAAGCAATCCAATTTTATCCACAAGATGTATTGCTTCGCTTCGCTCGCAATGATGGCAAGGGATGTTACGCGACGCCGGCGCGCAGAATATCGTGCAGATGCACGATCCCGACAGGCGTCCTGCCCTCGGTCACGATCAACGCGGTGATCTTTGATGCGTTGAGAATTTCCAGCGCCTCGCTGGCAAGCAGATCCGGGCTGATGGTCTTTGGATTCTTCGTCATCACCTCGTCGACGCTTGCCGTCATCAGGTCGGGCCGCATGTGACGCCGTAAATCGCCATCGGTCACGATGCCGGCGATCTCGCCGCGCGCATCGACGATGCCGACACAGCCGAAGCCCTTGGACGTCATCTCCACCAGCGCGTCGGACATCTTGGTGCCGAGCGGCTTCACCGGCACCGCCTCTGCCTTGTGCATCAGGTCGCGCACAAATTTCAGCATGGCGCCGAGCTTGCCGGACGGATGCAGGGCGCTGAAATCGAGCGCGGTGAAACCTCGGCTTTCCAGCAGCGCCACGGCAAGCGCGTCGCCGAGCGCAAGCTGCATCAGCGACGACGTGGTCGGGGCGAGATTGTGCGGGCAGGCCTCGCGCGCCTTCGGCAAGGTCAGCACGATGTCGGCGGCGGCGCCCAGCGTGGAGTCCGCTTCCGACGTGACCGCGATCAATCCGATCCGGAAGCGGCGCGAATAGTTGATCAGGTTCTTCAGTTCGGCAGTTTCGCCGGACCACGACAGCGCCATGATGACGTCGTCGGGCGTGATCATGCCGAGATCGCCGTGGCTGGCTTCCGCCGCGTGGACGAAGAATGAGGGCGTGCCGGTGGAGGCGAAGGTCGCCGCCATCTTCTTGCCGATGTGGCCGGATTTGCCGAGGCCCGTCACGATCAGGCGGCCCTTGGCATCGCGGACGCGCGCGATGGCGGCATCGAAAGCCGCCCCGAGATCCGACTGCAGGGCGTTCACAAGTGCGGTGATGCCGCTCGCCTCGGCATCCAGGGTGCGCAGCGCGGACTCGATGGCGGCAGATGCCGCGCGAGTCGCGGAAGGGGTCGCCGTCCGCGGTTTTGAAGTGGCCATGCGTGGTTCCGGTTGAAGAGGGACGGCAGCGCGACGCGCGCGCCAATCCGGGACATTTCCTAGCACATTCAAGCGCCTGAGGCGACGCGCCAGGGCCGCCCGCAACGCTCCGTTAACCATAATTGTTTTAACTCTGTTAACGGCGTTCAGCAACGCCGGACGGCAGCGTTTTGGCCGCCAATTGCTTGAAGTTGTTTCGTTTTCCGGCGCGGTCCCAAGTGGCTTTCGGGGCTGGGAGAAGAGTGAAAAGTGCAGGGCTCACAGCAACCTGTCCGGTTGTGGGATCATCGCTGGCGCGCGTCCGGATGGCGCGTGCTGCCGGTGTGCTGCGTGCTGATCCTGTGGAACCCTGCAACGGCGCTCGCGCAGGCGCTGACCCCTGACATGATGAACCCGGCGCAGGGCGGTTTTGCGCCGGCGGACAAGTCGCTGCTTCGCAAGACGGCGGACAACGGGGCCGACGACGACACGTCGAAGCGCAGTGCCAGGGCGCCGTCGCGGATCGGAGCGATTCCGAGGTACGGTGTCCCGCCCGCTTCAGGGGCGGCGGATGTCGGATTCGATTCGCTCAACCGCACACGCAAGAAGCCGAAACTTTATCCCGGCGCACCGAAGCCGAAGATCGCCGGTCCCGGCAATCCGCCGCCCGCCGCACCGAAAGCAAAGATCGCTGCGCCTCTTTCGCAATCGGTCGCCGGCACGTTCCCCGGCCAGCCGCAACGCCGCCGCCTGAAGGTGGACGACGATCCGTTCGCCAATGTCGGCTTCCACACCGGCACGTTTCTCACCAAGGCCGCGGTCGAGCTTTGGGGCGGCTACAACACCAATCCGGGCCGGATAACCACGCCGAAGGGCTCGGCGTTCTACACGGTCGCGCCCGAATTGCTGATCGCGTCCGACTGGGAGCGCCATTCGCTGATCGCGGATCTGCGCGGCTCGTTCACCGGTTACGAGGCGACATTTCCGCCAACCGCCAGCGGGCCGTCGCCGGTGCCGACCAGCATCGACGCGCCGACCTTCAACGGCAAGATCACGGGCCGCGTCGATGCGGCGCGCGACACCCGCATCAATACCGAGCTGCGCATGCGGGTCTTCACCGACAATCCCGGCTCGCCGAACATCCAGGCGGGGTTGGCGCAATATCCGCTGGCAACGAATATCGGCGGCACCGCAGGTGTCGAACACGATTTCAACCGGCTGACGGTTTCGGTCGCCGGCCTCGCGGACCGAACGACCTATGAGCAGTCGAAGCTCACCGACGGCTCGACCTTCACCAACGACGACCGCAACTTCAACCAGTTCGGCGGACTTGGGCGCGTCAGCTACGATCTGATGCCGGGCCTCAAGCCGTTCGGCGAGTTCTCCGCCGACACGCGTCTTCACGACGTGAAGTCCGATCGTTCCGGCTATCAGCGCGATTCGACCGGTGGCTACGTGAAGGCCGGCACCTCGTTCGAGTTTTCGCGGCTGCTGACCGGCGAGGCCGCAATCGGCTATTCGCGGCGCACCTATCAGGATCCGCGCCTCACCGACATGAAAGGCCTGCTCACCAGCGCGTCGCTGATCTGGACTGCGACCGGGCTGACCACGGTGCGGTTCGACGCGACATCCTCGATCGACGAGACCACGCTGCCGGGCGTCTCCGGCGTGATCTCCCGCGATTACTCGCTCCAGGTCGATCACGCATTCCGGCGCTGGCTGATCGGCACGGCGAAGGTCGGCACCGGGACGTCGGACTACGACGGCACCCGCTTCGACCGGCGCTACTTCGTGGAAGGCGATCTGGTCTACAAGCTGTCGCGCACGTTCCAGATCAAGGGACAGGTGCGGCACGACTGGTTGAACAGTTCGGCCATCGGCGCGAGCTCCGCCGCGACCGTGGTGATGCTCGGCATCCGCGTGCAGCGGTAGCGGCACTCGCCTGCGGATATGCTTCGTTGTCCGGTTGCTCCATTCCGACGCAATCCGGAAATATTTCGTTAACTCCGAACAATATGAAACCAATCATCTAAAGGCCGCCGCAACGAATTGAGCGCATTCAGACACGCTCAAGGGAAAGGGTGCGATGCGGTTGCGATTACCAATGGGTCAGCCGGGGCGAAGTTCGGCCAAGCTGCTGGTGTGGTGCTCGATTGCGACGATCGTCGGCTTCTCGGCGGTCTGCGGCAGCATGATGCTCGACATGCGCCGCAGCGAGCAGGCGCTGGCGCTGCGATCCATGGAAAACCTCGCCACGACGATCGATTCCGATATCAGCCGCAACATCGAACTCTACGATCTGTCGCTGCGCAATGTCGCGAACAACATGATCGAGCCGGAACTCGCCAGCGTCAGCAAGCGGTTGCTCAACCTTATTCTGTTCGACCATGCCGCGACCGCGAAGCACTTTGGCGCGATCCAGGTGTTCGACGCCGCGGGCAATCTCCTCCACGATTCCGCGACGGACGATCCAAAGCCGGAAAATCGCTCCGACGAAAACTATTTCTCGGTGCACCGGGATAACCCCAATGCCGGTCTGTTGATCAGCCGGCCAGGTCTGCATCGCGGTGCTTACGCGATCGTTCTCAGCCGCCGGATCACAGGCAGGGACGGCGCCTTTCTCGGCGTGGTTGTTGGCTCGTTGCGGTTCAGCTACTTCCACGACCTGTTCGAGCGCCTCAGCCTTGCAGCGGAGGATGTTATCAGCGTTGTCCGGCGGGATGGCGTGGTGATCATGAGGACGCCGTTCGATCTGGATGTGATCGGCAGGGACCTGAGCCAGAGTCCCGGTGTCAAACGTGTCCTCGAGGAGCAGAGCGGAACATTTGAAGGGGCCGGCGCGATCGATCCGATCCAGCGTCTCTATGTTTGGCGCGACAGCAGTCATCCGCTGGTCGTTATCGTCGGCAAATCCTGGACTGACATCTTCGCCATCTGGCGCAGCCAGGCGCTGCGGGTCGGCGTGATCATGCTGGCGCTGATCGCATTCGTCGCCGGAGCGACAATGATGCTGGCACGGGAAATCAAGCGGCGCGGGCGTGCCGAGGACAAGCTCGCAGAACTCGCCATCACCGATGCGCTGACCGGGCTCAGAAACCGCCGCAGGTTCGATCAGGTCATCGAGCAGGAATGGCTGCGGGCGCGGCGCCGTCAGGAGCCGCTCGCGCTTCTGATGATCGACGCCGACCACTTCAAGACCTACAACGATATGTTCGGGCATCAGGCCGGCGACCAGGTATTGGTGCGGATCGCAACCAGCATAGCGGGCGCGGTCGAGCGTGCGAGAGATTGCGCCGCGCGTTACGGCGGCGAGGAATTCGCAGTGCTGCTGCCGGGGCTTTCGGCCGATATGGCGCTTGTGATCGGTGAAAACATCCGCACCCGTGTGGAAATGCTGTCCGCGGACAAATGGGCCACCACCGTCAGTGTCGGTGTGGCGAGTGTCGTGCCGAATGAAGCTATGCAGCCGGCGCACCTGATCGAAGCGGCCGACAAGGCCCTGTACGAAGCCAAGTCGCGCGGCCGTAATCAGTCGGTGGTGACGCCGAGAGTGCATCTGTCGCGCGTCGCGTAACGGATTCAATTTTCAAACAGCATGCGCGTGGGGCTTGCTCCATTCGCGCCAACGAAAGGCGTGCGCATTCGCTCTCGCGCATTGCGCGAGTTGATCTGTTAGTTGCCCCGGACAACGAGGGGCATGGAGCGCCGCAAGGCGCACCTGTGTATCGTTTCGCTTCCGGCATCGCGTGCGAGGCGATGGTCTCCGGAAGCGCATCGCCTTGCGGCGCTCCATTGCGGCGATTTTGGGCGAGGGGACCGTACTTCCGGGTGCGGACGGGGGAGGGTACTCGACCCCTGATCCGGACGGCTTTCGCCGCCTTCGTCCGCTCCGCGTCCAGCCGGCGAACGGCAGAGCCACATAGTTGGCCCGGACGGTGACCCCAGCCTCCCGGGCGCGTGTTTGCGAGACACGCGCGCAGGCGCCGCATCCTGCTCCGCTTCAAAGCGCCCTCGAGAAGCGCCCCTCACGACCAGGACGTGCCGAACATAAGCGCGCTTCAGAACACGGGGACGCGTATCCCCATCACGAAATGTTTCGAGGTCGGATTTCCCCACTCGTCGCTCCGGGGCGCGCGGCTTCGCGCGAACCCGGAGTCCATATCGTGATTCAAAGCAGTCATGGATTCCGGGCCTGCGCCAAGTGGCGCATCCCGGAATGACGGGTGGGACATCGCTGCGTTCACGTATTCATCGCATGCGTTGCGGCCATCGCGTCAAGCGGTGTGTAAACCGGACCGGCTCTTGACATCACGATCGCCAAAAGAACAAATAGGGAACATAAAATCAGACCGCGACTCGCCGGGCGATGTGTCCGGTGTGGCGGAATCTCTGCCAGCATCGGAGAGCCATCATGTTCACACCGGCCACCCAGCAGGACATCGACCGTTACGACCGGGCCGTCGACAGTGCGATCGCGACCTGCGGCGGCGATCTGCGCGGCGCGCTCAAGGCGCTGATCATCGCCAATGAATATCTGGAGGAGGAGTTACGGCAGGTGCTGGATGCGGTCGAGGCGCATGCCGTGAGCGCGATGCCGCGTAGGGAAGTGGCTTAGTAAGGCTCCGGCAGACAACGAGGGAGCTATCCAAGATTATGATGTCATCCCCGCGAAAGCGGGGATCCATCATCACTGAGCTTTCCATTTTGCGAGAGATGCCTGAGCGATCATCCCGCCACGATCTCGGCATTTGATGGTTATGGGTCCCCGCTTTCGCGGGGACGACACTGTTGTTGCATCAAGACGCGTGCAGAATTGCGCGACTGGCGATCTTAAGGACAGACGCCTACTTCATCAGCTCTTTCGCCAGCGCCATGTACATCGGCAGCGAGACCGGATCGTTGGCGGCGTTGGCCGCCATCGGATGCGAGGCGTAGCGGGCGATCACCATCTCCGCGGTCGGATCGACATAGATGCTCTGGCCGTAGATGCCGCGCGCCGTGTAGGCGTTGTGCTCGTTGTGGGTGATCCACCACATGTCGCGATAGGACCAGCCCTTCAGCAGCGTGTAACCGGCTTTGGCGAAGTCCTCCTTCTTGCCGCCCTGTGTCACGTCGGCGACGGCGGCTTCAGGAATGACCTGCTGTCCGTTGAACTTGCCCTTGTTGCGCATCATTTCGCCGAAACGCGCGAGGTCGCGCAACGCGGTGTTGTAGCCGCCGCCGCCGGATTCGGTTCCGACGCTGTCGACCATGAAGTAGCCGTCCTGCTCGGCGCCGAGCTTCGACCAGATTTCCGACGACAGCAGCGCCGCCAGAGACTGGCCCGAGGCGCGCTTGACGATCCAGGCCAGCACTTCGGCGTTCGCCGTCTTGTAGGCGAAAGCCTGTCCGTGCTCGCCTTCCTTGTTCAGCTTGACGAGGAAGTCGTAGAAACTGCGCGGCCCCTGATAGCCGGGCGCGATCGGCATCATGCCGCCGGCGCGGGCATAGTCGAACACCTCGGCGTTCGGATCGGAATAGTTCTCCGAGAATTTCACGCCGATGGTCATGTCCATCACCTGGCGCACGGTGGCATCGCCATAGGCGGTGTCCTTCAGTTCGGGCACATACTTCGTGACAGGGGCCGCGGGATCGAGCTTGCCGTTGGCCGCGAGCACCGCCGCCAGCGTGCCGACGAACGACTTCGTCACCGAGAACGCGATGTGCGGCAGTTGCGGGCTGCCTTCACCGAAATACTTTTCATAGACGATCTTGCCCTTGTGGAGCACGACGATGCCGTCGGTATAGGTCAACTGCATTGCGTCGTTGAAGGTGATCGCCTTGCCGTCCATCGTTGTGATGGCGACGGCGCCGAGATCCTTTTCGGCGCGCGGCAGCGGCACGACGGGTCCTTCGCCGCGCGACACTGTCGCGGTCGGCACCAGCTCGCGGAAGTGGCTGAACGACCAGCGCGTGTTCGGGAAACGTGACGACGACCCATCGATAAAGCGGATGGCCTTGTCCGGCGGGGGCGGAAAGCCCTGCATCAGGCCGAGCGTTTTCGGATCGGTCTGCGCCGCCGTCGGAAGCGGCTGGGCGGTTTGCGCGTTCAGGGCCGTCGAAAACAGTGTGCCTGCTCCCGTGAGCGCGAGCAGGGCGGCGGCATATCGTGCGGCGTGCGTGCGGATGGTCATGGCATTTCCCCGGCAGTTATTCTTGTTGGCGGCGAAGCCTAACCGAGCACCTCATCGCAAACCACATATATTGGGGCGTTGCGTGCAACAAAAAAACCGCGAGACGAATGTCTCGCGGTTGGTCGTGATCGCTCAGGGCGAAAAACTTACGGGCAGGGATAGCGGTTGCCGTCGTTGTTGAGATAGGTGCCCGATGCGGGATCGTAGGAGCGATAGCGTTGCGCGCAATAGGCTGCATTCTGCTGGGCCTGCGCCTGCGACGACGCAATGGCGCCGCCGATGATCGCACCCGCGGCGAGGCCGATGCCGACGCCTGCCGCCGTGCTGCCGTAGCCGCGCCGATAGTAGCCGCCGCGATAGCCATAACGGGGACCGTAGCCGTAACGCGGGCCGTAGCCACGGCGAACCGGATAGTACTGAACGTTCTCAACGTTGCCTGAGGCCGCGCCGGACAGCATCGTGTTGTTCATCAGCGGTGCCGCGGCTGCGGGCTGCGCGACGGCGAGGGCTGCCGAACCGGCAAGAAGTGCGGCTGCGAGAAGTTTTGTTGTTCGCATGTATTTTCCTTCAATGCGCGTAAGGAGGTGAGGTGGATATTTGAAAATGCGACGTCGCGAGGCGCGACTGTCTCTGGGGTGGGAGATGGTAACCCTTTGTGGTCCAAAAGGTTCCGTATCATCGCACCTCGATGGCGAGGGCCGGACACAAGTCCGTGTGCCCTCTCTGCGAACGGGTCATTCTTCCGGTTCGCGAATGCGGCGGCGATCCTTCACGACACCGATCGTGACGCCCATGCGCTCGACCCTGGCGATGACTTTTCCTGCGAGAATGCGATCGCAGTTCATGTGCGTCGGCGCGATGTAGAAATCGGCAAGACGCCAATCGCTCATCTTGATCCATTGCAGGTTCGGCCGCGCATACTCCTCATAGGAGACGCGCTCGCCGCATACGGCGACGCGATAGGTTTTGGTCTGCGCGGTCGCGGGCTCGGTGCGGTCGAGGAAGTCGTGAAGCTCTTCGACGGCTTCCGGCATGCTGTTGACCCAGTAGTCGGTGACGAAGCGGCGCGACGCGCCTTCCAGCCCGCCGACGAGCTGGTTGTAATAGAGGTATTCGTACGGGTGCAGATGATACAGCTTGCCCGCAGTCCACGTGAAACAGGTCGCAACGACCGCCAGCCACACGATCAGGACATTGCGATGCAGACGCGCGAGCGCGCCGATGGATGTGCTCAGGCCGATGCCTGCGAGGATGGCGATGGCGGGAAACACAAACAGGAAGTGCCGGCAGCCGTCGAATGCCGGTCCTTCCACCACGACCTGGCAGGCCACCGGGAAAAACGCCGTGAAAGCGATGATGCCGATCTCACGGCGCCGGCGGCCCGGGAAACCGCCGGCCCGCACCGGCAACGCCAGCAGTGCGAGCGTAAGGAGCATGCCACCGAGCGTCAGCAGCGGTAGCCGGATGGCGATGTAGGTCGGCACGTAGGCGCGCGGCACATCGGCCATCTCGTAGACCTGGCCGAACAGGATGGTGCGGATGTGATAGTGAAATTCGCCGAACGACATCAGCCCGCGGACCGGATTGAGCGGAGACAGCGCAGCCCACGGCCATGTCGCGATCATGATGAGATAGGCGATCACCAGCGCAGGCATGAACCAGAGCAGCGAGCGCAATGCGAACCGTGTGCGCTCCTGCCAGTGACCGATCACAGGGCGCGGCAGATTGATCAGGATCGTAAGGCCGAGATATCCCACCATCAGCAGGCTGAGCGATCTGATGCCGAGCGCAGCGCCGGTCATGATGCCGAAGCCGATCACGTCGCGCATACGCGGCGTCGGCAGGTCGCGGCTGGCGCGGATCAGGAAGAACATCGCGCCGGCCATGAAGGAGGCGAGCGGGATGCCTTTGGTGTGGTTGTACATCGCGCCATACCATGAGCCGCACAGCGCAAGCGCAATGATGGCGAAGAAGGCGGCGCGCGGCCCGGCGATCAGCCGTGTGGTGGCGCCCGCGGCGGCGATCCCGCCAATGCCGATCAGCGCACACAGCAGATGGCGCAGTTCATACTGATCGACCGGGATGATGGCGCTTAAGCCAAGCCCCAGGAGATCGAACAATCCGCCGTAGAGATAAAGATTGTCGAGCTTGAACAGCGACTGATCGGTGAAGCCGCTCTTGTAATAGGCGATGATCAGTTCGCCGTACCGATGCTGCACGCCTTCGTCGTTGGAGATCGCGTAATCCTGGAAGGTCCAGATCGCGACGACGACAAGGGCTGTCAGTGCCGTGCAGGAGGCGAGATCGAAGACATTGCGGCGGCTGATCCAGAGCGCATAACGCTTCAGCCGCTCGCCAAGGCCGGCGCCGGCGAGATTGCGGCCGGAAATATCCAGCCCGCCACTTACGGAATCGGTCATCCCCCTGCGTCCTCAGCCCCTTCGCCATGCCCCCATGACGATGCCGGCGTCTGTGGCCGGCTTGGGTTGACCATAGGTGCTAATGATAGGACCGCTCAAGAAAATTGCATTTTGCGATGCGAGATGGAGCATCGGAAAAAAGTATCAGACAACCACCGTTAACCGTTTCGCGGCGCGGGTGATGCCGGTGTAGAGCCAGCGCGCGCGGCTGTCCTGGAAGGCGAAGCTTTCGTCGAACAGCACGACGTCGTTCCACTGCGAGCCCTGGGATTTGTGCACGGTCAGCACATAGCCGTAGTCGAACTCGTCATAGGGCCGGCGCTGTTCCCACGGGATATCCTCGATCCCGCCGCTGAAGCAGTCCTGCCGCACCGAAACCTTCGTGACCTTCGCGCCGAATTCCTCGTCCGGCGACAGCCGCATGGTGAGAATCTTCGACTTCGACGGTGTGCGCGATTTCACGCGCCAAAGTCCGCCGTTGAACAGCGCCTTCTTGCGGTTGTTGCGCAGGCAGACCAGCTTGTCGTCGGCCACCGGAAACGGATCCTCGATGCCCTGCTTCTGCCGAACGCGCATGTTGTACGCGCGCCGTGTGTTGTTGCGGCCGACCAGAACCTGATCAGCGCCCATGACGCGGTCCGGATCGAGCGCGTCGCGCCGCACGACCTCGCTTTCGCCAAAGGTGCCGAGATCGAGGCTGCGGCCTTCGCGCACCGCCATCGACATCCGCACGATGGGGTCGTCCTGCGCCTGACGGTGCACTTCGGTGAGCATCGCATCCGGCTCGGCATCGGTGAAAAAGCCGCCGCCCTGGATCGGCGGCAACTGCGCCGGATCGCCCAGCACCAGCAAGGGGCAATCGAACGACATCAGGTCGCGGCCGAGTTCCGCGTCGACCATCGAGCATTCGTCGATCACGATCAGCTTGGCCTTGGAGGCGGGCGCGTCGTCCCACAATTCAAAGCTCGGCTGCTCCTCGCCGGATTCGCGGGTGCGGTAGATCAGCGAATGAATGGTGGAGGCATTGTCGCAACCCTTGTTGCGCATCACCAGCGCGGCCTTGCCGGTGAAGGCTGCGTATTTCACATTGCCGTTGACGCCCTCCGCAATATGCCGCGCCAGGGTGGTCTTGCCGGTGCCGGCATAGCCGAACAGCCGGAACACCGGCGGCGTGCCGTTCTTGCCCGGCTTGGCCTTGAGCCAGTCGGCGACGGCGCGAAGCGCCTGATCCTGATGCGGCGTGAAGGAGGTCATCGTGATGTGCTGGATACTTCAAATAAGACGAACCGCAAGCGGATAAGGCACCGCTGGCGGGGCAGATGTGCATACCTGACTCGCGGCCCTTATGATGACAAATTATGCGGCGTTTCGTGACGAAACATCCGTCGCCATCGCCGCCGCTTCTCATATATGGTTCGGCCTGAAGATCCCAAATCGACCGGTGCGCCATGGAACGGCTTTTTCTTCAGATTGCCACCGCTTTCAGCGCGCTGGTGCTGCTTGGTCTTGGACTGTGCGGGGTGGCTCTCGGTGTTCAGTTTCTGCATGGCGTCGGCACCATCACGGTCGATAATTACTTCCGGCTTCTCTCGGGAATGATGGCCGGAATGGGTGTCGTGCTTCTGGCCTCGATCCCTCATGTCGAGCGGTATCGCGAGCGGTTCGGAATTCTGACCTTCATGATCATGCTCGGCGGTCTGGCGGAGCTTTATGCGGTGGTGCTGCACGGCGTTCCGAGCGTCGGCGCGATGTTCGGCCTGTTCATGTCATTGATTTACGCGCCGCTGCTGTGGCTGCTGCAACGGCATGTCGCCAGACGCGCTGCACCGGGTGCGCACTGACAGGCGCAGAACGAACGCACATGGCGAGAATCTTCAAGCGCGTGTTTATCGGACTTGTTGTCGCATTTGTTGCGGTGGTGTTCGGTCTGTTCGCCTACAATTTCTATCTCCGATCCACGGCGGGTGACGATCCCGCGCCGCCGGTGATCTACGAGCGCTCCAACCGGCCGTCCCGCGCCTGAAGCGCTGCGGCGCGATGCCGGTTGCGCCCCGACAGTCCATATCTGTAAGTTAACGCCACGCTGCGCCTAGCTGGCGATGGGGGTGTCCCCGAAACAACAATAAACGGGGAGACGCGCCATGAGTTCTGCTGAAAATTCGTTCGACTTCACGCCGCTGCTGGCCAGCGGATTGCCGCCTGCGGCTGCGAAATGGAACGGCTTCCCGAAGTACAATTTCGTCGGTGGCAACAATGACGCCGATCAGGTGCCGGTCGACCGGCTGCTGGCGGCATCGACCGCGGTGCTGACGCGGGAAGGTGCGACACTCGCGACCTATGGGCTCAACAGCGGACCGCTCGGCTATCGGCCCTTGCGTGAATTCCTTGTCGGCAAGCTCAGGCGCGATGCGGGCATTACCTGCACCGCCGATGAGATCCTGATCACGTCGGGCTCGCTGCAGGGCCTCGATCTGGTCAATGCGCTTCTCACATCGCCGGGCGATACCGTGCTGATCGAGCAGGAGTGCTATCAGGGTTCGATCACGCGGCTGGTGCGGCGCGGCGTCAATCGTCGGCATTCCGCTTGATGATGACGGCATGCGGATCGATGCCGTCGCCGCGGCGCTTGCGGATTTGAAAGCGAAAGGCATTCGGCCGAAATACATCTACACCATTCCGACGGTGCAGAACCCGACTGGCACCATCATGAGCGAGCAGCGGCGCGCCGAACTGCTGAAACTGTCCGAAGAGTACGGCGTGCCGGTCTTCGAAGACGATTGCTACGCCGATCTGATCTGGAACGGCAAGCGCCCGCCCGCGCTCTACGCCATGAGCAAGACCGGCGGCGTCATCCATATCGGCTCGTTCTCCAAGTCGGTCGCGCCGGCGTTGCGTGTCGGTTACATTGTGGCGCCTTGGGCGGTGCTGTCGCGCATTCTGCCGATCAAGACCGATGCGGGCTCCGGCGCGCTTGAGCAGATGGTGCTCGCGGAATTCTGCACGGCGCATTTCAACGATCACGTGCGGAAGTTGGCGCGGGGCCTGCGCGTCAAGCTGGAAGCGATGATGGAGGCGCTGGCCGAGCAATTCGGCACTGCCGCCGAATTCGACGATCCGCCGGGCGGAATCTTTCTCTGGGTCAAGCTGCCCGATAACGTCGATACGATGAAGCTCTATCAGGCGGCGCTGGCGTCGGGCATTGCGATCAATCCGGGTACAGAATGGTCGGTCAACGCGGGATACAGCAAGAGCCGGTTGCGGCTGTGTTTCGCCAGTCCGTCGGTGCGGGAGATCCGCGACGGCGTTGCGGCTCTGGCCGAGGTGTGCCGCAGGGAATTCGGCGTGCCCAGCCGCAGCGCGAATGTGGAACGGACGAGTTAACTCTCATGATGCAAAAGATTCTGATCGGTCTGATTGCGATGATCGGATCGTTTCTCGGGCTGATCCTGCTGCAACCGTCAGACTACCAGATTACGCGGGCGACAACGATCTCCGCGCCTCCGCAGGATGTCTTCGCGCAGATCGACGATTTCCATCGCTGGCAGGCGTGGTCGCCCTGGGCGGAGCGCGATCCAAAGGCAAAGGTCTGGTTCGACGGTCCCGCCAGCGGCAAGGGTGCGGTGTTCGCCTGGTCGGGCAACAACGAGGTCGGCGAGGGACGCATGACGCTGGTGGAAAGCCAGCCCGGCGCGCTCGTGAAAATCAGAACCGATTTTGTGAAGCCGTTCGTGGGCTCCAGTTATTCCGACTTCACATTGAAGGGGGAAGGCGAGGGCACCTCTTTGACGTGGAGCATGTCCGGCCAGAACGATTTTATCGGCAAGGCGATCTGTCTCTTTGTCAGCATGGACAAGGTGCTGGGCGCCGAGATGGCGAAGGGACTCGCGGGAATCAAGCGGATCGCGGAAGCGACCGCGAAAAAGCCGGCGCAGAATTAATCCGCGCCGGCAAAATGGCTTTCCCTCCGCGTCGTCTCCGCGAAAGCGGGGTTCATTTTAGAATCGTCATGGCCGGGCTTGACCCGGCTATCTATCTTTATGGACGCATTTTTTTGAAGAATGATGGATGCGCGGGTCAAGCCCGCGCATGACATCCTTCGATTATTCAGGCCGCTGCGACACCGCGCAGTTCGCCGGAGCCCGGCGGCGGGATCGGCTGGCCGTCGTCGGCGTATTCGTTGAGCTTGTTGCGCAGGGTGCGGATCGAGATGCCTAGAATGTTAGCGGCATGGGTGCGGTTGCCGAGGCAATGCTTCAGCGTTTCAAGGATCAGGTCACGCTCGACGTCGGCTACGGTGCGGCCGACCAGCGCGCGGGTCACCTGCTCGGCGGCGAAGGTCGCATGTGCCACGGCGGGCGGCGTCTTCGCCGTGTCGAGGCGATCGCCGTCCGGCGAGAGAATGGCGTCGGGCCCGATCTCGTCGCCGCTCGCCATCAGCACCGCGCGGTGCATGGTGTTCTCCAACTCGCGGACGTTGCCCTGCCAGCGGTTGGTGGTCAGCACGCGGCGCGCTTCCGCCGAAATCGGCCGCAGCGGCACGCCGTTGGCGTCGGCATACTTCTTGGCGAAATGTTGCGCCAGTTCGAGAATATCGGCGGGGCGGTCACGCAGCGCCGGAATTTTCAGGTTCACGACGTTGAGACGGAACAGCAGGTCCTCGCGGAATTTGCCTTCCTTGACGGCGTCGGCGAGATTGCGGTTCGAGGTTGCGATGATGCGGATGTCCACCGGCACGGGGCGAGTGCCGCCGACGCGGTCAATGACGCGCTCCTGAATCGCGCGCAGCAGCTTCGACTGCAGGCGGACGTCCATTTCCGAGACTTCGTCCAGCAGCAGCGTGCCGCCGGTGGCTTCCTCGAACTTTCCGATGCGCCGTGCGATCGCTCCAGTGAAAGAGCCCTTCTCGTGGCCGAACAGTTCGGACTCCAGAAGGTGTTCCGGGATCGCGGCGCAGTTGATCGAGATGAAAGGCTTCCGGGCGCGGTTGGAGCGGGTGTGGACATAGCGCGCCAGCACCTCCTTGCCGGTGCCGGATTCGCCGGTGATCATCACCGAAGCGTCGGAGCCTGCGATCTGCTGCGCCAGCTTCACCACGCGAGCCATGGCGTCGTCGCGGTAGATGAGATCGCGCGAGTCGTTGGCGACCGCGGCCAGCACCGCCGCGATCAGTTCCGGATCGGGCGGCAGCGGGATGTACTCTTTCGCACCGGCATGGATGGCGGCGACCGCGGCGCGCGCGTCGGTGGTGATGCCGCAGGCGACGATCGGAACATGGATATGTTCGGCCTCCAGGCGGATCACGAGATCGCGGATGTCGAGAGCGACATCGACCAGCAGCAGGTCGGCGCCCTTGCCGCCGCGCACCACACGCATCGCCTGTTCACTGTCTTCGGCGTGGGTCACCGTCGCGCCATTGTCCATGGCGATCTTGGTGGCGGTGGTAAGCTGGCCCTTGAGTGTGCCAACGATGAGAAGCCGCATGGTGGTCTCCTGTTATTAAGTCTTGCGAGTGGTCCGGGCCATTTTCGGCCTCGGTTTGCTCAAATGGATCAGGCGCGTTCCGCCTTGATGATTTCAGTCATGGTGACGCCGAGCTTGTCTTCGACGAGAACGACTTCGCCGCGCGCGACCAGCCGGTTGTTGACGTAGATATCGATGGATTCGCCGACGCGGCGGTCGAGTTCGAGCACGGTGCCGGGGCCGAGCCGCAACAGATCGGCGACGTCCATCTTGGAGCGGCCGAGCACGGCGGACACCTGAACCGGAACGTCGAACACCGCCTCGAGGTCGGCGGCAATTCGCCCGGCATGATCGTCGTCATCGTAATAGTTCTGATCATTGGCGACCGGCGTATCGGCGGCGTTGAGATCGGGAAGCGGGACGGTGCTGTCTGTGTCGCTCATGGTCGGTCCTCATGGCCGGGAAGCACGGCCTGATTGCGGGACGCGAGATAGCGCCCCACGAGTTCATTGATCTTCGCATCGATGGTGGCGCGATCGAGCGTCACGCCGCCGTCGGCCCATTCGATCTTGCAGTCGCCGCTGGCGATGTCCGGCTCGGCCAGGATCACGAGCTTTCCTTCGAAGCCATTGCGCTTCGCCAGTTGTTCGATCTGCACACGGGCGGCGTCGTAGAGCGCGTCGTTGATCCGCACCACGATGTGCGGGGTCGAGGTCAGGTGCCGGAAGCAGTCGCTGACCAGCGCCATGACTTCGGTGAGCGGTTCGGCGGCGATCATCTCCGCGCACAGCTTGCGGGCGACCGACAGCGCGACATCGACGGCTTCGGTCTCCATCCGCTCCTCAATGGTCGAGAACCGGCCGGCGATGGCCCTGATCGATATTCCGATTTCCTCCAGCGCCAGCGCCGCGCGCCGGTCGCTTTCCGCCTTGGCTTCATGCCGCGCAGCCTCATAACCGGCGCGATAGGCGCGTGCTTCCGCGTCCGCCAGTTGCTGGGCGACTTCGGCGGCGGTGGCCGCGCGTTCCTTCGCGACGTCCGGTGCGGCGAAGTCGAGATCGAACAGGAATTTTGCGGGTGCGCCCATCAGTACACCAGCTCGTCGTCAGCACGGTTCTTCTGCAGCATGATTTCGCCCTTGGCCGCGAGATCCTTGGCAAGGTTGACCAGCAGCGCCTGCGCCTCGTCGACGTCGCGCAGGCGTACCGGGCCTGCCGCCGCCATGTCGTCCAGCAGCATCTTTGCGGCGCGGCTCGACATGTTGCCCATGAAGAAGTCGCGCACGGTCTCGTTGGCGCCCTTGAGCGCGATGCCCAGCTTGTCCTTGTCGACATGGCGCATCAGCGTCTGGGCCGATCCGGCATCGAGCTTGACGAGGTCGTCGAAGGTGAACATCAGCGCCTTGATGCGCTCGGCGGCTTCGCGGTTGTCTTCTTCGAGCGAGGTGATGAAGCGGGTTTCGGTCTGGCGGTCGAAATTGTTGAAGATTTCCGCCATCACCTCATGGGCGTCGCGGCGGCGGGTTTGCGACAGGTTCGACATGAATTCGACGCGCAGGGTCTGTTCGACGCGTTCGATGACTTCCTTCTGCACCGCTTCCATCTTCAGCATGCGGTTGACGACGTCGAGCGCCATGTCCTCGGGCAGGATCGCCAGCACACGCGCGGCATGTTCGGGCTTCAGCTTCGACAGCACGACGGCGATGGTCTGCGGGTATTCGTTCTTGAGGTAGTTGGCGAGAACCTCTTCCTGCACGTTGGAGAGCTTCTCCCACATGTTGCGGCCGGCCGGGCCGCGGATCTCGTCCATGATGCCGTGGACCCGGTCCGAGGGCAGGTATTGCTGCAACAGCCGCTCGGTAGCGTCGAAGTTGCCCATCAGCGCGCCGGATGCCGACATCCGCGAGACGAATTCCAGCATCAGGTCTTCGACCACATCGGCTTCGACGGTGCCGAGCGACGACATCACCAGCGACAGCTCGCGGACCTCGTCGTCGTCCAGCATCGACCAGATCTTGCCGCCGTACTGTTCGCCGAGCGCCAGCATCATGATGGCGGCGCGCTTCGGTCCCGACATGGGCTTGGTCTTGGCGCGGCCGTTCTGGCGGCTGGCCAGGGTGGCGACGACACCGGCGATGTCGCTGGTGTTCTGGGCGTTGTTGTTGGTGAGCGCGGGTGCGTTTGCCATGTCGGATCAGGCCGGTTCTGAAAGCCACTGACGAATGATGGAAGCTGTTTCGTTCGGGTTGCGGTCGGCGAGTTCGCCGACGCGGTGCACGGACTGGGCGTGGACCTGGCCCTGCACCTGCGCGACGTCGATCATCTGCGCGGTCGCGTTGCTGGCGATCTGCGGCTGCGGATTGGTCGGCGCCGGCGGGGTTTCCGGCAGGGCCGGGAGCGGAGCATGGGCGGCGGCGGCATCTGCGGCGAGCACGCGCTTGAGCAGCGGGCGCACCACCATGAACACCACGATAACGCCCAGCACGAACATCACGCCGAGCTCCACGAAGTACATGATGTCATCTTTGGTGAACTGGAACATGCCGAGCAGGCCCTTCGGAGCCTCGGCCGGGATCACCGACGGGACGTCCGCGAAGCGCAGGTTGACGATCTCGACCTGATCGCCGCGCTTCTGGTCGAAGCCGATGGCGGAGCGGACCAGTGCAGCGATGCGGTCGAGGTCTTCCTTCGCGCGGGCCGCGTAAACCACCTCGCCCTTGTCGTTCTTGCTGTAGCTGCCGTCGACCAGCACAGCGACCGAGATGCGGTTGACCCGGCCGGCTTCGGTGACTTCCGTCTTGGTGACGCGGGAAATCTCGTAGTTGTTGATTTCCTCGCTCTTCTTGCTCTGGTCTTTCGCGGTGGCGCCGCCGCCCTGGCCCTGGGCGCCGGGCAACTCGTTGTTGACAGTGACCTGGCCGTCGTTGGCGCCCGCAGTCGCGGCGGATTCTTCGCGGGACTGGCTGGAGCGCAGCACGCGGCCCTCGGGGTCGAACTTGTCCGAGGTCTGGGTGATCTTGTTGTAGTCGAAATCGGCGGTGAGCTGGACGCGGGCGCGGCCGGAGCCGACCACCGAGGAGACGATGGCTTCGACCTGGTCGCGCATGCGCTTCTCGAACGACGCGCGGCGCTCGTCGCCGCTGCCGCCGTCACCTGCGCCGTCGCCGGCGGCGCCGTTGGCCAGCAACTGGCCGGCTTCGTCGACGATGGAGACCCGCTGCGCCTTCATGCCGTTGACGGCGGAGGCGACGATATGACGGATGGCGCGGACCTGCTGCGGTTCGAGTGCGCCGCGGACCCGCAGCACGATCGAGGCGGACGGCTCGGGGGTTTCGCGGGAGAACAGCGGCCGCTCCGGCAGCACCAGATGCACGCGCGCGGCCTGAATCCGGTCGATTGCCTTGATGGTGCGGGCCAGTTCGCCTTCGAGGGCGCGCAGGTGGTTGATGTTCTGGACGAAGCTGGTGGAGCCGAGGGCGTCGGACTTGTCGAAAATCTCGTAACCGATGCCGCCGCCCTTGGGCAGGCCGCCTTCGGCCAGCTTCATGCGCAGCCGGGTGATCTTGTCCTTCGGCACCTGGATGACGGCGCCGTCGTTCTTCATTTCATAGGGAATGCCTTGGCGTTCCAGATCCTTGATGATCGCCGAGGAGTCTTCATAGGTGAGGTCGGTGAAGAGGGTGGCCATCGGCGGCGTGGTGACGCGCATGATGACAAAGCCGAAGAAACCGACGAGAGCCAGCGTTACGGCGGCCATAGCCGCCATTCGCGCTGCGCCCAGACCTTTCAGGAAGGAAAACAAACCCTGCACGAACCACCCCAGAGATTCGGCTCACACGCCGACTGGGCAGAATTTGCCTATCTATGGTTTCCATATGGTTAACGACGGTTAACGGGTGAGGAGAAAAAGCGGAAATGCCAAAAACCGGCTTCCCGTAAGGGAGCCGGTTTTCGGAAAATTGCGATGAAATCGGGGAGAAAGACTTACTGGCGGTACTGCTGGATGCGGGTGGTGCGCAATCCGGCCAGACCGTGCTGGTCGATGGAGAACTGCCAGGACAGGAATTCGTCAACTGTCAGGGTGTAACGGCTGCAGGCTTCCTCAAGGGAGAGGAGACCTCCGCGGACCGCGGCCACAACCTCGGCCTTACGGCGGATAACCCACCGTTTGGTACCGGGCGCGGGGAGATCCGCGATCGTCAGCGGACTG
The DNA here is from genome assembly GCF_058801645.1 of Afipia sp. GW822-FHT03D08. NCBI lineage: Bacteria > Pseudomonadati > Pseudomonadota > Alphaproteobacteria > Hyphomicrobiales > Nitrobacteraceae > Afipia > Afipia sp. GW822-FHT03D08. The sequence continues at coordinate 549,123 of NZ_JBXANK010000003.1, forward strand.
CCATCGGGCCCGATGACGTACTTCACCCTCGGGCGGTGGGGTTCTGTCATGGTGTACTCACAAACTCGAAACAACTGAACTCGTGGGAACAAGCTACCCCCGGCGGCTTAAAATTTACCTAAACCCAAGCCTCCAATACGATTCTCCTTCGATCTGCCCAAAACGGGACAGGCCGGTCCCGTGAGGGACCAGCCTGTGGATATGAAAAGTCTCGGTCAGGAATTGCGCCGCGTCAGCGGATTGTCACATCGTCAGCTCGACGCGGCCTGTTTCACGACACGCTTGATCTGATCGACCGTGTAGTTCTTGCCGCCGATCGACAGCAGCGCCGGGCTTGCGGTGAGGTCGACGGAATCAACGGTACCTTGAACCTCGGTCGAGATCGCAACGTCCTTGCCGCCGGCATCCTTGGCGGTGACTGTCATCTTGTAGTCACCGACCGGCCACTTGGTGCCGTCATTGCCCTTGCCATCCCAGACGAAGCTGGAATTTCCGGAGCCGATGGCGAAGCTGCCGGTGTAAGCGGTCTGACCCGCTGAGTTGGTGATGGTGATGGTCGCGCTCGAATTCTGCGGCGCGTTGAAATTCCAGGTCGCGTTGCCGTCGAAATGCGCGGTGCTGCCGTCGACGGCCACGGTCTGGCCGACGAACACCAGCGCCTGCGTCGACTGTGCGCTCTGTTCGATCTTGACCAGCGATTCAAGCTGGCTGTTCGACTTCAATTGCTGTTCGACCTGCGCGAACTGCACGAGCTGCTGGGTGAACTGGTTGGTATCCAGCGGATCGAGCGGGTTCTGGTTCTGCAACTGCGTGGTCAGCAGCATCAGAAAGGATTGAAAATTATCCGCGATGCCGGTCGAACTGCTGTTGGTGTTGCTCGAATTCGAACCGGACGAATTGTTTGTCGCGGGCGCCGACGTCGGTATCGTCGGCATGGTTGCTGCATCGACCGCCATGATGGTCTCCTCAAATCCTGATGTCGACGCCGCTGCTCGCTCCGAGCATGCGGCCGTAGGTTCGTCCTGCGACCTGTGCGGGGACGGCGTCTTCTTCGGTGATGACAACGCGCTGCGAATTGCGGCCGGAGCCGTTATCGCCATCGCGGCCTGAGGACGACTGGTCGCGCAGGCTGAACTGCAATCCCGAGTCGCCGGTCTTCAGGCCCGCGTCCTCCAGCGCCTGCTGGAGCCTCGGCGCGTCGTTGCGCAGCATGTCGAGCGTCGCCGGCCGTTCCACCGTCAGGTGCGAGGTGACATTGCCGTGCTTGTCGACGTCGAGGCGCACATCGATGCGGCCGAGCTCCGCCGGGTCGAGACGTATTTCAAAGCGGCTGTTGCCGCCCGCCGCGCGCAGCGCGATGTCAGCGGCAAGGCCGTTCAGCGGCACCGGCGCGCTGTCGGCGAGCGTTGTATTCGCCGCGGGTACGGGGATCGCCGTGAGATTGGCGGCGTGGACCTGAACCAACGATTGACCCGCGATAGGTGGCTGCAAACCAGGTTCGGTCTGCAGCGCAGGCTGAGGCGCGGAAGCAGCAGTGCGGTGCTCGGCTTGCGGCGTTGCCTTGGCAGCGTGTTTCGTTGGCTCGGCATCGGCCGTACCGGATTCCGCAGCCGCCTTGTCATGCTGCGCCGGCTTGTCGTCTGCATTCGATGCAGCGGTCTCCGGCTTGACGGTCTGATCCGGCACCGGCTTGGCCGATGGATCGGCAGCCCGCTTGCCGTCCTTGCCATCCTTTGCGGGCGCGGTCTCCGTCGTCTTTGCCGGGATTTCGGTCTTGCCGCCGTCGGACTTGATGACGGTGGTTGCCGCAGCGGTCGCGGCTGTTGCTCCCGGCGTGGCGGCGACCGCTGGAGCTGACGGATCGGCTGCGGTGGTTGCACTGGTGATCGCGGCCTCCGCAACTGCCGCTGCCTGCGCGGCCGATGCGTCGGCGGGCGTGATAACGGCCGATGTACCGGTGATCGCCGCCGTTGCAGCGGTCGTCGCGGCAGACGCTGTTTCGTCTGCGGCTGCGGCAACCGGATTGGCTGCGGCGGTGATCACGACCGCGACCGGATCGGTGACGATGGCTGGAATTACCGGAATCGCGGTGCTCGCGGCGGCGTCATCGCTGCCGGATTTGTCGTCGGTTTTCGCGGCGTCAGACGCGGTTTTATCCTTGCCGTCGGTCTTGCCGCCGGTTGCCTTGGCATCGGCCGGTGTGGAGGGGCCGGCATCCTGCTGCGCGGCGCTCGAATCCTTGTTCGCGGAGGTGGGGCTATCGGCCTGCGGCCTGTCCTTGCCGGGAGGGGGGGCATCGGCCTGCCGCGTGTCGCGGGAGTCGCGGCGAGGCGCGGCCGGCGTATCCGGCGCGGGGCGGGGGTCGGAGCTGGCGTTAGCGTTGGCGTTGCTGTCCACCAGTGCGGCGAACCCGTCCGAGGGCGGCTGTTCGGCGCGTGTCTGCCTCGCCTGCGGATCGAAAGCGGCATAGGCGGGCTTGGATGCGGCTGGTTCCGGGGTAACGCTGAACACGGGCGGCCTTTCAGGTGATTGCTTCCTTTGTTGAGCAAGGACCGGGCCACCGGCAATGGATTATAAAGACGATATATTTCAATGGCTTGCTGGGTAACGGCCATGGCGGAGGCGGGCGTGGAACCGGGGGCTTTCTGCCCGGCGGCAAGATTTTCCCCCCAAAAGAGCCGGGTTTAATTGCAATGGATCAAGGCCGACCGTGATTGCCTCGGCTAGGGTCGGACTATAAGTAAAGTGCGAACCCAGAAATGACCGGTTGCGGGCGGTAGTGGCCCGGCAACAGCAAGATCGGCCCCTGTCATGCTCAACAGCCTCGACCTCGAAGGTCGCCCGGAAGACACCCGGGTCGTCGTCGCCATGTCCGGCGGTGTCGATTCGTCGGCGACCGCCGCGCTGCTGAAGGCCGAAGGCTACGACGTGGTCGGCATCACCTTGCAGCTTTACGATCATGGCGCCGCGACCCACCGCAAGGGCGCCTGCTGCGCGGGCCAGGACATTCACGACGCGCGCGATGTCGCCGCGCGTCTCGGCATTCCGCATTACGTGCTGGATTACGAGAGCCGTTTCCGCGAGTCGGTTATCGAGAGCTTCGCCGAGAGCTATGTGCACGGCGAGACGCCGGTGCCCTGCATCGAGTGCAACCGCTCGATCAAGTTTCGCGATCTGCTGAGCACCGCCCGCGAACTCGGCGCCAAGGCGCTCGCCACCGGACACTATGTCGCGTCGCGCCGTCTGGAAGACGGATCGCGCGCACTGGTCTGCGCCGCCGATGCCGATCGCGACCAGAGCTACTTCCTGTTCGCGACCACGCACGATCAACTGGCCGACGTGCGCTTTCCGCTCGGCGACATGACGAAGGCGCAGACCCGCGAACTCGCGCGCCGCTTCGGACTGTCGGTCGCCGACAAGCACGACAGCCAGGACATCTGCTTTGTGCCGACCGGCCGCTACACCGATGTGATCGAACGCCTGAAGCCGAACGCCATGGAGCCGGGCGACATCGTCGATCTCAATGGCCATGTGCTCGGCCGCCATCAGGGCATCGTCGGTTTCACCATCGGCCAGCGCCGCGGCCTCGGCATCGCGGCGAGCGCGCCGCTGTATGTCGTGCATCTCGATGCACAGACGCGCCGTGTTGTGGTCGGCCCGCGCGAGGCGCTGAATGTCCGCCGTATCCTGTTGCGCGACGTCAACTGGATCGGCGGCGGCGATCTGAATTCTGCGATCGGCGACGGCCTCGAGATGTTCGTCAAGGTGCGCTCCACCCGTCCGGCGCAGCCGGCCTGGCTGCGCCGCGTTGGCGGTGCTTATGAAGTCGAACTCGTCGACGGTGAAGAAGGCGTGTCGCCGGGACAGGCCTGCGTGTTCTACGATGCGCCTGCGGGACAGGCGCGCGTGCTCGGCGGCGGCTTCATCAGCGCCGCGCCGCGCGACCTTGTGTCAGTGCCGCGTCAGCGCGAAGCCCTTGCCGGATAACGTCTGGTCCTTCAAGAATAAGGGACTTCCGGCCGATCGTGCCGGACAAGAACAAGTGTTGCGTAACAGGGCGGGGACATGACCAACGACATCGATCGTGCCGGAGTGGCGAAGGCCTACGCCGCATGGGCGCCGGTTTACGACATGGTGTTCGGCAAGGTGTTCGACGAGGGCCGCAAGTCCACCATCGCCGTCGCCGATGCGATCGGCGGCCGTGTGCTGGATGTCGGCGTCGGCACCGGATTGTCGCTGTCGGATTATTCGCGCACCACGAAGCTCCATGGCGTCGATATTTCCGAGCCCATGCTGCGCAAGGCGCAGGAGCGCGTGCGCGCACAAAACCTCACCAATGTCGAAACGCTATCGGTGATGGATGCAAAGAACCTCGCATTCCCGGACGGCACGTTCGATGCGGTGGTGGCCCAATATGTCATCACGGCGGTGCCGGACCCGGAAGCGACGCTCGACGATTTCATGCGCGTGCTGAAGCCGGGCGGTGAACTCATTCTGGTCAATCACATCGGCGCGGAAAGCGGCCCGCGCAAGATCTTCGAACTCGCGTTCGCGCCGCTGGCGCGGCGGCTTGGCTGGCGGCCGGAATTTCCGTGGGCGCGGCTGGTGAACTGGGCTGCGAAACACGGCGGCGTGACACTGGTCGAGCGCCGTCCGATGGCGCCGATGGGGCACTTTTCGCTGATCCGCTATCGCAAGGGCTGATTGCCGCGATGTGTCGCAGGGAACATCTCCGCCGCGACGCCGTTTCCGTTCCATGACTATAAAGCTTCCGATTGCCGTAAGCGCCGCGCTGATGGTGTTGCCTGCTGTGGCGTTTGCGCAGGCGCCGCCCGCGCCGGCGACGCCCCCGGCGCAAACTGCGCCGCCAAATCCCGACCGTGCAGCCTCGACGAACTGCACGCCGACCGAGGCTGTTCCGCACGAAGGCACCGTCGCGCCGCGAGGAACCACGACAGGACGCGCGCCGGAATCGCTCGGCGACCGGCTGGCGAAATCCGATGGCGTGCTGTGCCCTCCGCCGGGTGTCGACCCCGAGATGCACGCGCCGACCCCTCAGGGCGGGACCATGCCGGTGATTCCGCCGCCTGGCAGCCCCGGAGGCGATCCCTCGGTGCGGCCAAAGTAAGGTTTTTAAGCCTTCGCGCGTGCCGATTCCCGGAGAATGCGCATGCAAGGCCAATCAGTGGGCGCTTTCAGCCATCGTTGCTTGACAGGCATTTGGGTGACTTCTTATATGCCGCCGTTCGCGACCGCGAAGGCGGTCTGGACGTGTGGCGAGGTAGCTCAGCTGGTTAGAGCACGGGAATCATAATCCTGGGGTCGGGGGTTCGAGTCCCTCTCTCGCTACCATCACACCCCCCGCACTGGAACGATCAAAGAACGACGGTTCTCCGAGCAGGCTTTCGGGGTGTCCTTTCAGACGGATCATGGGCGGCTGACCGGCTGGCGCCGGAACAACGGTGGTCGTCTCGATCACGTCGCGAATGGACCGAGCCAGTCCCTCGTGACCTGCCTGCAGGTCCTCGCCCACGAAGTCCGCCGACGTATCGATCAGTTTTCGGAACGAGCGGGAGTAGGCCAACACCTCGTCGTGGGGACGCTTGCCCCGGAGGCGTTCGAGGTGCGCGGCGTAAAGGTCGCGTTCCGCGAGCAGATCGCTCGTCAATCCAATCCGAGAAACTTGTCGCTGAAGCTGGCGTCACCGAGCAGCAACTCGCGCGTGCCCTCAAGGACGACGCGGCCGCTCTCGATGACGTAAGCACGATCCACGAAATCGAGCGCGCGATGGATATTCTGCTCGACCAGCACAATGGTCATGCCGTCTGCTGCGATGCGTCTGAGGGCTTGCATGACTTCATCGACCAGCAGCGGAGCTACGCCGAGGAACGGCTCGTCGAGCAGCAAGATGCGCGGTGACGTCATCAAAGCGCGCCCAATGGCGACCATCTGCTGCTGGCCACCGCTCAGCTCGCCTGCGTTCTGCCCGTTCTTTTGCTTCAGAACTGGAAACAGTCCGTAGACCTTATCGAGGTTCTCAGCGAGGACACATCGCGCGCCCGGGAGATAAGCACCCATCTCGAGATTTTCGCGAACGGTCATTTCAGGAAACAGCCTGCGACCTTCAGGCACAAGCGCAAGTCCGTGTGTCACGCACTCGGTCGGCGATTTGCCTGCGAGCTGGTGTCCGAGAAGTCGTATCTCCCCGGACGTGGGCGGATAAAGGCCGATCAGTGCGCCGAGTGTCGTGCTCTTGCCTGCACCGTTTGCACCGAGAATGCCGACGCACTCGCCCTTGGCGACACGGAAGGAGACGTCCCACAGCGCCTGCAGGCTGCTGTGGGAGACAGAAAGATTCGAAACTTCAAGCATATTGGTCATGCGACGTTCGCCGGGCCGGTTCCGAGATAGGATTTCAGGACTTTGGGATCCTTAACGGCTTCTGCAAGCGGGGCATCGGCAATGACGACGCCCTGCTCCAGCACGATGAGGCGGTCGACGACCTGCGCGAGCGCCGAGAAGATGTGCTCCACCCACATGACCGTGATGCCGTAGGTATCGCGGATGTCCCGTATATGCCCGACAAACTGCTTCACCTCAGCGGGCGTCAGTCCGGATGCAACTTCATCCACCAGCAGCAGCTTCGGCTTGAGCGCAAGTGCACGGGCCAGTTCGAGGCTCTTCTTTTCCTGCAAGGTGAGTGAGTCGGCGCGACTTGACAGCCGGTCTTGAAGTCCGACGAACGCCGCGAATTGAGCGCTTTCTTCGAAGGCGGTGCTGAGTGCTTTGTTGTCGGCGCGATAGGTCAGCGCGATTGCGATGTTCTCGAGTACGGTGAGGTCGCCGAACGGGCGTGGATTCTGGAAGGTTCGCCCGACGCCGACGCGCGACACCTCGTCGCGCCGTAAGCCGTCGATGGGGCTGCCGTCGAAGATTATCGTTCCCGTGGGCTCATAGACTTTCGATATGCAGTTGAAGAGCGTGGTCTTTCCGGAGCCGTTGGCGCCGACCAGCCCGACGATCTCGCCCTGGCGGATTTTGATGTTCACTGCGTTGACCGCAATGTTTCCACCGAAACGCATGGTGAGGTCGCGGGTCTCGAGCAAGACGTTCCCGCGCTCGTTCGAGGTCCTGATCGGGAGTTGGCCTGCATGCAGCGGCACGACATTGGATGGCTTGCCAATGTCGCGGTGATGATCCCGCGATAGCAAGCGAACGAGTGGGATGTTCTGGGCAAATTGCGCCCGCAGCAATCCGCCGGGCATAAAGCGGCCGATCAGGAGGATAACAAGACCATAAACGGTTGCCTGCAAGATGGTTATATTGACGAGAAGCCATTGCTGCAGGGCGAACAGGATCACGACGCCGACAACAGGTCCCCAGCGTTTACCGGAGCCGCCGAGGAGAGCCATCGAGATGGGAACCAGCGCGACGTTCAGGCCAAACACCGTCGGCGGATCGATATAGCTGAGCTGCCAGCCCTGAATGGCGCCCGCCAACGCAGCAAATGCGGCACTCAGCACAAGCACCGCGAGCTTGGCCGGGAAGATGCGGATTCCCACGATCTCCGCTGCCAGTTCATCGTTGCGAATGCTCTTGAGGGCATAGCCGAAGCGGCTGGATGTCAGCATGCCGGTCAGCAGGAATGTCACGACGGCGAGGATGAGAGTGAGGTAGAACGCGGTACCCAGCACGTAGTGCGGCGGAAGCACAATTCCGTCTGCTCCACCGGTGACCGGAGTCAGATTAAAGGCAAGCAGTTCAAACAGCGGAAGCAGCGCGAGTGTGGCGAAAGCAAAGTAATCGCCGCTCAATCGGAACAGGGGAAAAGCGAGCAAGGCGGCGACTGCTGCCGTCAACACGCAGGCCACGCCGAGACACACAGGCATCGGCACGCCTCTGACGAGCAGAATGCAGAAAACGTACGCGCCGAGGCCGTAAAATACGAAATGGCCGAGATTGACGTAACCGGCTTCGCCGCCAACCCAGTCCCAGCTTTGCGCGAGGACAAAGGCAACCAGCAACGTCATGCCAATGCTTGTTGCATAGGCAATGCCGAGCAGGGGAAGCGCCGCAAAAGCCGCGACAACGACAATTCCGGCGGAGAAAGCGAGAGAGCGGCTCGGCATGTCAGGCTCTTTTCCAGGAGGTAAGCCCGCGCGGGAACAGCACAAGGATCAGGAGGAGAAGGACGATGCTGATGGCCGGCGCCCATTCAGAGGACCAGAAGAAGGCCGTAAAGGCCTCGGCGAGGCCGAGCAACAGGCCGGCGATCAGCGCGCCAATCAGGTTTCCGATTCCGCCCAGAACGATGATGGTGAATGCCTTCACGGTCAGATGAAATCCGGCGTAAGGATCGATCGGGAACGTCATGGCATAAAGAACGCCGGCAATGGCCGCGAGTGCGGAGCCGAGACCGAACGTCATCGCGTGGACCCGGGCGCTGCGTACGCCGCAGATCTCGGAGCCCACATGATCCTGCGTGACGGCACGAACGGAGCGGCCGAACCATGAGCGCTGAAGGAAAAAATGGAGTGCGATCGTAAACAACGTAATGCCTGCAAGCATATAAGCCTGCGACGTCGGGATCAGGATGTCGCCGATCTCGAAAACATCCGAACGGATCGGGATGTTGCGCGGTCGGGGGCCTGCAAGCCACGCGGCGACGTCGCTCAGGATGATCAGCGCGCCAACCGTCGTCAGCACGGTGCCGACCGTGGTCTGGAAGTGGTTGCGCTTGCGCAACGGACTGAGCAGAAAAAGGAAAAACCCGCAGCCGAACAGAAAGAACACCGGAACGAGGATCACCAGCAACACCACCGGATGCCAGTTGAGCGCGGCATAAAGCACGCTGGCCGCGATGCCGGCGGTTGCGAGCAATGTTCCGTGCGCGAAGTTGAGAATGCGCGCCACGCCATAGATCAGGGACAGGCCAAACGCGAACAAGGCATAGAGGCCTCCGATGAGGAGGCCTCCAATGGCGACTTGTGCCACAATGTCAAAAGACATGATGCGGTCTTTACTTATTGCCAGCTAGGCGATGGCCAGCGCAGCTTGCCGGTTGCGGATTTCTGCGGCCACACGACGGCGACTTTTCCGTCCTGTATCTGGATCGTGAACGCGCCGTTCGTGGTCGGGAAGCCGGTATCGTCGAATACGACATCGCCGGTCGGAGCCTTGAACGTTCCCTTCGTCAGCGCTGCGCGAACCTTTTCGCGGTCGACGGCGCCGGCGCGTTCGATGGCCTGCACCATGACCAGATAGGACGAAATGCGGCCCATGGTGAAAATGCTCTCGAACATATCGACTTTCGATCGCTCGAGAACCCGCTTGACCAGATCGCTGTAGTCACCGCCGATGCCGGGATACCACGCCAACTCGCCGGTCATTCCCTCGACATCCTTGCCGGTTTGACGGGCGAGCGCGCCCGTCAGCATGGTGTGATGAACGTCCATCGCCTTGATGCGCTGTTGGCGCATCTGCTGAACCAGCGGCCCGGAGACATTATCGAACGATGCGATGTAGACGATGTCAGGCTTGGCGGCGCGGACCTTCAGGACGATGGCGCTGAAGTCCTTGGTATCGGCCGGGAACATCTCGCGTCCAACAATCTGTAAGCCGGTGGCTTCGGCCTTCTTGCTCCAGGTTTCCGTGATTGCCTTCATCACAGGATTATCGTGGGTGACAAAGAAGATCGTTTTCGGCTTCGGCTGAACGTTCGCGATCATGTCGAAGTAACGCTCGGACCAGAGCGGCACGACTGGATAGGGCGTGCCCCACATGTATTTCAGTCCGCGTTCGTAGGCCGACTTGGTTGCAACATTTGCTGCGACCAGAGGAATCTGATTTCGCTCGGCCACTGTCGGCACCGGTAAACCCAGCGACGTCCAGTCGGGTCCGAGGAAGAAGTCGACCTGGTCGACAGTGGCCATCTTTTCATAAAGAGAGACGGCGGTGGTGGGATTGCTCTGGTCGTCATAGATGACAACCTTGACTGGTAGCTTCTTGTCGCAGGACTTGACGAAAATGCCGCCATCCTTGTTGATCTCGTCGAAGAAATTTTCCGTCATCTGACGCCAGCGATCGGTGAGCGTCGAGAACGGGCCCGTCTCGGAAATGGTGGTGCCGAGCAGGATCGGGTCGGTGCAACTTCCGACTTTGGCGGCTGCCGGCGACACAGTGCTGACAATGGCTGCAAAGAGACTGCCGCAGAGTGCGGCATGGACAATTTTCATTTTTTCCCCCGAAGTATTATTTTTATGCTGCAAGCTATTGTCCATCGAACTATCAGCGCAAATAGTCATTTATGATGAACGACATCATCTGCGCTGATAGCGATGTTTCAACGCGCTACGGCTCCTTCGTTGTGTGCATCGAGCTGAGGCACAACAATCTCCGGGTCGTTCGGCAACAGATCCTTGCGCATGTACTTGTTCGAGTTGCCGTTAAACAACGTGCCGATCAAGCCGCGATCAAGATCACTCGTCCCGAATAGTGCGTCGCAGATCGGAAAGGTGAGGTTGAAGTTGCGGGTCTGCATGAATCCCAACACGTGATGGATATAGTGCATGCGCCGGACCGTGTTGATGAGCGGGACATACTTGAGAAACGGATAGTCCTCGTCATCGAGGTGCGACAATGTATGCAAACCCTCATACAGGAGATAGTAGGCCGACATCGTAAATACGACGATGTAACCGGCGTTCGCATTGACCAGCAGGCCGAAGATAAGCGCGGCGGGCAGTGACGCGAGCACAAAACCGAGCGGCGCGAAAGGCGGAAAGAGAAGTGCCCGCCATTCCTTGTGCCCATTATATCCAAGATCGTGATGAGTGAAGAACTGGTGATGCACAGTGCAATGGCGCTTGTAGATCATCTCCAGTCCCTTGACCGGCCGATGCAGGATGTAGCGGTGTGCGGCCCATTCGATCCAGTTCCCGAACAATGCGATCGGAATGACCAGCCACCATTCCCATGTCGCGTTATGGATATGCTGCCAGCAATAGAAAAGAGTGCCGCCAGTAATGAGCAGCGTAAAGCAGAGATGGATCGCGCCGTGGTACCACGGCGGGGTTTCCTCGACGAACTTTTGACGGAATACTTGCTGACGGCGCTGTTCGCGCAGGTCACGGTTCTCATCCTGAAAAACGACATCCATTTTCATATTTTCCTCCAGACCCCGCTTTGCGCGGGAATTGACCGGAAGAAATCTAGAATCCATGCTAAAGGGCTACTTTGCACCGAGGCGGATTTTTTATCATTTCAGATGTTTCTTTAGCGTCGTCGTCCGTGTTTCGCCGATCCGCCATGCATGCTAGAATTATTCTGTGCTGCAGAAGGCAGCGGCTTGCCGGGGTACGTCTGTGACCAAGGCGTTGAGCATCTTGAGCGGAGCTTTCGGGCGAGTCGCTCTTCTTGATATGGACACCTCGCTGGTCGCCCATGCGCACCCTCATTGCCATCTGATCTTCAAGGCCAGCGGTCCCGATCAGGACTTCATCGTCGAAGGACGGGTATTCCCGTTGCGTTATGACACGGCCGTTGCGGTCAACACATGGCAGCGGCACGAATACCTGCACCGCGCCAAGCCTGAGCGAACCGTTTTTCTTGCGTTGTATATTGAACCAGACTGGCTCGCCGAAGCGGATGGCTCCTTTGCGAACTGCACGAGGCCGGGATTCTTCGCGCAATCCGCGATCTCGATCACATGCGAGATCATGCGATTGCGCGCGAAACTCGTGCGCCTTCTCCAGACGGAGCTTCATATTGATGCACGGCAATTGGAAAAACTGATTCTCGACCTCACTCTGGAGGTCGTACATGGCTTCTCAGACTGGCGTGCACAATCATTCGGGAGAGGTGGGCGGCACGTGGCGCGTGATTTCCGGATACTCAAGGCGCTTCGCCAGATCCATGAAAATACAGGGGAAAAAAGGCCGGACCTCGATGGCATTGCAACGGGGGCGGGGTTGTCTCGTCCGCACTTCAACTATTTGTTCCGGAACTGCACCGGCGTCAGTCCGCGTCTCTATGCAAATGCCTGGAGGGTGGAGGCTGCGGTGAGCAAGCTGCGCAAAGAGAGCTCCGATATCGGCGTGATTTCCGGAGATCTCGGATTCACTGCGCAAGGTAACTTCACGCGATTCTTTCAGCAGCACACTGGCGCATCACCCCATCAATTCCGACGCGTGATGGCGGAACTGTCCTAGCCCCGATCCGAAGGTCGGATCATTCAGCCCAAGCTGCCACAGCAGACTGAAATTCAAGGCGACGCCAGAGCAGTTGCTTGAAATCGGCGCATCGGAAATTTGCATCTGACGTGGGTCTGCGAGCACTCGCAGCGTCTGCTATCAGGATGAATGATCGAGAAAATCAAAATCAACTATTTGTTTTGATTGCGGGGCCTGCTTAGCCTGCGGAGCAAGCATGCGTCGCACTGCTCAGAAAGACAAGCTGGATGCAAACCCAAGGGCGGAAACAGATGACAGAGTTTTCGCAGGAGCACCTGGTTGCGGGCCGCAACGGCGAATTGGCCTAGGCGATGGACACTGCTCGTTTTGACGACGTCATTCTTGGTGCAGGGTCTGCTGGATGTGTCCTTGCAAATCGTCTCTCCGCCAATGGCCGCCGCCGCGTTCTTCTCGTGGAGGCCGGACAGGATACGCCCCCGGAGAATACGCCGGCGGAAATTCTCGACAGCTATCCAATGCCGCTGTTTTTCGGTGATCGCTATATCTGGCCTGGTCTCTCTGCGATGGCCGGGCGCACCGCAAGTGGTGGCGCCATCACGCGGCCTTATGAGCAAGGCCGTGTGATGGGTGGCGGTTCATCCATCAACGTACAGTCCGCTAACCGCGGGCTGCCGCGGGACTATGATCAATGGCGTGATCTCGGTGCGAGAGGGTGGGGCTGGGAGGATGTGCTGCCCTATTTCCGAAAACTGGAGACCGATCTCGATTTCGGAGGCCCGTTGCACGGCGCAGACGGCCCGATCCCTATCCGGCGCATTAAGCGCGAGGATTGGCCGGCGTTCGGACGAGCAGTGGGAGATGCCTTTTTCGCCAGCGGATTGCCTTTCAGGGAGGATCAGAACGGGGAGTTTGACGACGGCATTTATCCGCCCGCGTTTTCCAATCGGGATGATCGCCGCGTTTCGGCGGCATCCGCCTATCTCGATGCCCGGATACGCAGGCGCAAGAATCTCGCGGTATGGACGGACAGTTTTGCCGATCGGCTTGTCATGCGCGGGCCTCGTGCGTCGCAAGTGGAGATCGTTCGCTCCGGTCAACGTATTGCAGTAAACGCCGGACGTGTGATCGTCACCGCGGGGGCAATACAATCGCCGGCGATTTTGCTGCGCGCCGGAGTTGGCGCTCCGGCCGTGCTACGGGATCTTGGTATCGATGTGCAGGTCGCTCTCCCGGGAGTTGGAGAGAATCTGCGCGACCACCCCGCGCTGACGTTCTGTCAGTTCTTGCCGCGTCACCTTCGTCTGCCGATGTCGGTGCGTCGCGCGAGTTTTGTTGCCCTGCGTTATTCGTCGCAGGTCGAAGGATGCAATGCGTCCGATATGTATCTTACTGCGTCCGCGCGCGCAGGATGGCATGCTCTGGGAGAGCGCCTTGGTCTTTACTTTCTCTGGTGCAACCAGCCGCACTCAGCGGGCAACGTCGCACTGACATCGCCGAATTCGAGAGCTTACCCGACCGTCGACCTCAATCTGCTTTCGGATCGGCGCGATCTTGAGCGAATGATGGCCGCCGTGCGGCTGCTCGCTCGCCTTGTCGTTGTGTCCGGTCTCAACGCGGCGGCGGACGATTTCTTTCCGGCTTCGTTTTCGCCTCGCATCAAGCGCCTGAGCAGCTTCAATCTGACAAACAGGCTGTTGGCATCTGTTATGGGCGCAATGCTCGACGTTCCGGCCGCATTTCGCCATGTAATGGTGAAAACTATTTTGCTGAACGGTATTACTTTCAGCGATGTGCTCGCCGACGACAAAGCGCTTGAGGATTTCGTTCTGCGCAGCGTTTTCGGTGTCTGGCACCCGAGCGGGACGTGCCGGATGGGTGACCCGTCTGATCCGTTAGCGGTCGTTGATCCAAACGGGAAGGTGATTGGAACGGAGAACGTTTACGTCGCCGACGCCTCTGTCATGCCGCGTCTGCCGACGGCGAATACGAACATTCCGACAATTATGATCGCTGAGAAAATATCGGATGCGCTGCTGGCAACATAGCAGCTTCTCACGCAGGCTCTTTTAGACGAGCAAGCTTCTGCGTGTCGCAACGCAGCATGTTTAATGAGACGGATTGGTAGTTTGTAAGAACGCTCGGTATCGCCGCAGCGCGCAACATCTTCGAGAACTTTTGCGAACGTGTCATCAAGAACACGGTCAGCAGAGGACGAGGGGATGGGTGTTTCGCTCCGGCTTGGACGGGGCGTTCGTCGCGACATGCGGGACTCGCATACCTTCCGGTCCTTCTAGACTTTTTGCTGTGGTCTCAAGTGCCGTCGTCGGCGCGAGCCACTGTGTTTGATGGAAACAAGAGCTCGCGTCAGCGGAGCGTTTGAGGGAGGCACTGTCATGACAAAGACCGCTGTCGTACTGGCGAGTCTGCTCGCTACCACAGCCATTACCGTTCCGGCTTTGGCCAACGATCCGATCAAGATCGGGGTGGTTACGCCGCTGTCGGGCACGTACACGCCGATTGGACAGCAGGTGCGTTGGGGGCTCGAGCTTGCAACAAAGGAAGTCAATGCGGCCGGCGGTGTCATGGGCCGTCAGATTCAGCTCATCTTCGAAGACGAAGAAGCGAACCCGTCAGTGGCAGTGCAGAAGGCAGAGAAGCTGTTTGAAGTTCAAAAGGTGGACTTCCTGACCGGCACCGTCAATTCTGGCTCTACGCTCGCGGTCGGGCAGATCGCTGAACGCGCCGGAAAGCTAATCGCGACCACGGTTTCGTTTGCGGATTCGATCACCACCGACAAGTGTTCGCCCAACGTCTTCCGCGTCAACGCGCGGGCAGGTCAGCAGGCCACAGCGCTTGCCGCGTGGGTCTCAAAGCAGAAGCCGAAGGCGAAGGTCTTCTTCCTCGGCCCCGACTATGAAATGGGCCGCTCCACGGTTGCGACCTTCAAGAAGACGATCGAGGGACTTGGTGCAACCGCGGCAGGCGAAGTCTTTGCACCGCTCGACAGCAAGGACTATACGCAATACTTCGGCCAGCTTCGCCAGGCCAAGCCGGAGGTGCTCTACACATCGGTGGCGGGCAACGACACGGTCCGCCTGTTGACCCAGATGCAGGACTTCGGCCTGCTCGGTAATCTTCTCGTGGTCGGTGCATCGGGCACGGTGACGTCACAGAACATTGCGGCCATAGGTACGGCTGCCAACGGCTTCGGAACTGGCGTCGGTTACTCGACTCAGATCGATTCGCTGGAGAACAAGAAGTTCGTCGATGCCTTCAGGGCGGCAAACAAGGCAGATCCGGATCTCTACGGCGCCGACAGTTACGGCCTAATCTATTTCTACAAGGCTGCGGTCGAGAAAGCGAAATCAACCGAGACGGACAAGGTTCGTGAGGCGATGAAGGATCTGTCGTGGGACACCCCGCAAGGCAAGAAGACCATGCGCGGAGGTGACCATCAGGCCATTCAGCCGATGTATGTGGTCCGTGTTGATGGCGGCCAGTTCAAGATCGTCGGGGACGTCGGCGGAAACGAAGCGATCGGCCCCGACGAGTGCAAGCGCTTCTGATCCCGAGATAGGGTTGCCGCCGCTCTCGGCCTTTTGCGAGCGGCGGTCACCACATCACAGACCCATAGCAGTGATAGCGGATGTCCGGATTTCTTGAATATTTCCAGTTCGTGCTTGCTCCGCAAATGATAACGGGGCTGGCTCTCGGCGTGGCGGTGGTGCTTGTCGCGCTCGGCCTCACCATCATCTTCGGCTTGCTGGATGTCATCAACATGGCGCATGGCGAGTTCTACGCCGTTGGTGCCTATCTTGCGCTGGCGCTCGGCGCGTCCGGCATCAGTTTCTGGCTGCTCCTGCTGATCGTGCCACTGCTGATGCTGCCGCTCGGCTATATCGTAGAACGGGGACTTATCCAGCGCGTTTTCAACCTGCCGGATCGGCATGTGACCACGCTGCTTCTGACCTTCGGACTTGGACTCGTCATTGAGGAAGTCCTGAAGATCGTGTTCGGCTCCAACACCCAGCGCCCGCCGACCCCGATCGCCGGTGCGATCGAAATCATGGGCGTGTTGCTGCCGTCGTACCGGTTGTTTTTGATCCTGATCGGCTTTGCCATTGTTGCCGCGGTCGCAATCGTCATCAACAAGACCTCGCTTGGAGCCATGGTGCGGGCCGCCGCGTTTGATCGCAACATGGCGGCATCCCTCGGCGTGCCGGTTAAAAGAGTGTTCGCGGTTACCTTCGCGTTAGGTGTGGCGCTGGCAGGCCTCGCCGGTGTGCTGCTCGCGCCGATCTATTCGGTGTTTCCGACCATGGGCCGCGACTTCATCTTTCTGGCATTCACCGTGGTGATTGTCGGAGGCATGGGGTCAATCGCTGGCGCCGTTGTTGCGGGGCTTTTTCTTACACAGGTGCAGGCGATCTCAAGCCTGATCGTGTCTCCGGTCTGGAGCGATCCGATTCTGTTCAGCATCATGGTCCTGATGCTGGTGATCCGGCCGCAGGGCCTGTTCGGGCGGCTGGGTCATGGCTGACGCAAAAATGGGTAAGCCCCAGATCATCGACCGGCTTGGTCTTTCCATGCGTGCAAGTCACGTCCTCGTAGCGATCTTCGTTGTCGCGGCGCTGATATTGGCCGCGGTGGGTGCATCTACGGGCGACACTTTTTACCTTCGGCTTGGAACGGAAGCGTTGATATTCGCAGGCCTCGCGCTGTCCGTAGATATCTTGCTTGGCTACACCGGGTTGTTGTCCCTTGGTCAGGCGCTGTATTTCGGGATGGGAGCATACATCTCCGCGCTTGTTCTGAAAGAGGTTCCTTCATTCTGGGGCGCGATGGCCGCCGTGCTTGTCGCTTCGCTTGTGGTCGGTACCGCAGCGGGATTGATCGCCAATCGCGTGCGAGGCGTCTACTTCGCGCTCGTTACATTCGGGCTGGCCCAGGTCGCTGCCCGCGCCGTCTACAACACACGTGCCATCGGCGCCTCCGATGGTCTTATCGGAATTCCGATCGTGCCTATCAATCTGGGCGTCGGAACCATTATGTCGAGCGCGCCGGCGAGCTTCTTTCTTTTCACGCTCGCTTTCATTGTGATCCTGTATCTGGTTAGCGCTTACCTCCTGGATACGCCGTTCGGCCGCATCCTTGTGGCGCTTCGCGCCAATGAACGCCGGGTCCCGTTCCTCGGTTATTCCACCCGCAATGCGCGGCTGGCGGCTTATATGCTGGCGGCCGTTGTCGCGGCCATGTCCGGCGCGCTGTATCCCATGCTGCGGGGTTTCGTGTCGCCGGAACTGATGTTCTTCTCGACATCAGGCAACGCGGTTATCACGGTGGTGACCGGCGGCGTCGGTACTCTTGCGGGCGCACTGTATGGCGGGGTCATCTTGACCGTTCTGAAATCCGTTATCGGGTCGATGACCGAGCACCACCTCATTGTCATTGGTCTGCTGTTCATGGCTGTGGTCATTTTCCTTCCCAAGGGCCTGATGGGTGTCATAAGGCCGCGGATCGAACGCATACTGAGCGGAGAGTCGCGGTGACGGCTATTCTCGAAGTTGACGGCCTTGGCGTCGCATTCGGCGGCATCCGTGCGGTTGATGGCGTCTCTTTCGCCGCCGAGCCGAATGCCATTACGACGGTGATCGGTCCGAATGGAGCCGGCAAGTCGACCTTGTTCAATCTGATCAGTGGTCTGATCCGCCCCAATACCGGCCGCGTCATCCTGCGCGGCGTCGACCGCACTGGCGTCCCGCCGCATCTGATGCTGCGCGCGGGGCTCGGCCGCTCGTTTCAGATTACCAATCTGTTCTTTGAATTGACTGTGTTCGAGAACCTGAGACTGGCGGCCCAGCGGCTGGAGTCTGCAAGCCGGCTTTGGAAGCCGGTGTGGAGCAGCAAGCTGGCGCTGGCACGTGTGGACGCATTGATCGAACGTTTTGCTCTCGGCCCGAAGATCGGCGAACTTGCGGGCGCGCTCTCCCACGGCGAGCAACGGCGGCTTGAAATCGCGGTGGCGCTGGCTGCGGAGCCCTCCATCCTGTTGCTCGATGAGCCGACGCAAGGAATGAGCCACTCAGACACGGCGGATACGGCGAGCCTGATCCGGGACCTCGCGCACGATGTGACCATTCTCCTGATCGAGCACGACATCGGTATTGTGATGGATATCTCTGACCATATCGTCGTCATGCATCAGGGCAAAAAGCTCGCCGAGGGCGCACCGGCTGTCGTGCGAGCCGATCCGGCCGTTAAGGCTGCTTATTTTGGGCACGCATGATGTTCGGGATCGAGAACCTCCATGTCCATTACGGACTTTCTCACGTGATCCAGGGCATCACGATGCAAGCCGCACCCGGCGAGGTGATCGGTATTTTCGGCCGCAATGGCGTCGGCAAGACCACGCTGATGAAGACGATCGCGGGCTGGGTCGCGCCGAGCGGCGGCTCGATTGAGCTGGACGGGACGCGGCTCGATGGTCTTGAGCCAGATGAAATGTGCCGTCATGGCATCGGCTTTGTACCAGAAGACAGGCGGATATTTCCCGGGCTCAGCGTCGAGGAAAACCTGAAACTTGGTCTGAGGCAGCGCGCGGGCCGCTCACGTTCCGAGGAGAAGGCGGAGATCGATCGCATCTACCAGCGCATGCCGCGTCTGGCCGAAAGGCGGCAGCAAGTCGGGACGACGTTGTCCGGCGGCGAGCAACAGATGCTCGCGATCGCTCGCGTCATGGTGGGCCGACCCAAGCTCGCGCTAATCGACGAGCCCAGCGAGGGACTCGCGCCGATGATCGTTGCGGATATCTTCGCCATCATTGAGGAAATGAGAGCTGCCGGTTCGATCATTCTGCTTGTCGAGCAGAATGTGAAAGGTGCACTCAGCGTGTCCGACCGCTTCTATGCCATCGAGCGCGGCTCGGTCGTTCTGGCTGGCAATGCACAGGATGAAACCGACAAGGCTCGGCTGATGGATGTCATCGCTGTCTAGCGCTCCGAATCCGAAGTTCTTGCAGACCGTCGCGCCGGGCGGCGTCGGCGCCATCCGCAGGATAGACACGACCTGGTCCAGCGAATGCCTAGCGGTTCACAAGACGAGACGCCGAGGTCGCGGCCGTCTGAAGGTCTTCCGCGATGATGTCCATAACCGCGGTCATGGCTGCGGACACGACTCTTCGTGGATTCGTAACCCACGCGATTGTTCTGACGATCCCAGGCTTGCGCAGGCGATGGGCCTCGATCCTCCCCGCCGAGAGGTCCGGATAAAGCGCGATGCCAGGCAGTACCGTGATGAGATCGGTGGTGGCGATGATTTCACAAATGGCCGACAGGGTATCGATTTCCAGCCGCGGTTTCAGCGTGAAATCGACCTCGGCAGCGGTCGCGTCGAGGATGCGCCTCAATCCGTGACGGCGCGAGGGAATCACGATGCTGAGATCCTTCAGTCGCCGGTAGGGCACGACAGTGGGCAACTCAACCTTGTTGCTCGGACCGTAGGCCAGCATCATCTCTTCGTCGAGGATATGTCGTGCTGCTATCGACGATCTTCCTGGCGGCAGGTTGACGATAGCGATATCGAGCTGGCCGGTAGCGACCCAGTCCACCAGAACTTCGGTATAGCCCTCGCAAACGAGAAGCTGAATCTCCGGATACTGCACGGCGATTTTGGCCGACGACGCCGCGAGCGTGCTTTGCGCCGCGGACGTGATCATCCCGATACTGACACGGCCGGAAATCTTGCCGTCCAGCCGCGCCATCTCGTCTCTCGCGTGATCAACGTTCTGTATGATCGAGCCTGCGAGGCCAGCCAGCGTTTCTCCGGCAGGCGTCAGCGAAACGCCGTGCGCGGAACGGTAGAAAAGCTGCTTGCCGAGAGACTTCTCCAGCTTGGCGATCTGCATGCTCAAGGCAGGCTGCACGATGTTGAGTTGGCGTGCAGCACGGGTCACGTTGCCCTCCCGGGCAAGGCACAGAAAATACTGGAGTTGCTTGAAATCCATCCGGGCGCCTCCGCAAAGTGAGCATTTATATCATAAGTATAAATGATTGAAAAAATCAAAATCTATTATTTGTATTGATTAATGGCCCTGCGTAGCTTCATCGGTAAACGTGCCGCCTTGTTCCGAGGCGTCGTGTTCAAACTGAAAAAGAAGCTCAAGGGCGGAATGAATGATCGAGTTTTCGCAGCGGCGTCTCGTCGTGGGCATTTCCGGTGCATCAGGCGTGGTCTATGGCGTCCGGCTGCTGCAGCTGCTGCGCAATGCCGGCGTCGAGACCCATCTGGTCATGTCGAAGACCGCCGAGGTTACGTTTGCTTACGAGACTTCGCTGAAGATTTCGGACGTCAAGGCGATGGCTCACACCACTCATTCCATCGAAGATATGGCGGCCTCGATCTCCAGCGGTTCATTCCGCACCGCCGGCATGATCATAGCGCCGTGTTCCATGCGTTCGATGTCCGAGATCGCGTCGGGTGTCACCACGACGCTGTTGACGCGCGCTGCGGACGTCACTCTGAAAGAGCGTCGCCGTCTGGTTCTGATGGTGAGAGAAACGCCGCTTCACACAGGGCATTTGCGCACCATGACCGCGCTGTCGGAAATGGGGGCGATCATCGCGCCGCCGGTGCCTGCGTTCTACGCCAAGCCCGAAAGTCTCGATGCGATGGTGGACCATACGGTCGGCCGCGTGCTCGACATGTTCGACATCGATGTCGGCGTGGTTGAGCGGTGGGGCGAAGGCCTCGGCCTGAAGCGCCGTCCGGCGCTGCGTGGCGACCCCTCCTGAACTCCGACACCACGATCATGCTGAGGACTAGATGATGGAAGCCAGGAATACCAAAGCAGCGGCCGGCCACAACGCGACTCCTGATTTGCGAAGCTGGTTGCGGCAACTCGCTGCAACCGATCGTCTGGCCGTGACGCGCGGCGGATTGTCGCTGGTTGACGAAATCGCGGCCGTCTCCAAGAGACTGGAGAATGAGAGCGCCGTTCTGTTTCCGTCGCCGAGCCAGCACGATATTCCGGTGGTGGCGAATATCTTTGCGAACCGCGGCTGGGTCGCAGACTCGCTTGGCATAGCGGCAGGCGATCTGTTGGAGCGGTTCCAGAATGCCGTCCGCGCGCCAATTCCGTGGGTGGAAGTCAAGGACGCCGCCGCGCAGGAGGTGGTTCATCGCGACGTGGATTTGCTGAAGCAGTTGCCCATACCAAAGCACAACGAGCATGACAGCGGGCCTTACATTACGGCTGCGCTTCTGATCGCACGCAATCCCAAGACCGGAATCCAGAACGTATCGATCCACCGCTGTCAGGTCAGCGGTCCCGACCGGATTGGCGTTCTTTTGCTGCCGCGTCACACGCTCCATTACTACAAGATGGCAGAGCAGGCCGGAGAGGGGCTGGAGATCGCGCTGGTGATCGGGGTTCATCCCGCTTGCATTCTTGCATCGCAGGCGATCGCCGCGGTTGACGAAGACGAGATGGAGATTGCGGGTGCGCTGCTCGGCCATCCCATCGAGATGGTGAAATGCCGCACCAATCAGGTCCGGGTGCCGGCTCACGCCGAGATTGTGATCGAGGGGCGTATTCTTCCGAAGGTTCGCGAACCTGAAGGGCCATTCGGGGAATTCCCGCAGTATTATGGTCCTCGCGCCAATCGCGAGGTTATTCAGGTTGATGCGATTACGCATCGCAAGAACGCGATCTTCCACACCATCGTTGGAGGAGGTGCAGAGCATCTGGTGCTCGGCGAGATTCCGCGAGAAGCAACGCTGCTCGAGCACATGCAGCGCAGCTTCTCCAGCGTTCGTGACGTACGGCTCACATGGGGCGGAACGTGCCGGTACCACCTCGTCGTGAAAATCGATAAAACCAGCAATGGCGAGCCAAAGAACATCATCATGGGCGCTTTTGGCGGCCATTACGATGTGAAGCAGGTCATTGTCGTCGATATGGATGTTGATATCGACAAGCCGCACGAAGTCGAATGGGCCGTTGCGACGCGTTTCCAAGCAGACAGGGATCTTTTGGTTGTTTCGGGGGCGCAAGGTTCGAAGCTCGACCCCAGCAGCAACGGCGGTATCAGCGCCAAGATGGGTCTCGACGCAACAAAACCGATAGAATCGGAGCCGATGACTTTCAAACGCATTCACGTCAAAGGCCAGGAAGACGTCGATCTGCCCCGCGTGTTGCTTGACGATCCGAAAGCCGCGTTTGCGCGCATCGTCGGCCTGTAATTCCAGCAGTTTCACGCAACCGGTCAGCGAAACACCCACGTAAGGCGGGGAAGGGGAGAGGACGGAAACATGAACAGGCGAACGGTGGTTCTGGCGATGGCGGCAACGTGCGGGTTGCTGCTCGGGAGCTTTAACGGCGCACACGCGCAAAAGACCGAGACGGTCAAGGTTGGCGTCAACAAGGTCATCAGCGACGTTGTTTTCTACATCGCGCAGGAACGTGGTTTCTTCGACGAGCAAAAGCTCACCGTCGAACTCATTCCGTTTGATTCCGGGCCGCGGATGATTGCGCCGTTGGCCGCAGGCCAGATCGATATCGGCGCGGGCGCCTCCTCAGCGGGCTTGTTCAATGCGGTGGCGCGCGGCCTCGGCGTGAAGATAGTCGCGGACAAGGGCTCCACGGCAATGACGTATGACTACATGCCGCTGATCATACGCAAGGATCTCGTCGATTCCGGGAGGGTCAAAACATTTGCCGACCTCAAGGGATTGAAGCTCGCTGCCGCAGGGCCGGGGTCGGCCACCAATGCCAAGCTCAATGTGGCGCTTACACAGGGGGGCTTGACTTACAAGGACAGCGATAACGTCAATATGAGCTATCCGCAGCAGGTGCTCGCCCTGACTTCGAAGGCGATCGACGGAGCTATCACCACAGAGCCTTCGACGAGCCAGGCCATCGCAAGCGGCGTTGCCGTACGGCTTTCCAAGGATGTGCTCTATCCGGGGCAACAGGTCGCGGTATTGCTCTACGGCAATGATATGCTGACAAAGCGTCGCGATGTTGGTCAGCGTTTCATGACTGCCTATGTCAAAGCTGCCCGCGTTTATAACGACGCGACGCATGAAGGGCGCTTCAGTGGTACAGGATCGAAGGAAGTTGTCGACCTCATCATGAAGACGACGGGGCTGACCAACCGTGAAATGTTTGACACCATGGTGCCGAACGGCATCTCGCCCGACGCGGCGGTCAATATTAAAAGCCTCACCGACGACCTGAAGTTCTTCGTCGATCAGGGGCAGATTGAGAAGCCCGTGGCAGTCGGCGATGTGATCGACATGTCGTTCGCGGAGACTGCGGTCAAGCTGCTCGGTCCTTACAAGCCCAGGTAAAAGCGAAAGACAAAATGCCCGTGGTTCAGATTACCCACGACCGGCTTGTGTCTCGACCAGAGACCCAGATCTCCTTGTCCGGCGTGCGAAAGTACTTCGGCACGTCGGGATTCGTCGCGCTTGATGGCATCACCATCGATATCCCACGAGGACAGTTCTTTGTCATCGTCGGACCGAGCGGTTGTGGCAAGACGACACTGCTGCGGATACTGGCGGGACTCGATCAGGAAAGCGAAGGCAAAGTCGAGGTTCATCAATCCGATCCGTCCCGCCCCTCAAATTCGATGATCTTCCAGGGGGATTCGCTGTTTCCGTGGATGACCGTCTATGACAATGCCGCCTACGGTCTGCGGATGCGCAAGGTTGCGGAAGACAACGTCGCAGATACCGTGCGCCTCTGGCTCGAGCGGATCGGGCTGTGGCGTTTCCGCGATCGCTATCCCAGTCAGCTTTCCGGCGGCATGCGTCAGCGCGTCTCCATCGTTCGCGCATTCGCCAACGATCCCGAGATACTGTTGATGGATGAGCCGTTCTCGGCTCTCGACGAACAGAATAAGCTGTTGCTGCACGAGGAACTGTTGCGAATTTGGGACGCGACCAAGAAGACTGTCGTCTTCATCACGCACAGCGTTGATGAGGCGGTGACGCTGGGGGATCGCATCATGGTCATGACCGCTAACCCCGGACGCGCGAAGACGGTGATCGATGTACCGTTTGGTCGTCCGCGCAACGTTCTCGAACTGCGGCAAAAGCCCGAATATGGCGAACTCGTCTTCGATATTTGGGAGCAGCTTCGCGAGGAGGTCAATCGCGCGCGCCAATTGGAAGGCAATTCGCGATGAACGCTGGATCGAAAGGATTTGAGCGTATCATGGGGATAGCGACGCCGCTTCTGTTGCTGCTGGCATGGGAGATCGCAGGGCGCTTCGGCTTGATCGATGTAAGATTCTTTCCGCCGCCAAGCAGCATCATGCACCAGGTCGGGGTGCTTCTGGCGTCCGGCGAACTTGTGACAAATATGCTGGCAAGTTTGCGGCGGCTTGCACTCGGGATGTTGCTCGGCGGCGTGCCGGCCCTGCTTCTCGGTCTTGCCATGGGTATTTCGCGCCCGCTGCGTGCGGCCATCGATCCCTTGATCTCCGCAACCTATCCGATCCCGAAAAGTGCGATTCTCCCGCTGGTCTTGTTGATCTTCGGTCTCGGTGAAACCTGGAAGGTCGTGATGGTCGCGCTCGGCGCGTTTTATCCGATCGTCATCAACACCGTCGTGGGCGTGGTCAATTTGGATCGCATCTATCTTGATGTAGGCCACAATTTCCGCGCCAGCCGCTGGCAGGTGTTCCGCACGATTGCCCTGCCGGGTGCCCTTCCTTCGATTATGGCAGGCGTCAAGCTGGCCGCGGGAATGGGGCTGATCCTTATCGCAATCTCCGAAATGGTCGCGGCCAATGATGGTATCGGGTTCATGATATGGAACGCTTGGCAAGTCCTGACGGTTGACACGATGTATGTAGGATTGCTTGTTATCGCGATCCTTGGTTTTGTATTCTCTTTCGTGCTCGACGAAATTGAGCGCTGGCTGATCCCTTGGAAGTCGAGCGTCTGAGCAGGGAGGCTTGAATGTCGACGGCATTACGCATCGCGCATGGGGCGTTCGGCAGGGTTGCTTTGCTGGACATGGATTGTTCGCTGGTGCGGCATGCGCACCCGCACTGTCACGTTCTGCTGAAAGTCGAAGGAGCTGATACCCAGTTCGCAGTTGGCGATCTTGTGTGCCCTTTGACGGATACCAGCGCCGTCTTGGTCGATGGCTGGCAGCCGCACGCCTATGTCCACGATCCGCGCCGCCCCCGCACCTTGATCCTGGCGCTCTATGTGGAGCCGAAGTGGCTGATGGAGTTCCGGCCGGGCTGGGCCGCGAGCGGCTCTCCGGGGTTCTTTGGAAACCCGAGCGGCGAGGTGTCTCCGCGTATCCGTGAGCTCACGATGTCGCTTGCGGCCGCCATGATGACGCGGCCCGACTGCGTGTCCGACCTCGAAGCGCTGCTATCCGAACTCATGATTACCGTGATCGAACGCTTCACGCCCTGGCGCAGTTTTCCGGCTTCGATCAGGGATATGCGCACGCAGGGGGGCGACTGGCGGATCCGCAAGGTCGCACAGGCGATGCGCTCCGATGGCGGACGGACCACCAACATCGACAGGTTCGCCAAGGAAGCGGGCCTGTCCCGGGCGCATTTCTTCCGGCTTTTTGAGTCATCGATTGGCCTGCCTCCGAGGGTCTATCTCAACGTCGTACGGATGGAGCGGGCATATGATGCCGTGCTTCATCGGGATGCGGCGGTAGGAGAGATCGGCGAGCAACTTGGTTTCGCCGAGCCTGCGCACTTCACCCGCTTTTTCCGCAATCATGCCGGTGTGGGGCCGCGCGAGTTCCGCACCGTCTCGCGGCTTGCGAGTTGATGCTGCTACGCACAGCTACCAAATGAGACGGTTTGGTAAGTCGTGAGAAGAGCCGGTATGGCCTGCTCTCTGTTATCGCTGAAAAACACCTGTACGCGCGGCAAAACAAGCGCGATCAGGAGCGCTTTTCGGGATGACGCAACCCGCCGCAGCGGAAGTCGAACTCAATCGTCCATGGGTCGGTCGATCGATTCAACGTGTCGAGGATTTCGCGCTTCTCATGGGGCGCGGTCGCTTTATTGACGATCTCGGCACGCGTCCCGGCACGCTGCACGCTGCCATTCTGCGCTCACCTCACGCACACGCCGATATTGTCGCGATTGATACCTCAGCTGCGCTCAAGTCCCGGGGCGTTGCCGCGGTGCTCGTCGGCGAAGACGTCAAGAAGCTGACATCGAGCCTTGTAGTTGGCGTGAAAGCGCCGGTCGAATGCTGGCCGATTGCCGTGGGACGTGTCCGCTACGTCGGAGAGCCCGTTGCGGTGGTTGTGGCTTCCGATCGTTATCTGGCCGAGGATGCGATCGATCTCGTCGAGGTCCAGTACAGCGTTCGGCCAGCTGTGATTGATCCGCTTGTCGCCGTGCGTGCCGATGCGCCAGTGCTGCATGACGGTTTCTCGGGCAATGTGGCCAGCGACAGGCGTTTTCGCTACGGCGATCCCGAAAAGGCTTTCGCCGAGGCAGCGCATCGCATTTCCATCGACATCAAGTATCCGCGTAATTCCTGTACGCCGATTGAAACCTATGGATTGATCGCGGACTACGACCCGGCGGAGAATGCGTTCGATGTTCTCGCCAATTTCCAGGGGCCGTTCAGCATCCATGCAGTGATTTCCCGAGCGCTCAAAGTGCCGGGTAACCGCCTGCGCCTGCGGACGCCGCCGGATTCCGGCGGCAGCTTCGGTGTCAAGCAAGGCATCTTTCCTTACATCGTCCTTATTGCGGCGGCTTCGCGGGTGGTGGGCCGGCCAGTCAAGTGGATCGAAGACCGGCTCGAGCATCTGACTGCGTCGGTGTCGGCCACCAACCGCGCAACGACGCTCGCCGCTGCCGTCACAGCTGAAGGTAAAATTCTCGCGCTGGATTGGGATCAGGTCGAAGATTGCGGCGCGCATCTGCGCGCGCCGGAGCCAGCAACGCTCTACCGCATGCACGGGAATCTCACCGGTGCGTATGACATTCGCCATGTGGCCGTAAGAAACCGCGTCGTCGTCACCAACAAGATGCCGACGGGACTGAATCGCGGTTTCGGCGGCCCTCAAGTCTATTTCGCACTGGAGCGCCTTCTCCACCGGATTGCGATCGAGCTTGGTCTCGATCCGCTTGAGGTGATCCGGTTAAATCTGGTGCCGGCTGATGCGTTTCCTTATCGGACCGCAACGGGCGCGTTACTCGATTCTGGTAACTACCAAGAGGCGCTGATCCGGGGCGCGCGTGATGGCCAGCTCGCCGAATTGAAGGCGCGGCGCGACCAGGCTCGTGCGGAGGGGCGTCTTTACGGTATCGGCTACACCGCGGTGGTCGAGCCCAGCGTGTCGAACATGGGCTACATCACGACAGTCCTGACGGCCGAGGAGCGCCGCAAGGCTGGCCCGAAGAACGGCGCGCAGGCGACCGCGACCATCGGCCTTGATCCGGTTGGCGGTGTGACGGTTCACGTGGCGTCTGTTCCACAAGGGCAGGGGCACCGAACGGTGCTGTCGCAGGTGGTCGCCGACGTGTTCGGGCTGTTGCCGCAAGACATTCGAGTCAATACCGAGATTGATACGGCAAAGGACGCCTGGTCGATCGCGTCCGGCAATTATGCGAGCCGCTTTGCTCCGGCTGTTGCCGGCACGGCGAAGCTTGCGGCGCAGCGTCTTGCTGCGAAGCTGGCGCGCATTGCCGCGAGTCAGCTCAATGTGGATGCATCCGATATCGTATTTGCGGGCGGGAGCGTCGGCTCGAAACACAATCCGGAAAACAAGATCTCGTTCTCGCGTCTCGCAGCGCTCAGCCATTGGTCGCCCGGTTCACTGCCGGACGATGTCGGCGATACCATTCGCGAGACGGTGTTCTGGACGCCGCCCGAACTGACTCCTCCGGACGACCACGATCTCATCAACTCATCTCTGTGCCACGGCTTTATCTTCGATTTTTGTGGTGTCGAGATCGACCGCACCACCCTCCAGACGCGTATCGACCGCTATGTGACGATGCACGACTGCGGCACCATTCTGCATCCCGGAATGGTGGACGGACAAATTCGCGGCGGCTTTGTGCAAGCGCTGGGTGCCGCGTTGTACGAGGAGTATGCCTACGGGCCGGACGGAAGCTATCTCACCGGGACGCTGGCGGACTATCTGTTGCCCACCACGACAGAGGTTCCCGAGCCAGTCATTCTTCATATGGAAACGCCATCGCCGTTTACACCGCTCGGCTCAAAGGGTGTCGGCGAGGGCAATTGCATGTCGACCCCGGTCTGCATTGCCAATGCGGTTGCAGATGCGCTTGATGTGAAAGACCTCACACTGCCGCTAGTCCCTGCAAGGCTGGCTGAAATCGTGCGCGGCGCTGAGCCAAGCGCGCCTGCGGGACGGGCAGTGAGTGGGCCCAAAGCCGGCGGCAATGATCGTCGTCTGCGCGGCGAGGGAAACGCCAGCGTGAATGTGCCGCCTGAGCGCGTTTGGGACATGTTGCTCGATCCCGAAACGCTCAGAGCCGTGGTTCCGGGATGTCAGAGTGTCGAGAAAGTCTCTGATACGCATTTCCGTGCGGATGTGACGCTTGGGATCGGGCCTGTGACTGGCCGCTACCGCGCCAATGTGATGCTGTCGGACCTCGATCCGCCGCACGCGGTCACGTTGAGCGGCTCTGCCGAGGGCGTGCTCGGATTTGGCGGGGGTGAAGGCCGCATCACACTCACGCCTGACGGCAATGGCGGCACGACCATGCATTACGTCTATCATGCAGCGATCGGCGGCAAGGTCGCCAGTATCGGCGGCCGGCTGCTCGACGGCGCCACGAAAGTCATCATTGGACAATTCTTCTCGGCTCTGGCCCGTCAGGCTGAAGGCGGCGGGTCAGGGGGCGGCGGTCTATCACTTGTTGTGCGGCTAAAACGTCTGATCGGCATCGGATCATGAAGCCGGCAGCCTTCGATTACATTCGCGCCGAAGCCCTCGGTGCAGTGCTTGAAACGCTTTCCAAGGATGGCGGCGACGCGCGCATTATCGCGGGCGGCCAGTCGCTGATGCCGATGCTGAACATGCGTCTCGCCAAACCGAAAGTCCTGATCGACATCATGCGGCTGCAGGAGCTCGATCGCATCGAGGTCAAGTCGGGGACCGTGACGATCGGCGCCGGCGTTCGTCAGGCCAAATTGCTGGCGTGGCCTGATCTCTCCAAAACATTGCCGCTGATCTCGCTCGCGCTGCCATGGACAGGTCATGTTCAAACCCGCAGCCGGGGCACCGTTTGCGGTTCGATCGCGCATGCCGATCCCAGCGCCGAATTGCCGCTGATGCTGATTGCTCTTGGCGGTGAAGTGCATCTGCGCAGCAGCAAGAAGCGCCGTCGCCTTCCCGCGAAGGAGTTTTTTGCCGGCATGATGGCAACCGGGAAAGCCAGCGACGAAATGATCGAGGCGGTGTCGTTCCCGGCTGGAACGGCGCGATGCGCATTCCGCGAGGTAGCGCGCCGCCACGGCGATTTCGCCATCGTGTGCTGCGCGGCCGTCGCGACGAAGGATGGCGTTCGCCTGTCGGTTGGCGGTGTCGCCGACGTGCCGACGGCGCGTGACTGGCCGCGCCTGGAAGGCAGCGCTCTCGATGACGCCCTGAACGCCTTTGCCTACGAACTCGAAGCCCGCGACGACGTTCACGCAACGGCACGCTATCGGCGTGATCTCGTGCGCAGCATCGGCCGAGATCTGGTGCTGGAGGTGCTGAAATGACCCACCTGCCATCGACGGCACATCACCCGATCCGATTTACGCTCAATGGCAAGTCTGTCGAAGGCGAGGCGGAGCCCCGTATGCTGTTGACGGATTTTCTGCGTCAAAGTATCGGCGCAACGGGCACGCATGTGGGGTGCGAACACGGCGTCTGCGGCGCCTGTACGATTGAGATCGACGGTATGCTCGGGCGTGCGTGCCTCACATTGGCCGTCCAGATCGACGGCTGTGATCTGCGAACCGTCGAAGGTCTCGCGCCGGCGATGGACCGGCTCGGTATTCTGCAGGCCGCCTTCCAGCGAAATCATGCGTTGCAGTGCGGATTCTGCACTGCCGGTATTCTCATTTCGCTGGACCATTTCCTGCGTCGCCATCCATCGCCAAACGAGAGTGAAATTCGCGATGTCCTCAGCGGTCATCTATGCCGCTGTACGGGCTACACGCCAATCATCAAGGCCGCGCTCGAAGCCGCGGAGGAACTCGCGAATCAATGAAGGAGCGAGAAAGTAGATGCTTGATCTCGGAAGCAGCTTTATAGCCAGCGTGGCGCGCGATCCCGGTGCTGTTGCCATCGTCGATGGCAGCCTGCGCCTGACCTATCGCGAGTGGTACAGCCGTATTTCGGCGCTCGTCATGTCATTTGACCGGATCGGGCTAAAACCTGGCGATCATCTCGTTACGGTGCTTCAGAACCGCTGGGAAGCGGCGACCATCCATTGGGCGTGCCAGTTGGCGGGTATAGTCATCACCCCGATCAACTGGCGCGCAAAGGCCGACGAAATCGATTATTGCGTCGAGAACTCGCAATCCTGCGCGCTCGTCTATCAGGACGTTTCAGCGGAGGCCGTTCGGGACTCGAAAATGGCGCGGCGGCTGCGGCGTATTTCTGTCGACGTAGCTACGACGGATCAGAACGAGATTCCGTTCGAAAGCATGATCACCGGCGATATGCCGGACGTGACTCAGCGTGTGAGCGCTGATGCCTGGTCGATCATGTTGTATACGTCGGGTACGACATCGAAGCCAAGGGGCGTACCGCGCCGCCATCGTGCGGAGCGCGCTGCCGGGGTCGCCCATGTGGCCCAGAATCTGTATCGCCGTGGCGAGCGGACGCTCGGCGTCATGCCGCTGTATCACACGATGGGTGTTCGCTCGCTAATCTCCATGTCCCTGATCGGCGGCACGTTCGTTTGTCTTCCGCGCTATGACGCCCTTCAGGCGCTCAAACTGATTGAGGCTGAGAAAATCGATAATCTCTATCTCGTGCCGACGCTTTATCACGATCTAGTCCATCATGAGGCGTTTGAAAAAACCAACGTCTCGACGGTGCGCAAGCTCGGCTTTGCTGGTGCGTCGATGACGGACGGTCTGCTCAAGAAGCTCGACGAGCAATTTAAGCCGGACCTTTTTGTCAATCACTACGGCAGCTCCGAAGTCTACACCTTCACCATCGACCAGAACGCAGTTGCCAAGCCTGGCTCCGCGGGCAAAGCCGGGATCAATCAGCACATCCGGGTGGCGAAGCTGAATGCACGGTCCGTCAACGATCTGGCGGACGTTGACCAAGAAGGTGAGATTATTGCGTTGCTGGCCAGCGACGAGGCTTTCGAGGGCTATTGGCACCGTCCCGATGCGGATGAAAAGTCGTTGCGTGAGGGCTGGTACTTCACAGGCGACACTGGCTTCATGGATAAGGATGGTGATCTGTTCGTGACCGGCCGTGTCGATGACATGATCATTACCGGCGGTGAAAACGTATCGCCTGTTGAGATCGAAAGCTGCCTGTCGCTTCATCCGGCGGTCTCCGAAGTCGCGGTGGTAGGCCTGCCCGATGAAAAATGGGGAAAGATCGTCACCGCCTTCGTGAAGCGAAATGCCCAGGTGTCGGAGAAAGACCTCGAACAGTTCTGTCAGACATCGGGTCTTGCGAACTTCAAGCGGCCGCGGCGGTTTGTGTTCGTCGATGCCATTCCGAAATCACCGGTCGGGAAGCTGCTGCGCAGATTGCTCGTCGCCGGCGAGTACGACCTCGAACGGTTTCCGCCGTCGAGTACGGCTTGATTCTTAGTTTTAAACAGAAGGAAGTAGCTCTATGCCATCCCCCTATTCGTTTGTTGACCCGCGTCTCGGAAAGCTCGACGGTTTTCAGGTAGAAATCGACGAAGCCCGTGAGCGTGCCGACATCATTCTCAACCGGCCGCCGTACAACATCGTCTCCATGCCGCAGCGAGACCAGCTTCGGCTGGTGTTCGAAACGCTGGATGAGGACGCGCGAGTCCGCGTGATCGTGGTTCGCTCGATAGGCGAGCACTTCTCGAGCGGAGGCAATATCGGCGGGTTCATGGAGGCGACGCCGGAACACGTTTCGAAGCTCGCTTGGAACATCGCCGCGCCGGCGCGTTGCGCCAAGCCGGTGATCGTCGCGAACCGCGGCTATTGCTTCGGCGTCGGCTTCGAACTGTCGCTGGCCTGCGACTTCCGCCTTGTGTCCGAGACAGCGCTCTACGCGCTTCCGGAGCAGAAGCTCGGCCAGATCCCGGGGTCCGGCGGTTCGGCCCGTCTGCAGAAGATGATCGGTATCACACGCACCAAGGACATCGTGATGCGCTCGAAGCGCATTCCTGGCAAGCAGGCACAGGAATGGGGCATTGCCACCGAATGCGTGCCGGATGCCGATCTTGAAAAGGCGACCGACAAGCTGGTAGACGAGTTGCGCACCTTCTCGCCGCTGGCCCAGCGGACCGCGAAGAAGTTGCTCAACGACACCGAGGACTCGACGCTGGCTATTGCGATCGAGCTTGAGGGCCATTGTTACAGCCGCTTGCGGCAATCCGACGACTTCAAGGAAGGCGTCGAGGCTTTCAACAGCAAGCGCGCGCCGAAATTCACCGGCCGCTAAGCCGCGTCCGAGAGGCGCTGATCTATAAATTTCACAATCTTCGGCGCGGCGGTCCGCCGCCGTGCCTCATTGCTGCAGGATTGCAGCGTGTGCGCGAGCACCAGTGACGATGCGACCGGTGAGACCTTGGTGTCGAGGAAGTTGGTCATCACTGATCTGGCCAGATGCAACGAGTAGTACGGTAGCCCATCGAGCGCCTTGGCTTCGCGCGTCCGCAGCAGGTGTCGGTTCAACGAGTTCGGATACACACTGACATCGTCGTCATCAGCGTTTCTGCCGTGCCGGCGGGCGCACCACACAGTTATGGCTCCCAACGTTGCCGGCAACGCCTCACGGCCCTTCTGTAAGGCGGTCAGAAAAGATTCCCGTTCATCTGCTGCCAGCAGCACAGCAAGATCCGCTCTCGCTCCAGCGCAACCCCAATAATCCTGTCGTGCAAATAAGTTCGGTCGTCGATAACTTGATTGTCCCGGTTGCCGCCTTTGATCTGCCTCAGCGTGAGGAGCTTTATCTTTTCCATTTCTGCAAGCTACGGTTTATCGCTCCCTTGTCGATACCGAGCATCTAGGAAAGTTGATCCGCGCTGAGCTTTGGTGTGCGTGCCAGCACGCTCATAATTCTCCATTCGGAGACGCCGAGCGCTTCCGAGCACTGTTGGATAACTTGTTCGAAATGTAATCGAAAAAGTATGGAACGTGTCGCTCGCTGTTCAACGTCTTGCGTCGACGCGTCTCACTTGCACCATTGAGTGCGGGCGACACGTTGCTGATAACGGCGGGCATTGTTCAACGGAGGCTGCGTTTCCTTCGCCGCCTCAGCATCAATTTATAGTGATTGTTATCGCGTAGCATGCCGATAAGGCCCTTCCGCTATTTTATAGAGACGGCGAAGCCGGTTGTTATCGCCCGGAGTTCATGCAGAATTATGCAATAGATCTCAGGCGAGTGTCGAAACGAGGAGGAAAAATATGGCCGGTCCAAATGACAAGAGCCGTGCGGATTCGCCACTGCATCCGTTTTTCGTTGGCCTAGGGGGTGCGTTGCTCATGGCCGCTCTGTTCACCGACTATATGTACACGAGCAACTCGCTGATGCAGTGGGCCAACTTCTCTGTTTGGCTGATCACTGGGGGTCTCGTGCTGGCGCTGATCGCCACGATTTTCCTGGTAATTGACTTCGCGCTCGGGAGGGCTGGGCCGATCCGTTGGTTCGATTTTGGTTTGGTCGGGGCTGCCGCAATTCTTTCGCTGGTCAACGTCTTCGTTCATACGCGAGATGCGTGGACCTCGGTTGTCCCGACCGGCATTACCCTATCAACCATCGTTACGATCTTGTTGCTTGCCGCCGGTCTTCGAGGCTGGCGTGTTACCGCCGTAAAGACTGCGGGCTGAGGAGAAAGCAAATGATCGCGAATCGAGTTCGAGCGGTTTCGGGACTGATGCTTTCCGCACTGGCCTCCGCCTGTAGTGACCAAGGTGGCGATCCATCAAAACAATATGGACCGAATCCGGAGCTTCCCGAAGCGCACCAATATCTGGTGCCGCCCATGAGCGTACCGCAGGCGGTTGGCTGGAAGACCGGGGAAGCGCCAACGGTTCCCGCCGGCATGCGCATCCAGGCGATGGCGACCGGACTGATGCATCCGCGCATCGTCTACCCGTTGCCCAACGGCGATATCCTCGTCGTCGAAAGCAACGGTCCCGGCACCATGTTATTCCGCCCCAAGGATTACATCTCGGGAAAAATTAAGGCGCGCGCAGGGGCGTCCAACAAGGGCGGCAATCGCATCACTTTATTGCGGGACGCTAATGGCGACGGCGTTCCGGAGATGAAGACTGTTCTGGTCGACCACCTGCACTCGCCGTACGGCATAGCGTGGGTGGCGGACACCTTGTATGTCGCCAACACCGACGCGATCATCGCCTTTCCGTTCACGCCGGGACAGACGGAGATCACGGCGCCCGGCACAAAGCTTGCCGATTTGCCCGCAGGCCCGATCAACCACCACTGGACCAAGTCGATGGCGGCCAGCCCGGATGGCTCGAAGCTCTATGTCGGGGTCGGCTCGAACAGCAACATCACCGAGAATGGGATAGACATCGAAGAAGGGCGAGCGGCCATCTACGAGGTCGATCGCCTGACGGGAGCCAAGCGCCTTTTCGCGACCGGAACGCGCAATCCGACCAACCTCGCCATCCAGCCTGGAACGGGGCAATTGTTCGCTGTGGTCAACGAGCGGGACGAGATCGGGCCGGATCTGGTTCCGGATTATCTATCGTCCATCAAGGACGGCGGTTTCTACGGCTGGCCCTATAGCTATTGGGGACAGCACGTGGACGAACGCGTCCATCCGCAGGATCCTGCGATGGTCGCGAAGGCGATCAAGCCGGATTACGGCCTTAGCTCCCACGTTGCGGCACTCGGCCTCGCATTCAGTCAAGGAGAAACGCTGTCACCGCAGTTCGCCGACGGCGCGTTTGTGGGTGAACATGGCAGTTGGGACCGCGACCCGCTGAATGGCTACCAGGTGATCTTCGTCCCCTTCGTCAATGGACGGCCGAGCGGGATGCCGACCCCGGTACTGACGAACTTCCTTGCGGCGGATAAAAGCACTGTTCACGGGCGACCGGTCGGCGTGGCACTTGACCGGACCGGTGCTCTTGTCGTCGCTGACGATGTCGGGAACACGGTCTGGAGAGTGAGCGGCTCGGTCGGTCGAGCAACCTCATCGACTAATCAGTAGGAGCGTGGGCCGGATCGCTATGACGCGAAGTCCAAAGCACAGCGCCGCGCCGACGATCGCGATCGGGGCTGACCGGCAAATGTCGCACGGCGAAGTCGACAAGGGGACGCATCGCGATCAGGGTGTCTTCTTCGAGCAACGCCAATCGGCCCGCAAGGGATGGTCCTGCTGTCGGCACTTCGTCAGCAATGCCATAGACTGCCTGCCCGGTGCTTATCTCTCGAATTCGCCCGCCGGTTTGCGGAAGTAGGTGCCGGTGCTGCCGGAGACCGAGAACAGCCGGCTTTGCCGCGCGGCCTTACAGGCCCGCCCTTCGCGCGGCGAGCCGCGCCAGACCGGACCAGTCGGCGTCACTCTCGCCTTGCGCGACGCCCTCGATGAAATGATCCCGCAACAGGCTCGCGACCGGCATCGGGACCGCCAGCGCCTCGGCTGCGGCGAGCGCCAGCCGCATGTCCTTCAACCCGAGCGACATCTTGAAGCCATTAACGGGTAGCTTCTCGTCGGCGATAATTGTTCCGTAAGTTCGATAGACCGGGGCTGAAAACAGCGTGCTAGTCAGAATATTGAGATAACGGTGCGGGTCGATACCAGATTTGCGCACCAGCGCGAATGCCTCTCCCAGCGACTCCAGCACCGATGCGATCAGGAAATTGCCGGAGAATTTTACCAGATTGGCATCGGAAGGTCTGTTGCTGATAACAAAAGTCTCCTGACCCATCGCATCAAACAGCTGATGGCAACGCTTGAGCATCGCGTCAGCGCCGGCCGCGATAATGAAAAGCTTGGCTGCCGCCGCAGCCTCCGGCCGGCCGAACACAGGCGCAGCGACATAACCCTGGCCGGCTTTGCCATGCGCCTCAGTCAGGTGAACGGACAGTCCTACGCTGATCGTGCTCATGGAAATGTGGATGGCGTCGCGGCGAAGCGCAGAAAGCGCGCCGCGCTCTCCGAACACGACGTCCTCAACGGCGGGGTCGTCGGCGAGCATGGTGATGAGGATTTCGCTTTGGCAGGCATCGGCAATGCGATCAGCAATTTGCGCGCCCTCGCGCGCCAGGGATTCAACCTTGCTGCGCGTACGATTGTAGACGATGAGACGATGGCCTGCCTTTAGCAGGTTCCGCGCCATTGGCGCACCCATGTTGCCGAGCCCGATGAAGCCGACGTCCATCGCATTATCCTTTCAGCCGGTTTAGCCATCACGATCGCGCGGCGGTCAATCGCCGCGTTGGGCATCAACTTAGCTCCGCCTCAGCTTACCACGACCGTCTTGATATTGACGAACTCCTTGATGCCATAGTGCGAAAGCTCGCGACCAAAGCCGCTTTGCTTGACACCACCGAAGGGTAGCCGCGGATCGGAGCGGACGTTATCGTTGACGAACACATTGCCGCTCTCGATCTCGGCGGCGACGCGCTCACCGCGCGCGATATCGCCTGTGATGACGCCGCCGCCAAGTCCGAATATCGAATCATTAGCCGCCGCGATCGCAGCATCCTCGTTGCCGACCCGGATCACCGACGCTACCGGGCCAAACAATTCTTCTGAATAAGCGGGCATGCCTTTCGTCACGCCGGTAAGGACGGTTGGCGGATAATAGGAGCCCGGCCCCCTCGGAATCTCTCCGCCGAGCACGCAGCGCGCGCCCTTTGCGGTGCTGCTCTCGACCTGTCGATGCAACGCGTCCCGAAGATCATGGCGCGCCAACGGACCGATTTCAGTGTCTTGTTTGAGAGGATCACCCATTTTGGCGGCGGCCATGCGTTTGACGAAAAGTTCGACAAACCGGTCGTGCACTTTGTCGACGACGATGAAGCGCTTGGCGGCAATGCAACTTTGGCCGGCATTGATCAATCGTCCTCTGGCGCAGACGGCTGCCGCGAGCTCGAGGTCGGCGTCCTCAAGGACCAGATAGGGATCGCTGCCGCCGAGCTCGAGCACGGTCTTCTTCAGGAGCGAGGCGGCCTTGCCGGCTACCGCGCGTCCGGCGGGGCCGCTGCCGGTCAGGGTAGCCGCGCGCACCAGCGGGTTTTCGAGCACCGCGTCGACCTGCGCGCTGGAGATCATCAAGGTCCGGAACAGACCCTTTGGAAAACCCGCATCCTGAAAAACGCTTTCGATGGCAAGCGCACAGCCCGGCACATTCGAGGAGTGCTTCATCACTCCACCGTTGCCGGCCATAAGCCCCGGCGCGGCGAACCGGAAAACCTGCCAAAATGGAAAATTCCACGGCATCACCGCGAGCACGACTCCGAGCGGCTGGAAGATGACATGGCTCTTGCGGGCTTCGGTCTTGATCTGTTCGGTCGCCAGAAACTGCTCGGCGTTGTCGGCGTAGTAGCCGCAGGCAGCGGCGCATTTCTGGACCTCGGCAACACCGTCGCGGATCGGTTTTCCCATTTCCCTCGCCATCAGATCAGCATATTTGCCGGCGTTCTTCCGCAATACTTCCGCTGCCTGGTGCATCAGGGCGGCGCGGCTCGAAAAATCTGTTCGTCGCCAATCGAGAAACGCGTTGTGCGCTCTGCTGATAGCCTCTCGAATGCCATCCTCCGTCATCTCCTGATAGCTCGCAAATGTCTCGCCGGTGGCGGGATTGATTGCTTTGATCGTCATCGCTTGAGCCTTTCGATCAGTGGTGCGAGGATGGTCGTCGCACCTGCAGCGCTTGAGCCGGATCCTGTCAATTATTGGACGCGACCTTCTGATGGTTGACGCGCCAGATATTGCCGTTGCTGTCTTCGGTGACAAGGAGCGAACCGTGCTTCGCGGCCGCGACGCCGACGGCCCAGCCGCAGACCTGCTTGTCGGAAATAACGACCCCGGTCATGAAGTCCTCGTATTCGCGGCGCGCCATGACGGCCATCAATTTTGGCGAGCGACTGTTCCACGCCGTAGACCATTCTGATCAGGATCAGCCAACGTGGCGGCAGGCTCCCTCTCTCCTGGGTGCTCGAGCGTGCCGAACCGTTCGGCAATCACCAATGGTCGATGGTTCGGTGGCAACAATGCTGCTGCTCAAACCAATTTGGAGCCGGCTCCTCAAGAATCCGTGCGCAATATTGCGTCGGCATCGGTTGAGGCGGTGTAGGCGTTGCTGAAATTGACGGTTGTCAAGGCGCATGTTGCATCCGGGTGTCACGAGAGTGAGTGCTGCCTTCGAAACCGATCAACTGTTCTGGGCGCAACAATCATCGCAGGAGTCGACCCATGGCGAAATCATCCATCACGGGCGCGGGGGTCAGGCTTCGCATTAACGGCTCCGATCATCTGTTGCAGATCGAGCCGCGGGTCACGCTGTTGGATGCTTTGCGAGAATACGTGCATCTCAACGGTACCAAGAAGGGATGCGATCAGGGGCAGTGCGGGGCCTGCACGGTTCACGTCGATGGACGGCGCGTCCTCGCTTGCCTCACGCTTGCGTCCCAGGTCGAAGGGCTGTCGATTACGACGATCGAGGGTTTGGCAGTCAACGGCAGCCTGCACCCGGTGCAGGAGGCGTTCATCCGCCACGATGCCTTCCAGTGCGGATACTGCACGCCTGGTCAGATCATGTCGGCCGTCGCCTGTATCGACGAAGGCCGGACCGAGACGGACACGAGCATCCGCGAATATATGTCCGGCAATCTGTGCCGTTGCGGCGCCTATCCGCACATTGTCGCGGCTGTACGCGAAGCGGCGCAGGCGATGGAGTCTGATAGGGGGCGAGCACGATGAACAATTTCGAATATGTTCGGGCCACCGCCATTCCCGACGCGCTTGGCGCCATTGCCCGTCAGGCTGGTTCCCGCTTCCTCGCTGGCGGCACGACCATGGTCGACCTCATGAAATGCGGGGTAGAGGTTCCTTCAGCGCTCATCGACATTACGCGCGTGCGCGGACTCGATACCATCGAAGCTGGTCCGGCGAGCGTGCGCATTGGCGCTCTCTCAAAAATGAGCGATGTCGCCGATCACCCCACGATCCGGAAGGATTTCCCGGTTTTGGCGGAATCGCTGTGGCGCGGCGCTTCGGCGCAACTGCGCAACATGGCCACCATCGGTGGCAATCTCATGCAGCGGACACGCTGCAGCTATTTCCGCGAACCAGGGGTCTACGGCGCATGCAACAAACGCAATCCCGGTTCGGGCTGCGCAGCCCTTGAGGGCATCAATCGCGGCCATGCTGTCTTGGGCACGAGTCCAAGTTGCATCGCCACGAATCCTGGTGATTTTGCGGTTGCTCTTGTCGCCTTCGACGCCACTGTCCATGTCGAAAACGGCAAACAACGTCGCATTCCGATCGATGACTTCTTCCTGTTGCCCGGTGACACGCCCGATGTCGAGCACCCCCTTTCGTCCGGTGAATTGATCGTCGCGGTCGAGGTTCCGACCAGCGCAGCGCTGCGCCGCTCGCACTACCTCAAGGTACGCGACCGCGAATCTTACGAGTTCGCGGCGGCAAGCGCCGCTGTCGGCCTGGAACTGGAGGCGGACGGTCGCACGATCCGTGACGTCAGGATCGCGCTCGGCGGGATCGCCACGAAGCCGTGGCGGGCTCGGACCGTCGAAGAGGCGCTTGTCGGACGTACTTTCGACGAGCCCACGGTGCGGGCCGCCAGTCGCCTGGCCACCGAAGGCGCCGTCGACCATGGCGAAAATCGCTTCAAGATCGACTTGGCTCCCCGCGTCGTCGCGCGTGCGCTGCTGACCGTTGGAGGAATCGCATGATGGCTGTCACCAGTTCTGAATCGCCGAAGAGCAACGGAGCGTTTCTCGGTCGTCGCATCTCGCGTGCTGACGGCGTCGCGAAAGTCACCGGGAAAGCGGACTATGCCCTCGAACACGATTTGGCAGGTATGGTCCATGCGGTGATCGTCGAGAGCACCGTGCCGTCTGGGCGGATCGAAAAGATCGATCTTGCCGCGGCGCGGACGATGCCGGGTGTGCTCCGGATCTTGACCCATGCCGACGCTCTGCCGCTCAAGAGTTGTCCCATGGTTCCAGCCGGTAGTGTCATGGAGAGCTTCTTGCCGCTCCAGGACGATCGCATCCGGTACAACGGCCAACCCATCGCTCTCGTGGTCGCCGATAGCTTCGATCATGCGACTGAGGCTGCGGGCCGCGTGCGCATCGCCTACGAGACCGGGCTGGCTGTCGCCGACATCGATGACCCCACGGCCAGACCAATTGACGTCCCCGGGGCTCCGTCATCCGGTGGGGGCCGGGGCGACGCAAAGGGTGCGCTCGCGGGGGCAGCGGTGCAGATGGAGGCCGTCTACACGACGCCGCGCGAATATTCCTGTCCTATGGAGCCGCTTGGAGCAATCGCAGCCTGGAGCAATGACGGCGGTCTGACCGTTTGGATGCCGAGCCAATGGGCAGAGGGCGCACGAAGGGCATTTTCCGACTGGTTTGCAATTCCGATGGAGAAGGTCCGCGTTATTTCGCCGTTCGTAGGCGGTGGTTTCGGAGTCAAGGTCACAGCTCACGCGGACTCGCTCCTCGCGGCGATGGCTGCGCGGGAAATGCGACGGCCGGTAAAGCTGGCGCTGCCGCGTCCGCAGAACTTCACCGGCAACGGCTTGCGGCCTGCGATACGGCAGAAGCTGACGCTCGGTGCCAGCGCAGACGGAAAGCTGCTGGCGCTCATTCACGAGAACACCAGTGAGACCTCCGTCGATGACGATTATGTCGAGGGTGGCGCGGCCACCGCCAAGGTCATGTATATCGTGCCGAACCTGAGCGCGACGCAGAAACTGGTGCGGGTCAGTTCCTTTACGCCGAGTTGGAAGCGCGCGCCCGGAGAAGCGATCGGCGCCTATGCGCTCGAAAGTGCGATGGATGAACTTGCCTACAAGCTCAAGCTCGATCCGATCGAATTGCGGCTACGCAACTATGCTGGCCACGATCCTGAATCTGCGAAACCTTGGTCGACACGCAGGCTCCGCGAAGCCTATGAAGCCGGCGCGCGGGCGTTTGGCTGGGAGCGACGCTCGCCGGAGCCGCGTTCGATGCGGGATGGCCACGAATTGATCGGATGGGGAATGGCCGGAGGAGCTTTCCCGAACGTGCATACGCCCGGCGAGGCGAAGGTCACAATTGCCGCCGATGGCTCGGTCGAAGTTGCATCGAGCGGCCCTGACATCGGTGGCGGTACCTACACTATCCTTGCTCAGACAGCCGCCGACGCGCTCGGCGTGCCGTTCGAGCAGGTGCGCGTTCGGCTCGGCGACACCAGCCTGCCGCGCGCACCGGTCGCCGGAGTCTCACAGATTGCCAATCTCCTTACCGGCGCCGTGGATAAAACCGCACGCGCTGCTCGCGAGGAGCTGTTGACGCTAGCGTCCAGTCACGCCGGGTCACCGTTCAAGGCCAAGCGAGTGAACGACTTCACGATCAAGGATGGAAAGATCGCACCCACCGATGGCTCCGCAGAAGCCGTCACGGTTGCCGAGCTGATGCGGATGGTCGGGCGTGATCGGATCGAGGTCACGCGCAACACCATGCCGGCCGACAAGGCGTCATCGGAAACAGAGCAGCGCGATGCCTACAATAGCTTCAAATATATGCGCCCATCGTCACCAAGTCATGCGACGTATGCATGGTGCGCGCAATTCGTGGAGGT
Source organism: Afipia sp. GW822-FHT03D08 (assembly GCF_058801645.1). Taxonomy (NCBI): domain Bacteria; kingdom Pseudomonadati; phylum Pseudomonadota; class Alphaproteobacteria; order Hyphomicrobiales; family Nitrobacteraceae; genus Afipia; species Afipia sp. GW822-FHT03D08. The sequence goes on from NZ_JBXANK010000003.1 coordinate 591,309, forward strand.
TCGTGTCGACGAAGACTATGGAACCGTGCGTGTCCGCCGCATGGTCGGAGCCTTCGATTGCGGCAGGCTCTACAATCCCAAGCTCGCCGAAAGTCAGTGGAAGGGTGGCATGATCATGGGAATGGGAGAAGCGCTTCTCGAAGCCATACACATCGATCGCCGCTATGCGCGAATCACCAATAATAACCTTGCCGACTACGTCGTACCGGTGAACGCTGACGTGCCTGATATCGAGGTCATTTCAGTCGGTGAGCCGGACTTTCACGCCAGCGCCCTCGGCGGCAAGACAGTTGGTGAAATCGGCGTCGTCGGCGCTGCTGCTGCCATCGCAAATGCGGTGTTCCATGCCACCGGCAAACGGGTGCGGGACCTGCCGATTACGATGGAGAAGCTGATGTAGGCGCGCGATCGGCTAATATTTAGAAACAGGCAAAACAAGGAGTTCAGTTTCGCGCGTCTCTGGCTTGCCTCGGTGCACCGGCGGTGGTCTTGCTGATCTGCAGCATTATCGTCGCCCGATTTTGTGCGATGGAGCGGGTACGTCGCATCGGCATCACGTTGCCCTCGCTGCGGGACGGAAAGGGAGTTCGTCGCTCGAGCCGATGGCAGAGCGCAGCTTTGCAAACGGATTAACACTGAGACGAAAGGAGAGCGGCGCGCCGTTACGCGTCGGTTGAACATGGCGATATTTTGCAAACATCTCTCGGTTATCCGTGATGTTATTCCGAGCGCCCTGGGGTGCGAAGAATGTCTGAAATTGGGCGACCCTTGGCTGCATTTACGGGTCTGCCGTAGCTGCGGCCATGTCGGTTGTTGCGATCAGTCGCCAAATCGACACGCAACAAAACATTTTCACGCGACAAGGCATCCGATCATCGAGGGCTATGATCCGCCGGAAGGGTGGGGCTGGTGTTACGTCGATGAAGTGATGTTCGATCTTTCGGAACGGCCCACCCCGCATCTTGGTCCGATTCCCCGATTTTATTGAGGTGCGCGGGGCGAGTGGACGCTGGCGCGCGGATCGAGGCGGCCCGGGCCCTGAACCGCGACAGGAATGCTAAGGAGGGTTTATCGGACGAGCCCTCTTGTCATTGACGACGGTCAAGAGGCGCCGGCAGGTCAGGCGATCGTCAAAATGGTCTTGAAGCTTCGTCGGGCTATGTCTGATAAGATTGGCCTGGGGGCTCGTGAAGCACGAGCGCCGATGTGGACGGGGCTGCTGGAAGGCACGCTCGATGTCGCGATGGGCAGCTGCACCGCTGCGCAACCCGTCCTGCAAAGCGATCGCGGCACTCTATTCGCAGTGCATTCGAAGAAGGTCGACGCGCTTCCGAACGTCAAGACTCTGCCTGAACAAGGCGCGACATCGAAGTTCTTCACCGTGAGCGGCTTCTCCGGCTGGGCGCTGCCGAAGGCCACGCCGCAACCGATCCTAGATCGGCTGGCGCAGCTCTGCGTGGCGGCGAACAGCGATTCGAAGGTGAAGGAAGTTCTCGCGACTTTCGTGCTGGAGCCGGCACTGGGCTTCAAGGAAACCAACGCGTTGTATCAGCAGGAATTGCCGATCTGGATGGAGAGCGCCAGGGCGCTCGGCCCGGAGCCCGTCTAGGCGAGTATTGTTCCTGAAACCCTGAACGCCGCTGACGCGTATCCTGTTCACGGTGTTCAATCCCTGCGAGGATAGCCGCCGGTCAGGATCGTTCTCATGCGCGTGTTTATTTTTGCGATCGCACTTCTGTTCAGCGGCGTGCCCGGCGTGCGGGCGGCGGATGATGCCGGGTCCGCGCAAGCGGTCATCAGCTCCCAGCTCGAGGCGATCGGCCGTGGCGACGCTGTGGTGGCCTATTCCTACGCGGCGCCGGCCATCCAGGGACTTTTCACCGGGCCGGACATTTTCATGAGCATGGTCCGGCAAAACTATGCGCCGCTCGTTCGTCCGAAACGCGTCGAGTTCGGCAAGTCGGCGGGGTCCGACGGAAAGATCGCGCAGCATGTGCACATCGTCGACAGCGACGGGGTGGCGTGGGAGGCGCTCTATACGCTGGAGCAGCAGCCTGACGGGACCATCAAGATCACCGGATGCTCGCTTCTGAAAGCCGATCAGGAAGCGTGAACTCGTTTCAGTTGAGATGACAGTTCACGCCGATGCGGACGATCCCGCTACCGGCCGGCCTTTCCGACGCGCTCATAGGCTTCGACCAGATGACGGCGCATCAGTTCGGCGGCGGCGTCGGCGTCGCCGCGGATCATCTCTTCGAGAATGCGGCCATGTTCTTTCCAGACGCTGATCGACATGCCCGGATGGCGCAGCACTTCGCCCATCGCGCGGCGCAGATGCCGCCAGTGCAGCCGCATGGTCTCCGCAATCAGCGGATTGCCCGAAAGATCGTAAATGAACGAGTGGAAGTCCATGTCGGCCTGGAGGCTGGCGCGGCTGTCGCCGGCGGCCACCAGCTTGCGGCCGTTTTCAACCAGTGCGCGCCCGCGCGCGATGGATTCCCTGGTCAGGCGCGGCGTCGCCAGCTTGACCGCAAGCGGTTCGACCGCCGAGCGGATCTGGTAGATCGCCGCGAAGAAATCCGGATCGACCGCGGTGACGGTCAATCCCTGACGCCCCTGCGCAAGAAATCCCTGCGCCTTCAACACCGCCAGCGCGTGGGTCACCGGCTGCCGTGAGACATTCAGGCGCGCGGCGATGTTCTCCTGGGTGAGGCGCTCGCCCGGCTTGAACGTGCCGTCGCACAGGGCATCGAGGATCACCTCATAGACCTGATCGACCAGACTTTTTGGCGGGGCCAGGGACTCGAGCACTTCTCCTCCGATGGAATCATCGCTGCGCGGCAGCATGGTTGCTGCTTGACAGGGTGGGGTGCAAGCCGCATCCTGAGTTTAGAATACTGAATTCAGAATGCAATACTGACTTACCGTGGGGTGGTTCGCGCCGCCGGCGGCCGAGGGTGCAGCAAGCGCTCCGGGACGAAGAACAAGATCCGGGAAACGACCTGACAACAAACAAGGAGGATCGTCATGAAACTGACCCCCGCACAGCTCGAGCAATTCCGTACCGAAGGCTGGCTGTTCCTGCCTGAGCTTTTCAACGCCGAGGAAGTCGATGTCCTGCGGCGTGAAGCCGTGTCGATCTATGACGAGCAACGCCCCGAGGTCTGGCGCGAGAAGAGCGGTGCGCCGCGCACCGCCTTTGCCGCGCATCTTTATAATGAAGCGTTCCGTCTTCTCGGCGCACATCCGCGCATGATCGAGCCGGTCGAGCAGATCTTCGGCGAGAAGGTCTACATGCATCAGTACAAGATCAACGCGAAGTCCGCGTTCACCGGCGACGTCTGGCAATGGCATCAGGACTACGGCACCTGGAAGCGCGACGACGGCATGCCGCAGCCGCTCGCGATGAACATTGCGGTCTTCCTCGATGAAGTGATGCCGATCAACGGCCCCCTGATGCTGGTGCCGAGAAGCCAGAACGCGGGCGACCTCAAGGCATCGCACGATCTTGCGACCACGTCGTATCCGCTCTGGACGTTGGATGAGGAGACCGTAACGCGCCTCGTCAAGGAGGGCGGCATTGTCGCGCCGACCGGCAAGCCGGGCGGCATGCTGATGTTCCATGGCAATCTGGTGCACGGCTCGGCGGGGAATATCACGCCGTATCCGCGCAAGATCGTCTATCTCACGCTGAACTCGGTTTCGAACTACATCCGCACGCCGACGCGGCCGGAGTTCATCGCACATCGCGATTTCACGCCGATCCAGACCGTGGATGACGACGCGCTGGTTCGCTACGCGCGCAGCCATCGTCAGGCGGCGGAATAGCACTCCTCGTCATTGCGAGGAGCATTTGCGACGAAGCAATCCAGTCAGTTCGAGAGTGGATTGCTTCGCTTCGCTCGCAATGACAAGGTGACGGCCATCTTTCTTCCGAGAGTTCGTCTCCATGAATCTGCATCACCTTCTTGAAAAGCGCCGCGTGGCGGGAAAGCCCGTGCGTGTCGCGCTGATCGGCGCCGGAAAATTCGGCTCGATGTTTCTCTCTCAGGTGCCGCATACGCCGGGCCTCGAAGTGCCGGTGATTGTCGATCTCGATCCGGAGCGCGCGCGGGACGCCTGCCGCACGGTGGGCTGGGATGATGCGCGGATCGCCGCCACCACCTTCACCAAGGATGGCGCCGCAGCGATCGCAGGCAATGTGGAAGTGATCGTCGAGGCGACCGGCAATCCGTCTGTCGGCATCCGCCATGCCCGCGCGGCGATTGCGGCGGGCAAGCATATCGTGATGGTCAATGTCGAAGCCGACGTGCTCGCGGGGCCGCTGCTGGCGGACGAAGCGCGGAAGGCGGGCGTGGTCTATTCGCTCGCCTATGGCGATCAGCCTGCGCTCACCGCCGAGATGGTGGACTGGGCGCGCGCCACCGGTTTCAGGGTTGTCGCTGCGGGCAAGGGCACCAAGTACCTGCCGATCTATCACGACGTGACGCCCGCCGGGGTCTGGGGGCACTATGGTTTGACCGCTGCCGAAGCGCAGTCGGCCGGCATGAATCCGCAGATGTTCAACTCGTTTCTGGACGGCACCAAGTCGGCCATTGAAATGGCGGCGATTGCAAACGCCACCGGCCTTGACGTTCCCTCGACCGGCCTTCTGTTTCCGCCCTGCGGCGTCGACGATCTGCCGCATGTGATGCGCCCAACGGACAAGGGCGGCGTGCTGGAGAAATCCGGCGTAGTGGAGGTCGTTTCGTCGCTGGAGCGGGATGGCCGTCCCGTGTTCCGCGATCTGCGCTGGGGCGTCTATGTCGTGCTGGAAGCGCCGAACGATTATGCGGCGGATTGTTTCCGTCAGTATGGATTGAAGACCGATTCCTCAGGGCGTTATGCAGCGATGTACAAGCCGTATCATCTGATCGGGCTTGAGCTGAACATCTCGGTGCTGTCGGCCGCGCTGCGCGGCGAGCCGACGGGGCAGCCCCAAGGTTTCCGCGGTGATGTCGCGGCTGTCGCCAAGAAAAATCTGCGCGCAGGTGAAATGCTTGACGGGGAAGGTGGCTACACGGTGTGGGGCAAGCTGATGCCGGCGGCTGAAAGCCTCAAGACCGGCGCATTGCCGATCGGCCTTGCGCATCGCGTCAAGCTCACGAATGACGTCGCGCACGGCGCGGTGGTCCGATGGGCGGATGTGGAGATCGACGCGAAGGACGATGCCGTCGCCTTCCGCCGCGCGATGGAAGCGAAATTCTCGCGCCAGGTTTAGCGCGTCACATGCGCCGAGACGGCGAGCCACTGGCCGCCGATCTTCGCCCACACATCGGTGTAGCGCCCGCCGCCCGCGCTGCCGTCCGGCATTACATAGCTCGTACGCGCGTGGATGATGGCCGCGTCGCCGATGATCCGGATCAGCACGTCCTCGGCCTTGAGATTCCTGATCGCGACCGGTTGCGCGGTCTGTTTCAGGAAACCCGCGCGATCGACCAGCGAGCGATCGGGATTGGAGCAGTAGAAGTCAGGCGCCAGGATTTCATCGAAGCATTTGACGTCGCAGGTCTGCACCGAATTGATGTAATCGCGGTTGAGAGCAGTGAGGATGTCGTGATCCGAATTCATGGCAGAACCTCCGTCTCCGGCTTCGCTTTCGGCCCGATGGATGAGAACACGTAGCGCCATCCGATCAGCAGGCTTCGCAGTGTAAGCCATCCGATGATCAGATTGGAGAGCACAAAAATCGGCAACGCCAGATGGGCGATGATGCCGGTTTCGCCGTGCTCAATGAACCGCAGCGCGGCGAGCGGCAGGGCCGAGACGCCGAAGCTGTAGGCCCACGCGGCGAGCGAGAACGGCTGTTCGCGCAGCCATGGAATCAGCCGCAGCATCACCAGCGCCTGAAACAGCGCGTAGCCGAACAGCATGTGGGCGAGATGATCGGGCGGTCCGCTGGTCACGGCGAGATAGGCGACCGAGCCGACCGCGGGCGGCGCGAGATGAATTCCCATGGTGGCGCGGAGTGCAACCGGAATGCCATGCGCGAGCAGCCGCGTGAGGATGACCGATTCCATCACGATGATGGAGAAGAAGCCGACACCGAAGAACAGCAGTCCCGCGTCGGGATAACCGAAAAGGCCGCAGGCGATCGCGCTGACAAAACTACCGCCCACGGTCGGCATGTAAAGCACCGGGGTTGTGGTTTCGGTCGGCCGGCCTCCGATCCACAGTCCGCCGACGCCCCAGACAGTAAACGCAAGCTGTCCGACCACGCCGCAGATAAACAGGCCGAATGCAATGCGCGGCAGGTACGGCGCGATTGACCAGGCGGCGATCATTGTCGTCATGGGAATGAGCACGACAAAGAAGGACTGGATGGGATGAACGATCTCGGCCATGGCGGCTTCGGGGGCCTGAATCCATTTCAGGACGTAGACCGAAAACCAGATCAGCCAGATGGCGGACGCCGTCAGGGCCAGCGTTTCGCCGACGATGCCCGGCACGCCCCAGACATGAGAGGCGGCACGCCAGCCGGCGCCAAGCCCGCCGATGCCAAGAACCATACCGAACATGGTCGCGGAGAATTTCGAGATGTCGATACGCACGGCTTGCCTGTTCTTTTTGGGATTGTCCGGGGGGCTGCTTAGGCCGTAAGGGTTTCTAGCAATCGGGAGGATCGATCACAATGGACTTCGCCCTGAACCCGCAGCAGGAATCCATTCGCGATGCGATTCTGAAAATCTGCGCCCGCTTCGACGACACCTATTGGCTCGAGAAGGATCGCACCGGCGGCTTTCCGCACGAGTTTTACGACGCCATGGCGCAGGCCGGCTGGCTCGGCATCTGCATTCCCGAGGAATTCGGAGGCTCCGGTCTCGGCATCATGGAAGCCGCCATCATGATGCGCGCAATCTCCGAATCCGGCGCGGGCATGTCGGGCGCCTCCGCGATCCACATGAATGTGTTCGGGCTCAATCCGGTGGTGGTGTTCGGCAACGATGCGCAGCGCGCGCGCATGCTGCCCGGCATTGTCGAGGGCCGCGAGAAAGCCTGCTTCGGGGTGACCGAGCCGAACACCGGACTCAACACCACGCAACTCAAAACCCGCGCGGTGCGCAAGGGCGACAAATACATCGTCAACGGCCAGAAGGTCTGGATCTCGACCGCGCAGGTCGCGCACAAGATTCTGCTGCTGGCGCGCACCACGCCGCTGGAAGAAGTGAAGAATCCGACCCACGGCCTCAGCCTGTTCTATGCGGATTTCGATCGCGAGCGGGTGAAGGTGCATGAGATCGAGAAGATGGGCCGCAAGGCGATCGACTCCAACGAACTCTTCTTCGCCGACTTCGAGATTCCGATGGAGGACCGTATCGGCGAGGAAGGCCGGGGGTTCGAATACATCCTGCACGGCATGAATCCCGAGCGGGTGCTGATCGCGGCGGAAGCGGTCGGTCTCGGCAAGCTCGCGCTCGATCGTGCAGCGGCTTACGCGAAGCAGCGCATCGTGTTCAACCGGCCGATCGGTCAGAACCAGGCGATCCAGCATCCGCTGGCGAAGAACTGGATCGATCTTGAAGCGGCATGGCTGATGACGATGTCGGCGGCCTGGCAATACGATCAGGGATTGCCGTGCGGCCCCGCCGCGAATGCCGCAAAATATCTCGCGGGCGAGGCGGGTTTCGACGCCTGCCAGCAGGCGGTGATGACCCACGGCGGTTTCGGCTACGCCAAGGAATATCATGTTGAGCGTTATCTGCGCGAAGTGATGATCCCGCGCATTGCGCCGATCAGCCCGCAGCTTATTCTCAGCTTTATCGGCGAGAAGGTTCTGGGACTGCCGAAGTCTTATTGATGCACGCCATGCACGGCGCGCGTCTTGCGCATGACGCGCCGATACATTGACGACCACTGACATATCTGGTGACGTGCCGGCAACGTCGCGCGTCAGCGCTCGCAAAAACTTAGAGGAAGCCATGTCCGGATCGCACGATCATCATCATTCCCACGATCACTCGCACGATCATTCCCATGCGCATGGCGACGACCGCTGGAAGCATGACGGTGTGCGCGTCATTCCCGGCAATCAGCTCGACTCGAATGTGCCGTCCACCAGCGGCATGGACCGCAAGGCTGCGATCAATTTCGCGCGGGTCGGCGCGCAGAAGCTGTGGGCCGGAACGGTGACGATCAGGCCGGATGCAAAGACCGGTGCGCACCATCACGGTCATCTGGAAAGCGTCATCTATGTCGTGAAGGGCAAGGCGCGCATGCGCTGGGGCGAACATCTCCAGTTCACCGCCGAGGCCGGGCCGGGCGATTTCATCTTCGTGCCGCCTTACGTGCCGCATCAGGAGATCAACGCCAGCCCCGACGAAGTGCTCGAATGCGTGCTGGTGCGCAGTGACGGCGAAGCCGTCGCCATCAATCTGGACATCGAGCCGGTGGAGAAGCCGGAGACTGTATTGTGGGTCGATCCGATTCACCGCGACCCTGCGGAGAAGGCCTGAAATCACCGGTATCCGAGGATGGATAAAAAGGAACGGTTCCAAAAACGCCTTTGAAGCCAAGTGTTTGCAGTGCGACATTCTGACTACTGACGAATATTGACAATCGTCAGTCGTTACTAGAAGCTCCCGGGATAATCCCAAGGGAGCTTCCGATGCGCCGCATCTCCGAATTCGCAAGCCAACGCAATGGCTTGGCCATTCTCGCCTTGATTATTCCTGCCCTGGCGCTCGGCGCCTGCAGCAAGGAGCAGGCCCAGGAGGGCGAGAAGGGTCGCCCGGTTCTGGTGGCGACGGTCCACTATCAGTCGCAGTCGCCGGAGCGCAGCTTCGTCGGCACCATCCGCCCCCGCATCGAAACCGACATGGGCTTCCGCGTCCCCGGCAAGGTCGCCAAGCGCCTCGTCGAGGTCGGGCAGATGGTCGATGTCGGTCAGCCGCTGGCGACCCTCGACGAGGTCGATCTCAAATTGCAGGCCGAGCAGGCCGAGGCTGAATTCCGCGCCGCGACCGGTGTGCTGGCGCAGGCAAGCGCCGCCGAGGGCCGCGCCAAGGAACTGCGCGCCAGGGGCTGGTCCACCGAAGCGCAGCTCGATCAGGTGAAGGCGGCAGCCGACGAGGCGCGGGCGCGTCTCAACCGCGCCGAGCGTTCGGTTGAACTCACCAAGAACAGCCTGTCCTACGCCCATCTGGTCGCCGACACGCGCGGTGTAGTCACCGCGACGCTGATCGAGCCGGGCCAGGTGGTGGCATCGGGTCAGACCGCGATCCGCGTGGCGCGCTCCGCCGAGAAGGAAGCGGTGGTCGCGATTCCGGAAACCATGGTCAGCTTTGCCAAGACCGGCGAAGCGAGCGTGACGCTGTGGTCCGAGCCGAACAAGAAATATGTCGCCAAGCTGCGCGAGATCGCGCCGGCCGCCGATCCCGCAACGCGGACCTATCTGGCGAAGTTCTCGCTGCCCGGCGCGGATGATGCGGTTTCGCTCGGCATGACCGCGACCCTGACGCTGGCCGATCCGGTGACCGAGCGCGTGGCGCGGCTGCCGCTGTCGGCGCTGTTCAGCCAGGGCGACGGACCCTCACTCTATGTCGCCGACGCCAACACCGGCGCGGTCTCGCTGAAGCCGGTGGCGGTGAAGGCCTATGAGACCAACGACGTCATCATCACCAGCGGTGTCGAGGAAGGCGCCAAGGTCGTGGTGCTCGGCGTGCAAAAGCTCGACCCGGCCCAGAAGGTCCGTGTCGTTTCGTCGCTGTCGTTCTGATTTAACGCACAGACATACCGAGGGTCCGATGAAGCGATTCAATCTTTCCGCCTGGGCCGTGGCGCACCCGACGCTGATCCTGTTCTTCATCGTGATGCTCGGCATCGCGGGCTTCTTCTCGTACGAGCGGCTCGGCCGCGCGGAAGATCCGTCGTTCACCATCAAGGTGGTCATCGTCAACGCGATGTGGCCCGGCGCGACGGCCAAGGAAATGCAGGAGCAGGTCGCCGATCCGATCGAGAAGAAGCTTCAGGAACTGCCGTACTTCGAGAAGGTGCAGACCTACACCAAGCCTTCCTTCACCGCGATGACCCTGACCTTCAAGGACTACACGCCTGCGAAGGAAGTGCCGCAGCTTTTCTATCAGCTCCGCAAGAAGCTCAGTGACATCAGGAACGATCTTCCGCCGAACCTGATCGGTCCGAACATCAACGACGAATACGGCGACGTCGATTCGATTCTTTACATGCTGACGGGCGAGGGCACGGACTATGCCCAGCTCAAGAAAGTGGCCGAAGGCCTGCGCCAGCGCCTTCTGAAGACGGAGAACGTCACCAAGGTCAACCTGTACGGCACGCAGGACGAGCGCGTGTTCGTCGAGTTCTCGCACGCCAAGCTGGCGACGCTCGGCATCACGACGCAGGCGCTGTTCGATTCGCTGGCCAAGCAGAACGCAGTGGTTCCGGCGGGCACGGTTGAAACGTCGTCGCAGCGCGTGCCGCTGCGCGTCACCGGCGCCTATGACAGCGTCAAGGCCGTGGCCGAAACTCCGGTCGAGGGCAATGGCCGCGTGTTCCGCCTTGGCGACATCGCCATGGTCACCCACGGATTCGTCGATCCGCCGACCTATCAGGTGCGCCAGGAAGGCAAGCCCGCGATCGGCGTCGGCGTGGTGATGGCGAAGGGCGCCAACATTCTCGAGCTCGGCGAGAGCATCAAGAAGGCGACCGCAGAATTCATGTCCGCCGTGCCGCAGGGCATCGAGATCGAGCAGATCGCCGATCAGCCGAAAGTGGTCGAGCACGCGGTCAGCGAGTTCGTGCATTCGTTCGTGGAGGCGCTGGCGATCGTGCTGTTCGTCAGCTTCCTCGCGCTCGGCTGGCGCACCGGTATCGTCGTTGCATTGTCGGTGCCGCTGGTGCTGGCGATCGTCTTCATCGTGATGAATGCGATGGGCATGGACCTGCATCGCATCACGCTCGGTGCGTTGATTATCGCGCTCGGCCTTCTGGTCGACGACGCGATCATCGCGGTCGAGATGATGGTGGTGAAGATGGAGCAGGGATGGGACCGCGTGAAGGCGGCCTCCTTCGCCTGGGAATCTACCGCGTTTCCGATGCTCACGGGAACGCTGGTCACGGCCGTTGGCTTCCTCCCCATCGGCTTTGCCAATTCGTCGGTCGGCGAATATGCCGGCGGCATCTTCTGGGTGGTGGCGATTGCGCTGATCGCGTCATGGTTCGTCGCGGTGATCTTCACGCCCTATATCGGCGTCAAGCTGCTGCCGAACTTCAATCATGGCAAGCATAACCATGATCCGCACGCGATCTACGAGACGCGGATGTATCGCGGCCTGCGCCGCGTGATCGAATGGTGCGTGCGTCGCCGCGGCACCGTGGTGCTGGCGACGGTCGGTGTGTTCGCGCTGTCGATCGTCGGCTTCGGTCATGTGCAGCAGCAGTTCTTCCCGCTGTCCGAGCGGCCGGAGCTGTTCCTCCAACTGCGGTTGCCGGAAGGCACCGCGTTCAACGTCACCAAGGAGAGCGTGAAGAAGGCGGAAGCGCTGCTCAAGGACGACAAGGACATCGCCACCTACACGACCTATGTCGGTCAGGGTTCGCCGCGTTTCTGGCTCGGCCTCAATCCGCAATTGCCGAACGAGGCGTTCTCGGAAACGGTGATCGTGTCGAAGGACGTCGCGGCGCGCGAGCGCATCAAGGCGCGGCTGGAGAAGGCCGTGGCCGATGGCGCGCTGTCTGAAGCGCGTGTGCGCGTCGACCGCTTCAATTTCGGCCCGCCGGTCGGCTTCCCGGTTCAGTTCCGTGTCGTTGGCCCGGACACAACGACTGTGCGCGACATCGCCTACAAGGTGCGCGAGGTCATGCGCGGCAACGACAAGGTGGTCGATCCGCATCTCGACTGGAACGAACAGACCCCATACCTCAAGCTTGCCGTCGATCAGGATCGCGCCCGTGTGCTCGGCCTGACGCCGCAGGACATTTCGCAGTCGCTGGCGATGCTGATTTCCGGCGTGCAGGTGACGACGCTGCGCGACGGCATCGAGAAGGTCGGTGTGGTCGCCCGCGCCGTGCCGTCGGAGCGGCTCGATCTCGGCCGTGTCGGCGATCTGACGATCTATTCGCGGGGCGGCGTTGCCGTGCCGCTGTCGCAGATCGCCAAGATCGAATACGCACACGAGGAGCCGATCCTGTGGCGGCGTAACCGCGACATGGCGATCACCGTGCGTGCCGACATCGTCGACGGTGTACAGGCGCCGGACGTGACCAATGCGATCTGGCCGAAGCTTGAAGGCATCCGCAAGAGCCTGCAACCGGCTTACCGCATCGAGATCGGCGGCGCGATCGAGGAGTCCGAAAAGGGCAATGCCTCGATCAACAAGCTGTTCCCGTTGATGGTGATCGGCATGCTGACGCTGCTGATGATCCAGTTGCAGAGCTTCTCGCGCCTGGTGCTGGTGTTCCTGACCGCGCCGCTCGGCATCGTCGGCGCTTCGCTGGGCCTCAACGTCGCGGGCAGTCCGTTCGGTTTCGTGGCGCTGCTCGGGCTGATCGCGCTGGCCGGCATGATCATGCGCAACTCGGTGATTCTGGTCGATCAGATCGAGACCGACGTCGAGCATGGCCTGACCCGGCGCGAAGCCATCGTCGAAGCCACGGTTCGCCGCGCGCGGCCGGTGGTGTTGACGGCGCTGGCTGCGATCCTGGCGATGATTCCACTGTCGCGGTCGGCTTTCTGGGGCCCGATGGCCATCACCATCATGGGTGGATTGTTCGTTGCAACATTCCTGACCCTGCTGTTCCTGCCCGGCCTCTATGCGCTATGGTTCAGGAAGAGTCTGGACGAACGGGGTGAGGGTGTGGTTCCGGCGCCCGCGCAACCGGGCCAGATCCGGCAAGCGCCGCCGCTGGCGACCGCCGCCGAATAATCGAACCTTGAGTATGACACTGACATGACTCTGCTTCACGACAACGATACCGATTCCGAAAAGAAGGCGTGCATTCTCGCGACTGCGGAGCGCCTGTTTCGCGATGTCGGCTATCTCAAGACCACGGTCGCGGATATCGCCAAGACGCTCAAGATGTCGCCGGCGAACATCTATCGCTTCTTCGATTCCAAGAAGTCGATCCATGAAGGTGTGGCGCGGCGGCTGATGGCTGAGGTCGAGGATGCCGCGGACGCGATTGCGGCCAAACCGACGCCGCCGCGGGAGCGGATGAAGGAATTGCTCGCCACGGTCAGTGTGATGAATGCCGAACGCTTCGTTGGTGATGCCAAGATCCATGAGATGGTCGCCATCGCAATGGAAGAAAGCTGGGATGTCTGCGATGCGCATATCCAGCGCATCGTCATGGCCATCGGCGCCGTGATTGCCGACGGTGCCAAGGCTGGGGTGTTCAACGTCAAGGACGTAGAGCTGGCCGCCAAGTGTGTCTGCGCCGGGATGCTGCGGTTCTTCCATCCGCAGATGATCGAACAGAGCGCGAAAAAGCCGGGGCCGAGCCTCGATCAAATGATAGACTTTATTATCGCCGGCCTTACGCTGGGCACTCCCGACCTCTCGGGTGGCCAGCGCTAGTGGTTAGATTCTAACATTCGCATCGCGTTTCAGCAGGCATTCCTGCGAATGTTAGAATCAAAGAACCACTAGCAAAATATAAGTTTCTGGTGGAGTTTAGGATTTGACATTCGCTTTGGGGACTCGCTGCCAGCGGGGCGCGAATGTCAAATCCACTCCACCAGGCAAGGCAAAGCAGGTCATGGCTGATTTTCACTACTACGAACCCTCAAAAGGCCACGGCCTCCGGCACGATCCCTTCAATGCCATCGTTGGTCCCCGGCCGATCGGCTGGATTTCATCGAAGGATGCCAAGGGACACATCAATCTTGCGCCCTACAGCTTCTTCAACGCCTTCTGCTATGTGCCGCCGATCATCGGCTTTTCCTCGACCGGCTGGAAGGACAGCGTTTCCAATATTCAGGAGACGAAGGAGTTCACCTGGAATCTGGTGACCAAGCACGTCGCCGAGCAGATGAACATGACGTCGGCGAGCGTGCCGCACGAAACCGACGAATTTACGATTTCCGGGCTGACCAAGGCGCCGAGCCGCAAGGTCGATGTGCCACGCGTCGGCGAAAGTCTCGTCTCGTTCGAGTGCAAATTGACCCAGATGATCCAGCTCGAGGGCGCTGACGGAAAAAAAGCCGACGCCTGGGTCACCTTCGGCGAAGTTGTCGCGGTCCATATCGACAAGAGCCTGATCAGGGACGGCGTCTATCAGACTGCCGAGGCCTATCCGATCCTGCGCGCGGGACGGATGGGCGACTACGCCCAGATCCGGCCCGACATAATGTTCGAGATGATCCGGCCGCGGTAGCGGCGTTTTGGCTCAAGTCTTGGTGATTTTTGACCGTTTTCCGATTGTTCGGGAGGCCGGCGCGGAACGCTGCGCCGCTCTGCAGGTTATTGAAACATAGGAATTTTTGGGGGCTTTCGCTTTAAACGCGACACACCGCCGAAGCTATTTTCAGCACTGCCGCCGCTAGAATGAGGCATGATCTAAACGAAATCCACTCCCGCATTTCGGGTTCATGCCCTAGCATTTCAGTCCCGTGGTTACGCTGGCCTTTCCACAAAAGGATCGTCCCATGAGCTTCTCCTTCCGCCGCGATCTCATCACCCGTCCGATCTTCGCGTGGGCGCATAAGGCGCTGCCGCCGATGTCCGACACCGAGCGCGAGGCGCTTGAGGCCGGCGACGTCTGGTGGGATGCCGATCTGTTCACCGGCAATCCCGACTGGTCGAAGCTGCTGGCCTTCGCTCCGGCAAAGCTCACCGACGAAGAGACGGCTTTCCTGAACGGCCCGGTCGAGCAGCTTTGCGAGATGGTCGACGAGTGGAGGGTGAACTGGGAATGGCGCGACCTGCCGCCCGAAGTCTGGGAGTTCATCAAGCGCAACAAATTCCTCGGCATGATTATCCCGAAGGACTATGGCGGCCTCGGCTTCTCGCCCTATGCGCATTCGGAAGTGGTTCGGAAAATTTCGTCGCGGTCGGTGACGGCGGCGGTCACGGTGATGGTGCCCAACTCGCTCGGGCCGGGTGAACTGCTGATGCACTTCGGCACCAAGGAGCAGCGTGACAGGTGGCTGCCCGGTCTTGCGGAAGGCCGCGAGATTCCCTGCTTCGGGCTGACCAGCCCGGAGGCCGGCTCCGACGCCGCGTCGATGATCGACACCGGCATCATCTGTAAGGGCACGTTCAACGGCAAGGAGACACTCGGCCTGCGGCTGAACTGGCACAAGCGCTACATCACCCTTGGCCCGGTGGCGACGCTGCTTGGTCTTGCGTTCAAGGCCTACGATCCAGATCATCTGATCGGCAGCGAGGAAGAACTCGGCATCACGGTTGCGCTGATTCCGACTGACCTGCCCGGCGTCAGCATCGGTCATCGCCATCTGCCGGCAATGCAGGTGTTCCAGAACGGTCCGAACTGGGGCAAGGACGTTTTCATTCCGATGGACTTCATCATCGGCGGACAGGAGCGCATCGGACAGGGCTGGAAGATGCTGATGACAGCGCTGGCCGCGGGCCGCGGCATCTCTCTGCCGTCGCAATCCTCCGCAGGCGCGGCGTACTGCGCGCGCGCCACGGGGGCCTATGCGCGCATCCGCGAGCAATTCCATGTGCCGATCGGAAAGTTCGAGGGTATCGAGGAGCCGCTGGCGCGCATCGCGGGCACGGCCTACCAGCTCGACGCCGCACGACGGCTAACCTGCGCCGCGCTCAATCAGGGCATTCATCCGGCTGTCGTGTCGGGCATCATGAAGCTGCACGCCACCGAGCGGCTGCGCATCACGGTGGATGATGCGATGGACATTCATGGCGGCAAGGCCGTGATCGACGGGCCGCAGAACTACATGGGCAATCTCTACCGATCGGTGCCGGTCGCCATCACGGTGGAGGGCGCAAACATCCTGACACGCAATCTCATTGTGTTCGGGCAGGGATCGGTGCGCGCGCACCCCTATCTGCTTAGCGAAATGAATGCGATCGGCGATCCCGACCGGAAGAAGGGTCTCGCCGATTTCGACGCGTCGTTCTGGAAGCATGTCGGCCACGCCATCACCAATACATTCCGCGCCTGGGGCCGGAGCTGGACCGGCGGCGCGTTTGCCCCGGCGCCCGAGGCTGGCGCCGCGACCGGTTACTACCGCCAGCTCTCGCGTTATTCGGCAGCGTTTGCGCTGTGCTCTGACATGGCGCTGCTGACGCTCGGCGGTGCGCTCAAGCGCAAGGAAATGCTGTCGGCAAGGCTCGGCGACATTCTCTCCGAACTGTATCTGCTCTCGGCGGCATTGAAACGCTGGGAGGACGAGGGCCGTCAGGACGCCGACTTCCCCGCGCTCCAATGGGTGATGGCGAACGGCATCCGCACCATCGAGAGCCGTCTTGCGGAGGTGATCGCCAACCTGCCGAACCGCTTTGTGGGCGTGATCCTCAAATTCCTGATCCAGCCGCTCGGCGCCAATCCGCTCGGACCGTCGGATAAAGTTGTGCACCACTGCGCGCAAATGATCCTTGCGCCGGGTGCGGTGCGCGACCGGCTGACCGCGGGCCTCTATCATGGCAACGACGATGGTCCGCTGGCGCGGCTGGAGCGTGCGTTCCTGCTGGTCACCGCCAACGAGCCGATCGAGAAGAAAATGCACGCCGCAAAAATCCGAGACTGGAGCGAAGCCGTGAAGAAAGGTGTCATCACCGCCGACGAAGGCGCAAAGCTCAAGGCTGCGCACGATGCGGTCGCGCTGGTGATCGAGGTCGACGACTTCGCACCCGAAGCGCTGTCGCCGATCTATCACAAGCGGACCGAGGCGAAGCAAACCACGCCGGACCGGGCGGCAAGCTGATGGCGCGACCGGTTTATATCGTTGACGGCGCACGCACGCCGTTCCTGAAGGCACAAGGCGGGCCGGGGCCATTCACCCCGGTCGATCTCGCAGTTCAGGCCGGGCGGCCCTTGCTGGCGCGGCAACCTTTTGCGCCAAATGCGTTCGATCAGGTCATTCTCGGCTGCGTCAATGTCATCGCCGACGAGATGAATCCGGCGCGCGTCGCGGCGCTTCGCCTCGGCATGGGCGAGCGCATGGTAGCGTTCACCGTGCAGATCAATTGCGGCTCCGGCATGCAGTCGATCGACACGGCGTACCGCTATATCGAGGCTGGCAAGGCCGACATGATCCTGGCGGGCGGCGCGGAAGCGCTGAGCTACGCGCCGCTGGTTTTTCCGCAATCCGGCGTGCGCTGGTTCGCGAAATTTGCGGGCGCCAAGGACACGCTGTCGAAGGCGGCAGCGTTTCTGAAGGCGCGGCCTTCGGACTTCAAGCCGATCATCGGTCTTGAACGCGGATTGACCGATCCGATCACCGATCTCAACATGGGCCAGACCGCCGAAGTCGTCGCGCATCTGATGGGCGTGACGCGCGAGCAGGCCGATGCCTACGCTGTGGAAAGTCACCGGCGGTTGGCGAATGCGCAGGAGCAGGGATTCCTGAAAGGCGAGGTCGAGACCTCGTTCGCGCGCGACGGCAAGTTCTACGACCATGACGACGGCGTGCGGCCCGATTCGTCGATGGACAAGCTGGCAAGACTGAAGCCCGCCTTCGAGCGGCCATGGGGACAGGTGACGCCGGGCAATTCGTCCCAGATCACCGATGGCGCATGCTGGACCATTCTGGCGTCCGAGGACGCCGTCAACAAATACGGCCTCAAGCCGAAGGCGATCATCGTCGACAGCCAGTGGGCGGGGCTGGATCCGAGCATCATGGGTTTCGGCCCGGTGCTGTCATCGGCCGAGCTCATGAAGCGCAACAAGCTCAAATTGCAGGACATCGAGACCTGGGAAATCAACGAGGCGTTTGCCTCACAGGTGCTGGCGTGTCTGGCGGCATGGAACGACGATAAGTTCTGCCGCGAGGTGCTCGGTCTCGACGGCGCGGCGGGCGAGATCGACCGCACAAAGCTTAACGTCGACGGCGGCGCGATCAGCCTCGGGCATCCGGTCGGCACCAGCGGCAACCGCATCGTGCTCCATCTGGTCAACGCGATGAAGCGGCTCGGCACCCGGCGCGGCATCGCCACCGAATGCATCGGCGGCGGCCTTGGCGGCGCGATGCTGATCGAGACAGTGTAAGGGAACGGACATGGACTCACGCATCATGGATGTTCTCAAAGACCGCGTCCTCGAACTCGGACCGGAGCCGCAGGCTGGACCGTACAGGAACTTCAAACTGACGCGCGACAGCGACGGTATCGCCTGGCTGCTGTTCGACCGCGAAGGCGCCAGCGCCAACACGCTGTCTGCGAGCGTGCTCGAAGAGTTCGAGACCGTCATTGCCGCGCTGGAGCAGGATCGCCCGGCCGGCCTTGTCATTCGCTCGGCGAAGCCGTCGGGCTTCATCGCAGGCGCCGACGTCAACGAATTTCGCGGCGTGACCGATCCGCGCGAGGTCGAAACCCCGATGGCGCGTGCCCATGCGGTGGTCGACCGGCTGGAAGCGCTCAAGGTTCCAAGCGTCGCGGTGATCCACGGCTTCTGTCTCGGCGGCGGCCTCGAAGTGGCGCTGGCGTGCAACACGCGCATCGCCATCGACAACGCCCGCTTCGGATTTCCCGAGGTGATGCTCGGCCTGCATCCGGGGCTTGGCGGCACCGCGCGCTTCACCCATCTCGTCAGTCCGCTTGAGGCGATGACGATGATGCTGACCGGCAAGACCATCGACGCGCGCAAGGCGAAGTCGCTGGGCCTGGCCGATGCGGTGACGCAGGAGCGGCATGTCCGAAATGCCGTGAAGGACGCGATCTTCGGGCGGCTGCGGCCGCACAGGCAAGGCCTGCTTGCGCAGGCGATGAATCTAGGCCCGGTGCGCGGCCTTCTTGCCAACAGGATGCGCGGCGAGGCCGCGAAGACCGCGCCGAAGGATCATTATCCCGCGCCTTACGCGCTGATCGATCTGTGGGAAAAGCACGGCGGCGATCGCAAGGCGATGCTGGCGGCGGAGCAGGTCTCGTTCGCCAATCTGATGGTGACGCCGACCGCGCAGAATCTGATCCGCGTGTTCTTCCTGCGCGAGCAGATGAAGAAGCTCGCCGATGGCCGCAACGCCGTGAAGCATGTTCATGTCATCGGCGCGGGTGCGATGGGCGGCGATATCGCCGCGTGGTGCGCCTATCAGGGCCTGCGCGTGACGCTGGCCGACATGAAGGCCGAACCGATCGCCGGCGCGATCAAGCGGGCGGCGGACCTGTTCGGCAAGATCATCCGCAAGAAGACCGATCTGCGCGATGCGCTCGACCGGTTGATGCCGGATATGACCGGGGAAGGCGTGCGCAACGCCGATCTGATCATTGAGGCGGTGCCGGAAAAGCTCGAACTGAAACAGAAGGTCTATGCCGGGCTCGAGCCTGTGATGAAAGCCGGCGCGATCCTTGCCACCAACACCTCCAGCATTCCATTGCAGGATCTGCGCACCACGCTGAAGAACCCCAGACACCTTCTTGGCCTGCACTTTTTCAATCCGGTATCCCGCCTGCAACTGGTTGAAGTCGTGAGCCACGATGAGGCCGACCCGCAGGCGCTGGCGACGGCTTTGAAGTTTGTCGGCGCCATCGATCGCCTGCCGCTGCCGGTGAAAAGTTCGCCAGGCTTCCTCGTCAATCGCGCGCTGACGCCGTACATGCTGGAAGCGATAGTGATGCTCGACGAGAAGGTCGACAAGGCGGTCATCGATGCTGCTGCCGAGAAGTTCGGCATGCCGATGGGGCCCATTGAGTTGGCCGATCAGGTCGGGCTCGATATCTGTCTCGCGGTGGGCGACATGCTACGCTCGAAGTTCGGCGAAGCCGCGCTCCCGCCAGCGCCGGACTGGCTGCGCGAGAAGGTGAAGAAGGGCGAACTCGGCCGCAAGACCGGCAAGGGTTTCTACGAGTGGAAGGACGGCAAGGCGGTGAAGCTGCCGTCGCCGGTGCAGCCCACCGAGGAGATGATCGACCGCCTCATCCTGCCGATGTCGAATGTCTGCGTGGCCTGTCTGCGCGAAGGTATCGTGGAGAATGGCGATGTGGTGGACGGCGCCATGATCTTCGGCACGGGATATGCGCCGTTCCGTGGCGGTCCGCTGAACTATGCACGCACCCGTGGCGCCGCGAACGTTGTCGCGGCGCTGAAGGCGCTGGAAGCGAAGTTCGGCGATCGCTTTAAACCGGACGCCGGGTGGGATACGTTCGCCTGATACATATTTTCGTTCAGCTTCATTTGACGGATTTCATCGATGGCAGACACGCCCGTTCACGCCGCGCCCGCCCCAGCCGCGCCAGAGGGCGAACTCTCCATTCGCACCATGGCGATGCCTGCGGACACCAACCAGAACGGCGATATCTTCGGCGGCTGGCTGCTCAGCCAGATGGATATTGCGGGCGGCATTTTTGCGTCCAAGGTTTCGAAGAGCCGCGCCGTCACGGTTGCGATTGAAGCTATGACCTTCCGCAAGCCGGTCAATGTCGGCGATGTGGTTTCGGTTTTTTGCACCACGGTTCGGCTCGGCCGCACCTCGATCACCGTCCATATCGAGGCGTGGGTGCAACGCCGGAAGGAATCGCAACTGATTCTCGTGACCGACGGGAACTACACCTACGTCGCTATCGATGACGAGGGCCGTCCGCAACCCATCGGGCAGCGTTCTCCATCCGTCAGCGTCTGACGAGGGATTCTTCCTCAAGACGTTAGGTAATTTTTCGCAACTGTGACGGTTGTACGAATGCGTTCGTCCCGTTTTGTTGCGCTGCACGGAGCCGGCATTGCTATTTTGTCGCGCTGTCCCCGACGATCTTCCGGCCTATGCATTTCAGTTATAAAACTGTCGCGCGAAGCGCCTACAGGTTCGGCGCACTGCACACGCGGGAGTCACTCACCGTTTGTTTTCCGGTCATTTCGGGCTGAATACAGGCTCTCTGCTGTTGGCCCGGGATGTGCATACCAGATCGGTATGAGTCGGAAAGAGGCGGTGTGTTGAAGGCTTCAAGGGGCTGAAACCTTTTCAGTCCTTCGGGGTTATAGCGCGTGAGAAACCCTAAGGACGGGGCACGGGATAGAACATGTCGGACACCTACATCATCGAAGTCAGTTCGGAAGCCGCGGGTATCGTTGTTCGCGAGAAGTCGGGTTTTCGCTTCTTCGCGGCGGTGCATAAGTTCAATCCGCTCGATGGCCGCGTTTTCAAGAACGCGCGCGAAGCTGAACGCGCCGCGACGCGGTTTCTTGCCGGGCAACTCGATCCGCTTCCTGCATAAACTCTTCCCAGAACGAAAGAAGGCCGGAGTGCAATCCGGCCTTCTTGATTCAAGATACGCGTGAGCGCGTTATTCCGCCGCGGCCTGACGGCCGAGCACCGGATAGTCGGTGTAGCCCTTCGCGCCGCCGCCGTAGAACGTCGCCTTGTCGAAATCGTTCAGCGGCGCGCCCAGCTTCAGCCGCTCGACGAGATCGGGATTCGAAATAAACGGCTTGCCGAATGCGATCAGGTCGGCCTTGTTCTTGTCCAGCACTTCGGTCGCCAGCTTGAAGTTATAGCCGTTGTTGGCGATGTAGGTGCCGCTGAAGCGCTTGCGCAGGCTGTCATAGTCGAACGGTGCGTTGTCGCGTGGACCGCCGGTCGCGCCTTCAATGACATGGATGTAGATGAGCTTCAGCGCATTGATCTGGTCGACGATGTGGTCGAACAGCGGCTGAGGATTGCTGTCGGATACATCGTTGGCGGGCGTCACCGGCGAGATGCGGATGCCGGTGCGGTCGGCGCCGGCTTCGGCGGCGACGGCCTGTGCCACCTCGATCATCAGGCGCGCACGATTCTCGATCGGGCCGCCGTAGGCGTCCGTGCGCTTGTTGCTGCCGTCCTTGGCGAACTGGTCGAGCAGATAGCCGTTCGCGCCATGAATTTCGACGCCGTCGAATCCGGCTTCGAGTGCGTTGGCCGATGCGCGCTTGAAGCTGTCGATGATGCCGGGTATTTCGCCGAGTTCGAGCGCACGGGGCTCGGAGACGTCGGCGAATGAGCCGCCGACAAAGGTCTTGGTATTGGCGCGGATCGCAGAGGGCGCAACCGGCGCGCCGCCGTTCTCCTGCAAGGTGGTGTGGGAAATACGTCCCACATGCCAGAGCTGGATGTAGATGTGGCCGCCGCGTTCATGAACATGGTCCGTAACCTTGCGCCAGCCCGCAACCTGCTCCTTGGTGTAGATGCCGGGCGTGTCCTGATAGCCCTGGCCCTGCTGCGAGACCTGGCTCGCTTCGGTGATGAGCAGTCCGGCGGAGGCGCGCTGTCCGTAGTACTCGATGGCAAGCGGATTGGGAACGAAGCCCGCGACAGCGCGGTTGCGCGTCAGCGGAGCCATGACGGCGCGGTTCGAAAGGGTGACGGCGCCGAGCTTGTAGGGATCGAAGAGTTTGGAAACGGACATGGCTGCTTTTCCTGAGGGTGACTTCAATGCAGGTGCATGTAAGTATTCCGGCTCTGAAAACGCAAGTCTCGGCCGGTTGAAAAGTGCTGATTCAGGCGGGCTGAATGGCAGTCATGTGTTCCGTGTTTAAAACACAGGCGCGCGCCGCGAAGAATAATTTCCCTCACCTTGGAGGCAAGGCGATGCAAATCGTCTTCACGCCGTCGACGGGACGAAAGAAAGCAGCGTTACGCTGCTTTCTTCATAATCCTTACGCGCCGAGGAAGTCGCGCTTGCCGAGTTCAACGCCGTTGTGGCGCAGGATGTCGTAAGCGGTCGTGCAGTGAAAGAAGAAGTTCGGCAGCGCCATGTGGTTGAGATATTCCTGGCCAGTCACCGTTCGCGTCGTGCCGGGTCCCGAAGGAAACGTAATCTCGCGCGTCCCTGCGCCCTCGAATTTCGACGGCTCGATCGTCTTGATGTTGCTAAGGACCTTCTCGATTCGTGTCTGCAACTCGGCGAATGTATTCTCGGTGTCGGGGAATGACGGAAGTTCAAGCTGCGCGAAGCGTGCAGATGCGCGCACCGCGGCATCGCACGCCGCCATCACCTGCCGCTTGAGCGGATACATGGTCGGGTGCAGCCGTGCGTTCAGCAAAACATCGGGATCGATTGATTTTTCCTTCGCAAAGCCTTCGGCCTTGGCGAGAAATGCAGACATGGCCGTCAGTGTGTGGACAAAGACCGGAACGGAGCCGTCATAGAATGACATGGGGGACCTTTCGGGGAAAATCTTGCCGTGAAGCAGACTGGCCCGATGTAGATGTTCTCTTTGCGCTTACAAGGTGCCGGCAGTTGACAATCAGCCGCCACGCATGCGCGCCAGCAATTCGGCGGTCGGCCATGAATCGGCCGGGAGGCCGTACTTGACCTGCATGGTCTTGATCGCGATGCGGCTTTGCTGGCCGAGAATGCCGTCGATCTTGCCGACGTTGTGGCCCTGCCGCGCGAGCAGTTGCTGCAATTCCTTGATCTCGTTGAACGGCAGTTGCGCAACCGGCGTTGCAGGTTTTCGCATCGGACCTGCGCCTGCAATGCGGGTGGCGAGATAGCCCGCCGTGGTCGAATAGATCAGCGAGTTATTCCACTCGGTGTAGGCGGCGAAATTCGGATAGGCGAGAAACGCCGGCCCAGTGCGGCCCATCGGCAGCAGCACGGAAGCGGGCAGTTCGTCCTTCGGCAGCGGACGCCCGTCGGCATAGGTCACGCCCCAAGCCGCCCATTTCGAGCGTGGATGCTTGATGGTGAGATCGGCCTGATCCCACGGCAGGTTCGCGGGCACGCGGATTTCCTGCAGCCACGGTTCACCGCGCCGCCATTTCAATCCGTTCGCGATGTAGTTCGCGGTCGAGCCGATCACGTCCGGCGCACTGCGCAGCATGTTGCGATGACCGTCGCCGTCGTAGTCCACGGCGTAATCGAAGTAGTGGCGCGGCAGGAATTGGGTCTGGCCGAGCTCGCCGGCCCATGAGCCGATCATCTCTGAGGGCGAAAGATCGCCGCGGTCGATGATCTTCAGCGCGGCGATGGTCTCCTGCCGGAACATCTCGGAGCGGCGGCAGTCATAGGCCAGCGACACCAGCGAGCGCAGCGTCGGCAGCTTGCCCTGCACTGCGCCGAAGTCGCTCTCCAGCGCCCAGAATGCCGTGATCACCGCAGGCGGCACGCCGTATTCTTTTTCGGCGCGCGCAAAGGCCTGCGCGTAGGTCTGGATCAGTTGCTGGCCTTTGACCCTGCGGCCTTCGGATGCCATGCGGCCGGAGAACTCGGTGAAGATCTGGCCGAACACGCGCTGGCCCCTGTCGCGGTTCACGATGCCCTGATCGTAGACCATGTAGGGCGAGGCGGCGGCAATCGCGCGCTGCGACACGCCGGCGGCGACCGCGTCCTGCTTCAATTGGGCCAGAAACTGATCGAAGCTCTGGCCGCCATGGCAGCGTGCGCCGGATTGGGCGTGGGCGGGGGAGGCGAACGCAGCAGCGCCGACAAGCAGAACGCCAAACATGGAAGGAAAGCGCAGCATGAGAGTTTCCCCTGAATGTCATGGCCGGGCTTGACCCGGCCATCCATCTAAAATCTTCGTCGATTTGTGCTGCGATGGATTGCCGGGTCAAGCCCGGCAATGACGAATTGGATGTTGTTTACAATTCCCTGGCGTGGCCGAACGCAAGAGCGACACGCGGCACCCAGCTTCCGCAAAAGAAAATGCCCGGCTTTGAGGCCGGGCATTTCGTTGTTGATTGTGTCGAGCCGTTCGTTTAGCCGAACTGGTTCATTGTGTTGTGAGCGCCACCGGCCTTGAGGGCCGCTTCGCCAGCGAAGTATTCTTTGTGGTCGTCGCCGATGTCGGAGCCGGCCATGTTCTGGTGCTTCGCGCAGGCGATACCCTGGCGGATTTCCGCACGCTGAACGTTCTTCACGTAGCCGAGCATGCCCTGGTCGCCGAAGTATTCCTTCGAGAGGTTGTCGGTCGACAGCGCAGCCGTGTGATAGGTCGGCAGCGTGATCAGGTGGTGGAAGATGCCGGCGCGCTTGGCCGAATCCGCCTGGAAGGTGCGGATCAGCTTGTCGGCTTCGATCGCCAGCGGCGTGTCGTCATACTCCACCTTCATCAGGTCGGCGCGGTTGTACTTGCTGACGTCCTTGCCGGCCGCCTTCCACTCGTCGAACACCTGCCAGCGGAAGTTCAGCGTCCAGTTGAACGACGGCGAGTTGTTGTAGGCCAGCTTCGCGTTCGGGATCACCTCGCGGATGCGATCGACCATTTCGGCGATCTGCGCGATGTTCGGACGCTCGGTTTCGATCCACAGCAGGTCAGCGCCGTGCTGCAGCGAGGTGATGCTGTCGAGAACGCAGCGATCGACGCCGGTGCCGGAGCGGAACTGGTACAGGTTGCTCGGCAGGCGCTTCGGACGCAACAGCTTGCCGTTGCGGCTGATGATCACGTCGCCGTTGCCGACGTTGGATGCGTCAACTTCGTCGCAGTCGAGGAAGCTGTTGTACTGGTCGCCGAGATCGCCCGGCTTGTGGCTGACGGCGATCTGCTGGGTGAGGCCGGCACCGAGCGAGTCGGTGCGGGTCACGATGATGCCGTTGTCCACGCCGAGTTCGAGGAACGCATGGCGGCAGGCGCGGATCTTCGCGATGAAGACCTCGTGCGGCACGGTGACCTTGCCGTCCTGATGGCCGCACTGCTTTTCGTCCGACACCTGGTTTTCGATCTGCAGGGCGCAAGCGCCTGCCTCGATCATCTTCTTGGCGAGCAGATAGGTTGCCTCGGCGTTGCCGAAGCCTGCGTCGATGTCGGCGATCACCGGCACGACGTGGGTCTGGAAGTTGTCGATCTTGTCGATCAGCGCAGCTTCCTTGGCCTTGTCGCCAGCCTTACGGGCAGCGTCGAGCTCACGGAAGATGTCGTTCAGTTCACGCGCGTCGGCCTGACGCAGGAACGTGTAGAGTTCTTCGATCAGCGCCGGCACCGAGGTCTTCTCGTGCATCGACTGATCCGGCAGCGGTCCGAATTCGGAGCGCAGCGCTGCGATCATCCAGCCCGACAGGTAGAGGTAACGGCGGTCGGTCTTGCCACCGAAGTGCTTCTTGATCGAGATCAGCTTCTGCTGGGCGATGAAGCCGTGCCAGCAACCCAGCGACTGGGTGTATTTGGTCGGATCAGCGTCGTACGCCGCCATATCCGCGCGCATCACGTCGGCGGTGTAGCGGGCGATGTCGAGGCCGGTCTTGAAACGGTTCTGCAGGCGCATGCGGGCAACCGCCTCGGCGGTCACGCCGTTCCAGGCCGGATGGTCCTTGAGGAGGGCCTCAGCCGCAGTGAGTTCCGCCTTGTAGGAAGACGGGCCTTGAATTGCCTGGTCGGAGATTCCGCGCGATTGATAATTCATGGTGGTGTTCCCTTGTGAAGTTGTCCCTGTTTCAACCCATTGCGCGGCCATTCGCTAGAGGGATTGAAGATAGCTTGTCAGACTTTACAAACTTTTGTTGTAATGCTGTAATTAGTTTACAATAGAGGTAAGTCAGTAGGACGATTCCGATGGCAACAGCCACAATCCGCTCGGTTTTCATGGGTCCGCGGCTGCGGCGGCTGCGGCGCGATCTGGGGCTGACCCAGGCCGACATGGCGGCGGATCTGGACATTTCCGCGCCTTATGTGGCGCTTCTGGAGCGCAATCAGCGGCCGGTCACGGCGGATATGCTGCTGCGCCTTGCCCGTACCTACAAGATCGACCTCGCCGATCTCGCGGGCGACGGCGGCGCCGATCATACCGCGCGGATGCAGGCGGTTCTGAAAGAGCCGATGTTTGCCGACATCGATATTCCGCCGCTTGAAATCAGCGATATCGCCATCGGCTATCCCGGATTGGCGGAAGCATTCCTGCGGCTCTACACGGCCTACCGCGAGGAACAGCTCGCACTGGCCGATCGCAGGAGCCCCGGCCTGACAGGGGCTGCATCGCGCTCAGGGCCTGGCGGTTTGGATGCCAACGATCCGGTCGCGGAAGTCCGGCGGTTTCTGGCCGCGCGCCGAAATAACTTCGCGGATATTGACGATGCGGCAGAGCGCATTCTTCAGGGGCCGGCGGATCAGGCCTGGCTGATCGAGCGGCTGCGCTCGCGGCATAATCTCCGCGTCCGCCATTTGCCGCCCAATGTCATGCTCGGCTCGGTGCGGCGGCTGGATCGTCACCGCAAGGAAATCCTGTTCGATGACTCGCTCGACACCGCGAGCTTCAACTTCCAGTTGGCTCAGCAACTCGCCTATCTCGAATTCGAAGATGAGATCGGTGCAGCGTTGAAAGCCGGCCAGTTCACCACCAAGAGCGGCGAACTCCTGGCGCACCGGTCGCTCGCGAGTTACGCCGCGGCGGCGCTCATCATGCCGTATTCCGCATTCGTGAAAGCCGCGGAGGCGCGCCGCTACGATATGGAAGCGCTGGCGCGCCAGTTCGGAACCAGTTTCGAGCAGACCGCGCACCGCATCACGACATTGCAGCGGCCGGGCTCCGAGAAGGTTCCGTTCTTTCTGATCCGCGTCGATCCGGCAGGCAATATTTCCAAGCTGCTCGACGGCGCCGGCTTTCCCTTTGCAAAGCACGGCGGCGCGTGTCCGCTGTGGTCGGTGCACGGGGTGTTCAAGACCCCGCGCCAGATTGTGACGCAGTGGCTGGAATTGCCTGACGGCCAGCGCTTTTTTTCCATTGCCCGAACCGTCACCGCCGGCGGCGGCTCGTTCGGCGCGCCGCGTGTGGAGCGCGCCATCGCCATCGGATGCGCGGCTGAACATGCGGAAAAGCTGATTTATACCAGCGATGACTCCGGGCCCCGCGCTGACGCGCCGACGCCGATTGGCGTCGCGTGCCGCGTCTGTCATCGTCCGACATGCGCCGCGCGATCCGAACTTCCGATCGGCCGCGAACTGTTGCCTGACGATTACCGGCGGCTCAGCGTTCCGTTCGGATTTTCGTCCGATTGAGAGTTCATCGCGCGACGGTCTCTTGAGCGCGAAGTTCGCCTTATTTTGCAGTACTTTCTGTGGCGATGACGCGGACCCGCGAACCGCCGCACTGGATTATTGCAAAATTTCCATTACAAAAGCCGCCGACGTGATTAGATAGTGTTCAGATCAGTACACGACGAGAAGCGCAGCGGCTGAAATGCCGGGCATGACTGGAAGCCGATCGGTTTCCGAAACATGCTCCCAAAAACAGTCTGGTGCGCTCAAGCTAACGAACGGAGACTCACATGAGCGGCGGCAGCATTTTCTGGGTGATCGGCGGAGAGTTCGGCTCGATGAACTTCCACAAACTCGTGGCGGGCTCGGCACAGGTTCAGGGCCCCTTCAAGACCCGGAAGGAAGCCGAGGACGCCTGGCGTGTCGTCTCCGAAGAGAACCGTCATCGCGGCAGCGTTCGCTTTTCCATCGTGGAAGAGCCGAACCGCTCGAATACCTGACACCGACAACTCCCGGGCGGGGTGCGTCGCCCGCCCCAATTTACGGCCCTGTTCCGCTTCCGGACGGGGCCGTTTTCATTTTGGGACATGAACAACGCCATGAAACCACGCGCGAAACGGCCCGAGGCCTTGGCGCGGGAACAGGGTTACTGATAGATTAAGGGTGTCGAAACAAACCTATCGAACCCTAAGGTTTTCAGGTCATGGCGGAACAGAGCGTCCCGAGCGATTCAGCCGGCAAACTGAACCCGTTCCGGCTGCGCGACGCCCTGCGGAAGGCACGCATCGAGGCCGCCGACCGCACCAGCGTCGTTGTGGATCTGCGCGACGCCGAAGTCGCCCGGCTGGAAATTCTCAACGACGCGCTCGATTCGCTGTTCTCCGAGATTCCGGCTGGGGTCGATCTGTTCGATCGCGGCATCAGCCAGGGCGACACGCCGCGGCTGTGGATCGACGCCGTCGCGCATATCGCGATGGGCCGCGACAAGCGCATCTACCGCTTCGTGCAGGACACCCGCTTCGGGCGCATTGTGATCGCCGAGTCGCACGACATCCCGGTGATGGTCGACGCGGTGACGGATTATATCGCGCGCCGCCTGATCGAACGCGAGCACGCGATGGTGGTGACGCCGGCTCCCGCACCCGTGACGGCTGCCGCTATCCCGGCGAAGCGCCGCAGTGCTGTCTGGACCTTCGCGTTCGGATTCGCCGCAGGTCTCGCCGCGCTGTTCGGCTTCGCTCTGGTGATGGCGCTGCGCGGAATCTAGATCAGTTTCTCATCCTTGATCTCGCCGAGCATCATGCCGTCGGCGAAACCGCGCACGCGATGCTGGCAGCGCCACGCATCGCCGTTTCGTTCGATTGAAAACAGATTGTAGGCGGCGGGATGATTGTGCCCGTGCGCCATTGCGGAGGCGGACGGCACGCCGATCGCGGGAATCCGTCCGCGCGGTCCGTCGAGCCAGACGGTGGCATGGCGGTGATCGTGTCCGTGCAGCACGAGTTCGACGCCGTGGCGCGCAACCAGACCCAGCAGTTCATCGGAATCGCGCAATCGCGCCGCCCAGCGGCCCGGCGTTGTCACCGGCGGATGGTGGATCATCAGCACGCGAAACAGCTTCTCGGAAGCAAGCTTCGGCAGCAGCTTCTCGAGATCGCTCCGCTGCTGCTGCCCGAGCCGCCCGGT
Organism: Afipia sp. GW822-FHT03D08; assembly: GCF_058801645.1. Taxonomy (NCBI): domain Bacteria; kingdom Pseudomonadati; phylum Pseudomonadota; class Alphaproteobacteria; order Hyphomicrobiales; family Nitrobacteraceae; genus Afipia; species Afipia sp. GW822-FHT03D08. The sequence goes on from NZ_JBXANK010000003.1 coordinate 621,009, forward strand.
CGCCATGAAGGGTGCTGTGGGAACAGCAGTGGACACGCCGATCAGCGCAAGCGGGCCGCGCCGCCGCAGATAGGGGAATGTCGCTTCGCTGTTCTTCGCTGCGCCGTCGCCGCGAAGATAGTCCGCCCAGGCTTGCGGAAAATGGTCGCGGATGCCGCGCACATAGGCGTCGTGATTGCCCGGCACCAGCGACACATCCTCCGGCGTACCGACGCTCGTGAGCCATCTGTGGGCTTCGGCAAATTCCAGCGGCAGCGCGATGTTAACGAGGTCGCCGGTGACGGCGATGTGGTCCGGCTGCTGCGCGTGCATGTCGGCGACGAGTTCGCCGAGCACTTCGCGCCGGTGGACCATGTGCCGCTTGCGCCGCCAGTTGAGATAGCCGATCGCGCGCTTGCCCACGAGTTCGCGCAGACGCGGCCGCGGCATCGGGCCGAGATGCGGATCGGACAGATGCGCGAGCACGAACGACGTCATAACCTTTTGTTACATGCGTTATCTCGAAATGTCATGATATTCAGAATGCCGCACATCGTCGTGCCCGGGCTCTTGACGCGGGCATGACGACTTTCTTGATGGTTTGCTGGACGTGGATCGCCGGATAATCCGGCCATGACGGCGTCGGGATTTCGGAACTGATTTTGACGAAGGACATCTCAAACGTTCGCATGAAAATCGAGCCTCTGCTCCGGCGCATGTTTCACGTCTACTGGCGCTTCGCCCGGGGCATGACGCTCGGCGTGCGCGCGGTCGTGCTCGATGGCGAGAACCGCGTGTTTCTGGTCAAGCACAGCTACGTCTCCGGCTGGCATCTGCCGGGCGGCGGCGTCGAGACCGGCGAGACTTTCCTGAGTTCACTGAAGCGCGAACTGATCGAGGAGGGCCGGATCGAGATGACCGGCGAGCCGCTCCTGCATGGCCTGTTCTTCAACCGCCGGGTGTCGCCGCGCGACCATGTCGCGGTCTATGTCGTGCGGCAGTACCGGCAGGACCGGATGCCTGAGCCCAACCACGAAATCGTGGCCTGCGGCTTTTTCAGTGTCGCAGATCTGCCATCCGACACCACCCAAGGGACAAGGGCGCGGATCGCCGAAGTGCTGGATAACCGGCCTTTGACCGAGGACTGGATTTAACCGCCTCCGTCATTCCGCGGCGCGAGCGAACCCGGAATCCAGTCGTTCTGGATTCCGGGCCTGCGCGTGAAGGACGCGCATCCCGAAATGACGGCGGGTGAACTCGTGATTGGGCGGAGATTTCAGCTCAGTCGATCCGGTGGGCCGTAGACCGTGCCCACGCCAGATGCTAATTCGCGGTCCATCATGTCCGACCTTTCCCTGACCATCCTGGCCGAAACCCCCGGCGACGAGCAGGCCATCGAGCGCCTGCACGAGCGCACGTTCGGGCCGGGCCGTTACGCGCTCAGCGCCTATCGGCTGCGGGAGCATGTCGATCATCTGCTCGATCTGTCGTTCACCGCACGGATCGGCACGCTGATGGTCGGCTCGGTGCGGCAACTGCCGGTCTGCATCGGCAACACGCCGGCATTGTTGCTGGGGCCGCTCACCGTCGAGCCGCCGTTCCGCGATCGCGGCGTCGGCCGGGCGCTGCTCGACCGCGCGTTGAAAGATGCGAAGGCAAAGGGTCACCGGCTGGTGCTGCTGGTCGGCGACGAGGCCTATTACAGCCGCGTCGGCTTCAAGCGGATTCCGAAGGGGCAGGCGACGATGCCGGGACCGGTCGATCACGCCCGGCTATTGGTGCACGAACTTGTCGAGGGCGCTTTTGAAGGCGTCAGCGGAGCGATCCGTCCCGACTGGAATTTCGCGCGGGCGCGGTGACGCAAAGGATTTTTCGGTTTTACCTCTCCCCGTGTACGGGGAGAGGTCGGATTGCGAAGCAATCCGGGTGAGGGGCCGGGCATCGCGGTGTGCGACAACATTTTGCCCCTCACCCCAACCCTCTCCCCGCAGGCGGGGAGAGGGAGAAGCAAACGCTTCGCTCGCAATGACGGCTGTCAGTACTTCACATTTGCAAACATACGCACGCCGATGCCCGGCAGCAGCACCTGATCCTTGCTGTAGGATACGGAGTTGCGGATGTCTTCATTGAGCAGGTTGTCGCCGACAACACCGAAGGTGAATTCCTTCGCACTCCACCAGTCGCTCTTGGCGAGCTTTGTGGTGTAGCTCAGCTCGGCTCGCAGACGGTTATAGCCCGGTGTCGCGGTCTCGATGCCGCCGATGTCGTTCTGGGCGAAAGCATGCAGAAGGTTGACGCGGGCGAGCCAGTTGGCGTCGCGATAGTAGACGCCGCCGCCAAGCCGCTGCGGCGGAATGCGCGGCACGTTGGTGCCGTCGGTGAAGGTGGCGCGCACGACGTCATATTGTCCCTCAATGCCGAACTGTCCGGCCCAGAGCGGCAGCACATCGTACTGAAACTGGAATTCGGCCCCGCGGAAGGTCGCATCCTTCTGCGAGTAGATCGCCTGATTGAGTTCGAGACCCGGGCCGGCCTGACACGTGACATCTTGACATGTATTGCCGGTCAGCCGCCGGTAGATGAAGCCGTCGAAGCGCGTGTAGTAACCGGTGAGTTCGAACCGGAACGGCCCGGTCGCGCGGCGCAGACCGACCTCGACCGACTTTGCGGTCTCGATGCCGAGATTCGGATTGCCGATATCGAAAGTCGTTGTCGCATCGTGACCGCCGCGCGAGAACAGCTCGGCGGGCTTGGGCGCGCGTTCGGTGTACTGGCCGGTGATGCTGGCCGCCAGATTCCACGGAAGATTCTGGATCAGGCCGATGCTGCCGCTCTTCGGCGTGAAGTTCAGATTGCGCGGTGTCGCCGGACCGATCGCCGTAGGATCGACATTGAGATCAAACAGGTCCGGAACGAAGGCCGGCGTGGTGCCACTCAAATTCACATGTTCGACGCGCGCTGCCACCTGCGCCTTGGTGATCTCGCTGAACTTGAACTCGTTGAAGATGTAGCCAGCGACCTTGGTGTTCCTGTTCGGGTCCCACAGGCCGTTGAGCGGGCTGCCCGGATCGTCCGGGCTCGGCGCGGTCAGTTCCTGGTGCGAGGCCTGCACGCCGACCGCAGTGGTCAAGGCCGCAAAGCGCAGATTGAGCGGCGCGAACTGCACCTCGACGCGGCCTTCCTGCTCCTTGTTGGTGAAGGTCTGGCGCACGCCGTCGCTTGAAAAATCAGCCGGATCGGCCAGGCCGATTTCATTGTGCTTATAGTCGGTGGCGCCGGCCCAGAACCGGATCACGTCGATAGCTTTGGTGTCGGGGTGATAGTCGCCCTTCACCGTCAGCTTGGTCTGCCGCGCACTGATGCGGGTGCGGTGGTCTTCGCCGTCCTCGCCGGGGATGTGATAGATGCTGTTGTTCTGCTGGATGGCTGCGCCGATGAATCCGCCTGCGAAGAAATACGATCCGCCGATCGATGCGCCGTCGGATTGTGATGAGGAGTTCGGCTGCTTGCCGGTGAATGGCCGTGTCGGATCGAAGCGGTAGGGCGAATTCGGAATGCTGTAGTCTTCGGTCTTGCGCGCGAAAGCGTCGGCATGGATCGCGACGTTGTTGCCTGCGGCATCAAGCAGCACCGCGCCTTCGCGTCCGAGATCGACGCTCGATAACGACGAGCGCGTCTCAAAGCTGGCGCAGGGATTCGACGGCGAGAGCTGCGGCGCCTGGACGTTGTATCCGTAGGTCTGGATCGAGGGTACCGCGCTGCACGGCAGGGTATCGGGAATGCGGTTGTTGCTGGCGCTGACCACGCCGCCGATTGACTGCGATCCGTAGCGTAGCGTTGCCGGACCGCGGATGACCTCGACCTGATTGGTCGAGAGCGGATCGATCGGCACGAAATGATCTTCGCCAAGATCTGATGCGCCGTTGCTGCCGATGCCGTTCTCGACAATGCCGACGCGATTGACGTCGAGCCCGCGGATAATCGGACGGCTCGATGCGCCGGGCGCGAAGGACGAGCCGGTGATGCCGGGCTTGTTGTTCAGGAGATCGCCGAGAGTTGCGGCGGCGCTGCGGCGGATTTCCTCATTGGGCACCACGGTAACGGTGGCAAACTGATCGGTGACAATCGGCAGTGTGCCCGCAAAGGTCTCGGGGTTGGGCGCAGGGGCAGCGGCTGGCGCTGCGGCCGTCGTGCGGCCCGGCTGCGCGCTATGCCGATGCGGCCGCTGGATCGGGCTCGGCGCCTGCACGACGATTTCGGGCAGCGTTTCGCCGGCGCCAGGGTCGGCCTGCTGCGACCGCGCGGCGCCGTTGACGAGAAGCGCCATGGCGACGGCGGAGCCGCCGGCCAGCGAGGCGCGAAGAAACTTGTACGACATGATGCTTTGATCCTGATGCCGCCTCCGATCCATCGTGTGGGACCGGGCGGCTCACCTCGAATGTCCCGCGATCACCGCTGCGCGGCGACCGTCGGGATCGGACAACAATTCGAGTCAGGCTTGCGGAGGTGCGCGGGAGCGGAATGCGCCGCGGCGGGCGTCCTCCGCGATGGTTTTATAATGGAAGGCGGTCCGGAGCGCCGTGACCGTCAGCGGCATCGTCAGCGAGGGTGGAACTGCTGCCACGAGGGTGTTGGCCATCGCCATGGTTGCGCAGATGGCGCACAGGTCGTGATGGACATCCTGGTCGTGGTCTGTATCGGGCGTCGATGCTTGCGACTGGCTCGCCGCGATACCGGCAACGGCGACATCGTGGTGGCAATGGCCGAACGACAGGCCGAGTTGCAGCGCCAGCGCGAACAGCGCCAGCAGCGACAGCCTCTTTGCCCTCGATCGCAGCCAGTTCATGAGCCGATGCGCCCTACACTCATCCGGTTAGACCCATCCGGTCCGGTTCCAGATGTTATAATATAACATCGCTGGTCGAGGCCAGGGTGTCAACTCAGGAGGCTGGAGGGGGTGGCCGAAAGCGGCGGCGCGCGACCAAAAGGACACAGGGCGCGGCTGTTACATGGCTGTCATGGTTGACCGAATCGTAACGAACGGCTGTTCTCATTCGCGCGAGGAGAGCGTGAATGCTCAAGTATTTTGAGAACGTCCGTCTTGTGCGAATGGCGGATGGTAAAACCTACAAGCTCATTCGTGATCTGGGCCTGGTCAAAGGCGGGAAGGGGCTTCGCTGCCACGAAGCGATCATGACCTTCCAGCTCAAGTTGAAGCCCGTCAGCATCCATGTTCCGCTATCGGAGCTGATCTCGATGCTGTCGGTCGCGGTGGCCCGGCGTTCGGCCGCTTAACTTTCCACCACGTCTGAATTTGCAGCCAGCTTGCTCATTGGCCCAGTCGGCCAATGGCCGAGAAACTAGCGGCCTTCCCGCAGCCAGGTGCTGGCGAATGCGCCGAGCAGCAGCAACAGGCCAATCAGGCCGGCGAAGATCGGCAGCACGCCGATGCCGCGCACCACGCTCGCATCGCGCATTTTAACGCCGAGCCAGCCTTCGCCGCGAAACACGGTCGAGGCGCGCACCGGCAGCACGCGCGGCAGATCGATGCTGCCGCTGTCGGCCACGCGGCGCGCATCGCCGCCGGTCGCCTGCAACAGCGGGCGCAGCGCTTCCGTTGTCGATGTGACTTCCGCGAATTCCTTCGGATTGACCGGGCCGACATTGATCAGCGCCTTCAGCGACCCGTCGGTGGCCTGCCAGAGGCCAAGCTCGTCGGCGCTGATCGAGGCGCGCCATTCGCCGGGTTCGCCGGCGTTCAGCGTCACCTGGCGCATCACACCGGACGGAGAGGTAATGGTGACCGGCGACACGGTGTCGGCCATGGTCTGGCGCACCGCGACGAGATCGCGGCCCTCGACTTTCAGCCGCAGTGCTTCCTCATCGAGATCCGGCTGCTTCATCAGCCAGTGCGACATCCGCCGCAGCAGATCGAGATGCGGGCCGCCGCCTTCATAGCCGCGCGCCCACAGCCAGATGTGGTCGGACAGCAGCAGCGCGACGCGGCCTTCGCCCTGCCGTGACAGCAGCAGCAGCGGCTTGCCGTCGGCGCCTTCCATGATCGGCGGGTTGGCGGGGTTGCGCGTGTCGATCAGGCGGAAGAAGCGGCTCCAGTGCGGCGGCTCGCTGCTGGAGCCTTCAAGCCCGCGCGTCACCGGATGGCGCTTGCCGACATTGCTCAGGCGCGCTGTGAAAGCCTGTTCGCTGACGCCGACCGGCTCTGCGGGGAGGATCGCATCGAGCGGCGTGCGCCAGATGCTGGTCGGGCTCGCATAATCGGGTCCCGCCGAAACCAGAACCGCGCCGCCGTTGCGCACATAGCGGGTGATGTTGTCGAAATACGAAATCGGCAGCACACCTTGCCGCGCGTAGCGGTCGAAGATGATGAGCTGGAATTCGTTGATCTTCTGCTGAAACAGTTCGCGGGTCGGAAATGCGATCAGCGACAGTTCGTTGATCGGGGTGCCGTCCTGTTTCTCGGGCGGGCGCAGAATGGTGAAATGCACCAGATCGACGCTGGCGTCCGACTTCAGCAGGTTGCGCCAGGTGCGTTCGCCGGAATGCGGCTCACCGGACACCAGCAGCACGCGCAGCTTGTCGCGGACGCCGTCGATGGAAACCACAGCGCGGTTGTTCACCGGCGTCAGCTCATCGTCGAGCTTCGAGGCCTCGATCTCGACAATGTTCGGCCCCGCATGCGGAATCTCGATGGTTACGCTGACCTGCTCGCCGCTGCGCACTGCGCGCTCGCTCAGCACGTCGCCGTCGCGCCGGACCACAACCCGGGCGCTCTGGTTGGTCACGCCCTGATCGTCGAGGCGATAGGTGATGGTTTGGGTCTGCCCGACAATGCCGAAACGGGGTGCGGCGACAATGGCGACGCGGCGGTCGCGCTCGTTGCTGCGCCCGGTGATCAGCGCATGCACCGGCGCATTGAAGCCGATGGCGGCGGCAGTGGCGGGAATGTCGTGCACCCGTCCGTCGGTGATGAGAAACGCACCGGCCACGCGGTCGGTCGGCACATCGGACAGCGCCGAGGTGACCGCCGAGAACAGCTTGGTGCCGTCGGTTTCGCCGTCGGCCTGTCCGGCCTCGACGACGCGCACCTCAAGTCCCTTGATGTCTTTCAGACGGGCGACCAGTGCCTCGCGCGCCTCGTTGGTCTCGCGGGTGCGCTCGCCGAAATTCTGGCTTGGGCTCTTGTCGATCACGACAGCCGCGACCGAGGTCAGAGGTTCGCGCTCTTCGCGCGTAAACGACGGATTGGCCAGCGCCAGCAAAATCAGGGTGAGTGCGGCGACACGCACCGCTGCGCCGCGCGCACGCGCCATCATCAGGACAGCAGCGATCACGACGATGGCAGCGAGGCCGACCCACAGCACGAGCGTGGGAACGAGGGGCGCGAATGCAATGCCATACTGCATGAATTAGCTCGATGCTCTGACGTCATCCTGAGGTGCGCGCCGTCCCGATGCGCCTCGAAGGATAACGATGTCTGTACCTTGGTAAGGCCCGGTGTTGAAACTTGCTGTCCACCTCTCCCCGAGGGGGAGAGGTCGGCGCGAAGCGCCGGGTGAGGGGGTTCGGTGCTCTTGAGGGAACATCGAGAGCCCCTCACCCCAACCCTCTCCCCGCCGGGGAGAGGGGGTGCATTGCATTCGCAGCGGAGATCGCAAACCAAATATTCTGCGCATACTTATTGCCCCAGCCGTTCGATCAGCGCCGGTGCGTGGACCTGATCGGCCTTGTAGTTGCCGGTCAGGGTGTACATCACGATGTTGACGCCGGCGCGGAAGGCCATTTCGCGCTGGCGCGGATCGCCCGGCGTCAGCGGCAGCATCGGCAGGCCGTCAGCCCGCATCGCCCATGCACCTGCAAGGTCGTTCGAGGTGATGATGATCGGCGAGACGCCGTCGCCGCCGCGTGCGGGACGGTCGGCGGCATCCTCATCATCGCCGCGCGGCAGCGTCTCGACCCAGGTCTGTCCCGAGTTGAAGCGGCCGGGAAAATCGCGCAGCAGGTAGAACGTCTTGGTCAGCACGTGCTCGCGCGGCACCGGCTCGAGTTCGGGAATGTCGAGCGAGGACAGAATTTCACGCAGCGTCAGCATGCCGGGCGTCTGCGATTCACCGCCGGGACCCGGCGGCGCCTCGATGGCGTCGCGGGTGTCGAACAGCACCGTACCGCCCTGCTTCATGTAGGCGTCGAGCTTGTTGATGGCGTCCTGCGACGGCTTCGGCGCGCCGGTGATCACCGGCCAGTACACCAGCGGGAAGAACGCGAGTTCATCGCGCGCCGGATCCACGCCGACCGGCTCGCCGGCTTCCAGCGCGGTGCGTTGCGCGAGAAAAAGCGTCAGGCCCGACAGGCCGGCCTTCACAATCGAATCCACATCGGCGTTGCCGGTCAGGACATAGGCGAGGCGCGTCTGCGCGACGGCCTTGATGGCGAAGTCGTCATTGGCGGCGTTGTTCGCAGCAGACTTCGCGGGCGCACTCTGGGCTGGAGCTTTCGGAGCCTGCGCATAAGACGGCGAGGGCACTGCGCTGACAGACGCAAGCGCGAATGCGATGGCAAGCGCCGCCGCCGTCGCAGTGCGGCGTCTCAGCAATGCAGCGAGCCCGCCGCCAAGAATGGCGACGATGACCGCGTCGATCAGGAACAGCGCCAGCGCCGTGGAGAGCAGGATGCCGCGCAGGTCGCGCGGCTCGGCGTTGGTGTAGGTCGCGCGGCGCGCTTTCAGTGCGGACGTGTCGAGCGGGACGAGCCGGTCAGCGGCAGCGAGCGCGTTCACTGCGAGCGGACCGTCGGCGGGTCCATAGAGACCGGGCGGATGATCGAGCGAGGCGCGGTCGCGGTAGTCGGCGCGCACCGGCTTTGCGGTGGAGGGCGGCGGACCGAACGCACCGAAGCCGTCGAGGGTGCGGATTGGCGCAACAGTCTCCGCTCCGGCCTCGGCGGCGACACCTGCGCCCACGTTGGCCGTGTAGCCCGACATATCGACGATTCGCCGCAGCATCTCGACAAAGGTGCCAGACAACGGCAGGTCCGACCAGCGCATATCGGCGCTGATGTGGAACAGGGCGAGCATGCCCCTGTCGCGATGTTCGCCGGTCACCAGCGGCGTTCCGTCGGCGAGCGACGCCCAGCTTCGCGAGGCCAGCGCCGGATCGGGCTCGGCCAGCACCTGACGCGTCACCGTAATATCCTTTGGCACGGTGAGGCCCGCGAACGGGCCATCGGCGGCGAACGACGCCAGCGGCTGCGGCTTCTCCCACGTGAGACTGCCGCCCAGGCTGCGCCCGCCGCGCCGCAGTTTCACCGGCACCAGATCGTCGTCACCGGCTGCCAGACGCGGCCCGGCGAAACGCACCAGCACACCGCCCTGCGCGATCCATGTATTGAGGCGGTCGCGGATGTCCGGCGTCAGCGTTCCGACGTCCGCGAGCACGATCATCGGCAGCTTCTGATCCAGAAACTGCCCGATCGCCAGCGCAGGCGAGCCGCGCTCGCCCAGCCGAACGTCGGCGAACGGCGCCAGCGCGCGCGTCAGATAGAAGGTTGAGGCCAGCAGCGGCTGCGCGGTGTCGCTGGTCGCGCCGGAGACAATGCCGATGGCGCGCCGCCGCCAGCGCTTGTCGAGCAGTTGCACAGCGCCGGCCGAGCGCTCGCCGGAGACTTCCAGCCGCGTGATGTCGTTGCGCAGCTCCACCGGCAGGTCGAAGCTCGCCTCGGTCTCGCGATCCTGCGCGCCGAATGCAAACTTTGCTTCGCCAATGGGCGAACCTTTCTGATCGAGCGCGCGGACGAGTCCGGTATCGCCTCCGCCGCTTCCGGCGCGCAGTACCTTCACCGTCATTTTCGCGGCAGCATTCTCGGCCGCGACCAATGCATGCGCAGGCGGAGTGCCGCTTTCGAAAATCGTCAGCGTGCGATCCTGAATCGTCTTCGTCAGGCCTTCGGTGAATTCGCTGCCGCGCCCGGTATCGATGCCGTCGTTGAGCCAAACGATTTCACTGTCGCCGGTCTTGGCGAGAAAGCGCGCCAGGGCGGGCAGCGCCTCGACGCGCTCGACGGCGTACGGCTTCGGCGCGAACTGGCGCAGCGCCACGCGCGCGGTACCGGCCGGCATCAGCGTGACGTCGCGCGTCGCATCGGACAGCGGCACCAGCGCCACCGCGCGCCGGTCGGATTCCGCATTGGTGACCAGTTCATCCGCGGTTCTGATGCGTGCATCCCAGTTGGACGCGGCGCTCCAGCCGTCGTCGAGCAGCAGCACCAGCGGCGCGCTGGAGCGCGTCACGCCTTCGCTCGGATTCCAGACCGGACCGGCGGCGGCGAGGATCACCAGCGCAGCGGCGAGCAGGCGCAGCAGTGTCAGCCACCACGGAGTGCGCGACGGAGTTTCTTCCTTCGGCGCGATATCGAACAGCAGGCGCGTCGGCGGAAAATCGATGCGGCGCGGGCGCGGCGGCATCACGCGCAGCAGCCACCATAGTGCGGGAAGGCTCAGCAGGCCCGCCAGCAGCCACGGTTCGGCGAACGAGAGCGGCAGGCCCATCATGAGGTGCGCCCCGCTGTTATAGCGACGCGGCCGGCACTGCCTTTGGTGACCATCATGCCGCTGTGCAGATACAGCAGCAGTTCGGCGGCCGAGCGATCGGTGGTGTGGGTCGAGAACAGCCAGCCGAGCTTGCTGGTTTCCTCGCGGATCGCGGCGCGATGGGCGGCGACGCGCGCGGTGTAATCCCTGGCCCAGGTCTCGGCGCGTCCCGCGGTGATGATCTCGCCGCCCTCGGGCTCGACGAATTCGATGCGGCCGGAATAGGGGAACGTTTCTTCGGCGGGGTCGACGACCTGCAACAGCGTCCCATGCGCGCCGGACGAGGAGAGGCCGCCGAGCATGGCGCGGATGTCACTGAGGGGCGACCAGAAATCCGACAGCACCACGACTTCCGCGAGCGCGGACGGCACGAACGACGGCGGCAGGCTGGATCGGGTGGCGGTGTCGTGCAGGATCGCCTGCGCCATCTTGTCGACGATGTTGCTGCTCGAACTCGGCGACATCAGTCCGGGAATGCCGACACGTTCGCCGCCGGACACCAGGAGATCGGCCAGCGCGAACGTGACCACCAGCGCGCGCTCGAGCTTGCTGTCGCGCGCGGTCTTCGAGGCGAACGCCATCGACTTCGAGCGATCGGGCCACAGCCACACGGTGTGCGCGGCTTCCCACTCCTGCTCGCGGACATAGAGATGATCGTCCCGCGCCGAGCGGCGCCAGTCGACGTTCTGCGAGGCCTCGCCGGAGACGAAGCGGCGGTACTGCCAGAAGTTCTCGCCGGTGCCGGCCCGGCGGCGGCCGTGCAGGCCGTGGATGACGTTGGCCGAAATGCGCCGCGCTTCCAGCACGAGACGCGGCAGCGACGCGGCGAGCGAACGGCTTTCACCATCTGCGCGTCGGACTGCTTCGATCTCCTGGAGTGCAGGTTGCGGCCGTGGTGCCATCAGCCGATCCGTGATTTCAACTGCTTGATGACGTCGGTCACTGTGCGGCCCTCGGCACGCGCCGAGAAGGTCAGCGCCATGCGGTGCTTCAGAACCGGCTCCGCGAGATCGAGCACGTCGTCGATCGAGGGCGCGAGCCGCCCGTCGAGCAATGCGCGTGCACGAACCGCGAGCATCAGCGCCTGGCTGGCGCGCGGTCCCGGTCCCCATGCGATCGACTTGCCGATCTCGCCGCGGTCGTCGCCGGGGCGCGCGGACCGGACGAGAGACAGAATGGCCTCGACCACGGAGTCGCCGACCGGCAGACGGCGCACGAGGCGCTGCGCGGTAATCAGCGTCTCGGCGGTCATGGCCGCCTTCGCGGTGGTTTGTTCGGCGCCTGTGGTCTCGAACAGGATTCGGCGTTCGGCGTCACGGTCCGGATACTCGACATCGATCTCCATCAGGAAGCGGTCGAGCTGGGCTTCCGGCAGCGGATAGGTGCCTTCCTGCTCCAGCGGGTTCTGCGTGGCGAGCACATGGAACGGTTTCGGCAGATCGTGCCGCGCACCGGCGACCGTGATGTGCTGCTCCTGCATCGCCTGCAACAGAGCCGACTGCGTGCGCGGCGAGGCGCGGTTGATTTCGTCCGCCATCAGAAGCTGCGCGAACACCGGTCCCGAGATGAACCGGAACGAGCGCTTGCCGCTGACGCTCTCGTCGAGCACTTCGGCGCCGAGAATATCGGACGGCATCAGGTCCGGCGTGAACTGCACACGCTTGGCGTCGAGACCGAGGGTGATGCCAAGCGTCTCGACCAGCTTGGTCTTCGCCAGACCGGGAACGCCGATCAGCAATGCGTGACCGCCGGACAGGATCGTCACCAGCGCATTTTCGACCACGCGTTCCTGGCCGAAGATGACAGTCGAGACCGCCTCCCGCGCAGCGCGGATGTTACCCGCGATCTGCTCGGCCGAACGCACGATCACGTCTTCCAGTTTCTCGACACCTTCTGCGCCAGCCATATTCTTCGCTCCTTATCGGGCCGCACGAGGCCGCCTTCGGGGTTCCGCGGACTCACGCCGTGACTTCGGCCCATGCTAAACCGGCGCAAAGGCCATGTATTCTTTTATGTATTCGCCGATTTTGGCTGTCCCCACATTAGCGGGTGGGGGGCTTGAAACTCATCACGATGTGGCGAGTAATCCCGCCGCACTCAGGTATGATTTGTCGACTATGTCATCGTTCCGGGTTTCTCAGCTTTCGGTTTCAAGGCGTGCACCAATCGTGCCAAACAGAAGCGTCAACGGTCAGGGCAAACAATGGCGAACCAAGGGCAGAAACAGGAGCTGAATCCGGTTCAGCGCCTTGACGGGCTCACCCAGGCGGCGCGCGGTGCTGCGGCGAAAGGCCTGCCGCCGGTTCATCTGTGGAATCCGCCGTTCTGCGGCGATCTCGATATGAGGATCGCGAGCGACGGCACGTGGTTCTATCTTGGGACACCGATCGGGCGTGCGGCGCTGGTAAAGCTGTTTTCCACAATTCTCAAGCGCGAGGACGGCAAGTATTTTCTGGTCACGCCGGTTGAGAAAGTCGGCATCCGCGTCGATGACGTGCCGTTTCTCGCCGTCGAGATGGAGAAGGACGGCGAGGGCGCAGGGCGAACGCTGAGCTTTCGCACCAATGTCGACGAATGGGTGCCATGCGATGGCGCGCACCGGTTGCGCTTCGAGGCCGCGGCAGACGGCGGCCTAACGCCTTACCTCCATGTGCGGTCGGATTTGTGGGCAAAAGTCACACGCGCGCTCTATTATGATCTGGTCGAGATGGGCGAGGTTCGAGTCGTCGATGGCCATGAGATGTTTGGGGTCATGTCCGGCGGCGAGTTCTTCTCGATGGCGGATGCAGCACAGGCGCGAGACCCTGTTTGAGACAAGAGGATTTGGGTTGACCAAAAGTGTTTTGAAGGACGCCGTATCCGCCGGCACCGCGGCTCCGCTCGATATGAGCTCCAGCGAATTTTTTCGCAGGGCGCACGAGCGGCTGAACTTCGACGTGCCGCCGGGATTGACCGACGCCGCGGTGCTGGCGCCGACGGGCGATTTCGGCACCGATGCGATGCTGGAGATCATTGCGAAGGAACGCCCGGTACGGCCGGCGGCGGTTCTCGTTCCCATCGTGGAGCGCGAGGTGCCGACCGTGCTGCTGACCAAGCGCGCCGAACATCTCAACGAACATGCCGGACAGATTTCGTTTCCTGGCGGCAAGATCGATCCGACCGACGCTTCGCCAATGGATGCGGCGCTGCGCGAAGCCGACGAGGAAGTTGGCCTCAAGCAGAATTTCGTCGAGCCGATCGGTTATCTCGATGTGTATGCGACCGGGTTCGGATTCCGCATCCTGCCGACGCTGGCGCGGGTCCGGCCGGGGTTTGAACTGACCATCAACACCAACGAGGTCGATGCCGCCTTCGAAGTGCCGCTGGCGTTCCTGATGGATCCGGTGAATCACAAGCTCGGCAGCAAGGAATTTCGCGGCATGCAGCGCTCGTTCTACGAGATGCCGTTCGAGGAGCATTATATCTGGGGCGCGACCGCAGGGATGCTGCGCGCGCTTTACGAGCGGATATATCTTGCATGATCCGTCCCGTCCTCACCGAGATCGGAATTTTCCTGATTCCATTCGCGGTTTATGCGGCATTCCTTCTTGCAGGCCGTTCCGGTGTCTGGGTCAAGTCATCGTGGCCGCTGCACATCGTCGGCAAACTGGCGGTGGCCGCGTTCGTGCTGGTTATCGTCAGCCTCATATTGCTGGCGCATTTTTCCGGCGCGCCTCCGGGGTCGACGTACACTCCCGCGCATATCGAGAACGGCAAGCTGATCCGGGGATCTGAGAAATGAACGCCCCTGATTCGCTGCGTGACGCTCCCTGGCTGAGATCAGGCGCGACGGCGCGGGTGCTGACACTGCTCAATTCCGGCGGCGAGGAGGCGCGGGTAGCAGGGGGCGCGGTGCGCAATGCACTGCTCGGCCTTCCGATCGGCGACATCGACATTGCGACCACGGCCGTGCCGGAGGAAGTGATCCGCCGCGCCAAGCTTGCGCATATCAAGGCGGTGCCGACCGGCGTCGAACACGGCACGGTGACGCTGGTGATCGAAGGCCAGCCGTTTGAAGTGACCACGCTGCGCGAGGATATCGAAACCTTCGGGCGCAAGGCCAAGGTGGCGTTTGGGCGCGACTGGACGCGTGACGCGATGCGCCGCGATTTCACCATCAACGGCCTGACGGTGACGCCTGACGGCACGGTTCATGACGAGGTCGGCGGGCGCGCGGACATCGCGGCACGGCGGGTGCGGTTTATCGGCGAGCCGTCGCAGCGGATTGCGGAGGACTATCTGCGCATCCTGCGTTTCTTCCGCATTCATGCTGCTTACGGTGAGGGCGCACCGGATCGTGCGGGGTACGAGGCCTGTATCGCCGGACGCGACGGGCTTGCGGAACTGTCGGCCGAGCGCATTCGGTTGGAAATGCTGAAGCTGATGGTCGCGAAAGGCGCCGCCGAGGCGCTGGTGGCGATGGATGATGCCGGGCTGCTGCTGCGGCTCACGGCGGGGGTGGTCTATCACGGCGCTTTCGCCAACATGATCGTGGCCGAGCAGCAAATGGGCCTTGCACCGGATGCCATCCTTCGCCTCGGTGCATTGGCGGTTGCCGTCACCGAAGATGCCAAGCGGTTGTCGCAGCGCTGGCGGCTGTCCAATGCCGAGACCAAGCGCCTCGATTCGATGGGGCATCGCTGGTGGCGCGCGGCGGGAATGGACGAGGCCATCGCGCAGCGGCGGCTGTACCGGCTGGGCGCTGCGCGCTACCGCGACCGGATGATGCTGGCCTGGGCGCGGGCGGGTCGCGATGCGGCTTCCCCATCGTGGCGTGAACTTGCGACACTGCCGGAGCGCTGGGCGCCGCCGGTATTCCCGCTCAAGGCTGCGGACTTTATTGCGCGCGGTATCGCCGAAGGCCCGGCACTCGGTCACGTTCTGACACTGGCCGAGGATGCGTGGCTGGCGTTGCAGTTTCCGCTGGATAGCGCGGCGCTCAAAACCATCGCCGATGACACCGTCGCGAAATTCACGCGGGATCATCGGCTTTAAGGTTGATCGCCGGGGGCAATGCCAGGCGCCGGTTTAGCAGAGCCTCAGGCCACTTCCGACGTCTTCTTGGCGTGATGGTCGTCGCCTTCGTCTTCGTTCTCTTCGCCGTCCTCGTCTTCTTCTTCGTCCTCATCGTCGGACATGTCGATGTGGGCGAGTTCGAGAACGGAGGCTGGAAGCTTCTCGCGGAACAGATCGCCTTCCTCGCCGATCCAGACACATTCGATCATCTCGTCGGTAACCTCGGAAACGGTCAACGCCTGACCGCCTGATTTGAGAACAACGACGTCGCCTGCTTTCAGTCCCATGATCGGCTCCTTGCTGGTGTGAGGAGCGTTCAGCCTAGCCGTGGGTCATGACACGCCGACAAAGAGTAGCCGACAAAACGAAAAAGCCCCGGACAATGTCCGGGGCTTTTCACGTCCAGAAAGGCTTCGGTACTTAGCGAACCGCGCCGAGGAAGTAGCCGAGCACGTCGAACTTGTAGTTCAGGCCGACCTTGGCGGTGTGGATGCCGGGAAGCGAAGTCGTCGTGAAGACCTGGATGCCGCCGTTGCCGTTCAGGTTGCCGGTGGTGGTGACGTTGTTGTCGAAGCCGAGATAGAGGTACTCAGCCTTCACGCTCCACTTGGTGTCGAAGGCATATTCCCAGCCGCCACCGATCGCGTAACCGAGGCGATACTTGCTCTGCATGGTGTCGATGTGGAAGCCAGGCGTTCCGTTCGAAGCGCCGGTTTCGAATTCCACCAGCGCGGCGCCGCCCTTGACGTAGATCAGCGAGCGATCGAAGGCGTAACCGAAGCGGGCAGCCCACACGCTGTAAATGCCGTCAGCGCGGGTCGTCGCCGTTGTCGTCGCCAGGCCGGCGTAGGTTGTTGCACCCTTGGTGCCGATGTAGCCGGTTTCACCTTCGTAGCCGATCACCCAGTTCGGAGCGAACTGCCAGTTGTAGCCGCTGGTATAGCCGGCGATGACGCTGGAGTCGTAGCTGTAAGAAGCGGCCGGGCCACCGAAGATCGTTGCGCCTGTGCCGATCACCGGAACGCCGGTCACCGCATCTTTGGCACCGAAGGCGCCGCCGACGTAACCGCCGATGTAACCGCCGGTCCATGAGAAGACCTGCACCGGAGGTGCCTTGCGATAGATCGGCGCAGTGCCGAGATCGGCTGCGGAAGCTGCGCCAGCCAGGCTAACGCCTGCGGCAGCGAGGAGAAGTACAGCAATCTTGCGCATCTGAGCCCCTTAAGAAAACTTCGGTGGCAGTACGATTCCGCCACACCTATGAGCAGCAAAATACGTTGGGGGCTGTCCGGGCTCAAATGGTTTCCGGCCTGTTGGGTGGTATCCGGCACCGTTCTTTGCCGGGTGTGCTATCTCGGTGACACGTCAAAAGCGTCCAAAAGTGCCCGTTTCTTAAGCTTTCGTGAATTTCACCTGAGGGCGGAAGCCGTTACGGCCACTTCACCTCGGGCGGCATCGACGACAGGATCGAGTCGACGTTTCCACCTGTCTTCAGGCCGAAAATGGTCCCGCGGTCATAAAGCAGGTTGAACTCGACATAGCGGCCCCGCCGCACCAGTTGCTCCTGCCGATCCTTGTCGGTCCAGGCGTCTTTGAAATTCCGCCGCACCAGCTCGGGATAGATCCCGGCAAAGGCCCGGCCGACGTCCTGGGTGAAGGCCAGGTCGGCATCCCAGTCCCCCGAATCGAGCCAGTCATAGAAGATGCCGCCGATGCCGCGGGCTTCCTTGCGGTGGGGCAGATAGAAATACTCGTCGCACCAGCTCTTGTACTTGTCGTAGGGCGCGACCGCCGCGTGGGCGTCGCAGGCCGCCTTCATGGCGGCGTGAAAGGCGGTTGTGTCGGGGTCGTCCTGGGTCCGCCGCCGGTCCAGCACTGGCGTCAGATCGGCGCCGCCGCCGAACCATGCCTTGGTGGTCACCACGAAGCGGGTGTTCATGTGGACCGCGGGCACGTTCGGATTGCGCGGATGGATGATCAGCGAGATGCCCGAAGCCCAGAAGCGCGGATCGTCCGCGGCGCCCGGAATCTGCGCCCGGAATTCCGGTGCGAACTCGCCGTGCACTGTCGAGCAATGCACACCGGCTTTCTCGAAGAGCCGCCCGCGCAGCACCGACATCACGCCGCCGCCGCCGGGTTTTCCCGAATGGTCGGTGCGATCCCACGGCGTGCGGGCAAAACGGCCGGCGTCGCCGGGATAGAGCGCGGACGGCGCGTCGGCCTCGAGTTTTTCCAGCGACAGGCAAATATCGTCACGCAGGTGTTCGAACCACGCGCGGGCCTTTTGCTTGCGCTCTTCGATCATTGTTACAGGCTTTTCCAATGGGATCGTCTCCATCTAGTGTGGTGGTTTGCAAGTCCGCAACATCCTCGCAGCACGGCCATTTGCGGACTTGCAAACCAAAACCACGCTAGAATTTATAGTTTCTAGTGTCCTTTCGAATTCGAAGTTCGCTCGGAGAGTGCTGCAAGGTGAAGCGAACTTCGAATTCGGGACACTAGGCGGGTGTTTAACCCTGCGGGCCGAAATACGTGCAGCTTTCGTTGCAACTGTCGCGATGGACGCTGACGCGGGTGACCTTGCCGGCGTGCTGAACCCGCTCCCAGATGAAGCGCGTGAGGTTTTCCAGCGTCGGGGCACCCAGCGCCTCGACCTTGTTGAGCAGCTTGTGGTCGAGCATTTTCTGCACCTCGGCCATCCGCTGCTCGAGCACGCCCAGATCCGTCACCATCCCGGTCGCGGGATCGGGTATGCCGCGAATGGAAACCTCGGCGCGGAACGAATGGCCGTGGATTTCGTCACTGGCCTCGCCCAGCGTCGTGCCGGGCAGCGAATGCGCGGCCTCGAAACGGAACGATTTCGTCAATTCCCACATCGGTTGTGTCCGGTTTTACCTGATACCAAGCGTCTTGTGTGTCTGGACGCTGAGCCGCCACTGCGGATGGCGCAAGCAATACGCGATCGCGGCTTGCGTGCTTTGCGCTATGTCAGGTCCGTCCATCGGCTGCAACGAGAACCGCTCGAATTCCAGACCCGCGAAATCCTCAGGTGTGTTCTCCGCCTGCGGATAAACCAGCTTCAGTTCGTGGCCCTTGCGGATGACCAGTTCCGATCCGGCCTTGGGGCTGACGCAGATCCAGTCGAGGCCGGGCGGCGGTTCGATGGTGCCGTTGGTCTCGATGGCGATGGTAAAGCCCTGCGCATGCAGCGCGTCGATCAGCGCGGTATCCACTTGCAGCAACGGCTCGCCGCCGGTCAGCACGGTATAACGATGACCCTCGGGCCCTTGCCACTGTGCGGCAATCGTCGCGGCAAGCTCGTCGGCGTTCGCGTAGCGTCCGCCGAGCGTACCGTCGGTGCCGACGAAATCGGTGTCACAGAACTGGCAGACGGCGCTGGCGCGGTCCTGCTCGCGGCCGGTCCAGAGATTGCAGCCGCTAAAACGGCAGAACACGGCGGTGCGCCCGGCATGGGCGCCTTCGCCTTGCAATGTCAGGAAGATTTCCTTCACCGCGTAACTCAACTCGCCGTTCCTTCTGGCTTTGGCGTGGCTGTGCCCCTTGTCTGCCGGAGCGCCTCGCCCAGCGCCATCGCGACCGTCATCGCCACGTTCAGGGACCGCATTCCGGGCGCGATGGGGATGACCAGCCGCTCGTCGGCGGCGTTTACCACGTCATCGGTGACCCCGGCGGATTCACGGCCGAACAGCAGGATGTCGTTGCCCCGATAGATATGATCGAGATAGGGCGTTGCAGCCTTTGTCGAAAAAAGAAGCAGCCGGCCGCCGGATTTCGCCCGCCACGCCTCGAAGGCGGCCCAGGAATCATGGCGGACGATGGTCACCTGGTCGAGATAATCCATTCCGGCCCGGCGGAAATGCCGGTCGGAAATGGGGAAACCGGCCGGCTCGATGATATGGGCCTCGACGTCCAGGCAGGCGCAGAGCCGCAGAATCGTCCCGGTGTTTTGCGGGATGTCAGGTTGAAAAAGGACAACACGCATCGGGAGCGGCCTTCGGCACCGGTGGAAAACTTCAGGAAAAATCTCCGCCACAGGCGGTTTTAGTGCGTCGCACTAAATGTGCCGATAGCGGGCTTGCGCTCTCCCGGCAAGGGTGCCAATAGATCGATTCTAGATCGTATGTTCTGCCCGGTTGAGTAGGACAAGTGGTCATTCTGCCACCGCGGGGCCCGCGGGCACCGGCTTACTCTCCCGGCGCGTCCGTTGCGTCGAACGGGGATGGGTCCGCCGGTTGCAGTTCGGAAAGGGTTTGCAATCGTGACGTCTTCATCCTCGGCCGAGCCGACACGCCGTGATTTTCTTTATGTAGCGACGGGATCCGTAGCCGCCGTCGGCGCTGCGGCAGTGGCCTGGCCGCTGATCTCCCAGATGAACCCGGACGCCTCGACCATCGCGGCGGGCGCTCCGATCGAAGTCGATCTGACGCCGATCGCGACGGGACAGGACATCAAGGTGTTCTGGCGCGGCAAGCCGATCTACATCATGAACCGCACCAAGAAGCAGATCGAGGAGGCGCGCGCCGTTCCGACCGCGAGCCTGCCCGATCCGCAGAGCGACCAGTCGCGCGTCAAGGAAGGCCACGACCAGTGGCTCGTCGTGATCGGCATCTGCACCCATCTCGGCTGTATCCCGATCGCCCATGAAGGCAGCTACGACGGCTTCTTCTGTCCGTGCCACGGATCGCAGTACGATTCGTCCGGCCGCATCCGTCAGGGGCCCGCGCCTGCTAACCTGCCGGTGCCGCCGTACTCCTTCGTCTCCGACACCAAAATCAAAATCGGCTGATTCTTAATCTGACCCGATTGAGTCGCTTCTTCTTTGTCAGGATCGCATCATGAGCGGACCATCGAACTACAACCCGCAAAACCCCGTCTTGAAGTGGGTTGAACGGCGTCTCCCGATCGGGGGACTGATCCACTCGTCCTTCGTTGCCTACCCGACGCCGCGTAACCTCAACTACTGGTGGACGTTCGGCGCGATCCTTTCGATGATGCTCGGCGTGCAGATCATCACCGGCATCATCCTGGCGATGCACTACACCCCGCATGTCGATTTCGCGTTCAAGTCGGTCGAACTGATCGTTCGCGACGTCAACTACGGCTGGCTGCTGCGCTACCTGCACTCCAACGGCGCGTCGATGTTCTTCATCGCCGTCTACATTCATATGTTCCGCGGTCTCTACTACGGGTCGTACAAGGAGCCGCGCGAGGTGCTCTGGATCCTCGGCGTCATCATCTACCTATTGATGATGGCAACCGGTTTCATGGGCTACGTGCTGCCGTGGGGCCAGATGAGCTTCTGGGGCGCCACCGTCATCACCAACCTGTTCGGCGCGATCCCCTACGTCGGCGACAGCATCGTGACGCTGCTGTGGGGCGGCTACTCGGTCGGCAACCCGACGCTGAACCGCTTCTTCTCGCTGCACTACCTGCTGCCGTTCGTCATCGCCGGCGTCGTCGTGCTGCACATCTGGGCGCTGCACGTCGCAGGTCAGAACAATCCGGCCGGCGTCGAGCCGAAGACCGAGAAGGACGTTGTGCCGTTCACGCCTTACGCGACCCTCAAGGACGCGTTCGGCATGTCCTGCTTCCTGCTGTTCTTCGCCTGGTTCATTTTCTACATCCCGAACTATCTCGGCGATCCGGACAACTACATCCCGGCCAACCCGGCCGTGACGCCTGCGCACATCGTGCCGGAATGGTACTACCTGCCGTTCTACGCAATCCTGCGTTCGATCCCTAACAAGCTCGCCGGCGTTATCGCGATGTTCTCGGCGATCATTGTGCTGGCGTTCCTGCCGTGGCTCGACAGCGCCAAGACGCGCTCGTCGAAGTATCGTCCGCTCGCCAAGCAGTTCTTCTGGATCTTCGTGGCGGTGTGCATCGGCCTCGGCTATCTCGGCGCCAAGCCGCCTGAAGGCATCTATGTCGTCGCTGGCCGCGTCCTGACGTTCGCTTACTTCGCCTACTTCCTGATCGTGCTGCCGATCCTCAGCCGCATCGAGAAGACGCGTCCGCTGCCGAACTCGATCGCCGAAGACGTGCTGCGCAAGACGGGCAGGACGCCGGTGTCGGCCGTGATCGCGCTTGCCGTCGGCGGCATGCTGATGCTCGGCGGCATGAATAACGCGAAGGCCGAGGAGGGACACGGTCCAACCCCGCCGTCGCTGAAGTGGTCGTTCGCGGGTGCCCTGGGCAAGTTCGATCAGGGCCAGTTGCAGCGCGGCCTCAAGATCTACAAGGAAGTCTGTTCCTCGTGCCACGGGCTGTCGTATGTCGCATTCCGCAATCTCGCTGACCCAGGCGGGCCGGGCTACTCGCCGGCGCAGGCTGCTGCGTTTGCCTCGGAGTACAAGGTCAAGGACGGTCCGAACGACGCAGGTGACATGTTTGAGCGCCCCGGCCGTCCGGCTGACTACTTCCCGTCGCCGTTCCCGAACGAGCAGGCCGCCCGCGCTGCCAACGGCGGCGCCTATCCGCCGGACCTGTCGCTGATCGCCAAGGCGCGCGGCTATGAGCGCGGCTTCCCGCAGTTCGTGATCGACGCGCTGCCGGGTTTCTCATTCCAGGAGAAGGGCCCGAACTACATCGACGCGCTGTTGCAGGGCTACGAGGAGAAGGCGCCGGCCGGCTTCACGCTGCCCGAGGGGTCGTACTACAACAAGTATTTCCCCGGCCACTCGATCAAGATGCCGAAGCCGCTCAGCGACGGTCAGGTGACGTTCGACGACGGTTCGCCTGCGACCGTGCAGCAGTACGCCAAGGACATCGCCGCATTCCTGATGTGGGCGGCCGAGCCGCATCTCGAGGCCCGCAAGCGCCTCGGTTTGCAGGTCATGATCTTCCTGATCGTGCTGTCGGGCCTGCTGTACTTCACCAAGAAGAAGGTCTGGGCTGACGCTCACTGAGCCTTCTTGAGATGAGAGTTGTGAAAGGCCCCCGCTGCGGGGCCTTTTTGCTGCGTGAATGCTTCATTGCAGCAATGTGCGCTCCACTAGCGTCGGGTGATCCGCTCAACTAACCTTATCGATCAAGGCTGAGGGACATATGACGGGCGCACCGATCGACGGCATTCTGCTCAACATCAATCCGACGGGACAGCTTGTCCTCGGCGGCGTGCTGGCGCTGATCATCTATGGCGTGGCGCTTGATCTGCGCATCGGCGATTTCATTGAAGTGTTCCGCTGCCCGGTTGCGCCGGTCTCCGGTCTGCTGGCGCAGCTTGCGGTGCTGCCTGCGGTGACATGGGCGATCACCATGCTGCTGAAGCCGCAGCCGAGCATCGCGCTCGGCATGATCGTGGTGGCGGCCTGTCCGGGTGGCAACATCTCCAACCTGATCACGCACATGGCGCGCGGCAACGCCGCGCTCTCGATCAGCATGACCGCGATGTCGAGCCTGCTCGCCATCGTGACCACGCCGCTCAACATCATCTTCTGGGCAGGACTTAACCCGGACACCAATGCATTGCTGCGGCAGGTGAGCATCGAGCCGCTGTCGTTCCTGGGCTCGACCATGCTTATCCTCGGCATTCCGATGATGCTGGGGCTGGCCACGGTGCATTACTGGCCGCGCCTCGGTCACCTGTTGCGCCGGCCGCTGCAGATCCTGTCGTTCCTGTTTCTGGTGGCCTTCATCGGCGGCGCGATCTTCACCAATGCGCGTTATCTGACGACCTTCGTGCAATCGATCCTGCCGTTCGTCATCTTGCACAACGCCATCGCCATCGGGCTCGGCTGGGGCACGGCGAAGCTGCTGCGGCTCAGCGACTATGATACCCGTGCGATGACCATCGAGGTCAGCATGCACAATTCGGGACTGGGTCTCGCGCTGATCCTCAACCAGTTCGACGGCATCGGCGGCGCGGCGCTGGTGGCTGCGGGATGGGGCGTCTGGCATCTGATTTCCGGATGGGCGCTGGCGGCATGGTGGAAGCGCCGCGATCCGCATCCGCGCGAGAGTCAGATCCCTCGTACGGACACGGCGGAATGAGCGACGCCCACGCAGGACAATACGCCATGAACGGCGGCGTGCTGGTCACCGGCGCTGCCGGTTTCATCGGCAAATCGCTGATCGCCGAACTGGCACGCGTCAATCTGAATTCGGAGATCATCGCGCTCGATATGCGCGAGGTTGTCGCCGATGAGCGGCTTCCCAACGTCACTTATCTGACGGGCGATGTCCGCGATCCCGCGCTCAGGGAAATTTTTCAGGCGCGTCGTCCGCAGACCGTGGTGCATCTCGCGTCGGTCGTCGCGGTCGGCGGAGATCCGCAGCGCGACTGGGAAATCGACGTGCTCGGCACCAAGAACGTGCTGCAAGCGTCACTCGATGCCGGCGTCGAGCATCTGATCGTCACTTCAAGCGGCTCGGCCTACGGTTATCACGCGGATAATCCGGTGCCGCTGCGTGAAAGCGATCCGCTGCGCGGCAATGCGGATTTCCCCTACGCGCGTAACAAGCGCGAGGTCGAGGAAATGCTGATCGAGTGGCACGACCTCTATCCCGATCTTCAGCAGACGGTGTTCCGTCCTTGCACGGTGCTGGGGCCCACGACCAACAACCAGATCACCGCGATCTTCGAGCGGCCGGTGGTGATGGGCGTCAGCGGCACCGCCACGCCGTTCTCGCTGATTGCCGACAGCGATGTGGTCGACGCACTGGTGCAGGCCGTGCGGGAGCCGAAACCTGGCACCTACAATCTCGCCGGCGACGGCACGCTCAGCCTGCGCGAGATCGCCGAACTCAATCACCGGCCCTATGTTTCGATCCCGCCGTCGCTTCTGAAGTCCGCGCTGTGGCTGCTGCATCTGCTGCGCATCACCAAGCTCGGGCCGGGCCATGCCAAGTTCATCCAGTACAGGCCGGTGCTGTCCAACGACAAGCTGAAAGCCGAATTCGGATTCACGCCGCGCTATGATGCGCGCAAGGTGTTCGAGCGTTATCGCGACGGCCGCGAGGAGCTGAGGAGATGACGACGCTCGTCATCGGCGCGGGCCCCGCGGGCCTTGCCGCCGTCAGGAGTCTCAAGCGGGCCGATCTGCCGGTGAAGTGCGTGGAGAGGAACGCCGATGTCGGCGGGCAGTGGCTGTATGGCGCGGCGCCCAGCGCGGTCTATGCCTCTACGCATCTGATTTCCTCAAAGCGCACCACCGCCTATGCGGATTTCCCGATGCCGGAGGACTGGCCCGCCTATCCGGGCCACGAGCGTGTATTGGAATATTTCAAGTCGTTCGCGAAACATTTCGATCTCTATCCCTCGATCCGTTTCAATACCGAAGTCAGCAAGATCGAGCAGCGGGACGGAAGCTGGCGCGCCACCTTCGATGACGGCACCGCAGACGACTATGAAAGCGTCATCTTCGCCAACGGCCATCTCAGCGATCCCCTGATGCCGAAGATTCCGGGCGAATTCAGCGGCAAGCTGATGCACGCGAAGGACTACAAGACGGCCGACATCTTCGAAGGCAAGCGTGTGCTCGTCGTCGGCATGGGCAATACCGGTTGCGACATCGTTGTCGATGCCATTCACCGCGCCAAGCAGGTGCTGTGGAGCGTGCGCGGCGGCAATCACTTCGTGCCGAAGTTCCTCGCCGGAAAGCCGGCGGACGAGGGCAACCACAAGCCGAAGCGTTTCATCATTCCCAAACGCCTGCGCTCGATGCTGAATGAGCCGATCCTGCGGTTTCTGGTGGGGCCGCCGGAGCGCTTCGGCCTGCCAAAGCCCGAGCACCGGCTTTATGACAAGACGCCGATCGTGAACTCGCTCGTGCTCCAGCATCTGGGGCAGGGCGATGTCACGTTGCGCAAGCCGATCAAGGAATTCCGCGGCGATACGGTTGTCTTTACCGATGGGCAGGAAGATCAGGTCGATCTGGTGCTGCTTGCGACAGGCTACGAGATCACGTTTCCGTTTCTTGAAGACCTCACCGAACTGAACTGGCACCCGGAGAAAGGCGCGCCGCGTCTCTATCTCAACATTTTCCCGTCACGTCCGAACGGTCTTTATGTCGCCGGGCTGCTCGAAGGCGCCGGTGTCGGCTGGCCGGGCCGTGCTTTGCAAACCGATCTGATCGCGGCCTATATCAAGGCGCAAAAGGAAAGCCCCGATACGATCGCCGATTTCCGCGACAAGATCGCCGCCTATCACACACGGCCGGTCGCCAAGGATCGCGGGGAACACGGAATTTTCGTCGACTTCCTGCAATACAAACGTGATCTTCAGAAAGCCATCGCGAGCTTGAGCGTTGCTTCGACCGCGGTATAAGACACTCAAATTTCTCGGAGGACATCATGGGCACCACAATCACTTTCAAGCGTCCCGACGGCAAGGACGCAACCGGCTATCTCGCCAACGCCGCGCGCGGCAACGCGCCGGGCGTCGTCGTCATTCAGGAATGGTGGGGTCTTCAGGATCAAATCAAGGGGCTGTGCGATCGCTTCGCAGTGGCCGGATTCGATGCGCTTGCGCCCGACCTCTACAATGGTGTGGTCGTGCCGTATCACGATACGGATGCCGCCAACAAAGAGATGGGCTCGCTTGATTTCATGGATGCCACGAAGCAGACCGTGCGCGGCGCTGCGCAATATCTCGCACGCAATGGCGCCAAGGTCGGTCTCACCGGCTTTTGTCTTGGTGGCGCGGTAACCGTGATCGGCTCAACTGTTATTCCGGAACTGGCTGCCGGCGTGGCATTCTATGGCATCCCGCCGGAGCAGGCCGCCAAGCCCGCCGACGTGAAAATTCCGTTGCAGGGGCATTTCGCCAATCGTGACGACTGGTGCACGCCGCAGGTGGTCGATGCGTTCGAGAAGGGGCTGAAGGCCGCCGGCAAAACTTATGAGTTCTTCCGCTACGACGCCGATCATGCCTTCGTCAACGAACAGCGGATGTCTGTTCATGACCGCCAAGCCGCCGAACTTGCCTGGGGCCGCGCCACGGATTTCTTCAAAAAGCATTTGGGATGAACGTCACCATCTCCGACCTGCGGCAGCAGCCGGCGTTTTTCGACGCGGTTGCTGACCGCATCTGGCGGGCATGGTGGAAGGAGCGGGGCTTTTCGGCGGATTACATCGCCGGACGCCTGCGCGAAAATATGAATCCGTCTCCGATCCCGTTCGCGCTGGTGGCGCACCGGGGCGACATATTTCTGGGCACGTCGTCGGTCATTGCCGCCGACCTTGAGGAACGTCCGCAATACTCGCCCTGGGTGGCGGCGGTCTGGGTCGATCCGAAATACCGGATGCAGGAGATCGGCTCCGCGCTGGTCGCGCGCGCCGTCAGTGACGTCTTCGTGCTCAATTTCAGACGGGTCTATCTGTGCGCCGAAAAGGAACGTCGGCGGTTCTATACCCGGCAGGATTGGCTTCCAATCGAGGAGGACGTTGGCGAGCGACACCTGACGGTTTTCGTCAAGGGTTCAACACCGCCGAAATGAACTCGCGACTTGATCCTTGATTGATACAGATGATTGAAACGGAATCGCGAACGTCGCTGATGCGGGCGACAGAATGATGAAATTTTGCGCCTGGCAAAGCCGCGATTTTCCGTTGTGTTGAAATTATACGTTATGCATTGTGCGCAGACTGGATTACCTCATGGCTCAGCCAGAGGCCGGCTCCGAACGGGGATTGAGGATGGCAGGCAACAAGGTAGTGCAGCCGGTGATCGGCATTCTTGCACTCGGTGCGTTGGGAGTCATTCTGTGGATCGCAACGCGTGCGCCACCTCTCACCGTACAGGGTGAAGTCACGGCGGATCGCGTCGATGTCAGTCCGCGTGTTTCCGGACGCATCATCAAGCTCGGCGCCGATGTCGGCAGTTCCGTCGAGAAAGGCGCCATGCTCGCTGAGCTTGAAAGCCCGCAGCTTGTCGCGGCATTGATCGGGGCAAAGGCCGCGCTGGGTGTTGCTGAAGCGGACCTCGCGCGCATCAACAGCACGCGGCCGGAAACCATCGCGGCCCGCAAGGCTGAGGTTGCTGCTGCCGATGCCGACGTGACGCTGGCGCAGGAAACCTACAACCGTCAGGCCGAACTGGCCCGCTCCGGCAACACGCCGCAGTCGCGCGTCGATGAAGCCACCCGCAATCTCGAAGCCGCGATCCGCAAGCGTGAATCGGCGCAGGCGGCGGCGCAGCTTGCCGAAACCGGCGCCAGCAAGGAGGAAAAGGCGCTGGCGGCCGCGCAAGTCAAGCAGGCCGAGGCGGCGCTCAACCAGCGCGACGTGGACGTCAAGGAACTGCATGTCGTTGCACCGATCTCGGGGCAGGTGACGACACGTGTCGCGGCCATCGGCGAGAACTTCAGCGCGGGCGCGCCGCTGTTCTCCCTGATCGATCTGAAGAACGTCTGGTTCACCTTCAATCTGCGCGAGGACCTTCTCGCCGGTCTGAAAATTGGCGACACCTTCGAGGTCACCGTGCCCGCGCTCAAATCGGCAGTGATTCCGGTCCGTGTCACCATGATCAACGTGCAGGGCCAGTACGCGACCTGGCGTGCGACGCGTGCAACGGGTGATTTCGATCTGCGGACATTCGAGGTTCGCTCTGTGCCGGTGAACCCCGTCGAAGGTTTGCGGCCGGGCATGAGCGCGATCGCGGCATGGGCCGCGCGAGGCCGCTGATATGTTGTCGCGCCGAAACCTGAAACCGGGTTTCTGGCTGGTGTTCTGGCGTGAACTGACGTGGCTTCGCCGCCGCAAGTTCCTGCTGGTCCTGTCGACCATCCTGCCGATCGCGCTGATGGCGGTGCTGACGCTGGTGTTCAGTGCCGGTCTCGCCACCCGTCTTCCAATCGCCGTGCTTGATCTCGACGGTTCGGATCTGTCGCGCACCATCATCCGCATGGTCGATGCAACGCCCGACACCGCGGTCGCCCAGCATGTGGGTGATCTTGCGGAAGGCCGCAAGCTTCTCATCGAGGGCAAGGTGCACGGCTTCCTGATGCTGCCGCTGCATCTGGAACGGGACGTCACTGCCGGGCGCCGTCCCGAGGTCGTATTTTTCTACAACACGCAGACACTGACCACGGGAAATCTTGTGGTCCGCGGAATCTCCGCGGCGTTGCCGACCGCCGCTGCGGGCATTCGCCTCTCGCTGCGGACGGGGCAGGGACAGGCCTCCGATCTGGCACAGGCCGATCTGACGCCGATCCCGGTTCAGATTCATCCGTTGTTCAATCCGACGTTGAACTACGTGCACTTCCTGCTCGCTGCCCTGATTCCCAGTGTGCTGCAGATCATCGTCATCACCGCTTCCGCCTACTCGGTGGGATTGGACGTCGAGACCCCGCACCGGCTACGCATCCTGCGCCGGCTTGGCGGGGGGCTGTGGCCAGCCATGGCGGGAAAAATACTGCCACTCACCCTCGTCTTTCTGGCCGTGCTCGGTCTGTCGGATCTGTGGCTGTTCGGCTATTTCGACCTGCCGTTGCACGGTAGCCGCTGGCTCCTCCTGTCGGCCGGGCTGTTGTTTATCCTTGCGTGTCAGATGTTCGGTGCGTTGCTGGCGCTTCTGTTGCGCTCGACCCCGAGCGCGATCAGCATCGCGACGCTGCTCACGTCGCCGGCTTTCGGTTACATGGGTATCGGCTTTCCGCGGCTCGCCATGAATTCCTTTGCTTATGGCTTTGGCGCGCTGCTGCCGGGCACCTGGTATCTCATGGCGCGCATCGATCAGACCGTGCGCGGTACGCCGTCCGACCTGTCGCTGAAGCCGATCCTGATCCTTCTCGCGTTCGTGGTGAGCCTTGTCATCCTGGCGGCGTGGCGGCTCGACAGCATGCGGTCGCGCACTGATACCGCGCCATCAGGACCGTCGCCTGCGCTTGAGGGGGCGACGTCATGAACGCGCTGCTTGCCGTGTACTGTGACGAGTTCAGGCGCATCTTTGCGCTGAAGCCGGTGTGGTCGGTTCTGATCGGGGCGGTGCTGATCTATGCCGCGTTCTATCCGCAGCCCTATGTCAATGAGGCGCTGCGCAATGTCCCGATCGCAGTGGTCGACAACGACGGCACGGCCAGCAGCCGAGAGCTGGCGCGCCTGATCGACGCGACGCCGGATATTCATGTGGCCATGACACTGCCTGATTTTGTCACGGCGGAACGTGAAGTCTACACACGCAGGATTTTTGGCGTCCTTGTTATTCCGCAATACTTCGAGCGCGATCTTCTGCACGGTCGCCCGTCACCTGTCGCGCTCTATAGCGATGCCAGCTACTTCCTGATGCATCAGCGAATCTCTGCCGGCGTCACTTCGGTGTCGCGCACCTTCGGCGCACAGGTCGAAGCGACGCGGCTCGTCGGATTTGGCATCGATCCCGTGATCGCCTCGGCGGTCACTGATCCGCTGCCGCTGACATCGGTGCCGCTGTTCAATCCGCAGGGAGGCTACGCCACCTATGTGCTGCCCGCGGCGTTCGTTCTCATCCTGCAACAGACGTTGCTTGTCGCAGTCGGGCTGCTCGGGACGCTGCCGGGCGCCCGCCTTTCGTCCGGCGAGAGCGCCAATGCCGGCCCGGTCACGAAGGTCGTGGGCCGGCTGTTGGCCTATCTGACGGTGGAGGCGGTCGTTGTGCCGCTCTATTTGATCGCGCTTCCGTACTTTTATGGGGTGCCGCGTCTGGGTTCCTTGGCGCCTCAGTTGTTTTTCGCCATTCCTTTCGTGCTATCGACCAGCGCGCTCGGCCTTGTGATTGCTGCGTGGCTGCGCAATCCGCTTATGGTTCAGCTCGTTCTGGCGGCCATCGGCTTGCCGTTCTTTTTCCTCGCCGGGTTCGCCTGGCCGGTGGAGGCGATCCCGCCGGCGGTTCATGCCGTTTCCCTTCTGGTCCCCAGCACGTCGGCCATTAGTGCGCTGGTAAGAATCGGGCAACTCGGGGCATCGCTCCACGAGGTCCAGCCTGCGCTTTGGACCCTGTGGGGGCTGACCCTGTTCTACGGAGCCCTGGCCGTCCTGATCGAGGCCAGAGCGACCCGGCCCCAAGATAGGCTCAAGGATAGGCCCGGGACGCCAGTCCCGGCCGCTGCGGAATCGTGACTTTGAGGCGCTTGACTTCGCCCGCTCTGGATGGTGTTTTGCCCCCATGAGCACCCTGTCCAGCCCGACCCGTCTCTGGTGGCGCACCTTCTAAAGGTGGCCGGTGCGATTTATGTGAATTTCAATCGTCGAGGCCGTCATCGCAGAGCGACGGCCTTTTTCGTTTGTCCTGTGTGGCGTTCCTCCAGCAAGTCTCGTAAGAGGACCAGATGAACAGGACCCTTTTTTCCCTCCCCGCGCAGAGCGAATACCGGACGGCCCGCGGCCTCGATGTGGCTCGTTCCGTCGAGCATTTTACCGGCGGAACGGCGCTCGACCGGCTGATCGACCGGCTCGACACCCGCCGCGGCGTGGTGCTGTCGTCGGGCACCACGGTGCCGGGCCGCTATGAGAGCTTCGACCTCGGTTTTTCCGATCCGCCGCTGCGGCTGGAATCGACAGGCACGGATTTCTTCATCGAGGCGCTGAACGAGCGCGGCAAGGTGCTGGTGGCGTTTCTCGCCGAGACCTTGAGCGAGCCCTGCGCCGTCATCACCGAAAAGAGCGCCACGCGCATTTCCGGTCACATCGTGCGCGGCGACGCGCCGGTGGATGAGGATCAGCGCACCCGGCGTGCGTCTGTGGTGTCGCTGGTGCGCGATATCATCGCGGCGTTTAACTCTTCGAGCGATGGATTGCTCGGGCTGTTCGGCGCCTTCGCCTACGATCTTGTGTTCCAGTTCGAGGACCTCGTGCAGAAGCGCGCGCGCGAGAAGGACCAGCGCGACATTGTTCTCTACATTCCCGACCGCATTCTGGCCTATGACCGCGCCACAGGACGCGGTGTGATCCTGAGCTATGAGTTTGCGTTCGGCGGTCAGTCCACCAAGGGCCTCGACCGCGAGACCTCCGAGAGCGTTTACGCCAAGACCAAGCGCGAAGGCTTTGCCGATCACGCACCGGGCGTTTATCAGGAAACCGTCGAGATTGCCCGCAAGGCGTTTGCACGCGGCGATCTGTTCGAGGCGGTGCCGGGACAGTTGTTCGCAGAGCCCTGCGAGCGTACCCCGGCGGAAGTGTTCCAGCGCCTGTGCAAGATCAATCCCTCGCCTTACGGCGCGCTGATCAATCTTGGCGACGGAGAGTTTCTGGTCGCGGCATCGCCGGAAATGTTCGTGCGCTCCGACGGCAAGCGGATCGAGACCTGTCCGATCTCCGGCACCATCGCGCGCGGCGTCGATGCCATCAGCGACGCTAAGCAGATTCAGGAACTGTTGAATTCGCAGAAAGACGAATTCGAGCTCAACATGTGCACCGACGTCGATCGCAACGACAAGGCGCGCGTGTGCGAGCCGGGCACCATCAAGGTGCTGGCGCGGCGGCAGATAGAGACCTATTCGAAGCTGTTCCACACCGTCGATCATGTCGAAGGCATGCTGCGTCCGGGCTTCGACGCCCTGGACGGTTTCCTCACCCATGCATGGGCCGTGACCGTGACCGGTGCGCCGAAGCTGTGGGCGATGCAGTTCGTCGAGGACAATGAGCGTTCGTCGCGGCGCTGGTATGCCGGCGCGCTCGGCTTCCTCGGCTTCGACGGCAGCATCAATACGGGCCTGACCATCCGCACCATCCGCATGAAGGACGGTCTTGCGGAAGTGCGCGTCGGCGCGACGCTGCTGTTCGATAGCGATCCCGTTGCCGAAGAAAAGGAATGCCAGACCAAGGCGGCAGCTTTGTTTCAGGCGCTGCGCGGCGATCCGGCGAAACCTCTGTCCGCCTTCGCGCCTGACGCCACCGGTTCCGGCAAGAAGGTGCTGCTGATCGATCATGAAGACTCGTTCGTGCACATGCTGGCGGATTATTTCCGGCAGGTCGGTGCGACGGTCAGCGTCACGCGGCACAATCACGCGCTCGATGTGCTGAAGAAGAACGAATACGATCTTCTGGTGCTGTCGCCAGGCCCCGGCCGTCCCGAAGATTTCGGTATCTCGAAATTCATCGGCGCGGCGCTGGAGAAGAATCTTCCGGTGTTCGGCGTCTGTCTCGGCGTGCAGGCCATCGGAGAGTATTTCGGCGGCAAGCTCGGGCAGTTGTCCACGCCTGCCCATGGCCGTCCGTCGCGCGTTCAGGTGCGCGGCGGCACGCTGATGGGCAATCTGCCGAATGAAGTCGTGATCGGGCGCTATCACTCGCTGTATGTCGATCGCGACGGTATGCCTGACGTGCTGCAGGTGACTGCCAGCACCGAGGACGGCATCGCCATGGCGATCGAGCACAAGACGCTGCCGGTGGGCGGCGTGCAGTTTCATCCCGAGTCGCTGATGTCGCTCGAAGGCAATGTCGGACTGCGGATCGTCGAAAACGCCTTCAGGCTGGGGCAACCCGGTTAGAACGTCATTGCGAGGAGCGTCAGCGACGAAGCAATCCATGCGTTGCGACCCAAGAATGGATTGCTTCGCTTCGCTCGCAATGACGAAAATGATTTTGTGGGATTAGCATCCGATGACTCTTTCTGATGATTTGAAGGCCACCGTCCGCGCCATTCAGGACTACCCGAAGCCCGGCATTGTTTTCCGCGACATCACGACATTGCTTGGCAACGCGTGGGCGTTCCGCCGTGCGGTCGATGAACTGGTGCAGCCCTGGGCCGGCTCCAAGATCGACAAGGTCGCCGGCATGGAAGCGCGCGGCTTCATTCTCGGCGGCGCGGTGGCGCATCAGGTCTCGGCAGGCTTCGTGCCGATCCGCAAGAAAGGCAAGCTGCCGCACACCACGGTGCGCATCGCCTATTCGCTGGAATACGGTCTGGATGAAATGGAAATGCACGCCGACGCCATCAAGCCTGGCGAGCGCGTCATCCTGATCGACGATCTGATCGCGACCGGCGGCACGGCGGAAGGCGCGGTGAAGCTGCTTCGCCAGATCGGCGCCGATGTGGTGGCGGCCTGCTTTATCATCGATCTGCCGGAACTCGGCGGTGCGGCCAAGCTGCGCGCCATGAATGTCCCGGTGCGAACACTGATGACCTTCGACGGTCACTGACAGATCGATCTTCAGCTACCAGAATGTGAATGAATTCAGATTTGTCCATTTACGTCATTGCGAGCGAAGCGAAGCAATCCACCTTTGAGGAGAATGGATTGCTTTGTCGCAAGTGCTCCCCGCAATGACGATTTCAACAAACTCGATTATCTAAAATGGAATAATCCTGATCTATCCCAGCTTGTGCAGGATCAGGTTCAGTTCCAGCTCGCGAAAGCGCGTGTAGTTGGTCCGCACCCATTGATGCAGCTCCGACGACTGGTCCTTGTTGTCGCGCAGATAGTGCGTGAACGAGAAGTTCAGGCGTCCGATAATTGATTTCAGGAATGCGGGCAGGGCCGCGACCCTGAACGGCCGTACGCGGCCGAACGCTGCGGGCAATTCGCCCCACAGCACATGCTCGTTTTCGACCGGCACGATCGGCGCATTCGGAAACGTCTCGCGCAGCATGGTCCAGGCGACGATGGACGCGCGGTCGCGATCGGGAATGAAAAGAACGATCGGATCGACGCCGCGGCGATCCGCTTCCTTGATGAAGCCGATTTCCGCGATCATCTTGAAGAAATCGTCGAAGGCATGAAAGCCGAGATCGACGACCTTCGGCACGTTGTCGTTGACGATCAGCCGGTCCATCAGCGCCATCTGGCCGAAGGTGTCGCTGATCGCAGCGGTCTCGGTGATGCGCGGCAGATAGTTGAGCAGCGAGGGCTCGCGCAGGTTGATGTCGAAGGCGATCACCTTGCCGCGCTGAAGCACCAGAAACTCGGTCAGCGCCCGCGCGATCAGCGTTTTTCCCACCGCGGGGCGGGGGGAACAGACGATATAGACAGGCGTGCGGCGCATCGGCGCGATGTCCGGCTGGTGTCTTGAATCCGGCGTCAGATCTCGCTGGTCGGCGCCCGAGACGTATTGGACTTGTCCTTCGAGCCGACGATCTCGGTCAGCTTGATGCGGTCGAACTCGCCCCACACATTGCCGAGCCAGTGGCGGACGTAGCCGCGCAGCACGAACGAGTAGTTCGCGGGCTCGTCCTTGGTGCCCTTGTTGGCGACGAACTTGAGGAACGGCACCGAAGCGACTTCGACCTGCTCGTAAGCCATCTCGTTGAGCTTCGGAATCGTGATCTCGGTCGCATTCTTGATGCGGTGGAAATACGAATTGTAGGTCGCCTGGTCCCACTCGAAGAAGCTGGTGTTGTTGATGAAGTTCTTCACCAGGAAGTACTTCGCGCCGTCCATGAAGTTCGCGGTCTCGGCGATTTCATCCAGCGAGGCGATCGACGGACCGAGGATATGGAACACGGCAAAGGTAATCTGGCCGGAGCGGGCGGCATCCAGAAAGCCGATGTCGCGAAGCGCCGCGAGGGTCGGTGACAGCAGTCCTGCGCGGACGTCGATGACGGTGACACTGGTGCCCGACGAATTCAGCGTATCGAAAATCTTCATCTGATCGGACGTCGAGGTGACGTCGACGATCTGGGTGATGTCGGGATGAAAGCGCATCAGCGTACCGCGCGGCGATTCGGTATCGAAGGCGCGGGTCGGGATGTTGTTTGCGTTGAAATAGTCGAGGACGGTGCGCGAAACGGTGGTTTTACCGACCCCACCCTTGTCCGCGCCCACTACGATCACTGCCGGTTTCGCCATAAGACCTCTTTAACCCACCAAGCACGTCGAATTGACGACGCAGCTTAGCCTGCTTTCCGCCGGACCATGGCAGAATCGAGGGATAATTCAATTCTTGACCGGGCAGTTATGCTGAATAACCAACGGCTTCTTAACCTCGGCGGGCTACCGGCGGCCCCACGGACCTGGAATTGGGTCCACCGGAGACGGCGCGGGCTGGGGGGAACTGCCCCACGGCCCCGCATGGGGCGCTTCCGGCCGGGTATCCGGGCTGGAATCCGCCGAGGGGCCGCCGCCATCACCGGCTTCCGCGCCGCTGCCGGGCAGAGGCAATGGGCCCGGGTCGCGCCCGCCGGCATATTTCACCAGCGCCTTGACCCGCGAATCGACCGACGGGTGGGTGGCGAACAGGTCCGCGAAGCCTTCGCGCGGATTGTCGATGCACATTTCCATGACGGCGGAGGTCGCGCCCGGCAGTTCGCCGCGGCCCTCGATCTTGCGCAGTGCTGAGATCATCGCGTCAGGGTCTTTGGTGAGTTCGACGGAGCCCGCGTCCGCCAGCAGTTCGCGCGAGCGCGACAGGGCAAACCGCACCACCAGCGACAGGCCCCATGCGAGTCCGATCAGGGCGATCGCCAGAAGCACGATGGCGAACGCGCCGCCGCCCTTCTTGTCCCCGTCCGACGAGGAGGACGAGGACCGTCCGCCGCCGCCAAAACTCCAGTTGGAGTTGAAGAAGATGCGGAAGAACAGTTCGGCGAAAAAGCCGATCACGCCCGCAATGACCACAGCGATCACAAGCAACTGCACGTCGCCGTTGCGGATGTGGGTCAGCTCGTGCCCGAGCACCGCTTCCATTTCCCGGTCGTTGAGCGCATTCATCAGTCCGGTGGTGACGCTGATTGCGTACTGGCTGCGGTTAAGGCCGGTGGCAAAGGCGTTGAGCGCGGGGCTGTCCACGATCTTCAGCTTCGGCATCGGGATGCCGCGCGAGATGCAGAGATTTTCCAGCAGATTGTAGAGCCGCGGCTGCTCCTGCCGCGTCACGTCATGGCCGCCGGTGACGGCATCGATGATGTTCTGATGGAAGAAATAGGCGATCACGATCCATGCGGCCGCGCCGATGGTGGCGAACGGGAAGGCCTTGACGAGGTCGTGCGCCGCGAGGGTGAGATAGTCGTCGAACGGACGGTTGCTATTGAGCGCCACTTCGGCCAGCAGCGCGCCGGCGAACACCATCACATAGACGAGCAGGAACAGGCCGCCGAGCAGCAGCATCGAACGAAACTTGTTCGATGCGATATGCGTGTAGAGACCGTACGCGGCCATGACCTGGATTGTCCTATGTGGCTGTCATTGCGAAGAGCGCAGCGACGCAGCAATCCAGCTCAAGCTCTGAGAAAAATGGATTGCTTCGCTTCGCTCGCAATGACGTATCTTCGCCGTCAATGCGGTGTCATCAGAACTTGACCGATGGTGCCTGTTCGAGCTGTCCGCGCTGCTCGCCGAGATCGAAGAAGTCCTTCTTCGTGAAACCGAGCGCGCCGGCGAAGAGGGCAGCCGGCAACTGCTGGATGCCGGTATTGTATTCCTGAACCGCGTTGTTGAAGAAGCGGCGGCTGGCGGCGATCTTGTTCTCGATGTCGGACAGTTCGGTTTGCAACTGCTGGAAATTCGCGTTGGCCTTGAGGTCCGGATAGGCCTCGGACAGTGCGATCAGCCGGCCGAGCGCAGCCGAGAGCTGGCCTTCGGTGGCGGAGACCTGCGCCGGGCCCTGCGCCGACATGGCGGCGTTACGGGCTTTCACGACGTCTTCCAGCGTGCCGCGCTCGTGGGTCGCGTAGCCTTTGACGGTCTCGACCAGATTCGGGATCAGGTCGTGGCGCTGCTTGAGCTGCACGTCGATGTCGGCGAAGGCCTGCGACACCCGCTGCGCCAGCGCGACCAGCCGGTTATAGGCGCCGAACACGAACAGGGCGATGACGACGATGACACCGAGTAAAATCCAGCCGGACGACATGAGAAAAGCTCCATGAGGACAACGAATGCGCGCAGCCTACCTGAAAGGCAGATGGCCGTCAGTGCCTGCGGCCAGGGTGCCGCGCTATTTGGTCGTCCTTGGGGAGAGGTGGTTCAATGAAACGGTCAGGATGTTTCTTTCACCTCTCCCCGTCGGGGAGAGGTCGGCGCGCGATAGCGTGCCGGGTGAGGGGGATCGTATGTCAGCTTTGACATTTAACCCCCTCACCCCAACCCTCTCCCCAACGGGGAGAGGGAGTTAATCTTCCGATGCCGTGACGTCTGTTTGTGAAACGCTTACGGCTTGGCGATATGCCAGGCGCCGTTCAGAAAGCCGTCGCCGGTGGTGTCGCCGGGCTTGGTGTCCTTCGCAAAAGTGTAGAGCGGCTTGCCCTTGAGCGCCCACATCTTGCTGCCGTCGTCGCGGGTGACGATGGTCCAGTCACCGGACGGCTTGGCGTCGGCACCGGCCATCAGCGGCGGCCAGTTGGTCGCGCAGGGGCCGTTGCAGGCGGACTTGCCGGCGCTGTCCTTGTCGAAGGTGTAGAGCGTCATGCCCTTGGCATCGACATAGGCCTTGCCTGCCGGAGTGTCGGCGACCTTTGCAGCCTGCGCGAAAGCTGCGGTTGAGGCGAGCAAGAGAGAGACAGCCGCAATCGCGGCAAATGTTTTGGACATCGGTGGTGTACTCCTGATGATTTTTGCGTCGGACGCGAACGCGTCATCAGGACAAACTCCGACAGGAGAGAATTATTCCACGCCGATGCCGTTCTCGGGGAAAATCGCATCGCCCCAATTCCATTTCTTTGCGCGCTTGTAGGCAGCCTTGTCCCGATGCGGGACGCTTGCAGCCTCCATTATTCCCTCAGGCGTGCAGATTTTTGCCGTGACCGCTATCTTGGTCACCAGCGGTTGCGCCAGCACGCGCGCGGGTCTTTGCGCAGGCGCCGTCCGCGACAGAACCACGTAGGCGAATTTTTCATCCTCATAGGGAAGGTCCGCGCCCTTCAGGTGTTTATGCGCGCGCGAGCGTTGCAGCCGCTGCGTGAAGTGACACCAGTCTGGCCTGGTCAGCGGACATGCAGCATCGTGCGGGCAGGGCGCGATGACACGCGCGCCCTTCGCGATCAGCCGGTCGCGCAGATCGATGACGCGTGCATAGCCCGCCGGCGTACCGGGCTCCACGACCAGCAGCGTGTCGCGCGTTTTCGCCCACATGGCGTCAGCGAGGGCCGCACGTTCCCCGTCGCCCAGTTCGTTGATGACGTAGCTGGCGACAACGAGATCTGCTTCCGGCGCCTCCGCAAGCGCCTTGCGCGCATCGCCGGACTGGTAGCGCATTGCCGCAAGGCGCAGGTGCGGCTGTGCGAGTTCAGTTGCGAGATCGCGCAGGGCCACGTTTGCGTCGAGCAGTGTGAACGTCTCGAGCGAGGCGAAGGTTTCGCTCGCCGCCCACGTCGCCGTGCCCGGCCCCGCGCCGACATCGAGCAGGCTGGAGGGGGCGAAACCCGGACGGATTTCCGTCAGGGCATTCAGGCTCGCGGTGATCGCGGCGTAGGTCGCCGGCATCCGTGCCAGCGCATAGGCCAGCGCGTCGGCACCTGTTCGGATAGTGCCCGAGCCGCCGCCATCGCGATAGGTGCGCGAGATCGTATCCGCGCGCTGTGCAGCGTCGTTGCGCGACAGGCCTTCGGACTTGCGTGTGAGGGCTGCTCTCAGTTCGGCGGGAAGATCGGGGGAGATCATGGCGGCGGGGCCTTTCGACCTGTCTTGCCGTCATCCTGAGGAGCGAGCGCTTGCGCGCCTCCAAGGGTGACAGCAATAACGCACTGCGCGCATCCTTCGAGGCTCGCCGCAAGTG
The DNA here is from genome assembly GCF_058801645.1 of Afipia sp. GW822-FHT03D08. Classification (NCBI taxonomy): domain Bacteria; kingdom Pseudomonadati; phylum Pseudomonadota; class Alphaproteobacteria; order Hyphomicrobiales; family Nitrobacteraceae; genus Afipia; species Afipia sp. GW822-FHT03D08. Next base: position 660,229 of record NZ_JBXANK010000003.1, read on the forward strand.
CGGCTCGCACCTCAGGATGACGGACCTCCCTCAGAGGGGAGGGTGAAGCAGTCAAGCTACGTTCTGGTCGAGAACCTTCATCGCGCCGTCGAGATCGACCGACACGAGCTGCGACACGCCGCGTTCCGCCATGGTGACGCCGAACAGCCGGTTCATGCGCGCCATGGTGATCGGATTGTGGGTGATGATGATGAAGCGCGTCTCGGTGGACGAGGTCATCTCATGCAGCAGGTTGCAGAACCGCTCGACGTTGTGGTCGTCCAGCGGCGCGTCGACTTCGTCCAGCACGCAGATCGGCGACGGATTGGTGAGGAACACCGCGAAGATCAGCGCCAGCGCTGTCAGCGCCTGCTCGCCGCCGGAGAGCAGCGACAGCGTCTGCGGCTTCTTGCCGGGCGGCTTGGCGATGATTTCGAGACCGGCTTCGAGCGGATCGTCGCTCTCGATCAGGGTCAGTTCGGCCTGGCCGCCGCCGAACAGCTCGGTGAACAGCCGCTTGAAGTGAGCGTTGACCGTCTCGAACGAGGTCAGCAGGCGCTCGCGCGCTTCCTTGTTGAGGCTCTGGATGCCGGTGCGCAGCTTCTTGATGGCTTCGACCAGATCGTCACGCTCGGTGGTGAGGTTGAGATGCTGGGCCTCGACCTCGCGCAGTTCTTCTTCGGCGCGCAGGTTGACGGCGCCGAGGCGCTCGCGGTCGCGGCGCAGCTTTTCCAGATCGGCCTCGACATCGGTCACGGCCGGAAGCTCGGTTTCCGGGGTGATCTCGGCGAGAGCGGCGACGCCGTGCGGCTCGACCTCCAGCATGTCGCGGATTTCACGTTCGATGTCTTCGAGGCGGCGGCGGGTGCCTTCCATGCGCTCCTCGGAGCGGGCGCAGGCCTCGCGTGCGGAGGACAGCGCGTCGAGCGAGGCGCGGGCCACGCGGTCGGTTTCCGCCATCGCAGTTTCGGCTGTGGCCAGCGCATCGGCGGCCATGCGGCGGTCGGCTTCGGCATGCTCGATTTCGCTGATCAGCGCGCTGCGCTTTTCGGCGAACACTTCCGGTGCGTTTTCGAGTTCGGCGCGCTCGGTGTTGACCTCGACGATGCGGGTCTCGACGGTCGCGATCTGCGACGCGGCGTTTTCCTTGCGGTTCTGCCACTCGCTGCGCTCGGCAAGGATGGCCTGCACACGGCGGTCGGCGAGTTCGGCTTCGCGGGCCAGCGCCTGCGCCTCGGCGCGCACCTGCGCGGCCAGACGGCGGTGGCCGTCCATGTCGGCGCGAACAGTGGCGAGCTTTTCTTCGTTCTCCGCGCTCGACGGCAACTCCTCCAGAGCGGCGACGGCGGCTTCGTGAGCGCTGTGTGCCTCGGCGCGATCCGCCGCGAGGCGGGCGGCGCGTTCGTCGAGGGCCGAGCGGTGCGAGGCGTGCCGATTGATTTCGCGCTCCGCATTGGCATGGCGTTCGCGCGCGGCATTGGCTTCGCGCTGGGCATTACGCGCAGCTTCGCGTGCGGAGCTTTCGGCTGCGGACGCAGCCTTGAGTTCGGCCTCGGCATTTTCCAGTGCCTGACGCTTGGCGGCCGCATCGGCCCGCGCCTGCTCGATCTCGGCTTCGATGTCGACGAGACGGGCACGCTCGGCGAGCCGCCGTGCCGCGCCGGTCGGAGCATGGGCCGCAGCGACGAACCCGTCCCAGCGCCACAGGTCGCCCTCGCGCGAAACCAGCCGCTGGCCGGTCTTCAACTGCGGTGCAAGCTGCGCGCCGCGTTCGCGGCTGACGATGCCGATCTGCGCCAGACGCCGCGCCAGTTCCGGCGGCGCGGTGACATGAGCGGCAAGCGCTTCGATGCCTTCGGGCAGCGACGGATCGCCTTCGATCACGCCGAAGCTGGACCAGCGCATCGGTGCGGTCGGATCGACCGGCGCGTCGAGATCGTCGCCGAGCGCGGCGCCCAGTGCCTTCTCGAAACCCTTGGCGACGTTGACGCCGTCGATGATCGGCGGCCACAGGTTCTTGGTCTCGCCGTTGACGATCTTGGAGATCGTCTTGGCTTCGGTCTCCAGCCGCTGCACGCGCTTTTCAGCATCGGCAAGCGGGGCACGCGATGCTTCCAGCCTGGCGCGGGCGCTGACATGCGCAGCCTCGCTGGCTTGCGTCGTGGTTTCGGAAATCAGCAACGTCTCCGCCGCCGCTTCCATTGCGGCCGCAAGTTCATCGAGGTCGCCGAGGCCGCCGGTCTCCGCGGCAAGCTTCTCGACTTCGCTCTGGACGTTGACGATGTCCTGATCGAGCCGCGCAAGACGGTCGCGATGGGTGCGGACATTGGCTTCGATCTGGTTGCGCTTGGCGGTGAGATCGGCGAGCGCGGTGGTCAGTTCGGAGAAGGTCCGTTCGGCCGCGGCAAGGGTCGCTTCGGCTTCGGCAACGCGCTCATCGGCGCCGCTGCGCTTTTCGACGCGCGACCTGATCTCGTCCTTGAGCACGCTGTCTTCGGATTCGAGCCGCGCCAGCGCGACGTCGGCGTCGGACAGTTGCCGCTGCTCGCGTTCGATGTCGGCGGCGAACTGCGTCAGGCGCCGGTCGAGTTCGGTGACGCGCTCCCTGGCCCGCGCTTCCTCGCGGTCGAGCATTTCGCGGGCATTGGTCAGGCGCTGCAAACCGGCAGCGGCGCGCGCTTCGCTCTCGCGCAGGCCCGGCAGTTCGGAGGCGCGGATCGCCTGGATGCGTGCGGCTTCGGCCTGCTGGAGGGTGCGCTCGGCCTGTTCGCGCACGTTCAGGTCGTGGGTCTGGCCGGCCTCGGCGACATCGGCATGGGATTGAATCCAGCGCAGGTGAAACAGCATGGCCTCGGCCTTGCGGACCTTGGCGGCGACTTCGCGATAGCGGATCGCCTGCCGCGCCTGCTTCTTGAGGCCTTCGATCTGGCTCGCCAACTGGCCGATGACATCCTCGACGCGGGTGAGGTTGGTCTCGGCCGCCTTGAGGCGCAGTTCGGCCTCATGACGGCGCGCATGCAGACCGGCGACGCCGGCGGCGTCTTCCAGCACGCGGCGGCGCTGGTCGGGACGCGCCTGAATGATTTCGCCGATCTTGCCCTGGTGGACGAGGGCGGGCGAGCGTGCGCCGGTGGCGGCATCCGCAAACAGGATCTGCACGTCGCGCGCGCGCACATCCTTGCCGTTGATGCGATAGACCGAGCCGGCTTCGCGCTCGATGCGGCGGGAAATTTCCAGCATGTCCTGATCGTTCACGGCGGATGGCGCCGAGCGATCGGAATTGTCGATGGTCATCGCCACTTCGGCGTGATTGCGCGCCGGGCGGTTGCCGGAGCCGGCGAAGATCACCGCGTCCATGTCGGCGGCACGCAGCGACTTGTGCGAGGTTTCGCCCATCGCCCAGCGCAGCGCTTCAACGAGGTTCGATTTGCCGCAACCGTTCGGACCGACGACGCCGGTCAGGCCCGGCTCGATCAGAAAATCGGTCGGCTCAACGAAGGATTTGAATCCATGAAGGCGAAGACGGGTGAGTTTCATGCAATCGGTGCTCTGTTGGCCGGGGAACTACCGGAGTCGGAATTATCCAGCCGGGGCAAGGTCATAGCAGGCCTGTGCCAGTATAACTGAGTCGCGGAATGCGCCTCGAACTGTCCGCACAATGGCGAGGCTGGCCCTGCAGGGCAACCGGCCCGCAAGGCTTTTCCCAAGGGATTTAAAGGGATTTCCGAGGGATTTCAGTGTGTTTCGGGCGAATGGTCCGTGGAACTGGACCGGTTCCGCCCGCCACGCTTAGCTCTTCAGCAATGGCTTGATCATCTTTTCGAAGGCTTCGAACGAGGTCTCGCCCTTCACCACGGTTCCGTTGACGAAGAAGAACGGCGTCGAGTTGACCTTGAGCTTGGTGTAGGCGTGCTCGCGCACATCCAGAATGCCCTTCTGGATTTTCGGGTCGCTCTGCACGCAGTCCTTGATCATCTGCTCGCTGAAACCGGCCTGCTTGCCGACGCGGTTGATGGTGCCGAGCGCGTCCGAGGCCAGATCGTTCTGCTGCTTGAACAGGATGTCGACGATCGCGAAGTATTTCGGCGCATCGTCCTTGGCGACGCAGCGCGCCAGCGCCGAAGCGGCGAGCGCCACCTGATCGAGCGGGAATTCGCGGAAGATGAAGCGCACCTTGCCGGTATCGATGTAGTTGGTCTTGATCTGCGGGAACACGTCCTTGGTGAACGCCGCGCAATGCGGGCAGGTCATGGAAGCGTATTCAATGATGGTGACGGGGGCGTCCTTCGAGCCGAGCGCCATGTCGCCGAGTTCGCCGGCCTGGTTGATCTCGGCGGCGGTCTGGGCGCTGGCCGGGCTGAAAAACTGCCACGGCGAAAGGCCGAGTGCGGCAGAGGCGCCAGCGAGGGACAAGGCGGCGGTGAAGGTGCGGCGCGTGATGTTCAACGGTCTGCTCCGGAAAGTCGTGCGAACGGCGTTGTCACGCCTGATGGGGAACGTTTCGCTAGCTTGAAACCATGATTGTGGCAATGCCGGGCCGAAGCCAGGCGCCGTCACATAGGGCTCAATTTCGCTTGATCGATGCGCCCAGCCGCGCCAGCGCTGCGCGCAGATCGCCGTCCTCCACGGTGCCCAGCGAGGCCTCGACCTCGGCGACGGCGCTCGGGTCGGGCGCCTTCCGGACCCGGGGCTTCGGCCGTTGCGACAGCGGCGCCTGACGCAGCGCGATCCGGCCCACCGCGTTCCAGCCGAAGAAGCGGTTGACCCGCTCCAGAATGACGTCCGAGGTATGCTGGATTTCCAGCGCCATCGGGCCTTCGACCCGCAGCACCAGCGTCGCCGGTTCAGGGACCTGGTTCTCGACCGGCCGCGGCCACTGGATTTTCAGAGGTTCCGAATGGGCCGCCACTTGGGCGCCGACGATCTCGGCCCACCGCGTCACCAGTTCGCGCGAGGCAAAGCCCTGCTTGGCGAAGACATCGTTGATCGCACTGCCGAGCAATGCGGATAACGGCTTCGCGGTGAGGGGACCGGGCTTGTTCATGAGCGGGTGTCGTCGGTACATATTGTCCCATGACCTTATCAGGCGCTGCCGCGCGGCGGAAGAAATCTCAGGACCGTGCTGAAGCCGATCGCCCGGCGCTGTTGCTCGCTTGGTACGATCGCCATCGGCGGCAACTGCCGTGGCGCGCACTGCCGGGCCGCGCCAGCGACCCCTACCGGGTGTGGCTGTCGGAAATCATGTTGCAGCAAACCACCGTGAAAGCGGTCGGGCCATATTTCGAGAAATTCACCGCGCGCTGGCCGACGGTGGCGGCGCTCGGCGCGGCCTCGCTCGATGATGTTTTGAGAATGTGGGCTGGGCTGGGCTACTACTCCCGCGCGCGCAACCTTCACGCCTGCGCCGTCACGGTGCTGCGCGACCATGGCGGCGCATTTCCCGATACCGAAGAAGGCCTGCGCACGCTGCCGGGCGTCGGGCCCTACACGGCGGCTGCGATTGCCGCGATCGCGTTCGACCGTCAGACCATGCCGGTGGACGGCAATATCGAGCGTGTGGTGTCGCGGCTGTTTGCGGTGGAGGAGCCGCTGCCGAAATCGAAGCCGCGAATTCGGGAACTGGCTGCGACGCTTCTCTGGGATTCACGCGCGGGCGACAGCGCGCAGGCGCTGATGGATCTCGGCGCCACCATCTGCACGCCGAAGAAGCCCGCCTGCGCGCTCTGTCCTCTCAACGACAACTGCGCCGCGCGCGAGCGCGGCGATCAGGAGACGTTTCCGCGCAAGGCCCCGAAGAAGACCGGCACGCTGCGGCGAGGGGCGGCGTTCGTGGTGACGCGCAGCGACGAACTCCTCGTTCGCACGCGGCCGGAAAAAGGACTGCTCGGCGGCATGACGGAAGTGCCGACCTCCGAATGGCTGGCCGGTCATGACGACAGGGATGCGCGCGAACAGGCTCCGGCGATCAATGTGCCGCGCTGGCATCGCAAGGCGGGCGTGGTCACGCATGTGTTCACGCATTTCCCGCTCGAGCTTGTGGTCTACACCGCGAGCGTTGCCGCGCGCACCCGCGCACCACAGGGCATGCGCTGGGTGCCGGTCGCGACGCTGAAGGATGAGGCGCTGCCGAACGTGATGCGCAAGGTGATCGCGCACGGATTGGGCGATTAGCCGGTTCCTGAATCGCAATTGTCATTTTGTGGCTTTACACTCGTGTGTTATTTGGCAGGCTCCGTGAGCCGGCCCTGCTCGTTTCCCGCAACATAGGACGAGGAACAAATGCGCCAGTTGTCATTAAAGTTAGCGGCATGTTTTCATTTTTTCATTCTTGGATCTCATTTCGCGTCGGCGGGGCCAGCGGAAGATGCCGCGGGCGTTGTCACGAAATGGGAAAAGGCATTCAACGCGGGTGAGGTGGATGACATCGTCAGGATGTACACGACCGAGGCGACGCTGTTTGGTACGCTGAGCCCTTCGATTTCGTCGGGCCCTGAGCTGTTGAAGGCCTATTTCGCCGCGAGCGCAAAAAATCGCACGCAGGTGAAGCTTGTCGATGCGCCGACGGTAACGAAACTTTCGGACAGTGCGTTTGTTCTTGCCGGGATCTACGAATTTTCGGGCACCAGAGCCGACGGCCAGAGTTTTTCAGCTCCGGCGCGCTACAGCCTCGTTGTTGTCGATAGCGGCGGCCAATGGCGTATTGCGCACCAGCACTAATCGCCGCGACCGAAGCCGCAATGACGCTGCCAGAGTCGTGCATGCTTGCGATAGACGTGATGCTCACGTTTGATCCGCCGGACAAGCCGCCCCGCGTCAGAAAGGCCGGATAATTCCCACGCGCGGAATCGCGGTCAGAACGATGGCGCAGGCAAGCGCGCGCTTGTCGTCTTCTGCAATCAGCGCGACAGGACCGCTGGCGGGCAACTGCTTGACCGCATGCAGCATCAGCATCATGCACACCGCCCAGCTCGAAACCCAGCGCGCGTAATCGAACACCGTGATGCAGATCACGAGATAGCCGAGGCTGATCAGCACCAGCGCAGCCAGCACCACGCGGCGGTGATGAGGTGATGTCAGCGCGCGGATCGAGTCGCGGAAGTATCTGATTAGCGGCGTATGGAGCGCGATCAGGATCGGATACGCCCATGCGGTCGACAGATTTGTCGGCATGGTCTTCCAGGTCTCGCTGATCTCATCAGGCAATGTCCTGAACCAGATGTAGGCAAACGACAGCGCGTCGGTTGCGGCGCCGCCGTTGCCCATCCGGCTGCGCAGAAATTGCGAAAACTCTGCCTGGGACACCGGGACGTTGCCGTAGATCTGAACGGCGACGAAAACCGCCGACACAAGTCCCGCCATCGCAGCGCCCACCGCGATGTCGGGCTTTGATAGATGGCCGTTGCAATAATACCGGATCGCGACAATCGCAGCGATGGCCGGAACATAAAGCAGCATATGGATGTGGTGAATCAGGATGAGCGCAATCGAGCCGCATGCCGCCAGCACGACAAAGGCGATCGAGCGCGCCGGGATCAGCAGCATCACGATCGCGAACATGCATCCGTAGATGTCGAAATAGCCGATGGTCTTGACGAAGTTCTTCAGGAAGAACGGCGATCCCATGATGAAGACGAGCAGCGGTGCGGTCGCCTGCGAAAAGCCAAATGTCTTTTTAAACAGGAGCAGATAGAGCCCGGCGGTGGCAAGCAGCGCTGTGCCGCCGAGCACGTAGACCAGCCATGGCGGGACACGGTCGGCGCCGAGCGAGACGATTGCGCCGATCAGCGCGCGCTTGGTGAAACCGAAATGATAGCCGACCAGGAGATGGACATACTCCATATCGGGGACGTCATGGACGATCTTGTAGATCGCGTAACCGATGATGATCGCGGCGTTGATCGCAACCAGCCGCCGCCAGTGGATGAAAGCGCGGCTGATCCCGGGAACCTGCCGCGCCTCCCGATTCATCCGGCGCTCGACAGGAACGATGTCTCGGGCCTCGGCACGATCGGCGGCTTGGCGTTGAGCGCGTCGACCTGAAAGCCCGCGACCCGCTTGTAGGTGTTGGCAACGTCTTCCAGTTCCTGCTGCGACATGACCTCGGTTACGACATTGAAGCCGTTGGGCGCGCGCTCCTCGACCAGTTGCATCACCTGCTCAGGGCCGTTGCGGCGGTTGAGCTTGACGAGTTCGGTGGTCGCGGGACGGCGCTCGGCTTCATAGGCCTGAAGCGCGGTTGCGGTTTCGCCGTGCTTGAGGATTTCCCGTGTCAGCACGCGGGCGTCGAGAATGGCCTGCGACGCGCCGTTGGAGCCGATCGGATACATGGGATGTGCGGCGTCGCCCATCAGCGTGATGTTGCCAAAGGTCCAGCGGTCGATCGGGTCGCGGTCCACCAGCGGATATTCGTAAGCGTGCGCGCAATTGCGGATCAGGCCGGGCACGTCGAGCCAGTCGAACGTCCAGTCCTCGAACCAGGGCAGGAATTCGTCGAGCTTGGCTGCGCGGTTGTAGTCCTCGCGACGCCACGAGTAAGTCGGCGGCAGCAGCCGTTCGGCGATCCAGTTGATGCGGAATTTGCCGTTCGGCAACGGCGCATTCGAAATCGGATAGCAGACGAACTTCAGAACCTCGTGGCCGGCCATGATCATGGTGCGGCCGGAGAGAAACGCGTCGCTCTCGGTGATGCCGCGCCAGAGAATGCGGCCGTTCCAGATCGGCGGGCCTTCGTCGGGATAGAGCCTGGCGCGAATGGCGGAGTGAATGCCGTCGGCAGCGATCAGCAGCGAGCCATCGTAGGTGCCGACATCCTTGCCGGTGGCCTTGTCGATGAAATTCGCCGATACGCCTTCGGGCGAGTCGGTGAAGCTCGTGACATGATGACTGTTGAGCAGATTGTCCGCGCCGAGACGCTCAACCACGGCGTCGAGCAGGATCTGGTGCAGCGTGCCGCGATGGATCGAGAACTGCGGCCACTTGTATCCGGCCTCTATCCCGCGCGGTTCGCTCCAGATCGGCTTTCCATGCTTGGAGAAGTACGACAGTTCCTTCGTCCTGACGCCGGCGGCATCGAGCTTGTCGAGCAGGCCGAGTTCGATCAGTTCGCGCACGGCATGCGGCAGCACATTGATGCCGACGCCGAGCGGCTTCAGTTCCGGCACGCTTTCAAACACGCGGCACGGAATACCGATCTGGTGAAGGCTCAGTGCGAGCGTCAGCCCGCCGATCCCGCCCCCCGCGATAAGAACCGTCATGATAAGCTCCTGTGACTGACCTGCGTCATGACATGGGACACGATGAGCGTGCAACTGCGAAAAAAAGTATGGGACTAACGCGGGGCCTTTCCATCAATCCGCCCTAAATTTTTTCCTATTCCGAGCATAATGGTTCGCAGCCAGATCGAACCGGGGTCCATCTGCGCGCGTGTCGGATAGAACATGAATTGTTCGTCGATCCCCGGATCGAGCGGCGGCGCGACCGTCGTCAGCGACAGTTGCTTCGACAGCGCGGCGATCAGACGCCGCGGCACGAAGGCGACGAGGTCGGTGCGCGCGGCGACATGCAGCGCTTCGATATAGCTCGGGACCACAAGCGCGATCCGCCGCTCCTGGCCTTTGCTGCGCAGCCAGGTGTCGATCAGGTCCTCGCTCTGCCCGCGAATGATGACTGCGACATGCCGCGCCTGGAAGAACGTCTCCTTGTTCTTCAATCGCGCGCCCGCAGGATGTCCGCGCCGCACCGCCAGCGCATCGGAGTCGGTGTAAAGCAGTTGCCGGTGAAATCCCTTGAAGGCGTCGCCGATGCTGATCACCATGTCGATGGTGCGGGCGAATTCGGCGGTGAAGATCGCGGGCCCGCGCCACGGCACCACGTCGATCCGCACACCGGGCGCCACAGCATCCAGCTTCTTCATCAGCGGCGGCATCAACAGTTCGACGGCGAGGTCCGGCATCATCAGGCGAAAGCGCCGTTCGCTGCGCGCGGCATCGAACTCGTCCGGCATGAACAGGCCGCGCACCTGGTCCAGCGCCTGCGCCAGCGGCGCACGCAGCGCCTGCGCGCGCGGCGTCAGTTCCATCCGTGCACCGGTGCGCACCAGCAGCGGATCGCCGAGCACATCGCGCAGCCGCCGCAGCGCGTGGCTGGCCGCCGGCTGCGAGAGGCCGATCCGCATTGCCGCGCGGCCGACATTGGCCTCGAGCAGCAGCGCGTCGAGAGCGACCAGCAGGTTGAGATCGAGCGAGGCTAAATTCATCTGGCGAATATACACTATACGAAGCATCGATTGGAAGAATACCGATGCCAGGCCCATCATCCCTCCATCAACTCAAGCACAGGATGGAACCGATGAGTGCCGAAGCCAACAAGAAACTGATCCAGCAGATTTTCACCGACAGCGCGAGCCGCAGCGGGACGACCTTCATCGATCATCTCGCGGACGATGCGGTGTGGGTGCAGACCGGCCAGTGCTCATGGTCGGGCAGCTTCAAGGGCAAGGATGCCATCACGAAAGGCCTGTTCGCGCATTTGCGAGCCTTGCTGGCGGATCGCCCGCGTACGCTGGCGTTCAACTTCATCGCCGAAGGCGACACCGTCGTGGTCGAGGCAAAGGGCGACAATGTCACAAAATCAGGCGATCGCTACGACAACGAGTACTGCATGGTCTGGCGTGTTCAGAACGGCAGGATCACGCAGATCAAGGAGTACTGTGACACGGCTCTGGTCGAGCGGGTGCTCGGTCCGTTTCCGAAATCGCAACTACGGGCGGCTGTCTGATATGCAAAACGCCGCGCCGGTGTTGCCGGCGCGGCGCAATATCCAGAATTCCAGAACCTCAGCCCGCCGCCATCTCGCTGCGGATTTCGGCGCGGAGTTCGTCGATCAGCTTGAGACCCTTCTTGGTCTCGACGTGCCAGAACGACCAGCCGTTGCAGGCTTCGGCTCCCTGAGCCAGCGCGCCCATGCGATGGATCGAGCCGACCTTGTCGCCGAGCATGATGGCGCCGTCGGCGCGCACCAGGGCGGCGTGCTTCTTCTTGGAATCGACCAGCTTGGTGCCGGGCACGATCATGCCGCGCTCGACCAGTTCGGAGAACGCGACACGCGGTGCACCGCGCGCAGTCATGAACGGAGCCAGTGTTGCTTCCGGCAGTGGCTCGATGGCGGCGATGCGCGCTTCGGCGGCCGTTGCATAGGTCTGATCGCGCTCGAAGCCGACATAGCGGCGGCCGAGGCGCTTGGCGACAGCGCCGGTGGTGCCGGTGCCGTTGAAAGGGTCGACCACGAGGTCGCCGGGCTTCGATGACGAGAGCAGCACGCGCGCCAGCAGACCTTCCGGCTTCTGCGTCGGATGAACTTTCTTGCCGTCGCCGCCCTTGAGGCGTTCGTCGCCGGTGCAAAGCGGGATCAGCCAGTCGGAACGCGCCTGCACGTCCTCGTTGGCCGCCTTCAGCGCTTCGTAATTGAAGGTATAGCCCTTGGCGTTCTCGTCGCGCGCCGCCCAGATCATCGTCTCGTGGGCGTTGGTGAAGCGGCGGCCGCGGAAATTCGGCATCGGATTGGTCTTGCGCCACACGATGTCATTGAGAACCCAGAAGCCGAGGTCCTGCATGATCGCGCCGACGCGGAAAATGTTGTGATAGGAGCCGATCACCCAGATCGTCGCCGACGGTTTCATGATGCGGCGGGCCGCAAGCAGCCACGCCCGCGTGAAGTCGTCGTAGGCGGCGAAGGAGGAGAACTTGTCCCAGTCGTTGTTGACCGCATCGACATGCGATTCGTCGGGACGCTTGAGATCGCCCTTCAATTGCAGATTGTACGGAGGATCTGCGAAGATCAGGTCGACCGAGCCGGCCTGCATCTTTGACATCTCGGCGACGCAATCGCCGACGACGATATGCGAACTGGGCATTTCAAATTGAGTGCGGGGCGCCTTTGCAGACGCCCCGCGACGCGACACTACCATGACTCAAAACCTGACTCAGGCGACGCAGTCGGCGACGCGGGACCAACAAATCCGACTGTCATCACCATGAATGCCCAAGGTAAAAATCGGCTTAATCGCAAAAAGGTTTGTGACGAATTCGAAATTGATTCCGAAACGTCGCGCGCATCGCGAATTGCAAGACGCACATGCGCCGCTGCAATGCAGTCAACGGCCGGAATTGCCGGTGCAGCGCGTGTTTCACTGCAGAATTCAGCCCGCATTCATGTCACGGAGTGGAAACACATCGAAATGCCGCACTAGGCAATTTTTGCCGGGCGCGGTATGAATCGTTAACAGATACTTTGCGGCTCCGTTGCGTGTCGCCATGACGCGCTTGCCGGTTGAGGAGATTTCCGATGCGTTACGATGACTTTCGCCGCAGCGACAATATCGACGATCGCCGCGACGATAGCGGGGGCGGTGGCGGCGGTTTCGGATTCCCGATGGGTGGAGGCGGCGGACTGGGCATCGGCACCGTCATTGTGCTCGGCCTGATCGGCTGGGCTGTGGGAATCGATCCGCGCATCCTGATCGGCGGCGCGGAAATTCTCACCGGCGGCCAGCAGGCTCCCACCTATCAGACCGACCGCCGCACCAGCAGCCCGCCGAAGGCCGGAGCGCCGACGGACGAGATGGGCAGCATGATCGCCGGCGTGCTGGGCGAAATCGACGACCGGTGGAGCGAAATCTTCTCGGCCAGCGGCCAGACCTACCGCGGCCCGCGTATCGTCCTGTTCCGCAATGCCACCAATGGCGGCCGCTGCGGCATGGCGCAGTCAGCCATGGGCCCGTTCTATTGTCCGCCGGACAAGCAGATTTTCCTCGACACCGGATTCTTCCGCGAGGTTGAGACCCGGTTCCGCGGCTGCTCCGGCAATGCGTGCAAGTTCACCGCGGCCTACATCATCGCGCATGAAGCTGGCCACCACATCCAGAACCTGCTCGGCATTCTCGACAAGGCGCGCCAGATGCAGGAGCGGGCCGGCAGCAAGGCCGAGGCGAATGCGATCCAGGTCCGCGTCGAACTGCAGGCGGACTGCCTCTCCGGCGTGTGGGTCAATCGCGAGGAGAAGAAGCGGCCGGGCTTCCTCGAAGCAGGCGACATCGATGCGGCGTTGCAGACCGCGTCTGCGATCGGCGACGATACGCTGCAACGGCAGGCCCAGGGCCGCGTCGTGCCCGACTCGTTCACGCACGGATCGGCCGCGCAGCGCAAGCGCTGGTTCATGACCGGCTACCAGCAGGGCAGCGTGCAGGCCTGCAACACGTTCGCGCCCGGTGTTCAGCTCTAGTCGGCAGGATTCGTCATCCTGAGGTGCGAGCCTCGAAGGATGACAGCGTGTTGCCGTCGCCCTCGAGGGTCGGCGCAGGAATCGCCTCGCACCTCAGGGTGACGGCTCAAGGAATAGAAACGCGATGTCTTCAATCAACGAAACTCAGCAGTTCATCCCGCTAAATATCGCGGTGCTGACGGTGTCCGATACGCGCGCGCTCGCCGACGATAAATCGGGGACGACGCTGGCGGACCGGCTGACGGCGGCCGGCCATCGTCTTGCCGGGCGTGACATCGTCACCGACGACGTCGAGGAGATCCGCGCAAAACTGAAAGCGTGGATCGCCGATCCCGGCGTCGATGTGGTCATTACGACCGGCGGCACCGGTTTCACCGGCCGTGACGTGACGCCGGAAGCGGTCGAGCCGCTGTTCGAGAAGCGGATGGATGGTTTCTCGATTGCGTTTCACATGCTGAGCCACGCCAAGATCGGCACCTCGACGATTCAAAGCCGCGCCACCGCAGGTGTTGCCGGTGCGACGTTCATCTTCTGTCTGCCGGGTTCGCCCGGCGCCTGCCGCGATGGCTGGGACGGCATTCTCGCGGCACAGCTTGATTACCGCACCAAGCCGTGTAATTTCGTGGAGATCATGCCGCGGCTGGACGAGCACTTAAAGCGCGGCAAGGCGAAGTAGGACCGGCAACTATCGTCGGCTGAGAGTTTTTACCAGCCACGCAAGGACCGCGCGCAAGGCGTGGCGACGGGCTGCAAGACGAAGGCGCTTCGCGTCGATCTTGTGAAATGCGATGAGGTCCGGCGTGATGCGCCGCGCGGGTTCGCGACGCGAGGACATCACAGGTCAAGCTCCCAGGTCTCGCCGATCAGGTCGTGACCGAAACTGTGGTGCGGTTCGGTCGCGACATGCACGAACCCTGCTTTCTGGTAAATGCCGCGCGCGGCAAGCAGCATGCTCTGGGTCCACAACGTGATCTTGCGGTAGCCGCAGCTCCGCGCGAAGGCGATGCACTCGTCCACTAGCCGCTTGCCGGTCCCGAAACCGCGTCCCGCCGGATCGATCAGCAGCAGACGAATCTTCGCCACGTCATCGGTGTGCTTCACCAGAAACACCGAGCCGACCCGCTGGCCGTCGATCTCGGCGATCCAGCAGCGCTCGCGGACGGGATCGAAATTTTTCAGGAACTGCGCGGCGATTTCCGCGCAGAGGCCTTCGAATGAAATGTCCCAGTTGTATTCGCGGGCGTAGAGGGCGCCGTGCTGCTGCACGACCCAGCCCATGTCGCCGGGCCGGTGGGTGCGAAGCGTCACCTCGGGTCGCGTGGCTGTATTATCCAGCAACCGCTCGATCGTTGTCATCGCGGCGACAAGGCGCTGCCCGCCGCCCGCCGGCAATGCCGCGATCATCTTGCTGACTTCATCATGGGACGCGCGTTCGAGGCGGGAGAACGCCTGCTTGCCCTTGGCGGTGAGCGCCAGCTCGAATTGCCTGCGGTCGGCGGGGACTGGCTTGCGCGTGATCAGTCCCTGTTCTGTAAAAGCCTGAACGATGCGGCTGAGATAACCGGCGTCGAGGCCGAGTTCGGCGCCGATCTCCTTGGCGAGGGCGCCACCGCGATGCGCCAGTTCGAACAGCACGCGGGCCTCGGTCAGGGTGAACGGGCTTTCCAGCAGATGCTGTTCGAGCACGCCGATCTTGCGGGTGTAGATGCGGTTGAACCGCCGGACTGCGGCGATCCGGTCGTCATTCCCGCCATCATGAAGGGTGTCCATGGGCCAACATGCCTCGTCCTGGTGTTACGGGCATTCTGGCATGATTGTTGACGGGGTCAACTAATAAGTTGACGGAGTCAAATATTATCAGGCGGCGACGAAAATCCGGGTCCGCAGCACGGCGCGGCCGGTGCGGCCGAGCTTCGAGATCAGTTTAGCCTCGGCCCGGCGCGCGGCAGGGGCATAGCCGCCGACCCGCTCATAATGATCGCGGGAAATCAGCAGACCCTGATCGGTGGACGGGCCGGCAATAAAGCGCGCGAGCGATTTCACCCCGTCGCGCACCGTTGCGTCCTCATAGGGTGGGCGCGCATAGCGGAAGATGCCGGCCCGCTGACGGCCGCTCAGGGACACGCTCTGAATGAACTGCGAGGTCTCGTCGATCCAACCGGAATCCAGCACAGCGCCCGGAAGCAGGAACAGCAGCCAGGGAGACCGGCTTTGCTCGGCGCCCGCCGCGAGCGCCGCAGCGCGCGAGCCCTCGAACTTCAGGAAATTGCACCCGGCAACATCGGCCACCCGCTCGATGGTGTCGGTCTGCGAGCGATCGACCAGCACCACGTCCCGGATGATGCCGGCCGCGGCGCCCGGCACCAGGGCCGCAAGGGTGGCAACAACGGGTTGCTCGACGCCTTCGGTTGGAATGACAACGCTGATCATGACTTGGTGAAATACGTGATCGCCGGACGACAGATGCGGCATCGTTATCATCTTGTCACACTCAGAACAGCCCGTCCGGTGCAGCTTTTTGCGGCATTCATTAACGGCTGCGATCCGGGAACGAGCCCTCGCGAAGCGGCACACCGGAGGGCGGCCTCCGGGAAAAGAATCTGTGCGGGGACGATATTGAAGTTCTTGTTTTGTTCTCGTGTGGTGCTATGTTCTCTCCATGAGCCATGCATCCCATGCCCTCAAACACCCGCCGGTGACGCCCCCCTCTGATCCGGCGGGTGGTCCTTCTCCCTTTGCCGAGATCGAAGTGGCGATCGACAGCCAGCGGCGCAGGGGCCGCGGCGCGCAGTCCAACGTCAGCGGGCGCTATGAGGCGGAAGCGCGCGTCACCTTCGACGACGGCTGGCAGAGCCTCGAAGACCTGCCTCCCTTCAAGACCACGGTCGCGGTCGATACCGCGCGCAAGGTCATCACCCGCAACGACTCGCCGGACATCGGCTTCGACCGCTCGATCAACCCGTACCGGGGATGCGAGCACGGCTGCGTTTATTGCTTCGCGCGTCCGACCCACGCCTATCTGGGATTGTCGCCGGGGCTCGATTTCGAGTCCAAATTGTTCGCCAAGCCCGACGCCCCGGAACTGCTCCAAAAGGAACTGTCCGCGCCGGGCTACGAGCCGCGCATGATCGCGATCGGAACCAATACCGATCCGTATCAGCCGATCGAGCGCGAGCACAAAATCATGCGCGGTATTCTCGAGGTGCTGGAACGCACCGGGCATCCGGTCGGCATTGTCACGAAATCCGCGCTGCTGACCCGCGACATCGATATTCTGGCACGGATGGCGAAACGAAATCTCGCCAAGGTTGCGATCTCGGTGACGACGCTGGATCCGAAACTCGCGCGCACCATGGAGCCGCGCGCGGCGACGCCGCCGAAGCGGCTGGAGGCGCTGCGCCAACTATCGGAAGCCGGCATTCCGACCACGGTGATGGTCGCGCCCGTCATACCGGCGCTGAACGATTCCGAGATGGAGCGCATTCTGGACGCAGCAGCGCACGCCGGCGTGAAGGAAGCGAGCTACGTTTTGCTGCGGCTGCCGCTCGAAGTGCGCGATTTGTTCCGCGAGTGGCTGATGGCGAATTATCCGGATCGCTATCGCCATGTCTTCACCCTGATCCGCGACATGCGTGACGGCCGCGACTACGACTCGCAATGGGGGACCCGTATGAAGGGCACCGGGCCGATGGCCTGGATGATCGGGCGGCGGTTCGAGATCGCCTGCGAGAAACTCGGCCTCAACAAGCGGCGCTCCAAGCTGACGACCGCGCATTTCGCGCGGCCCAAGCCCGCAAACGAGCAACTGGATCTGTTCTGACTGCAAAGGGCGCTGTGTTATGAGTCTCCCCAAACCGGTTGCGCGATTCACCGTCGTGACGCTCGGCGTCAGCGACATGCGCCGGAGCATCGCGTTTTACGAGTCTCTGGGCTTTGAGCGAAAGCTCCAAGTGACAGGCGAAGAAGTCGCGTTTTTCGACACCGGTGCGACGGTTCTGGCGCTGTATTCATGGGACAAGCTGGCGCTGGATGCCGGTCTGCCGGCGCAGCCGCAGCCCGCAGGCTTTCGGGGAATCACCCTGGCGTGGAACTGCCGAAGCGAGAGCGAAGTCGATGACGTGCTGGCGTTCGCTGTCGCTCAAGGCGCGCGGCTGCAAAAGGGCGCGCATCGCACCGGTTATGGCGGGTATTCGGGATATTTCACCGATCCCGATGGCCATCCGTGGGAAGTTGTCATTGCCCCCGGCATTGAGGTCGGGGATGACAGGCGTGTTCATCTGCCGGAATAATAGTGGGGATTAGCGGTTGCGCGTTCTACTTTAAGAACGCAAGCATAGCCGCATGAGTCGAGCGAAGCCCTCCGCAGTTCCAGTTGCTGCAAAGAAAGCAAAGCGAACCGGTGTCATTGCCGTTACGCCGCCGACCTTTCGCCGTGAGCGCGCGCTGATCAAGCGCGGCGTCTGGCCGGTGGCGGGTTGCGACGAGGCGGGGCGGGGACCGCTGGCCGGTCCGGTGGTGGCCGCCGCCGTGATTCTCGATCCGAAGCGAATTCCGAAGGGCATCGACGATTCCAAGCGCCTGACACGGGAGCGCCGCGAGGAACTGTTCGAGGAAATCTGCGCGACCGCGCTCGTCTCGGTGGCGATTGCGCCGCCGTCGCGGATCGATCGCGACAATATCCTGCGTGCATCATTGTGGGCGCTGGCGCGCACGGTGCGTGCGCTGCCCGAGGCACCGAAACATGTCTTTGTCGATGGCCGCGACCGGCTGGCTGTATCCTGCGACTGCGACGCGGTGATCGGCGGCGACGGCATTGTGATGTCGATCGCTGCCGCCTCCATTGTCGCCAAAGTCTCGCGGGACCGGCTGATGTGCCGGCTGGCGCAGGATCATCCTGGCTACGGTTTCGAGCAGCACATGGGGTACGCCGTTCCGGCCCATCTCGAAGCGCTCGACCGGCTCGGGCCGACGGTCCATCACCGCCGCTTTTTCGCGCCTGTCGCGGCGTCGCGCCGCAAGCACTTTGGGGAAGACGATATCCAGGCGCCCGCGCAAATCGAGATGCTCATATCGTCCGACGAGGCCATCGCGGCGCTCTGAGCGGTTCGGTTGCCTGATCGCTTCGTGCACTCTATCAGTGACGGGTTCCTCGCGAGGCCGGTTCAAACTTTTTATGCGCTTCACATCCCTGATCGTTGAACTGGTCCGCGCGCGGCCCCGCCTGATCTTCTGGCTTGTGGTGCTGGCGCAGGCGGCGCTGTGGCTGTTCCTGCCATGGCTGCTGTATGGAAGCCCGCCGGGCGAGGTGGCGACGGTGCTGGCGTTCGGCCGGGAGTATCAGGTCGGCACCCATCTCGGTCCGCCCGCGGCGTTCTGGCTTGCCGATGTCGCATTCCGCCTGTCCGGCAATCACATCTTCGGCGTCTATCTGCTGTCGCAGCTTTGCTTCATCGTGACGTTCTGGGCGCTGTTCGCGCTCGGCCGCGCCATCGTCGGCGCGCAGCAGGCGGTCCTTGCGGTACTGCTGACGGCGACCATCACCGCTTTCGCCTTTCCCGGCGCCGAGTTCGGCCCGCTGATCCTGGCCCGGCCGCTCTGGGCGCTGACGCTGCTCCATACCTGGCAGATCGTCGGGCAGGGGCGGCGCAGGGCGTGGTTCATGCTGCCGGTCGAGATCGGTTTGCTGATCCTGACCACCTCGGCGGCGCTGCCGCTGCTGGTACTGCTGGCCGTCTTTGTGCTGGCGACGCAGAAGGGCAGGCGTGCGCTGCTCTCGACCGATCCGCTTTATGCGGCCGTCGTGGTGTTCGTGGTGGTGCTGCCATATCTGGTGTGGGTGCTGCGCGCGGACGTGACGGTGTTGCCGTCATTGCCGGCGGTGGCGCAGTTGCAGGACCGGCTGCTCGGATGGGCCGGACTGCTGGCCGGACTGCTGTTCGCGCTCTCCGGCGTGGCGCTGCTGCTGATCGCCAATTCGCGCTACTTCGTCCGCAAGGCGGACGATCCGCCGCTGATCTTCCGTCCGCCGCTCGATCCCTTCGCGCGGCTTTATGTTTATGTGTTTGCGCTCGTCCCGCCCTTCGCGCTCAGTTTCATCGCCGCGCTGTTCGACCGGGATCAGATCATCGGCGGCGACGGCATCGCGCTGCTGCTGACCGGCCTCGCCATCGTCGTCGCCGCCAGCGATCTCATCGCGCTGCGGCGGCAACAGCTCCTGCGCTCGGTCTGGCTGGTCATCATGGCGGCGCCTGTCGCCGCAATCCTCGGCATCACTTTTATTTTGCCCTGGATCGGAAGCGCCGAGGTCAAGACCTCGCTGCCGGCCAGCGAGATCGGACGTTTCTTTGGCGAGAGTTTTGAGCGTCGCACCGGCCGTCCGCTTGCTGCGGTGGCGGGCGATCCGCAGATCGCGACGCTGATCGGCTTCGCCGCAGCATCGCGCCCGCATGTGATGCTCGATGCAACGCCGCAGCTGACGCCATGGATGACGCCCGCGCGCTTCAACGAGAGCGGCGGCGTAGTAGTCTGGCGCGCCGCCGATACCGCTGGCACGCCGCCCGACGACATCCAGAAACGTTTTCCCGGTCTCGTGCCGGAAGTGCCGCGCGCCTTCGAGCGCACGGTCAGAGGCCGTCAGCCGCTGCTGCGGATCGGCTGGGCCATTGTGCGGCCGCGGCCGCGATAACAGCGAGGCGAGATGAGCGAACCGTCGCAGACGTCACTGGAAGCAATCGTCGATCGCCGGTTCGGCCTCACCCAAAACGGCACGAACGTCCGCACCGAGTTCGTCGCGGGGTTCACAACATTCCTGACCATGGTCTACATCGTGTTCGTCAATCCGGTGATCCTCGCGAACGCCGGCATGGACAAGGGCGCGGTGTTCGTCGCGACCTGTCTGGCGGCAGCGGTCTCCACGTTCGCGATGGCGTTTCTGGCGAATTACCCGATCGCGCTTGCGCCCGGAATGGGGCTCAACGCGTTCTTCGCGTTCACCGTGGTGCTCGGCTACAAGTACACGTGGCAGCAGGCGCTGGCCGCGGTGTTCTGCTCGGGCGTGATCTTCCTTGTGCTGACGTTTTTTCGCCTGCGGGAATATGTCATCGATGCCATCCCGCGAAACCTGAAATTCGCGATCTCCGCCGGTGTCGGACTGTTCCTCGCGATCATCGCGCTTGAGCAGGCCAAGATCATTATCGCCAGTCCCGCGACGCTCGTCACTGCGGGACCGCTCGGCATCGCCCATCCCGCGCCGGTGCTGTGCCTTTTGGGTTTTGCGCTGATCGTGGCGATGAATGCGCGGGGCATCGCCAGCGGCACATTGATCGGCATTCTTGCGGTATCGTTGCTCGGGCTGCCGCTGGGATTGACCAGCTTCAACGGCGTGGTGTCGCTGCCGCCGTCACTGTCGCCGACATTGCTGCAACTCGATTTCTCGCGCGCCACCGAACTGACGTTCCTGATCGTGGTGTTCAGCTTTCTGTTCATCGACGTGTTCGACAATGCCGGAACGTTGATCGGCGTGACGCATCGGGCTGGTCTTCTCGACAAGGACGGCAAACTGCCGCGCATGAAGCAGGCGCTGTTGGCGGACAGCTTCGCTGCGATGTTCGGCGCGCTGATCGGCACCTCGACCACCACGAGCTACATCGAAAGCGCATCCGGTGTTGCCGCCGGCGGACGCACCGGGCTGACGGCGGTGTTCGTCGCGCTGTTCTTTTTGCTGGCGCTGTTCTTCGCGCCGCTGGCCGGCATGGTGCCGGCCTATGCGTCAGCCGCCGCATTGCTCTATGTCGCCTGCGTAATGACACGCGGTCTTGCGGACATGGCATGGGACGATGTGACCGAATACGCGCCCGCGGTGGTCACCGCCATCGCGATGCCGCTGACCTATTCCATCGCCACCGGCATCGGGCTCGGCTTCATCACCTATGCGGTGATCAAGATTCTTGCCGGGCGCTTCTCGGACGCAAAGCCCGCGGTGATGCTGCTGGCGCTGGTGTTCGTTGTAAAATTCGCGGTTGGTTAGACCGCCGCCCGCCGCTGCGTGAATGCAGCGACGGCCAGACCTGCCAGTGCCAGCGCGACCGCCGGGAAAATCACGATGTTGACCATCGACCAGCCATGGCTTGCCAGCAATTGGCCGGATGAGAACGAACCGATGGCCACAAGGCCAAACACGATGAAATCGTTGAAGGCCTGAACCTTCTTGCCTTCCTGCGGACCATGGGTTGCGACGATCAGCGCCGATGCACCGACGAAGGAGAAATTCCAGCCGACGCCGACGACGAATAGCCCGACCCAGAAATGCATCGCGGTGATGCCCGACAGGCCGATGATTGCGGCGGCTGCTTCAAGCAACAGGCCGATGACAGCGACCCTGGCCGCTCCAAAGCGCGAAATCAGCGAGCCGGTGAAAAAGCTCGGCCCGAACATTGCAACAATGTGCCATTGAATGCCGAAATTGGAATCGCTCAGCGACAGGCCACAGAACTTCATCGCCAGCGGCGCCGACGTCATCAGGAAGTTCATGCATGTATAGGAGACCGCGCCGCAGACCACGGCGGCGATGAACCGGGGTTTCCGGATAATCTCCGTGAGCGGCCGGCCTCCGGTCATCTGCGCAGCGACAGGCTTTGGCGCATTGACACCGGCCAGCACCGCCATCGCGATAAGCGCGACGACGGCCTGAACCAGAAAGCTCACTGCGAACAGGTGGGGCTGCCACAGATCCATGGTCCACTGCACGAGTTGCGGACCGAGAAAACCGGCGAAAACGCCGCCGGCCATCACCCACGAAATCGCCTTTGGCCGGTAAGCGATGCTGGCGCTGTCGGTCGCGGCAAAGCGATAGGATTGCGAGACCGCGCCATAGACACCGCCAAGAAACGTCGCGAAGCAGAACAGCACAAATGAGCCGTAAAGGATGGCGATGGCGGCGATGAGTCCGCATAGCGCGCCGCTGCCGGTGCCCGCGATGAACGCCGCCCGTCGGCCGTAAGCCTGAGCGATCATGCCGGTCGGCAGCGTGCCAGCGGCAAGGCCGAGCGTGTAGATCGACAGCGGCAGGGTCGCGAGCGAAATGCTGGGCGCAAGCTGCGCGCCGACAATCGAACCGGTCGCAAACACCACAGCGGCGTTCGCGCCGGTCAAGGCCTGCGCGGCCGCAAGGCGGCGGACATTCGCCCGCGCCACCGTGTCGTCGATTGCCGCGTCCGCAGTATGCATATTCACATTAAGCGCCCCGAACGGCTGCGTAATTGCGCAGCACCCATGGCTTATGGCCTGAACCGGTCGCCTGCGTCATCAGCATCCACTGCATGGCTGTGGTGTGACATCATCTGATCGGGATTGCGATCGAGGGACGCCCGCTACCCATTCGGTGTATTGCGGCCGTTCTGGCGTGATCGATATGAACAGTTCAAAGGAGAAACCGATGTCTCACCTTGGAAGCTGTTTTTGCGGCGCAGTTAAACTCGAGGTGACAGGGTCACCGGAGGCGATGGGTTACTGCCATTGCAACTCCTGCCGAACATGGTCCGGCGGGCCAGTCAACGCCTTCAGCCTGTGGAAGCCGGAAGCTGTGCGGATCGCGTCGGGAGCCGAGTATGTTGCGACGTTCCAGAAATCTGAAATGAGCCAGCGTCAGTATTGCTCGAAATGCGGCGGACATCTGATGACCAATCATCCGCCCATTAGCCTCGTGGACGTTTTCGCTTCGACGATCCCGACACTTGCGTTCATCCCTGGCGTGCATGTGAACTACGCCGAGACGGTGATGCCGATGCGGGATGGTTTGCCCAAGTTGAAAGACTTCCCGGCCGAACTCGGCGGCTCCGGCGAGATGATCGCGGAATAGCGGCTTGTGTTAGCCAGCGGCCAGTGCCTTCTGCACGGCGCGCAGATCCTGCCAGGCCAGCCGCTTGTAGATCGGCTGCCGCAGCAGGTACGCCGGATGGAAGGTCGCCATCGCCTTGATCTTGCGCGTGCCGGTGTCGTAGTCGAACCACTTGCCGCGCGTTTTCATGATGCCGTCCTTGAGGTCCAGCACCGCCTGCGACGAGGGCTTGCCGAGGCACACCAGCACGTCGGGATTGACCAGTTCGATCTGCCGCCGGATGAACGGGAGGCAGATCTGCGTTTCCTGCGGCGACGGATCGCGATTGCCGGGCGGCCGCCAGGGAATGATGTTGGCGATATACGCTTTGCTGCGGTCGAGGCCAATCGACGCCATCATCAGGTCGAGCAGCTTGCCGGAGCGTCCGACGAACGCAAGCCCTTCGAGATCCTCGTCGCGTCCCGGCGCTTCGCCGACAAACATGATCTTCGCTTCGGGGTTGCCGTCGGCGAACACCAGCCGCGTCGCGGTGGATTTCAGCGCGCAGCCGTCGAAGCGTTCGAGCAGCGCGCGCAGCTCCTGCAATGATGCGGCCCTGGGCGCGATCTCGCGGGCCGATGTGATCGCCGCGTCGGGCGCGGGCGCGGGGTCAGCGAGCACCGGCGCGGGCGCAGGGTTCGCAGTGCGGAACAGCGCGGGCCTGGCGGCGGGCTTTTCCTCGACCGCAGCCTCTTCCGACAGGCGATTGACGGGGGCTTCCGACAACGCGCAATCCACTCCAGCCTCTAGATAAAAGGCGAGAAGTTCGCGGGCGGAGGGCATGGGTTCGGGTGTGGTCACGGGTGCCAATCTAGATCGGATCGCGGTGCAGCGAAACGGGGTTGTTCTTGCGCCAAAAATCGGGAAGAACGATGATTAGAAACATTCTGAACCACCCAATTTTGAGATGACAGCATGAGCACCGAAGAGCTTCCGCCGCGCGAGTCCATGGAGTTCGACGTTGTGATCGTCGGCGCAGGCCCGTCCGGCCTGAGCGCCGCCATCCGGCTGAAGCAGATCAATCCGGATCTCAGCGTCGTGGTCGTCGAAAAGGGTTCCGAGGTCGGCGCGCACATTCTGTCCGGCGCGGTGATCGACCCGGTGTCGCTCGACAAGCTGGTCCCGGACTGGCGCGAGGACGCCGATTGCCCGCTCAAGACCCAGGTGAAGGACGACCAGTTCTTCTGGATGACGGGCAGCTCCGCGATCAAGCTGCCGAATTTCATGATGCCGCCGCTGATGGACAACCATCATTGCTACATCGGCTCGCTCGGCGATGTCTGCCGCTGGCTTGGCCCGCGCGCCGAAGCGCTCGGCGTCGAAATCTATCCGGGCTTCGCGGCGGTTGAAGTTCTTTACGGCGAGAACGGCGAGGTGCGCGGCATCGCGACCGGCGACATGGGCGTCGGCCGTGACGGCAAGCCGAAAGACAGTTTCACCCGCGGCATGGAACTGCTGGGCAAGTATACGCTGTTCGCCGAAGGCGCGCGCGGCTCGCTCACCAAGCAGTTGATCGCGAAGTTCGGCCTCGACAAGGATCGCGAGCCATCGAAGTTCGGTATCGGTCTGAAAGAAGTCTGGCAGATCGATCCGGCCAAGCACAAGAAGGGACTGATCCAGCATTCGTTCGGCTGGCCGCTGAACATGTCCACCGGCGGCGGATCGTTCCTCTATCACTACAACGAGAATCTGGTCGCGGTCGGCTTCGTGGTGCACCTGAATTATAATGATCCATATCTGTCGCCGTTCGAGGAATTCCAGCGCTTCAAGACCCATCCCAAGATCAGCCCTGTCTTCGAGGGCGCCAAGCGCATCGCCTACGGCGCGCGTGCGATCACCGAGGGCGGCTACCAGTCGGTGCCGCGCCTGACCTTCAAGGGCGGCGCCCTGATCGGCTGCGCGGCGGGCTTCGTCAACGTGCCGCGCATCAAGGGCGTGCACAACGCGATGGGCACCGGCATGCAGGCGGCAGAACATGTCGCCGCTGCGCTGGCTGCGGGCCGCGCCAATGACGAGATCGTCGAGTACGAAAACACCTGGCGTGATTCAGCCGTCGGCAAGGACCTGTTCAAGGTCCGCAACGTCAAGCCGCTGTGGTCGAAGTTCGGCACGGTGATCGGCGTCGCGCTCGGCGGCCTCGACATGTGGACCAACACGCTGTTCGGCTTCTCGCTGTTCGGCACCCAGTCGCATGCCAAGCCCGATCGCAAAACGCTCGATCCTGCGAAGGCCCATCAGCCGATTCCGGGACCGAAGCCCGACGGCAAGCTGACCTTCGACAGGTTGTCGTCGGTATTCCTGTCCAACACCAACCATGAGGAGGATCAGCCGATCCATCTCAAGGTCGCGGACATGAACCTGCAAAAGACCTCCGAGCACGATGTGTTCGCGGGTCCCTCGAACCGCTATTGCCCGGCGGGCGTTTATGAGTGGGTTGGCGAGGGCGCGGATTTGCGGTTCCAGATCAATGCGCAGAACTGCGTCCACTGCAAAACCTGCGATGTGAAGGACCCCAACGGCAACATCACCTGGGTTCCTCCGGAAGGCGGCGGCGGGCCTAATTATCAGTCAATGTAAGCACGATTGCGCGAGAACCGCTGATCGCCACGATTGCGCCATACTAGATAGGCTCGTCGGCCGCCTCGCATCCTTGCGGATGCGGGCCAAACAAGCCATTGTCCCGGTGCTGCTGACCTGACCGGTCGCACCCTTAATCAATCCATGGAGCCGGCGAGCGTGATCCTCCAACGTCGTTTCAGCCGCGTGGCCGTCGCCACTTTCGCGTTCGCATCGGTCCTTGCGTCCGCCGGTCCGCTTGCGGCCCAGACCCGCACCAGCGCCAGCGAAGACACCAAGCAGGGAACGTATCCGAGCGGGCGTGACCTGCTCGGCCTCACGGTATCCGGCAGCTACCTCGCCGCGCGTCACGCCAGCGTCGATCGCGACGCGACCGCTGCTGCGGCATTCTATCGCGCGGCGCTGCGTTCGGACCCGAAGAACAACGAACTGCTCGACCGCGCCTTCATCGCCTCGCTTGCCGACGGCGACATCGACGAAGCCGTAAAGCTTGCCGACCGCATTCTCACCATCGACAAGAACAATCGCGTCGCGCGGCTGGTCGCGGGCGTGCGCTCGCTGAAGCAGAAGCAATACGGCGCCGCGCAGCAGAACATCAATCAGTCGGTCCGCGGGCCGATCACCGATCTGGTCGCGACGCTGCTGTCGGGCTGGGCGAGCTACGGCGCGGGCAATACCCAGGCCGCGATCAACGCCATCGACAAGCTGGCGGGTCCGGAATGGTATCCGATCTTCAAGGACCTGCATTCGGGCATGATCCTGGAACTGGCCAACAAGCAGAAGGAAGCCGGCGTCCGCTTCGAGCGCGCCTACAAGCTCGACGACTCGGCGCTGCGGGTGTCCGACGCCTATGCGCGCTGGCTGTCGCGCAACAAGGACGCGGCCGCGGCCACCGCCATCTATGAAGGCTTCGACAAGAAACTCGCGCGCCACCCGCTGGTGGTGGAAGGCATTCGCGAAACCAAGGCCGGCAAGAAGCTTTCGCCGCTGGCTGAAAACCCGCAGCAGGGTGCGGCCGAGGCGCTCTACGGCATCGGCGCTTCACTGACGCGCCGGGGCGGCGAGGATCTCGCGCTGGTCTATCTCCAGCTCGCGCTCTATCTCAACCCGAACCATTCGCTCGCGCTGCTGTCGCTCGCCGATCTCTATGAGTCGGTGAAGAAGCCGCAGATGGCGATCAAGGTCTATGAGCGCGTGCCTGCGACGTCGCCGCTCAAGCGCAATGCGCAGATCCAGCTCGCCACCGATCTCGATGCAGTCGACCGCACCGACGAGGGCATCAAGATCCTGAACGCCGTGGTCGCCGACGATCCCAAGGATGTCGAGGCCATCATGGCGCTCGGCAACATCCAGCGCGCGCGCAAGAAGTTCGCGGATTGCGGCGAGACTTACAGCAAGGGCATCGAGGCGCAGTCCGGCGCCGAGAAGCAGAACTGGGTGCTCTATTACTTCCGGGGCATCTGCTTCGAGCGCTCGAAGCAGTGGGCGAAGGCAGAGACCGATCTGAAGAAAGCGCTCGAGATGCAGCCCGAGCAGCCGCATGTGCTGAACTATCTCGGCTACTCGTGGATCGATCAGGGCGTCAATCTCGATGAGGCCATGAAGATGATCCGCCGCGCCGTCGATCAGCGGCCGGATGACGGCTACATCGTCGACTCCCTCGGCTGGGCCTATTACCGCATCGCCGATTACGAGAACGCCGTGAAGCATCTCGAACGCGCGATCGACCTGAAGCCGGAAGACCCCACCATCAACGATCACCTCGGCGATGCCTACTGGCGCGTCGGACGGACGCTGGAAGCGAAATTCCAGTGGGCGCATGCCCGCGACCTCAAGCCAGAGGCGGAAGAGCTTCCGAAGATCGAAGCCAAGCTGCGTGACGGCCTGCCCGAGGACACGTCCAACGCGGCTGCCGCCGAGAAGAAAAAGGAAGACGGCCGGGGCGGCTGATCGCAGTTCTGCGGCTCTTTAAATATGTCCTTCGATTGCCGGACTTGACCCGGCAATCGATCTTCCTTGATAAGCATGGCCTATCGCATGGCTGCGCGGACGCGCGGACGGCGCAACGCTGGCTGGAATGGCAATGCTGACTGAAACCGCCCGCGCCAAGGTCAATCTCACCTTGCGCGTCCTCGGCCGCCGCGCCGACGGCTACCATGACCTCGAAAGCCTGGTGGTGTTCGCCGACTGTGCGGACACGCTGACACTGACGCCGGGGCCCGACCTGACCCTTGCGACTGGCGGCCCCGGTGCGCAGGACTGCGGCGAAATGTCAGACAATCTGGTGGTGCGCGCAGCGCTGTTGCTTGGCGAGCGCATTCCGGGGCTTACGCTCGGCCGTTTCACGCTGGACAAGCATCTGCCCGTCGCGGCCGGAATCGGCGGCGGCTCGGCCGACGCCGCGGCGGCGCTGCGGCTGCTGGCACAGGCCAACAATCTTGCGATCGACGATCCCCGCATTGTCAATGTCGCGCGCGACACCGGCGCGGACATTCCCGTTTGTCTCGCCTCGCGTGCCTGCACCATGACCGGTGTCGGTGAGAATTTGTCGATGCTCGATATTCCCGCGATGCCGTGCGTGATGGTCAATCCGCGCGTCGGCGTCGCGACCAAGGATGTGTTCACAGCGCTTGGTCTGGCTAAGGGCGAACTCCTTGCCGGTGTCGGTGATGTGATGCTGTCGCCGGGATGGCCGGCGAAGGGTGCGTCATTCGATGAATGGGTCGAGGCCGTTGGCCAAGGCACGAACGATCTCGAAAAGCCGGCGCTGAAGGTCGAGCCGGTGATCGGCGAGGTGTTGTCGGCGTTGCGCGCAACGGAAGGTGTGCGGCTGGCGCGGATGTCGGGCTCCGGCGCGACATGCTTTGCGATCTTCGAGACCATAGGTGACGCCGGTCAGGCCGCGAAGGCGATCTCAAAAGCTCATCCCGGCTGGTGGGTCCACGCCGGCGTGCTGAGCTAGCGCACTCTCGTCATTGCGAGGAGCGTCAGCGACGAAGCAATCAAGCTTCTCGCACGCGAAGCATTGTGAATGGATTGCTTCGCTTCGCTCGCAATGACGACAAGGCGTCTTAGTGCGACCTTGCCAAACAGAAAGCAACCACCTGCTCGAGCGCGGTCTTCATCGGTGACGACGGGAACAGCGCCAGCGCATCGACCGCCATCGCGCCGTAATGCTGCGCACGGCTCATGGTGTCTTCGAGTGCGCGATGCTTGGTCATCAGACCGATGGCGTGATCGAGGTCGCCGTCGCCGATTTCGCCCTTTTCCAGGGTGCGGACCCAGAATGCACGCTCGGCATCGTTGCCGCGGCGAAACGCCAGCACCACCGGCAGCGTGATCTTGCCTTCGCGGAAATCGTCGCCGACGTTCTTGCCGAGCTTTGCGGCCTTGCCGCCGTAGTCCAGCACGTCGTCGATGAGCTGGAAGGCGATGCCGAGGTTCATGCCGAACGAACGGGACGCGGTCTGCTCCGCCTTGGGGCGGTTGGCGATCACGGGGCCGACTTCGCAGGCCGCGGCGAACAGCTCTGCGGTCTTGCCGCGGATCACCGCAAGATATTCGTCCTCGGTGGTCGCCGTGTTCTTGGCTGCCGCAAGCTGCATCACTTCGCCCTCGGCGATAGTGGCGGCGGCGGAGGAGAGAATGTCGAGCGCGCGCAGTGAGCCGACCTCGACCATCATGCGGAACGCCTGGCCGAGCAGAAAGTCGCCGACCAGCACGCTGGCCTCGTTGCCCCACAGCATCCGTGCAGAGAGCTTGCCGCGGCGCAGTTCGCTTTCGTCCACCACGTCGTCATGGAGCAGCGTCGCGGTGTGCATGAATTCCACGGCGGCGGCGAGCTTGATATGGCCTTCGCCGGTGTAGCCGGTGAGGTTGGCCATCGCCAGCGTCAGCATCGGCCGCAGGCGCTTGCCGCCCGACGAGATCAGGTGGTTGGCGACCTCCGGGATCATCGTGACTTCCGAGCCGGTTCGCGACAGAATCGTGCTGTTGACGCGTTCCATATCGGGCGCAACAAGCTCAACCAGCCGATCTATCGATGGCGTCGAGTGGCTCTCAAAGGGTACAATAACCGCCACGTCCGGTCTCCGGATGAATGTAAGGGCACAATAGAAACTGCCGTGCGGCGCGGCAAGAGCAACAACGGGCGCCCGGCGTCCCGTATCCACCCCCGGGAGACACTGCCTTGAAGGAATTGGTGCGGACCAACGATGCGGTGCTGGTGTCCGCTGTAGGCGCGTTGCTGGATGGTGCCAATATTCACCACCTCGTGCTCGACAGTAACATGAGCATCATGGACGGATCGCTGGGCGTGCTGCCCCGGCGCATTCTGGTTCATGAGGACGACGCCGTGGCCGCGCGCCGCCTGCTCACCGAGGCGGGTCTGGCCCATGAACTGCGGGACAATGACTGACCCCGCCCGTACTGAAATTCCGGAAGTGACCGAGGACATGTTTCTCGGCGGCCAGTTGCGGCTGCGCCAGCCGAGGCGCGGTCACCGCGCGGGTCACGACGCGATCCTGCTGGCGGCGGCAACGCCGGCGCAGCCGGGCGATCGCGTGGTGGAATTCGGCGCGGGTGTCGGGACTGCCGGGCTCAGCGCCGCGCGCCGTGTCGCCGGGCTCGATCTGGTGCTCACTGAGATCGATGAAACGCTTGCGGCGCTGGCGCGCATCAATGCCGAGGCGAATGGCATCAAAGCAAACGTGATGGCGTTCGATGTCACCGCGGACGCCGATGTTTTCGCGGCATCGGGGCTGGGTCCCGACACTGCCGATGTCGTCCTGATGAATCCGCCGTTCAATGATGCCGCGAGGCATCGCGCATCGCCGGACCCTGCGCGGCAATCAGCGCATGTGGCGGCGGCCGACACGCTCGAGAGATGGACCCATGCGGCGCGGCGCGTGCTCAAATCCGGCGGCGCACTCACGCTGATCTGGCGGGCGGATGGATTGGCGGACGTGCTGGCGGCATTGGCGCGGGGCTTCGGCAGCGTCGAGATTCTGCCGGTCCATCCCACGCCGGGCGCACCGGCGATCCGCGTCCTGGTGAGCGCGGTCAAAGGCGGACGCGCGCCGATGGCGCTCCATTCCGGTCTGGTCTTGCTCGACACGAATGGGGAGGCGGGTCACGAGATTCAGGCGGTCCTTGGCGGCAAAGCCGCTCTGCCGCTGGCGAAGGTATCGAGAACCCGCTGAATGCACAGCAGGCAGGCAGCCTGCTTATTGGGTTACCGATTTTGGCTCGGTTTCGGGAGCCTGGGTGAAGTGGATGGCGGCGAAAAGGGCGCCAATCAAAAGGATTAGGAGATAAATCTTCATTTCTGCACCTTAGTGGCTGCGCCGTTGCAGCCTGCGTATCTGCTGCAATGCAAAGTGCGTTCCAGTTTCTTGTCGCGCTCCGGCGAAGAACCGGAGAAGTTCGGAAGAAATCCCGTCCCCTCAAACATTTAGACGGAATTCGGGCACAAAGGACGTGCTTAACGATTGTCGAATGCGCTCTGGGCTCGTGATGCCAGTTACCGAATAATAAACTGTGAACATGAAGGATGTTTCATGGCTGAGAATGACGGCGATAGTCACTTTGCCGAGAGGTTGAAAAGCTTGTTGCCGGCGCGCTGGCGCGGCGGCGCGGTGGTGCCGGTGGTGCGCCTGTCCGGCGTGATCGGCGCGGTGACGCCGTTGCGGCCGGGCATGTCGCTGGCGGGTGTATCCCGGACGCTGGAGCGGGCGTTCTCGACCAAGGGCGCAAAGGCCGTCGCGCTGGTGATCAATTCGCCGGGCGGCTCGCCGGTGCAGTCACGGCAGATCTATCAGCGCATCCGCCAGCTCGCCGCCGAGAAGAAGCTGCGGGTGCTGGTGTTCGTCGAGGACGTGGCGGCGTCGGGCGGTTACATGATCGCCTGCGCGGGCGACGAGATTTTCTGCGATCCGTCCTCCATCGTCGGATCGATCGGTGTGGTCGGCAGCACCTTCGGATTCGTCGATCTCATCAAGAAGGTCGGCATCGAGCGCAGGGTCTACGCATCCGGCGAGAACAAGTCGCAGCTCGATCCGTTTCTCCCCGAGAATCCCGATGACGTTGCGCGGCTGAAGGCGATCCAGCGTGAGATTCACGACACCTTCATCGCGCTGGTGAAGGACAGCCGCGGCGCACGGCTCAAGGCCGAGGGTGATTATCTGTTCACCGGCGAATACTGGGCCGGCGAACGCGCGGTGAAGCTCGGTCTTGCGGACGCGCTCGGCGATCTGCGCACGGTGCTGCGCGCACGCTATGGCGAGAAAGTGCAGATGCCGGTGATTGCGCCTGCGGCGGGGCTTCTCTCCGGGCTTGCGGGCCGCAAGCCGGGCGCGGGAGTGGCGCTGCCGGGTTTTCCAGGTTTTTCGGAAGACCTGATTTCGGCGCTGGAAGAGCGCGCGATCTGGGCGCGTTACGGATTGTAGGACGGGAGACCGATCATGCCGCCGCTGATCCTGATCGCTGCCGGAATTCTGGGTGGCGCAGCGCTGGTGCGCCTCGCGGTGCGCGAGGGCAGGCGCATCAATCGCGAGCTTGACGATGCGCGCAAGGCGAAACCCGCCGAGCAGGAGCGCATGCCCAAGCTGCGGCGCGATCCCGACACCGGGACCTATCGTCCTGGTTAGGCTGTCTTGAAAATCAGCCGTGCCCGCGCACGTCGTTGATGGTCATGATGCAGAGCGCAGCCATGATGGCCGCGGCGGCCAAAACCTGAAAGGCAATCATTGTCGTCCCTGTCGAACACACCGCCGGTTGAAATCCGGCCGTTGGTTGCAATGACGCTTTGCTAGCGGGGAGTTGCTAACGAACTGCGGACGCGGGCAGACGGCTTGCCGGGGCGGTTAAACCGGCGTTCGGGGGATCGCTAAAATTCAGCCGATTCCGGCAGGAATTGCCCCCATAAACAGGCTATCGCCTTGATTCCGTTAGCCTGCGCCGATACGGTCCGCGCGCAAATCATCCCATTCCAACGCCCGAAGATTTCCGATGGATTCCCTGCCTCCGCACATGCGTCCCGAGCGCTCGTTTCAGGGCCTGATCCTGACATTGCAGCGCTACTGGGCCGACTATGGCTGCGTCATCCTGCAGCCCTACGACATGGAAGTCGGCGCGGGCACGTTCCATCCGGCGACCACATTGCGCGCGCTCGGACCGAAGCGCTGGAACGCGGCTTACGTGCAGCCGTCGCGCCGCCCGAAGGATGGGCGTTACGGCGAGAACCCGAACCGCCTGCAGCACTATTATCAGTTTCAGGTGATCCTGAAGCCGTCGCCGCCGGACCTTCAGAATCTCTATCTGAAGTCGCTCGAAGCCATCGGCGTCGATCTCGCGCTGCATGACGTGCGTTTCGTCGAGGACGATTGGGAAAGCCCGACGCTCGGGGCGTGGGGGCTCGGCTGGGAGTGCTGGTGCGACGGGATGGAAGTCTCGCAGTTCACCTACTTCCAGCAGGTCGCGGGCGTCGAATGCGCGCCGGTCGCGGGCGAACTCACCTACGGTCTCGAGCGTCTCGCGATGTACGTGCAGGGCGTCGACAACGTCTACGATCTCAACTTCAACGGCCGCGACGGCGCCGACAAGGTGACCTACGGCGACGTGTTCCTGCAGGCCGAGCAGGAATATTCGCGGCACAATTTCGAGCACTCCGACACCGCAATGTTGTTCGAGCAGTTCAAGATGGCCGAGAACGCCTGTAGGAAATATCTCGAAGCCGGATGGAAGGATGGCAAGCGTGAGGCGCATCTGATGGCGCTGCCCGCTTACGACCAGTGCATCAAGGCCAGCCATGTGTTCAACCTGCTGGACGCGCGCGGCGTGATCTCGGTCACCGAGCGGCAAAGCTACATCCTGCGCGTGCGCGAACTCGCAAAAGCCTGCGGCGAAGCGTGGGTGCACACCGAAGCGGGAAGGGCGGAGTGAGAGGCGCGATGCCTATGCTCCCCTCCCCCTTGCGGGGAGGGGGCGGGGGTGGGGGTCCACAGGCATTGGCCTATGTGCTTCAATCGCGGACTATGGATGATCGTCAGCGACAGTTCGCGCATCGCATGCGCGCACAGCCGACCGAAGCCGAGCGGGTGCTATGGCATCGGCTTCGGCATGACATTGCGCTGAGCGGCTCGCATTTCCGGCGTCAGGCTTTGATTGGTCCGTTCATCGCGGATTTTGCCAGCCGGCGCGCAAAGATTGTCATCGAACTGGATGGCGGTCAGCACGCGGAGAACGCGGCTGATATGCACCGGACGCGGCAGATCGAAGAGAGAGGATATCGAGTCTTGCGTTTCTGGAACCATGACGTGTTGAGCAACATCGACGGCGTGCTTGCTGCTATTCAGAATGCGCTGACCCCCACCCCCGACCCCTCCCCGCAAGGGGGAGGGGAGTTATTGGCAAACCCCGACCCCTCCCCGCCGCAAGCGGGGGGAGGGGAGTAGAGAACAGACATCCTATGCCCGATCTTCTCCTCGAACTGTTCTCCGAAGAAATTCCCGCGCGCATGCAGGCGAAGGCGGCGGACGACCTGCGCAAGATGGTGACCGACAAGCTGGTCGCCGAAGGTCTCGTCTATGAAGGCGCGAAAGCGTTCGTGACGCCGCGCCGTCTCGCGCTCACCGTGCACGGCATTCCCGCGCGGCAGCCGGACCTCAAGCAGGAGCGCAAGGGCCCGAAGGTCGGTGCGCCGGATGCTGCCGTGCAGGGCTTCCTGAAAGCCGCTGGCCTGAAATCGCTCGATGAAGCGAAGATCCAGCGCGACCCGAAGGGCGATTTCTACATCGCGCTGATGGAGAAGGCCGGCCGTCCCGCGATCGATGTGATCGCGGAAATCATCCCGCTGATCATCCGCACTTTCCCGTGGCCCAAGCAGATGCGCTGGGGCGAACGCTCCGCGCGGAACGGCGCGCTGACCTGGGTGCGCCCGCTGCATTCGATCATCGCGACCTTCGGTCCCGAAACCGAAGAGCCGGAGATCGTGAAGTTCGACGTCGCCGGCATCGAGGCCGGACAGACGACCTACGGTCATCGCTTCATGGCGCCCACGCCAATCGAGGTGCGCCGCTTCGACGATTACGTGTCGAAGCTGGAAGCCGCCAAGGTCGTGCTCGATCCCGAGCGCCGCAAGAACATCATTCTCGAGGACGCCAAGGAGCTGGCCTTCGCGCAGGGCTTCGAACTGGTCGAGGATCAGGTGCTGCTCGACGAAGTGGCCGGCCTGGTCGAATGGCCGGTGGTGCTGATGGGCTCGTTCGACGAAGAATTTTTGTCGATCCCCGGCGAGGTGATCCGCGCCACCATCCGCAACAACCAGAAGTGTTTCGTGGTGCGCGACCCCTCACTCCCTCCTGCCCTGCGGGGGAGGGTTGGGGAGGGGGGTGAGCAACAAGATCCGGTGCGCGACGGACCCCCACCCCTGACCCCTCCCCGCAAAGGGGAGGGGAGCAGACTTGCGCCGAAATTCATTCTCACCGCGAATGTCGAAGCCACTGACGGCGGCAAGGCCATCGTCGCGGGCAACGAGCGCGTGATCCGCGCGCGCCTGTCGGACGCGAAGTTCTTCTACGAGACGGACCTGAAGACCAAACTCGAAGACCGGCTGCCGAAATTCGCGCAGATCGTGTTTCACGAAAAGCTCGGCACACAGGCGGAGCGCATCGCGCGGATCGAACGGCTCGCCGCCGAACTCGCGCCGCTGGTCGGCGCGGATGTCGCAAAGACCAAACGCGCGGCGCAGCTCGCGAAGGCTGATCTGCTGACCGAAGTCGTCGGCGAATTCCCTGAAGTGCAGGGCCTGATGGGGAAATACTACGCGCTGGCGCAGGGGGAAGACGCGTCCGTCGCCGCGGCCATCGAAGATCACTACAAGCCGCAGGGGCCTGCGGACCGCGTGCCGACCGATCCGGTCGCGATTGCCGTCGCGCTGGCGGACAAGCTCGACATTCTGACGGGCTTCTGGTCCATCGATGAAAAGCCGACGGGATCGAAGGACCCGTTTGCGCTGCGCCGTGCTGCGCTCGGGGTGATCCGCCTTGTGGGTGATAATGGCATTCGTTTGCCGCTGCTCGCCGCTTTCGCGAAAGCCGCGAAGCCGCATGACGGCAAGGATTTGCTGGCCTTCTTCGCCGACCGCCTGAAAGTCCAGCTACGCGATCAGGGCGCGCGGCATGATCTTGTCGACGCCGTGTTCGCGCTTGAAGGTCAGGACGATCTGTTGATGGTCGTGCGCCGCGTCGAAGCGCTCGGAAAATTCCTCGACAGCGACGACGGCAAGAACCTGCTCGCCGGCACCAAGCGCGCGTCCAATATCCTTGCCATCGAGGAGAAGAAGGACAAGCGCACCTTCGACGGCGCGCC
This sequence comes from Afipia sp. GW822-FHT03D08, assembly GCF_058801645.1. Taxonomy (NCBI): domain Bacteria; kingdom Pseudomonadati; phylum Pseudomonadota; class Alphaproteobacteria; order Hyphomicrobiales; family Nitrobacteraceae; genus Afipia; species Afipia sp. GW822-FHT03D08. Next base: position 696,305 of record NZ_JBXANK010000003.1, read on the forward strand.
GGATGCGTCGCTCTACAAGCTCGATGAGGAGAAGGCGCTCGCCGGCGCCATCGCGCAGGTGAAGGCCGATGCGAGTGCTGCCGTCGCCAAGGAAGACTTCGCGTCCGCGATGACCGCGATGGCCAAACTGCGTCCCGCGGTCGATGCCTTCTTCGACAAGGTGAAGGTCAACGACGACGACAAGGCTGTGCGCGAAAACCGCCTCAAGCTCCTGAACGAAATCCGCGAAGCGACGCGCGCTGTGGCGGATTTCTCGAAGATCCAGGACTGACCGCGCGACAACGCCGATGTGCTCCCTCGCCCCGCTTGCGGGGAGAGGGTTGGGGTGAGGGGCGAGTTCTATCATGAACTCTCCATTGGCCCCTCACCCGGAGCCTTCGTTGCACTTCGGCTCCGACCTCTGCCCGTAAACGGGGAGAGGTGAAAGAGGCGCTGCCGCCGTGTGTGCTGTCCGCGCGTTTACCCCTCGTTAACCATGTTCTGTAAGGTTCCGGTAACTTCCGTTAACGGCCGTTAGCGAATGCCGGGGCCTGCATGACATCGATCAACGGTACCAATCCCTACGCCCAGTATGGCTCCGCTTACGCGCGTGCCGCCGCAACGCAGCCGTCGCTCGCCGATACGCTTAATGCGGCGGAAGCCGGCAACAGCAACCCGCTCGATCCCAACGCAGCAACCAATCTGACCCTGTCCGATGCGGCGAAAGCCAAGCTGGCGAGCGATGCGAAGACGCCCGATTTCACGGCGGTGACCAATGACGCGCGTGCGGTGCTCGACAAGCTCTATGCCGCCGCAAAGGTGACGAGCCCGCTGGGCGCTGACGGCAAGACCCCCATCGATCTGTCGTCGCTCGACCGACGCTCGCTGTTTGCGATCGCCACCAACAGCGGCGGCAAGTTCACGCCCGACGAACAAAGCGTCGCGTCCGGCGAATTGACCAACCGCTTCAACGCCGCGCTTGCGCCTGCCGCCGCGGCGACGTCGATGACCAGGAACTACACCGTGGTCTACAAGGCCGCGCTGGATTATCTCGACGGCGCAAGCAGTGAAGAGAAGGCCACCGCGGCATGGTCGGCGCAGCGCGCCGCCGTGCAGAAGGGCTATGACGCCGCAAAGCAGAAGCCCGACACGGCGCCCTCGGTTTCAGGCGATCCGGTCGCCAGCTATCTCGCGAAATATCCTGACGGCGCGCCGGTTGGCACCACCAAGACGTTCGGCATGGTCGCGACCGACGCCCGCGCCGCGCTGGATGCGCAGGCCAAACTCGCGGCCGAGAACAAGACGGAACTGGTCTACGATCCGTCGCGCAAATTCGGACAGCTGGTGGATTTCTCGTCGTTCGACAATCGCTCGCTGTCGGCGATCACGCTCAATCAGGATCAGAAGTTCTCCAACCAGGAGATCTACGCAGCCAAGAAGGAACTGGATTCGCGCAACCGCGCCAACATCCTCTCCTCTCTCAAGCAGAGCCAGCAGAGCGGCGATCCCACCCAGCTCAGCCTCGGCATTCTTCAAAGCTATTCCGCGATGAGCGATGAAGAGCGGCAGGCGTCGGGCTGGTCGCCGTCGTTCCGTGACAACGTGCTCCAGAGTTACAAATCCACCAGCAACATCCTGTCGATCCTGAACGGCGCGTAAACCCGCAACAGATCGATAGCAGGGCGTCACCGTCATCCTGAGGTGACGGACAAGCGCGAAAAAACCCCGCCCGGCGGGGGGCGCCGGGACGGGGCTGTTTGTTTGAGCGGAGCGGCGGGGACAACCTTTCCTGCTCAAACGGGGCCGAAGCTGGCTTTAATCGATCACCTGCATCACGCGGCGCGTGCGCGGTTCAACCAGAATCGGCCGATCGTTCACCACCGTGTAGCGATAGCTGGTCGCTCCGTATTGCTGCGGCACGTCGTAATAGGTCACGCCGCTTTCCGGCAGGATGGTGCCGACGCGCACGGGCGACTCGATCGCATATGACGGCACGCGCTCCTCGACAATGTACTGCCTGAAGCGCGGACGCTCTTCCTCGGTGATGATGCCGACGCTGGGGGCAAGGCCGGTTGTCACGCCTTCCTCGACAATGATGCGCTGCTGGGCCTGAGCCGCGAGCGGCATCGCCGTGGCAGTGGCCAACAGCGCTGCTGCGAGAAGGGGGTTACGCATGGCTTTCTCCTCAATTGATAAGGAGCCTGATCGCGCAAAGCGGCTTCGCTCTCGTCAATCACGCTCGGAAACCGGCACGGGCCGATCAACCAGCGGTGACAATCGCTTTTGCCGATCATCGTTCCTCACGGAATGTGATTTCACCGGGGCATTTTCGTGGAGGTGACGCGGCTGTGCGCAGTCGAAGTTTGATCTGTCATGGAACCCACTGCCGATCGAAGCCGTTGGCTGTTGCGATGCGCGAGACGGGGATAAAATTTCGTCTCGATTCGCGCTCGTTCAATCCTTTGTCCTTTTCCTCCATGCCGGGAGACCGAAATGTCCGTCAGCGTCGCCAACATTCAGCCCATCGTTGCTCTCATCGCCGGTGTGCTGATTCTCGTCATGCCGCGGCTGCTGAATTTCATTGTGGCGATCTATCTGATCCTGGTCGGGATCATCGGACTGGGCCTTATTAAGTAACGGAATATTTCAGATTGTTACACGCTGGGCTCAAAACCCCGCCATTTGCACGATTCTGTAACAATCTGTAACCGTCCGTGATCGAAAACGCGGATATCGGCCGGGAGTCGCTTGCGCCTCAACGGGCAACCGTGGTGTAACGCCGCTGCCGTTTCACTCATGCAGCGTCTGGAAGCCATGGCCAAAGCCTCATCGAAGAAATCCGCCGCGAAGTCCTCTCCGAAATCAGTGTCCAAATCCAAGCCGGCCCCGAAAGCGAAGCCGGCTGCCGCAAAACCTGCCGGCAAAGCCGCGGCGAAAGCTGCCGCCAAGACATCCGCTCCCGCAGTGAAGAAGGTTGCGAAGCCCGCAGCGAAGCAAACCGTTCAGGCCGGCAAGTGGGTCTATACGTTCGGTGACGGACGCGCCGAGGGCAAGGCCAACATGCGCGATCTGCTCGGCGGCAAGGGCGCCAATCTCGCCGAAATGGCCAATCTCGGTTTGCCGGTGCCTCCGGGTTTCACGATTCCGACTTCGGTCTGCACGTATTTCTACGCCAACGACAAAACCTATCCGAAGGATCTGAAGGCGCAGGTCGAGAAGGCGCTGGTCACGGTCGGCAAGATCGCCGGCAAGACCTTCGGCGACGCCAAGAACCCGCTGCTTGTGTCGGTGCGTTCCGGCGGCCGCGCCTCGATGCCCGGCATGATGGACACCGTGCTCAATCTCGGCATGAACGACACCACGGTGGAAGCGCTTGCGGAGCTCTCCGGCGACCGCCGTTTCGCCTATGACAGCTATCGCCGCTTCATCACGATGTATTCGGATGTGGTGCTCGGTTTCGAGCATCATCACTTCGAGGACATCCTCGACACCTACAAGGACAGCAAGGGCTACTCGCTCGACACCGAACTGACCGCGGACGACTGGGTCGATCTGGTCGGCAAGTACAAGGACGCGGTGGCGCGCGAAACCGGCGCAGATTTCCCCCAGGACCCGCACGCGCAGTTGTGGGGCGCGATCGGCGCGGTGTTCTCGTCATGGATGAATGCGCGCGCGGTGACCTATCGCCGCCTGCACGACATCCCTGAGTCATGGGGCACCGCCGTCAACATCCAGTCGATGGTGTTCGGCAACATGGGCGACACCTCGGCGACCGGTGTTGCGTTCACGCGCAACCCGTCGACCGGCGAGAAGCGGCTGTACGGCGAATTCCTCATCAACGCGCAGGGCGAAGACGTGGTGGCGGGCATCCGCACGCCGCAGGACATCACCGAATACGCGCGCAAGGAATCCGGCTCCGACAAGGCGTCGATGGAAGTCGCGATGCCGGACGCGTTCAAGGAACTGACCCGGATCTACACGCTGCTCGAAAAGCACTACCGTGACATGCAGGACATGGAATTCACGGTGGAGCAGGGCAAACTGTGGATGCTCCAGACCCGCAACGGCAAGCGCACCGCGAAGGCCGCGCTGCGCATCGCGGTCGATCTCGCCAATGAAGGCCTGATCACCAAGAAGGATGCGATCACCCGGATCGATCCGGCCTCACTGGATCAGTTGCTGCATCCGACCATCGATCCGGTCGCCAAGCGCGATGTCATCGCCACCGGACTTCCGGCATCGCCCGGCGCCGCCGCCGGCGAGATCGTGTTCTCGTCGGACGAAGCCGCCAAGCTTCAGGCCGATGGCCGCAAGGTTATTCTGGTGCGCGTCGAGACGTCGCCGGAAGACATTCACGGCATGCATGCAGCGGAAGGCATTCTCACCACCCGCGGCGGCATGACCTCCCACGCGGCGGTGGTTGCGCGCGGCATGGGCAAGCCCTGCGTATCCGGCGTCGGCACAATCCGCGTCGACTACGGCCGCGGCATAATGACCATCGGCAACCGCAGCTTCAAGGCGGGGGATGTCATCACCATTGATGGTTCACTGGGCCAGGTGCTGGCCGGCCGCATGCCGATGATCGAGCCGGAACTGTCCGGCGACTTCACCACCCTGATGGGCTGGGCCGATCAGGTCCGCAAGCTCAAGGTCCGCACCAATGCCGATACGCCGGCCGACGCGCGCACCGCGCTGAAGTTCGGCACCGAAGGCATCGGGCTGTGCCGCACCGAGCACATGTTCTTCGAGGAGACACGCATCCGCACGGTGCGCGAGATGATCCTCGCCGAAGACGAGGGCTCGCGCCGCGCCGCGCTGGCCAAGCTGCTGCCGATGCAGCGTGCCGACTTCGTCGATCTGTTCGAGATCATGAAGGGCCTGCCAGTCACCATCCGTCTGCTCGATCCGCCGCTGCACGAGTTCCTGCCGCATTCGCAGAGCGAGATCGAGGAAGTCGCCCGCGCCATGAATACCGACGCCCGCAAGATCGCGGACCGCGCGCGTGAACTGGCCGAGTTCAACCCGATGCTGGGTTTCCGCGGCTGCCGTCTGGCGATCGCCTATCCGGAAATCGCCGAGATGCAGGCGCGCGCCATTTTCGAGGCCGCGGTTGAAGCCGGCAAGCGCACCGGCAAGCCGGTCGGCCTCGAAGTGATGGTGCCGCTGATCGCGACCCGCGCCGAGTTCGACATCACCAAGGCGCGTATCGACGCCACCGCGGCCGCGGTGATGAAGGAAACCGGCGTGAAGCTCAACTATCAGACCGGCACCATGATCGAACTGCCGCGCGCATGTCTGCTCGCGGGCGAGATCGCCAAGACCGCCGAGTTCTTCTCGTTCGGCACCAACGATCTGACGCAGACCACCTACGGCATCAGCCGCGACGACGCCGCGAGCTTCCTCGGCACCTATGTCGCGCGCGGCATCCTCGAGATCGATCCGTTCATCTCGGTCGACCGCGACGGCGTCGGCGAACTGGTGAAGATCGGCGTGCAGCGCGGCCGCAAGACGCGGCCCGGCCTCAAGATGGGCATCTGCGGCGAGCACGGCGGCGACCCCGCATCGATCACATTCTGCCACGAGACCGGCCTCGATTACGTGTCGTGTTCGCCGTATCGCGTGCCGATCGCGCGCCTCGCGGCTGCGCAGGCGGCTCTCGGCAAGGCTGTCGCCAGCCAGGCGTGAGTTCGCTGGTGATCACGGATTGCGTGACTCCATAACGAGTGTCGTCCCCGCGAAAGCGGGGACCCATACTCCCTGAGTCTTCGATTCCACGTGTGATGTTCGTGTCGCTCTTTCTTTGATGACCACGACCTTCGTGGTTATGGGTCCCCGCTTTCGCGGGGACGACATTGTGGGTGCGGCGCCATTGCGGCTCGCGCAACCGGACCTGCGTCAATTTGCGTTCACTCTTTTTGTTGACGCGATCTTTACCACCTTGCTGGAGGCGCTGTTTACCAACGCTTTCGATGTGATCGCGCGTTTTCAAGCACGCGCTTGCGTGTTGCGCGCGGGACGCTGCGATTAACCCCCCGGCAACTTTAATTCGATACCAACGAAATTGATCGAATTGCACTGAATGTGCGGTTCGGTTGCGTGTGTATAAGCGTTAGTTGCGTGAGCGTATCGATGTCTGTGTTGCGTAACGGGTCGAAGGGCGCGCGGTTCGCGCCCTTCGGCTTTGTTCTCTGTCTTCTGACAGTGAGCCCGACCGAAATCGGCTATCAGGATCTCGCGTCACTGCTGGCACGCCAGCCCGGTGTCGCAGAGCGCTGGCAGGAATACATCTTCGCGTCGTCGCGCCGCATGTTGCAGGTCGCGTCCTTCAATCTGCCCCGTCCGATCGGCACCAGCACCCGCGAAGCACCGACGTATCGTCTGGCCAGCCTCGACAGCACGGGCGTGGATTTCACCGGCTCGGTCAGCCGCGATCCGCTCGGGCCTGTGCTGCGTCCGCTGCAAAAATCGGATTTCCCGAAAGTGGTGCGCTCGTCGAAGGGCGACCGTCTTCCGCTGTATGTTCCAGAGATCGCGGCTCCCATTGCCGCGCCGCAGCCGCAGCCCGCGCAGGATCAATCGAATTCCAACGCATCGGTGCGGGGCGCGAAAACGGCCGAGGCCGATGCTCCGGCGGTAAACGCAGCAGCGCCGCTCGATGCCGAACTCGAAGCCGCGCTGAACGCGCCGCGCCTGCAGCAATATGAATCCTCCGTTTCGCTTCAGGACCTTCCCGCCGACCATCCGCTGAACGCGCCGCGCGCGAATGCCGATCGGGACGGCGTCGCCGCCACGCCGGAAGCGAGCCGCGACGGCTTCTCGTTCCAGACCGCGACCCTGTTCTTCGGCAATTCCTCGCTCGGCATGACAAGCGGATCGCTGGAGCGCTGGCAGCCCGGCGAAGAGCCGATCATCGTGGTGCCGGGTATCGATCCCGACATGAAGATGCCTGCGGCGGTGCCAAACCAGTCTTCAGCCCCGTCCGCTGGCGGCGAAAGCGTCGCGAGCAAGGGCGAAGTCACCGGCGAGTATCAGCGTCCGCGGACACCGGCGGAACGCCTCGGCCTCGATGCCAAGACCCGTGCCAAGTCCGAAAAGTGCCTGACCGACGCGATCTATTTCGAGGCGCGCGGCGAAGCGGTGCGCGGGCAGATCGCGGTGGCGCAGGTCGTCCTGAACCGCGCGTTCTCCGGCTACTATCCGAGCACGGTGTGCGGCGTCGTCTACCAGAATTCGCACCGTCACCTGTCCTGCCAGTTCACCTTCGCCTGCGACGGCATCCGCGATGTGGTGAAGGAGCCGGATATGTGGGAACGCGCCAAAAAGATCGCGCGTGAAAGCCTCGACGGACGGCTATGGCTGCCTGAAGTCGGCAAGTCGACCCATTACCACGCCTACTGGGTTCGCCCGTCGTGGGTGAACGAGATGAAGAAGATGTACAAATACGGCGTGCATACCTTCTATCGTCCGCGGGCCTGGGGCGACGGCAAGGACGCGCCCACCTGGGGCACGGCGGCCGAGACGGCGGCGATCTCCGCGAAGCTTGCCGAAGCGGCGAAGAGCTCGGCTGAGATGTCGAGCGCGAAGTAGTCGCCAGCGAATCGATTTCTGAATTTCTCTCCCCCTTGCGGGGAGGGTCGGCCGAGCGAAGCGGAGGCCGGGGTGGGGGTTCATCGCACGCGGTGGGAGCTTTCCCCCACCCGACGCATTGTTCGCTTCGCTCTCAATGCGCCACCCTCCCCACAAGGGGGAGGGATGACGCGACCTACGCATCGATATCCAGTGCGACATCGAAGTTCGGTGCGGAGTGCGTCAGCGCACCCGCGGACACATAATCGACGCCGGTCTTCGCGATCTCGCCGATCGACGCCAGCGTTACGCCGCCGGATACTTCCAGCACCACGCGTTTGTCGGTGATCGCGACCGCCTCGCGCAGGGTCGGGATGTCCATGTTGTCCAGCATCACCACGTCGGCGAGGCCCGTCGCCAGCACCTCGCGCAGTTGATCGAGCGTATCGACCTCGATCTCGATCTTGACCAGATGGCCGACATGGGCCCGCGCGCGCTCCAGCACCGGCTTCACGCCGCCAGCGACCGCGATGTGGTTGTCCTTGATCAGAACCGCGTCATCGAGACCGAAGCGGTGGTTGAAGCCCCCGCCGCAGCGCACCGCATACTTTTCGAGCGCGCGCAGCCCCGGCGTGGTCTTGCGGGTGTCGCAGATGCGCATCCTGGTCACCCCGGCGTGGCGGATGTAGTCCGAGGTCAGGGTCGCGATACCGGAGAGACGGCCGACAAAATTCAGCGCGGTGCGCTCGCCCGCCAGCACGGCGCGGGCAGGACCGGAGATCGTCAGCACATGCACGCCCTTTGCCACGGCGTTGCCGTCGCGCACATGGGCCTGAATGTTGATGTCGGGCGAGAGGCGCTGAAACACCGCCACGGCCAGAGGCAATCCCGCAATCACACCGGCCTGCCGCGCAACGAGAATCGCGTGGGCATGAACCGCGGGCGGTATGGTTGCAACCGATGTGACGTCGCCGCCGCGTCCGAGATCTTCGGCAAGCGCGCGTGCCACCGCATCGTCGATGGCCAGCGGCGACAGGAATGCATCCGGGTGCATCAGGGCGGCAGGATTGAGAACGTCGCTGATACTCAAGATCAGGCTCCCGTCGAAGTGCGTTTGCGAGGCGCGGTATCGGCCACCATTGCGGCGATGTTACGCGCCTCGTCGAGCGTCGTCACGGTGCGATGCCGCCGTGCCGGGTCTTCCGCCGGGTAATCTGACCGATAATGCGCGCCGCGGCTTTCGCAGCGCGACCATGCGGAGGCGGCGACGATCAGCGCGGTGGTCGCCATGTTGCGCAGCGCGATGTTGCCGGTGGTCTGCTCGATCACCGTGAATGTGCGGATGGCTTCTGCGAGATCATCGCCGTCGCGGACCACGCCGACATGCGAGCTCATCATTGCGCGCAGATTGGCCTCGCGGAGCGGCGGCATCGCACTGTTGCGCGAGATCATCCCGTCGCGCGGACGCCCTGCCGCGGCGAGGGGATTGCCGTTGATATCGTCGGCAATGCGCGCGGCATAAACCACGGCTTCCAGCAGCGAATTGGAGGCGAGGCGGTTGGCGCCATGCGCGCCGGTGGATGAGACTTCGCCGCCGGCCCAGAGCCCCTTCAGCGAGGTGCGGCCGTGATGATCCATCGCGATGCCGCCCATGTGATAGTGCGCAGCGGGCGCAATCGGGATCGGCTGGGTCGCCGGATCGAGGCCCGCCGCGATGCAGCTCGCGTACACCGTCGGAAATCTCGCAGCGAATTTTGCGCCGAGCGCTTGTGTCGCGTCGAGGAATGCGCCGCGCCCGGCGGCGATTTCATCGAACACCCCGCGCGCGACAATGTCGCGCGGCGCAAGTTCGGCAAGCGGGTCGCGCGCCAGCATGAAGCGCTCGCCCTTGCCGTTGATGAGCGTCGCGCCTTCGCCGCGCAAGGCCTCCGTCGCCAGCGGCGCGGGATCGCGGCCGGCCATGATGGCGGTCGGATGGAATTGCACAAATTCCGGATCGGCGATCACCGCGCCGGCGCGGGCGGCAATCGCAAGACCCGATCCGCTGGCCTCAGCCGGATTCGTCGTGACCGCATAAAGATGTCCGATGCCGCCGGTGGCGAGCACGATGGCGCGCGCCGGCACGATGACCGGCGCTGCCACCGCGTCGCCTGCCTTGCGCAGTTGCAAGCCGGTGACCGCGTCACCTTCGGTCAGCAGGGCTTCGGCGACATAGCCTTCGATGACATGGATCGAGGGCGTCCTGCGCACCGCTTCGATCAGCGCCGCAATGATGGCCTTGCCGGCGCGGTCGCCCTGCACATGCACGATGCGGCGCGCGGAATGCGCCGCCTCGCGGCCGACGGCCAGCCTGCCTTCGAGGTCGCGGTCGAACGGCACGCCGTATTGCAGGAGATCGTGGATACGCGCACCGGCTTCGCGGGCCAGTCCGAGCGCAACCTCTTCATCGACGATCCCGCCGCCGACGGCAATCGTATCGGCGGCATGGGATTCGGCGCTGTCGCCGTCGGCAACCGCCGCCGCGATGCCGCCCTGAGCCCATGCGCTGGAAGCGCCTTCGCCGAGCGGCGCGGCGGAGATCACCGTGACGGGACGTGGCGCGAGCTTCAGCGCGCAGAACAGGCCGGCAAGACCGCCGCCGACGATGACGATGTCGGAAGACTGCGAAAGATTGCGAGAAGGGGATGTTGTCATGTTTGCCCTACCTACCGGCACTATGTGCTCCCTCTCCCTTTGGGGGAGAGGGTTGGGGTGAGGGGGCTCGATAAATAGTCATGAGCACCGAACCCCCTCACCCGGCGCTACGCGCCGACCTCTCCCCAACGGGGAGAGGTGAACGCAGAACAGCTTTCAAAAGCCACGCCTCTCAGTTCTTCAGATTGATCATGCGCTCCACCGAGCGCCGGGCATTGCCGATGATCGCCGGATCGATGGTCACTTCCTCACGCATGTAGACAAGGCTGTCGAGAATCTTCGGCAGCGTGATGCGCTTCATGTGCGGGCACAGGTTGCACGGCTTGATGAACTCGACGTTCGGCAGTTCGGCCTGCACGTTGTCCGCCATCGAGCATTCGGTGACCATGACGATGCGCTTGGGCTGATGCTTGCGCACCCAGTCGATCATGTGCGCGGTCGAACCGGTGAAGTCTGCTTCGGCGATCACATCGGGCGGGCATTCGGGGTGTGCGATGATCTGTACGGAAGGGTCGGCTTCGCGATAGGTGCGCAGCTCGTCGCCGGTGAAGCGCTCGTGCACCTCGCACGCGCCCTTCCATGCGATGATCTTCACAGTGGTTTTCGAGGCGACGTACTTCGCCAGATACTGGTCGGGCAGGAAGATCACGGTGTCGGCGTTCAGGCTCTCGACCACCTGCACGGCGTTCGACGACGTGCAGCAGATGTCGACCTCCGCCTTCACATCCGCTGACGTGTTGACATAGGCCACCACCGGCACGCCGGGAAAGCGCTCGCGCAGCAGGCGCACGTCCGCGCCGGTAATGCTTGAGGCCAGCGAGCAGCCGGCCCGCGAATCCGGGATCAGCACGGTCTTGTCCGGGTTCAGAATCTTTGAGGTCTCGGCCATGAAGTGCACGCCGCACTGGACGATGACCTTCTCCTTCACCTTCGTCGCCTCGCGCGCGAGCTGCAGCGAGTCGCCGCCGATGTCGGCCACGCAATGGAAAATTTCCGGCGTCTGGTAGTTGTGCGCCAGGATCACCGCGTTGCGCTGCTTCTTGAGATCGTTGATCGCCTTGACGTAAGGCGCCATGAACGGCCACTCGATCTCGGGAATGACGTTCTTCACCTTGGCGTAGAGATGCGCGGTGGCGCGCTCGACCTCGGGCGTCCATTCCAGTGACGGCATCGGCAATGCGCGCGCGCGGTCCGCGTCGGTGAGGAGGGGACGGGTGACGCCCACCGGCTGGCGGTGGATCGGATTCCCGAAATCGTCGGGACCGTAAATTCCTGAGATCGGCATCGCAGCCTCCTTGAATGCCTAATATGCTCATTTTGAGCATATTAGGGCCTTGAGAAATCCGGCCTTTTGGGCCGGCGTTCCAAACTCGGGCTCCCTTGAGGGACGACCGCTTCAACCTGCTGTCGTTCCCCGCTCGCGAGACGGTCACTTATTCTCATAACGAGCAAAACAAATATAGCAGGTCATCCGCCGCCTCGCCAGAGGCGCGCCGGGAAAATCCCGCATGGCGGGAATGCGTCCGCCGGTCGCTCAGCGATGTGACGGTAGATGCGGACTTATTTTCACTGTGGGCATGATCCCCTCTGAAAACCGGTTCCCACTTTTCGGGATCATGCCCGAAGGGGCTTGGCAAAGCGGACCGGAGCCGCCAATCAGGGGGCCGGATTTCAACCGCACAAGAAGAGACGGAGAGAAAAGTTGGCAACGTTCAAGGCAGTCAGAATCGACAAGGCTGAAAAGGGCACCACGGCGGCGCTGACGCAGTTCGACGAGGCGGAGTTGATGGACGGCGACGTCACCGTCGCGGTCGAATGGTCCACCGTGAATTACAAGGACGGCCTCGCGATCACCGGCAAGTCGCCGGTGGTGCGCCGTTTCCCGATGATCGCCGGTGTCGATTTCGCAGGCACGGTTCTGGAGTCGTCGCATGCGGGCTGGAAGGCCGGCGACAAGGTTGTTTCCACCGGATGGGGTCTCGGCGAAACCCACCTCGGCGCCTATGCCGAGAAGGCGCGCGTCAAGGGCGACTGGCTGGTGCGTTTGCCGGACGGCATGACCACGCGCGAAGCGATGGCGATCGGCACTGCGGGTTTCACGGCGATGCTCTCCGTGCTTGCGCTGGAGAAGCATGGTCTCACGCCGAAGGACGGCCCGGTGGTTGTCACCGGCGCAGCCGGCGGCGTCGGATCGGTTGCGGTGGCGCTGCTCTCCAAGCTCGGCTTCCAGGTCATCGCCTCGACCGGCCGTGCCTCCGAGCATGATTATCTGCGCGGCCTCGGTGCGTCCGAGATCATCGACCGCAACGAACTGTCCGCACCTGGCAAGCCGCTCGGCAAGGAGCGCTGGGCCGGCGGCATCGACAGCGTCGGATCGACCACGCTGGCGAATCTGCTGTCGATGACCAGGTACGGCGGCGCGATCGCGGCCTGCGGTCTTGCCGGCGGTATGGATTTGCCGTCGTCGGTGGCGCCTTTCATTTTGCGCGGAGTGTGCCTTTTGGGCATCGATTCCGTGATGTGCCCGATCGGCCCGCGCAAGGCCGCCTGGGAGCGGCTGGCGAAGGACCTCGACCATGCAAAACTTGCTGAAATGACTAAGGAAATCGGTCTCGCCGAGGTCTTCGACGCAGGCCCGAAAATTCTCGCCGGCCAGCTTCGTGGCCGCACTGTGGTGAGAATTTCCTGAGGATGTTCAGACTTTGCCAACCATGATGCGCCAATGTTGCCATGGTTGGTATGGTAATCAGCGAGTTAAGGCGTAAACCGCCGGGCACCTGGCCCGGCGGGTTCACTTGATCCGCAAGTTCAGTCAGTTGGAGTAGCCCGTATGCTCGTGCGCATCGTTGTTGGAGCCCTGCTTGCCGGTTCGGTTGCAGGTCCGGTGTTGGCTGAAACCCTGAACGCAGACGAAGCTCGCAAGTTCGTCGCCAACAAGATGTTCGCCTTTACGTGCTTCGACGGCACCAAGGGTGTCGGCAAGATCACGTACGATGGCGCAGCGGCAGGCGCGGTGCAGTTCGGCGGCGCCGGCGAGACCCGCCATATGCGGCTGCCGAGCAATACGCTTCAGGTGCGCGGCCAGCAGATCTGCGCATCGATCAAGGGCATTCCCTTCGAGCCATGCTTCAACCTGAACAAGACTGACAATGTCAGCTTCCGCGGCTCGGTCTCGGGCATGGGCTTTGCCTATTGCGATTTCCGCAAGCACGGCAATGCGCGCGTGTTCCTGGCGCAGTCGATCTCGCGCCCGCGCTCGCTGCGCGCACCCGGTGTGACCCAGTCGGCGGATGCGACCCCGCGCGCCGAAGTGCGTCCGGCTTCGGTTCGCAGCGAACCGGCGCTCGAACTGCGCCGCTCCGCCAGCGAGTAATTATTCCTGCAAAGAATTCTGATCACGCCGCCGGGCTGCCTTCAGCCGGCGGCGTCTTCGTTTGCCGGAACAGGATGCGCTGGTACAGCCATCCGATCGCCACCAGCACGAGGCCCAGACCGATGAACGAGAACGCGCGGTAAGCGCCGGTCAGGTTCGACATGTCGATCAGGAACACCTTGAGCACGGTGAGGGCGATGATCACCGCCGACGCAAGGCGCGCACGCTGCGACGGCAGCAGGAGGCCGATGCCCAGCAGCACCACGCCGAACACCAGCCACGCCACCGAGTAGGTGTACTGCTCGGCGTCGAACGTGTCGCCGCTGTTGAGGTAGAGGCCATGATAGAGGTGCCGGATTTCCAGCGTGATCCAGGCCAGCGCAAGAACGAGCGAACCGGCTGCGATGGTGTTGGCATAGGGCGCGGCGCGGCGTCCCGCCACGGCATAGGACAGCAGCAGCGCGAGGATCGCCGGAAGCGCGTAGCCGAGGATCAGCGGGTTGATGAACGTACCTGCGATCTCGATCCTCCAGATCGCCGGATTGGCGATGAAGAACAGCCCGAACAGGATCGCGAGACCGGCGAACCATGTCAGCAGCAGCGCGCCCGCGTTGTGAATGACGCTCCTTGTCCGGATGCGAAGCCGCTCCAGTCCGATCGCCATCGCCAGTGCGACGCAGACTTGCAAGCCAATCTCGATCAGGTCCGAAGACCGGCTGTAGATGTTACCGCTGTTGATGTAGTGGCGGATCTCGGTGAAGGCGAGCAGCACCGTGAACAGGATCGCGGCGGCTTCCACGCCGCGCAGCGGGCCATCGTCACCGCGGCGGCGCAGGAAGTAAGAGCCGAGCCAGAATGAGGCTGCCGGAATGCCGTAGCCGAGCAGCAGCCAGTTGAAGATTGGCGTGGTGCCGAGGTCATCACCCACGATGCGCGGCTCGTGGCCGATCCGCAGCACCACGATGCCTGCCAAAATTGCCGCGAGCGCACGCAGGAATGGGATCGGCCGTTTCATGGAGATCCAGGCGGTGCCGAGCGACATCAGCGCGAGCGCGATGGTGAGCCAGCCTTTTTCCAGCGCGAACGTAAACGCCAGCGCCAGCGCGGCGAGCGTGCCGGTGGCGAACATCGCGGTTGCGATCATCTGGCCGGGACGCGTATCGCGCTTGGTCAGGAGTTCGGTCGCCGCGGCGAATGCGCCGGCGACCGCAATGGCGATGATCGCGAACGGGATCGAACGATCCAGATGCGCGATGCGCGCGTAAAGCGCGACCAGCAGTGCCAGCGGTGTGAACACGCCGGCCGCCGCCCAGATCACCGGAATGATCGCGCTGAAGGAACGGCCCTGCGCGAGGAAACCCGCCGCGCCAAACGCCGCGCCGAAACCGGCCGCCGCGATGAGATGCATGCTGATCGAGCCTTCGTCGGCGCGCGTGCCGATGCCGGGCATTGCGCCGCCGGGCATCACGGTGAGTTCTGGATTGGCGCGGATCGCCCATTCGGCGAACACGGCGAAGACGAACAATGCAGCCGCAACGATTGCGCCGGCGGCGCTCTCCGCACGCCAGGCGATGGCGAAGGTTGCTGCAACCAGCAATGCGAACACGATCATCGCCGCATCGGCGTGATTGTGGCCGAGCACCAGCGCCGTGGCGCCGAACAGGAACACCGCGAGCGAGATCGATGAAACAGGCTCGACCTGGCCTTGCTCCGCCGACGGGCCGAACATGAACCCGGCGACCACCAGAACCGCAGCCAGCGCGAAGCTCGCAATCATGTCGAACGCATGCGGGCCCAGCGTGTTGGCTTCGGCAATGCCAACCAGCATCCAGAAAGCGCCAAACGCGATGGTGGTGACGGCGAGCCAGCGCCACAGGCGAATGCGTGCAAGGCCGAAGGCGGCTGCAGTGACGATAGAGATATAGATATAGAGCGCCCAGTAGTCCGGCTTGTCCGATGCCACCAGCAGCGGCGTCACGAATGCGCCGACCACGCCGAGGCCCGCAAGCGCCGGACCATGCAAGAGCGCAGCGGCAAGTGTGCCGAGCGCGACCGCGCCGAGCAGCACGAAGGCGACAGGCGGTGCGAGAAAACCGTAGAGCGCGTAGGATGCATAAACGGTGGCGAATGCGACCGCCGTTCCGGCGGCGGTCAGGATCGCCGGGATGTTGGCAATCGGCAGCGGTGCGATCGACGACAGGCTCTCCTTGCGCCGTGCGAACTCACCGACGGCGAGCAGGCCGAGCGCGAACAGGCCGCCGAGCAGCACACGCACCTCGGGGCCCAGCAGTCCGGCTTCGATGGAATACTTGACCAGGAAGACGCCGCCGAGCGCGAGCGTCAGTCCGCCGACCCAGACCACCCAGCGGGTGCCGATGCGCTCCTCGAAGCCGGGGCCGCTCGATGCAGCCGGTGCGGCAGGCATTTCGGGAATGTCGCGGTCCGCAGTCTCCCGATAGCGCGATCCGGCAGGCGGCAGCGGCGGCGGTGTTGACGCAGTCCGCTCGGCTGATTCAGGCGCTGCCGTTTCGGGCGCGATCGGCGGAGCGATCGGAGCATCCGTTCTTGTTGTCGATGGACGCGCGCCGCCCGCGAGCGAGGCTTCGAGCAGGGACAGCCGCGCCTCCAGTGCCTTCGAGCGCATGGTCACGTTGCGGGCAATGCCGATCGCGATAAGAGCAAGGACAAGCGCAATAAATTCCATCGATCCTCCTTGCGCGATCCGCCTCAGCGAGGGCTTTCGGATCACGCGAAAAATTCAAAGCAGCCCCGAACAACCGGGCCTTAAATTCAGCGTCGTCCCCGTACCCGCAATCCGGGCGCGGGCCGTTCCTGCAAGACTTCGCGGCGAAAACGAAACAGCGCCGCCGGGCGTCCGCCGGTCTGGGTCGACATTTCGCCGGTCGGTTCGACCAGCGCACCGGCCTCCACCAGACGGCGGAAATTCTGCTTGTGCAAATGACGCCCCGAGATCGCCTCAACGGTGCGCTGCAAGTCCGTTAGTGTGAACTCCGAGGGAAGAAGTTCAAACACCACCGGGCGATATTTCAGCTTGGCGCGCAGCCTCGCGATGGCGGTGGCGAGAATCCGGCGGTGGTCGAACCGCATCGGCGAGCCGAGCGCCGGCAGTGTCTTGCGCGCCAGTGCGGCGGGACGCCCGTCGCGGCGGGATTCCTCGATCAGCCCGGCCTCATAGAGCAGTTCATAACGGTCGAGCACGCGCTCTTCGTCCCACTGCGCACCGTGTGTACCGAAGTAAAGCCGGACGCGGTCGCCGCGCGCCAGTGCACGTGCGGTATCCGGCTTTTCGGATTGCGCCGCCCAGTCTTCCAGCGCCGGGAGAATCTCTTTCTCGATCATTGCCGGGCGCTCGTCGCGCCAGTCCTCCCACGGAAAATAGCGATACCACGGCTTGAATGTCGCGCCCGCCACCTGCGGCTTCGAGGTGCTGTCCGCGGCGCGGGTCAGCGCGAGATAGCCGACCGAGGCGACATGCGCGTCCGTGTCGCTGCGCTGGGCATGACGGCCGCGATCGCCGAAGGTGTAAAGCTGTTCGACATAGCCGAGTCGCAGGCCGGTCTGCTCTTCCACCCATGAGCGCAGGCCGATTTCCAGCGTGCGATGAGCGACCGCGTCGAACGGCCCGAACGGCAGGCCCTCGAGTTCGTCGCCGTCGCTGCCGGAGGCCGTCAGGATCGACGGCTCGTTGCCGTCGATCGACACGATGGCCGCCGTCAGTCCGATCTCGATCGGTGTAAGGATTTTATCGGTCATGATGCAAAAGCCCCGTCATTGCGAGGAGCGTAGCGACGAAGCAATCCAGCTTTCAGTTGCTCTGGATTGCTTCGCTTCGCTCGCAATGACGGATCTCATTCAATCTCCACCCGGAACGGCCGCCCCTCGATGGTCATGTTGCCCGGACCCATGGCGTCGAGCGCGCGGACCATGCGCCCATTACGCCCCAGCACCTCGTCCGCCAGCGTGACGATCAGGCGGTTGGGATAGGCGCTCGGCGATGCCGAGCGAATCTGCCGTGCGATGGAGGTCTCGTCCCGATGCGGATTGAGCGCGCAGGCCGCCATGAATGCGCTCGCGGTAGAGCGGCTGATCCCGGCATAGCAATGGATTACCATCGGCGCGGTGCGATCCCACTTGCGGATGAAGGTCAGCGCCTGTTCGACATGCTCATGCGACGGCGCGGTGAATCCCTGCGCCGGTTCGATGATGTCGTCCATCTGGATGCGCAGGTGATTGGCCTCCGGCACCGATACCGGACGCACCACCTGTGCGACATTGGCCATCACGGTCAGGATGTGTTGGGCGCCGGTGGCTTCGACGGTGGCGGGCAGGGCGGCGAGCGAGCAGACGTGAATCATGGCGGTCCTTATGTTCCGCACGAGTATATGCCTGCTGTCTTCGCCCGTCATGCTGCACGGCAAACATGCCGTGGATGATTATGACAAAAGCGCCTTGAATCGCGCGAGAAACTGCTTTTCGGCGCGCCCGGCCGACCATGGTGTCACATAGTCTTTTTCGGTCGCCGCAGGCAGCCTGGGATCGCGGCCGAACAGACGCCTCGCTTCGGCCTGCGCGAAGCCGGCAAGATGCGTCGCCTCAAGATAGGCCGCGCCCATGTCGGCGGACTTGATCTGCTGCTCGATCTCGGCGGGCAGCACCGCAGGAAGGCCGAAGCGGATGTGGATCGCCGACAGGAGCCGTTTCTCGACGACTTTATACGAGCCTCCGATCACCGCCTTGAACGGCGAAATCATGTCGCCGATCACGTATTCCGGCGCGTCGTGCAGCATCGCCGCGAGGCGAATGCGATGATCGACGCGCGGGGTCTGCTGGCGCAGCACGGCCTCGACCAGCAGCGTGTGCTGTGCGACCGAGAAGATATGCGCGCCGTGGGTCTGTCCGTTCCAGCGCGCCACGCGCGCGAGGCCGTGAGCAATGTCCTCGATCTCGATGTCGAGCGGCGAGGGATCGAGCAGGTCGAGGCGGCGGCCCGACAGCATGCGCTGCCAGGCGCGCGATGCTGGTTTGGATGGCGATGATTTCTTCGTGGTCATTTTGATTTTACGCGCACAGGCTTCTTCAGCTTGCTGCACGTTTCATGGCAATGGCAGGTCACGAGATGGTCGTTGACCATGCCGGTGGCCTGCATGAAGGCGTAGACGATGGTCGGCCCGACGAACTTGAAACCGCGCGCGACGAGTTCCTTCGACATCTTGGTCGAGACCGGCGTCGCGGCGGGCACCGACGCCGTGGTCTTGAAGTTGTTGACCTTCGGCTTGCCGTCCATGAAATCCCAGAGGAAGGCGGAAAAGCCGGGGCCCTCTTCCATGATCTTCAGATACGCCTTGGCGCTGTTGACGGTGCCTTCGATCTTGGCGCGGTTGCGCACGATCCCCGCATCGTTCATCAGCGCGGCGACCTTCTTGTCGCTGTAGCGCACGATTTTCGCCGGCTCGAAATCGTCGAAGGCTTTTCGGAAATTGTCGCGCTTGCGCAGGATCGTGATCCACGACAGCCCGGCCTGAAATCCGTCGAGGATCAGTTTCTCGAACAGCGCGCGGTCGTCGTATTCCGGCACGCCCCATTCGGTGTCGTGATAGGCCATGTAGAGCGGGTCTTCACCCGGCCACGGGCAGCGCACCAGCCCATCGTCATGCAGGCGCGCGCTTCTCATGCGGAGGCCTGCTTCGGTGTGGCCTTCACGTCATCGGGCGAAACCAGACTGATCGGGAGCCCGCCTGCGGTGAGCGGCAGTCCGGCCTCAAGTGCATCGGCAACGCGGTCGGTTCGCAGCAGCGCGAGGCCGACGCCGTTCGCCGACGAACCCATGGTGCCGACGGCCTTGTCGCCCGCGGTCACCGGCAATCCGATTTCCGGCACCGAGCCGCCCAGCCGCACGCGGACGGTGCGCGTGCGCGCGGTGCCGCGATGCTGCATGCGGGAGACGACCTCCTGGCCGACATAGCAGCCCTTGTCGAAATCGACGCCGTGCAGGCGGTCCATGTTGGTCTCGTGCGGGAAGGCGTCGCCATAGATGAAGTCCACGCCGCCGCGCGGCGCGCCGCAGGCAATGCGGTGGGCCTCATAGGCCTCGCTGTCGGTCACGTCCGCGCCGATCGCGGCTGCGGTCTCATCGACCAGATCGTCCGGCACGAAGATGCGCCAGCCGAGCTGCGGATCGCGCGGGTCTTCAAACGCAAGATCGGGTGTCGTTGCCGGAGCACCGCCCCAGACCGCCATCACGCCGAGCTGCGAGGACAGGTTGTCGACCGTGACTTTCTTCCGCAGCTTGTAGAATCCGAGTTTGGTGGCGAAGGCCTGCGCGAGCGCCAATGGCACGTCGAACACGAAGCCGCCGCCATGGGCCTCCGGCGCCTCGGTGACGAGAAAATCCACGATGATCTTGCCCTGCGGCGTCAGCAGCGCGCCGAACCGGCCCACACCGGGCCGCACCAGTTCCACATTGGTGGTTATCAGCCCGTCGAGGAATGCCCTCGCATCTTCGCCGCTGACTTTGACAACGCCGCGATCCGGCAGAAACGCTGCTTTCATAAGGTTTTCTCGGGATTCTCAAGTTCTGTGGGACAATTCGCCCGCTGGTTGTTACATCGCAACGTAAGGCGCTAAGGTGCGGACAACAAGGCCCGCGCCGCCGTGCGACCACAGCATTGAACGCGTAAAATCCGGCCCCAAAATCAGACGAGTTTCGAGCATTGACCCAGACATTTGATGTGATTCTAAAATCCGGCACCGTGGTCAACCAGGACGGCGAGGGGGTCCGCGACATCGGCATCTCCGCCGGGCGGATCGCGGAAATCGGATCGCTCGGCGCTGCCAGCGCGGGCGAGGTGATCGACTGCAAGGGGCTGCACATCCTGCCCGGCGTCATGGACACGCAGGTGCATTTCCGCGAACCGGGCCTGACCCACAAGGAAGATCTGGAAACCGGATCGCGCGGCGCGGTGCTGGGCGGCGTCACCGCCGTGTTCGAGATGCCGAACACCAATCCGCTGACCGTGACCGAGGAAGCCTTCACCGCCAAGGTGAAGGCCGGGCATCACCGGATGCATTGCGACTTCGCCTTCTTCATCGGCGGCACCCGCGACAACGTCAATCATCTGCCCGATCTTGAACGCGCGCCGGGCTGCGCCGGCGTCAAGGTCTTCATCGGCTCCTCGACCGGCTCGCTGCTGGTGGAGGACGATGACAGCCTGCGCCGCATCTTCAAGGTGATCCGCCGCCGCGCGGCATTTCACGCCGAGGACGAGTACCGCCTCAACGACCGCAAGCATCTGCGCATCGAGGGCGATCCGCGCTCGCATCCGGTGTGGCGCGACGAGGACGCGGCGCTGATCGCGACGCAGCGCCTCGTGAACCTCGCGCGCGAGACCGGCAAGCGCATCCATGTGCTGCACATCTCGACCAAGCAGGAAATCGAGTATTTGCGCGACCACAAGGACGTCGCCTCCTGCGAGGCGACGCCGCATCATCTGACCCTCGCCGGTCCCGAGGCCTATGAGCGGCTCGGCACCAAGGCGCAGATGAACCCGCCGGTGCGTGATACCAGCCACCGCGACGGCATCTGGCGCGGCATCGAGCAGGGCATTGTCGATGTGCTCGGCTCCGATCACGCGCCGCATACGCTGGAAGAAAAGGACAAGGTCTATCCGGCTTCGCCGTCCGGCATGACCGGCGTGCAGACGCTAGTGCCGATCATGCTCGATCATGTCAACGCGGGACGGTTGTCGCTTGCGCGCTTTGTCGATCTCACCAGCGCCGGCCCGGCGCGGCTGTTCAACATCGCCTGCAAGGGCCGGATCGCCGCCGGCTACGACGCCGACTTCACCATCGTGGACATGAAGCGCGAGGAAACCATTACCGACAAGTGGATCGCCTCGCGCGCGGGCTGGACGCCGTATGACGGGGTGAAGGTCAAGGGCTGGCCGGTCGGCACCTTCGTGCGCGGCAAGCGCGTGATGTGGCAGGGCGAGGTCGCAACCCCGTCGACCGGCGAAACGGTGCGGTTTCTGGAGACGCTGAAGGCGTGATCTGAAGAGCGACCGAACAACGCCCCGGCAGCGATGCCGGGGTTTTTGTTTTTGCGAAATCCATCAATCAGGATCGCAAAGGCCCTCACGCGACCTCGTCGGTCCAGACCTTGAAGCTGATCAGTTCATTCGGCCCGAATGTCTGCGTGATCGGAACGTCGGAGGCGTCGCGGCCTTGCGCGATCAGCACACGGCCGATGCGCGGCACGTTGTTGCGCGGATCGAACATGTGCCAGTGGCCGCCGATATAGGCCTCGAACCAGCCGGCGAAATCTCCCAACCACGGTTTCGGCGTGCCGATGTCGCTGAGATAGCCGGTGCAGTAGCGCGCCGGAATATTCATGCAGCGGCAGAGCGCGATGGCGAGATGCGCGTAGTCGCGGCACACGCCCTTGCCTTCGTTGTAAACCTCGAATGCCGTCATGGTGGCCCGCGCATGCTCGTAGCCGAATTTGATGCGGTGATGGACGAAATCGCAGATCGCCTGAACGCGCGCCCAGCCCGGTGCGGTGTTTTCAAACTGCTTCCACGCAATGTCCGACAGGCGATCCGTCTCGCAGTACCGGCTGCCCAGCAGATAGACCAGCGTGTCCGGCGGCAGATCCTCCACCGCATGCTGGATCGCCGATGGGACGGCGACATCCGGCACGCCGCTGTCGCGGACCAGTCCGTCGGCGAAAAGCCGAACCCGTCCCGGCGGCGCGACCATGCGGCTGCACCAGTTGCCGAACATGTCGCGATAGGGCGTGATCGGCACCGGCGGGGTCGTGGTGAGAAAATCGGGGGTGATGACATCCGACGCGCGCGTGAAGTGCGTGCCCAGCACCATGATCATCGGCGTGGCCTGCGGAAAATCGTAGATCATCTCGTAGCCGACGCGAATCCTGATTCCAGTCACGTGTTTCCAATCGTGGGTGTGTGTGAAGGTCATCCCGGCATCGATGCCGGGCCTGTTGTTTGAGGTGTTAAACCAGTGCGATCACCGGCTCCTGCAACGACGTGACCGGAATATTGACGTGGCAAACGAGACCGGCCGGATCGAAGATCAGCCGTGCTTCGCCCTGAAGCTGGCCGGGCAGCGCCTGCTCGATGAACCGGCTGCCGAAATTCTTCTGCTTCGGTTCGGTCACCGCCGGCCCGCCGCTTTCCTTCCATTCGAGGGTGAAGCGTTCCGCCTCGGCATCGACCGACCATGTTATCGAGACGCGGCCGTCCGGCACCGACAGCGCGCCGTATTTCAGCGCGTTGGTGCAGAGCTCGTGGATCACCATCGACAGTCCGACGGCAGGTCCCGATGATACGGCGACGTTCTCCCCGGTGATCGTGAACTGCGCCAGCCCCTCGGTCTGGAACGCGAGGATTGCGTTTTCGATCAGCGAGCGGCAGCCCGCGCCGGTCCAGCTCTCGCGAATGAGAAGATCGTGGGAGACGCCGAGCGCCGCCAGACGGCTGGCGATGGTCTTGGCCGCCGCCTCGACGCTGGTGGCTTCGCGCAGGCTTTGCGAGGCGATCGCCGAGGCAATCGCCAGCATGTTCTTCACCCGGTGATGAAGCTCACCGATCAGGACGGTCTGAAGTTTCGCGGCGACAACATGGGCATGAGCTTCGACACCTGCCTGGATGAGCAGTTGCCGAAGCTGGTCGTTTTCGTCCTCGACGTCGCGTAGCGGGGCGAGATGCCGCTCAGTGCTCATGAATTATCCCGTGTTTCGGCGGCGCCTTATGATTTGCGCTTTGCCACAGGCGGCGGGGGCGGATTCAGTTCCGCGATCTTGAGCAAGGCGTCGGCATGGGTGGCATGGGGACCGGTGACGAACGTCCCGCTCATCTTGGTGGTGTACCATCCCGAAACGACGCCAAGCCGAAGCGCCTCTTCCGGTTTGACGTGCCGCGACGACAGCTCTTTCGTTGTCATATCAAGCATGCATAGTCCTCCCGTTCCCGCCGAACGTCGCAATGAGTTTCAGGATCAATCGTTCGCGGAAAACAATCGAGGTGGAAAACGTAGTCAGCTTTCGCTGTCGAGCCGCGCGAAATCCTTGAGGACCGAGGCGACCAGATCGCGGTGGTGCGTATCGTGCACACCCAGCGTTGCGTAATAGAGATTCAGAATGTAACGCGCCTTCGCAGCCGCTTCGGGCCACGATGTTGCATCCGTGTCGAGCAACTCCGTTTCGATCTGAAGCTGCCGCTCGCGCAGGACTGCTGCGTGGCTCTCGGCGTCGGCGAGAATGCGCCGCAGTCCCGTCGCTTTCTGCGCTGCCATTCCGCGCCGGGAATCGAGATCGACGGGATCGTCAGACATTTGGCACCACCGCGTCCCGATGCTGCGCGTCGGCAAGATCGACCGAACCGATGGCGATCATTTCCATCGAGTGATGATGCGGCGGCGCGCCCGGCACCATGATCATGGTGGCGATGCGCCGAAAGCTCGGAAAGGACAGGCCTTCGATCATTTCCTCGTCGGTCACGATCTCGTAAGCGCCAGCCGGAAGCAGGCGTTCAATGCCCTTGATGCGCGCCGGATGTTTGAAGGTGACCGTCTCCCGCCGCGTTCTCGTGATCATGAGAAGCGCTCCGCGGCAACCTGATGGTGTGGCATGAGTTGACTGTGCGCCTTTCCGGCGCGGATAGCTATCGGTTTATTGCCTGCGAACAGATGAACGCGTTCATGTTGTCGCGCATTCCTGCAATATTTCGTGATGGGGATACAAATCCCCGCGCTCGGAACCTCACTTATGTTCGCCATGTCCCGCCCCGTCATGAGGGGCGTTTCGCGATCGTCACGATACGCGGGGCGGGATGCGGTGGCGCGGCAGCGTCAGGCCGGAGCGAGGGTCGTGGGGCGCAAGCCCGGATCGCGCGCACGCACCCGCAAGGGCGTGCGCAACATCCGGAGGCGTGTGAGCGATGCAAGCGACGGCAGACGAACCACGCTGTGCGCGCCGGCCCAAGTCGTGTGGTCCCGACGCCCGAAGCTGGCGTCAGTCCGGCAGAGAGCCGCTTCCAACCGGAGGCGGAAACCCTCAGCAGGGATGCGGTGACGTAGCATCGTCCACCGGGGAGAGCACGAAGCAGGCCGGAGCCCCACCGCGTGCGGAACGCCGGATGCAAACGGCGTGACCGTGGCGACTACGCTCGTGTGCTTTCTCACTTTTGCACACGGGGCTGCGGATGCGCTCGCGCATCCGGCGTTCCGCGCGCCCTCATTGAAGGGCGAAGCGATGAAAGAACTTCGGGCGCCCCCGCGCCGTCATAACAACAGGGGTGATGGCGCGTGGCTGTTTGAAATTTGAATAGGAACAAGGGCGCGAGCCCTTCAACACCACCGATGTCGTCCCCGCGAAGGCGGGGACCCATAGCCACTGGATTTGGGGTGACGAAGAAAGGCTTGATCTGTTTTCGCGACAGGATCGATAGCGCGGGGAGTATGGGTCCCCGCCTTCGCGGGGACGACGTGGAGAGGGTCGCGCGCGATGCGTCTTACTGCTTGAACTCGACCACCGAAAATTCGCCGCTGCGGATGCGGCCGGCGAGACCTTCGACGAACTTCGCCACCGCGTCTTCGCCATAGGTGCTGACGAGTTCAGCGAAGGCGGCGAACAGGCTGGCCTGCGCGAGGCAATCGCCGTCGACGCCGTCGTGACGCGCTTCCGCCCAGGCTTCGTTGAGGTAATTCAGCGCCGCCCGCTTCTGGTCCTGATCGGGCGAAAATCCGTGAACGGGCGTCCAATAGGAAGGATGCGACATGAAATCAATTTGCCTGTGGAACGCGTCCGGGCGGACTGCACGTTGAAACTGCACAGAGCATTAGCATGCAGGGCGGAGCCCGCGAGCCGGTTCTTTAGGAAAGGTTAACGGCGCGAATTCAAGTTATCGCGTTATTTCCGGCATTCCCGTTCGGGCCGGGGAAAGCTGTCCACCGGAAATTTCAGTTGGCGTAGCGCGCCGTGAGATCCCGCGAGATTTTCGAGCCTTCGTCGAGGTAGCGGCGGATGGCGACATTCGCGGCCGGCGTGCAGGAGCGGTAGGTTTGCTGGAACCCGTTATAGCCGCGGTTGAAGCTCGCGATCATCCGGCTGCGGCGGTCGCCGGACGGGGTCTCGGCATCGACCAGCGCCTGCATTTCGGCGCGCCACTTCTGGCCTTCGTTGGTGCCGCAGATTCCGCGCAGGTAATGCAGGGCGCCGAGGATTTCGGCCAGCCGCTGGAGGTCGCCGTCGAACGGGGCGGCCGCGTCCTGAGCCCGGACCGGAACCGGACCGGCCAGTGCCGCCACCAGGAAAATTGCGAAAATCCGCTTCAGCATAAGGGCCGCATATGCCCGTTCAACGGGCCGGAAGCAAGGCAGAGACTAAAGGCCCATGATGGCGCAGGCGGAGCGGATCGTCTCGTCCAGTCCCTGGGTGACCCGCAGGCCGTGGACCGCCTCGCGCGGGGACAGCCATTTGGCATCGTCCAGTTCGTCATTGAGGGCGATCTCGTTGGCGACCCAGCGGGCAGCGAACGGCAGGACGACAAAATGGCCGTGGCCGCCGGTCCGTGGGGGGAGGGCCTCACGATAGCCGATCAGGCCGACGATCTCGATCTTGAGCCCGGTTTCCTCGCGGACCTCGCGGGCCAGCGCCTCATGCAGGCTTTCACCGAATTCCACCCGGCCGCCGGGGAAGGTGTAGACGCCCTTGGCCGGCTCGCGGGCGCGGCGGACCAGCAAAATCTTGCCGTCACGGAAAATCCCGGCGCTGACGGCGAGCTGCGGGCCGGTATGGGAAAAGCCGGTCACGGTCAGCGGTTCATGATCTGGTCGATGTCATCGGCGTCGCTGCTGCTGCCGTTGATCATGGAGCCTGCCAGGGTGACGAGCGGTTTGACCCAGCCCGCGGCCTGCTCGGCGAGGATGGTGCGGGTGTCGTCATGCCGGACCCGGCGCATGGCGTCGCCGACCGTGGTCAGGATCGAGGTCATGGTCGCGGTGATGTTGTCGAACTCGGCGCGGACGGCCGGGTCGCTGGAATCATAGGCGCTGATGGCAAGGTCGCGGGCCTTGAAATTCGAGGCGGCGAAATGCTCGCGATAGCTCATCGGCTGCCAGCCGAGAAAGTCCTCGAAACATTCCGGAATGTCGGGGATCATTTCGAGCAGCATGATCGCTTCGTTGAAATGGTTCAGATAATCTGTAGCGAGCCCGGTGCGGGGATTGATGTTGGCGTCGCGCAGCCGCTGGGCGCGGGCGGCCATGTCATCGGCCAACTGGGCGTCTGAGGGGCCGCACTCGTCGTCAGCGGGGGACATTGCGTGCAGGGCGGAATTCGACATCGTGATGGATGTTTGGGCATCGCAGGTTAAAGGTGGCTGAACAAGTTTTGCTTATGTGTCATTTTCCAGCGCTGAGGCTTTATTTTCGAGTCTTTTTATGTGCGGGCGATACCTGATTACATCATCCCCCGAGGCGCTGCGCCGGCTGTTCGGCTATGGCGAGCAGCCGAATTTTCCGCCCCGGTATAACGTTGCTCCGACCCAGCCGGTGCCGGTGGTGATCCTCGAAAACGGTGTCCGCCAGTTCCGGCTGATGCGCTGGGGTTTTCTGCCGTCATGGGTCAAGGACCCGCGCAAGTTCGCGCTCGTCATCAATGCGCGCGCCGAAACCGTTTTGGAGAAGCCGTCGTTCCGCAATGCCATCCGGCGGCGGCGGTGCATTCTTCCGGCAGATGGCTATTACGAGTGGAAGACATCCCCCACGCGCAAGCGGCCGCATCTCATCCGGCGGCGAGATGGCGCGCCGATCGGTTTTGCCGGCGTGGCCGAAACATGGATGGGTCCGAACGGCGAGGAGGTCGACACCGTGGCCATCGTGACGGCTCCCGCGGCCCCGGAGATGGCGGCGCTGCACGATCGCGTTCCGGTGACGATCGAGCCGCGGGACTTCGATCGCTGGCTCGACGGCGGCGAGATCGATCTTGAACCCGCGCTGGAATTGCTGGTCGCGCCGCGGGCGGGGACTTTCGTCTGGCACGAGGTGTCAACCGCAGTGAACCGCGTCGACAATGACAGCGCGGACCTGATCCTGCCGTGCAGCGAAGAGGACATCGCCATCGCCGAGGCTGCGAGCCGCAAGCAACCCAAAGAGCCGCAAAGAAAGATTAAGGTCTCTGCGCCCGAAGAGGACAACGGGCAGGGCTCTTTGTTTTAGAGTCTCGCTGGTCTAGGGCTGTTTCGCGGCTGTTATGTCGGGGAAAAATGTTCAGCGCCGCGTATTGCAGCAGCATGATGGTCTTGGCGTCGGCAATGCGGCCGTCCGCGATCATCGCGAGCGCCTCGGCGACCGGTAGTTCCAGCGTCTCGATATCTTCGCCTTCGTGGGCAAGGCCGCCGCCGCTTCCGATCTTCATGTCGGGCTGATATTCGGCGATGAAGAAATGGAGTTTTTCGGTGACCGCGCCCGGACTGGTGAAGGCTTCGAAGATTTTCTTGATGGGGCCAAGGCGATAGCCGATCTCTTCTTCCGCTTCGGACCGGATACGCGCTTCGGGCTCGGCATCGTCCAGCGAACCAGCAGGCGCTTCGATCAGCAGTCCATCGTATCCGTTGGCATAGGTTGGATAGCGGAACTGTCGGATCAGGATCACGGTCTGCTGCGCACGGTTGTAAGGGAGTATCGTCACGCCGTCGCCGCGATCGAAGGTTTCGCGATGCTGTGTTTGCCATTCGCCGCTGGAGCGCCGCCAGTCGAAGGTTGTCGAACGTAGTTTGTATTTGTTGTCCGAGAGAACGCGGATGTCTTTGATGCGAATGCGGTCGCTCACGCTCATGCAGTTACCTTCAGGACCTGTCGGAAGTTGCTGTCAGGGCGTCATCGGGCGGCCATCGAGCCACTTTGCATAGACGACACGCTCCTGCTGATCGTAATCAAGCGTCTCGTAAAATGCTTGTACACGGGTGTTGTCTGCACGAACCAGCAGTTGGAGTTTCTCGATGCCACGATCGCGCAACCAGTCTTCCGCCGAGGCCATGATCGCGCGCCCGTATCCCTTGTTGTGGTGATCGGGGTCCACGGCGACATAATAGACCCAGCCGCGATGTCCATCGTGTCCGACCATGACGGTTGCAACGATGGTGTTTCCGTCGCGGCCGACGAGTACCTCCGAATTGGTCTTGCCGCGCGCACGTGCAATGTCTGCCTGCTGTTCGTTCCATGGTCGCGTCAGTTCGCACCGTTCCCACAATGCGACGATGGCAGCGACGTCGGTGTCCTCGGCGGTGTCGACCGCCAGATTGCTCTTTGGCGCGGTCGATGCGTCGGTCACAGCACCTTGCCCGGGTTGAGAATATTGAGCGGATCGAGCAGATGCTTGATCGACCGCATAATGTCGAGGGCAACGGGGTCTTTGACATTCGGGAGTTCGTCGCGCTTCAGCACGCCGATGCCGTGCTCGGCGGAAATCGATCCGCCATGCTTTGCGACGACTGCATGCACCACGTCGTTCATGTCGTGCCAGCGCGCGAGATAGTCCGCCATGTCAGCTCCGATCGGCTGGCTGACATTGTAGTGGATGTTGCCGTCGCCAAGATGACCGAATGCAAACGGCCGGGCGCCGGGAATGAGTTTGGTCACGGCGGCGTCGGCTTCGCGCAGAAAATCCGGCACGGCGGCGACGGGGACGGAAATATCGTGCTTGATCGAACCGCCTTCGGGCTTCTGCGCCGGTGAAATGACTTCGCGCAGCTTCCAGAAAGCCGCGCGCTGGTCGAGATTGGCGGCGATCACGGCGTCGTTGACGATGCCGTCCTCCATGCCTTTGCCCAGGATCGCCTCGATGGTGTCGCGGGCGTCGTCCCGCGGCGAGGAGATTTCCATCAGAACGTACCAGGGGTGACGGCCGGACAGCGGCGCGCGGATCGATGGGCCGTGCTTCACGGTGAAGTCGATGGCGATCTGCGGGATCAGTTCGAAGCTGGTCAGGCTTCCGGCGGCGATGTTGCGCGACATGTCGAGCAATGTGAGCGCATCCTCCGGGGATGCGATGGCAGCGAAGGCCGTTTCGACGGAGCGCGGCTTCGGAAACATCTTCAGCGTCGCGGCGGTAATGATGCCGAGCGTGCCTTCTGCGCCGATGAAGAGATCGCGGAGCTCGTAGCCGGTGTTGTCCTTCTTCAGGCTCGACAGACCATGCATGATGCGGCCATCGGCGAGCACGACTTCAAGCCCGAGCACGAGATCGCGCGCAACCCCGTAAGCCAGTGCGGCGATGCCGCCGGCATTGGTGGAGAGATTGCCGCCGATGGTGCAGCTTCCCTCCGCGCCGAGCGACAGCGGAAACAGCCGGTCGGCATCGGTGGCGCGCTGCTGCGCATTGGCGAGGATCACACCGGCTTCGACAGTCATGGCGTTGGATTGCGTATCGACGGCACGGATCTTGTCGAGACGCCGTGTCGAGATCACCACTTCGCCGTTGTGCGGCGTCTGGCCGCCGACGAGACCCGTATTGCCGCCCTGCGGCACCAGCGCGGTTCTCGTCTCGGTGGCGAGCTTGCAGATCGCGGAGACTTCCGCGGTCGAGCCCGGACGAAGTACCAGCGGTGAGTGGCCCTGAAACAGACCTCGTTCTTCGGTGAGATAAGGGGCGGCGTCGTGCGGATCGGTCACCGCATACTTCTCGCCAACGATCGCGGCAAAGCGCGCCAGCAACTCGGGCGACAGAACGGTGGGCGGTGGCTGCACGATATTCATGTCGTTATCAAAGTCCTGATCTGTCAGCTTCTTGGAACGGCGGCGCGTTGCAGGCGATCGTTGATGGCTTCGCCGAGACCCTCATTGGGCACTGCCATGACCGCGATGGCACGGGACCCGCGCGCATCGAGTTCGCGAAGATAACCGAAAAGATTCGCGGCGGCCTCCACCAGATCGCCGGCTTCCGACAAATTCATGACGCTGGCCCGTTCGGAGCCGGGAATCATGCGCGGCCCGAATGCCAGCAGTGCTTCTCCAGCTTCCAGCCGGTGCGCATTGAGCCGCAAGGGGGTGTGCGGCGCGTAGTGCGAAGCCAGCATGCCCGGCGCCAGCGGAAGCGCCTCGGCTGAATTATTCTCCTCCGGCACGCGCGCGAGCTTTTCGCCCAGGACGCGTTCGATGTCCTCACGGGGAAGTCCGCCGGGCCGCAACAGCAGGGGCGTCTCGAAGCAGCCGACGATGGTGGATTCGACGCCGACCGAGACAGGCCCTCCGTCGACGATGAGATCGATGCGGCCGGAAAGATCGCCGAAGACATGCTCCGCCGTCGTCGGCGAGACGTGTCCGGAGATATTGGCAGACGGCGCAACGATGGGCTTGCCGAAAGCCCGCAAAATCTCATGAGCGACCGGATGGGCGGGGACCCGAACCGCAATCGTCTCAAGCCCGGCGGTGGCGAGATCGGACACCGGACATCCCGGAGCTTTCGGAAGCACCAGTGTCAGCGGTCCCGGCCAGAAGGTTTCCGCGAGACGCAAACTCCTGTCATCGAAGCGTGCAATGCGCCTGGCGGCCTGCAAATCACCGACATGGGCGATGAGAGGATTGAACGAGGGGCGTCCCTTCGCCTCGTAAAGCCGGGCGACGGCGCGGGCATTGGTGGCGTCCGCGCCCAGTCCGTAGACTGTCTCGGTCGGAAACGCGACAAGTCCGCCGCTCTCAAGGCAGCGCGCAGCAGTGTCCGCTGCGCCGGAAGCGGGAAGAATTGCCGTTTTCAAACCAAGTTTCATCGCATGAGCCGCGCCATCGTGGCGTTTGTTGAGGGATTTGATCCCTTATACAGCTTCTTGCGGTCCGCGAGAGCCGACGCTATACCGGCGCCCATGTCGGAGTGTGGCTCAGCCCGGTAGAGCACTGCGTTCGGGACGCAGGGGTCGCAGGTTCAAATCCTGCCACTCCGACCATAACTCTCAGAAAAATCAGCTATTTTTCCCCTGTGAGGCCCTCGGCGGTCGAAGATCGCCCGCGCCGTCAGCGTCCGCTGACCCGGGTCCAGTTTTCGCCGCCGCAGATGGCGCCGACGCAACCCTCGACGCGCAAGGTTCTAGGCCCCATCAACAAGACCTTGCTGTCGTATACCTTGCCGTCATCGCCATTGTAGATGCGACCGGCCCACGTGCCGGGGCCGCTGGGTGTCATTCCGATGAAGAGCTGCACGCCGACCATGGGCCGCGATGCCAAAGCAGGATCGGGATTTTTGTCGTCGGTCTGCGGCTTCCCGGTTGCAGGATCGATTGCCTCGCGCAGCCAGGCGACCTTTCCGCACAGAGCCCGTCCACACTGGGTGACCTGAATCCGTGCGTCGCCCTTTTCCGTAAGCCAAAGACCCAGCGGAGATCCTTCGTCGGCTCTGGCGGCGCTCAAGCCACCCAACAAAACAACCAGCGCCAAAATGAGATTCAATTTCGAATTCATGACCAACCTGTACTGCTCCGAAGCCCCCGGCGCGGAGCGAACCTATACAGGCCGATCCGTTATTCAAGCCGCGGAACCATTCTGACCGGCGTGTTTTTGGCGATTGTCACATCGCAGACACCATCCGTCAGTTTTCGCGCCGGGCTGCGGCGAACTGTCGTCATTGATGCGTCCGAGATGGCGTAAATCGCGCCATGGATATTGCTTTCACGGCGGTCTTTGGTCCTTATACAGAAGCCTGATTCAGGCTTCTATTATTGCTGCCAGCCGGTTGAGGGCATGCACGAACTTATTCGCGATATTACCTTTTCGATCCTGTTTGCCTGGGTGCTGGGCCTTGCCGGTCATTTTTTCCGGCAACCCCTGATTCTCGCGTATCTGGTCGCCGGATTCGTCATCGGCCCTTACGGCATGGGCTGGGTCAAGTCGCAGGAATCGATCAGCACGATCTCCGAACTCGGCCTGATCTTCATGCTGTTCATGATCGGGCTGGAAATCGATCTGAAGAAGATCATCAGGGCCGGTCGCGTTATCCTGTTCGCCGCCGGCGGTCAGTTGATCGGCGCCTGTGTGCTGGGCGTGGCGTTTTTCCTCGCCATTGGTCTGTCACTGGGCGCGGGCAAGTTCGACGCGCTTTACCTGACAGTCGCCTGTGCGCTGTCGAGCACCGTCATCATCGTCAAGGTGCTCTACGAGAAGCGGGAACTGGATACGCTGCCGGGCCGCATCACGCTCGGCGTCCTGGTGCTCCAGGACATTTTCGCGATCCTGTTTCTCGCGGTGCAGCCCAGCCTCGCCGATTTGCAGATCAGTATTGTCCTGCTCTCGATCGGCCGCGTCGGGCTGCTGGTGGCGACCGCGATGATCCTCAGCCGGTTCGTCCTGCCGAAGATCTTTCACCAGATCGCGCGCAGCCCCGAACTGGTCATGCTCGGTGCGCTGGCATGGTGCTTTCTGATCGGCGAAGTCGCCGAACGCCTGCATCTGTCGCGCGAGATGGGATCGCTCGTGGCGGGCGTGTCGCTCTCGACGTTTCCCTATGCGCTCGATGTCACGGCGAAGGTCACCACGCTGCGGGACTTCTTCATCACGCTGTTCTTCGTGGCGCTCGGCATGACAATTCCGATTCCGAATTCGTCCACCATCTGGCTGGCGCTGGTCATTGCGGCGTTCACGGTGGTCAGCCGCATCCTCACGACATTCCTGCCGCTCTACTTCATGAAGCAAGGGTTGCGCGCCAGTCTTTTGCCGGCACTCAATCTTGCGCAGATCAGCGAATTCTCGCTCGTGATTATCCAGACCGGTATTGTGGCGGGACACATCACAGCCCAAACATCCAGTGCCGCGTCGTTCGCGTTCGTGATCCTCGCGGTGCTTTCGACCTTTGTGATCATGCGCAGCGACCCGATCACCCGGTGGGCCATCGGTGCGTTGAAAAGAATTGGATTTCGGGATCTCGACCAGGCCCATATCGCCGATGCCGATCACGAGGGCGGACACGGCACGGCGCGGCGCATCGTCATTCTCGGTTTCTTCCGGGCGGCGAGCGCGCTGCTCAGCGAAATCGAGCGGAAGAATGCCTCCCTGCTTGAGCAGATCAGCGTCGTCGACTTCAATCCGAACGTGTTTCGCACGCTCACGGCGCGCGGCATTCATGTCATCTACGGCGACATCAGCAACATCGACACGCTGCTGCATGCCGGTGTCGGCAAGGCCGAGATTATCATTCTCAGCGTGCCGGACTCGCTGCTGAAGGGCGCCAATAACGAGAAGCTGGTCCGCCACGTCCGCTCGATGAATCCCAATGCGAAGATCATTTCGACGGCGGACCTGCTGGCAGACGTGTCCGATATTTATGCGGCGGGCGCGGACTACGTCACCGTGACCCGCCTCACCGATGCAGCGGAACTCTACAGGGTCATTGATGCCGCCGATCAGGGCCTGCTGGAGGAAAAGCGCGCCGAGATGGACGACCTTCTGAGCGAGCGCCGCGAAGTCCTGCCCTGAGGCTTCGGCGGCAGTTCTCCGGAGCGCGTTCCGCCGTGCGGAAGCTTCGCGCGTTTAAAACCGCGAAATCCGTTCCCTCTGGACCTCTTGCCCGGATTTGGCAGGGGCATATCTCTTGTTTGAAGCCGTCAAAGGCCAGTGGATGACGGCCATGTGGACGGGACAGTTGCGCGGGCCCGCGCCCTGCGCCATACGATCTGCACCCCTTTTGAGAGCAAGAGCGCGTTATGGCCCATCCTATCCCTGAAGTTTTGAAGGCGTTTGCCGCGGGCGAAATCGTTGTGGTGACCGACGACGATGACCGTGAAGGCGAGGGCGATCTGATCGTCGCCGCCACGCTTTGCACGGCGGAGAAGATGGCCTTCATCATCCGCCACACCTCGGGCATCGTCTGCGCCCCGATCACGGCCGATAACGCCCGCCGGCTTCGGCTCGATCCGATGGTCGCCCATAACGACTCCAACCACACCACCGCGTTCACGGTGTCGATTGACTACAAGCCCGGCATGACCACCGGCATTTCGGCGGAAGAGCGCACGGTCTGCTGCCGGGCACTCGCCAATCCCAATGCGGGCGCCAGCGATTTCGCGCGCCCCGGCCATATCTTTCCGCTGATCGCGCGCGATGGCGGCGTCCTGCTGCGCTCGGGTCATACCGAAGCGGCGGTCGATCTCTGCAAGTTGTGCGATCTGCCGCCGGTCGGCGTCATCAGCGAGCTGATGAACGACGACGGCACGGTGATGAAGGGCGAGCAGGTCGTGAAGTTCGCGGCCCAGCACAACCTCAAGCATGTCACCATCGCTGACATGATCTCGTACCGGCAGGCGCGCGAGAAGCTGATCGAGCGGGTCTCGACCTTCACCGTCGACAGCCCGATCGGGCAATTGGATGGCTATGCGTACCGTTCGCCGTTCGATCCGGTCTATCATGTCGCTTTCGTCTACAAGGGTGTCGGCAACGGCCAGAACGTGCTGGCGCGTTTCCACAAGCCTAATATCGTGAAGGACATCTTCTTCGGGTCGGGCCGGATTCTCGCGGCACTGGAGCACTTCAAGAAGAACGGCAGCGGCGTGCTGGTCTATCTGCGCGATGGTGCAGCGGGTGTGCCTGTTGCTCCGATCGCTGACGATCATTCGGCGGAGGCTGACCGTCATCGGCAGTGGCGTGAAGTCGGCGTCGGCGCGCAAATCCTGCGCGATCTCGGCGTGACGTCGATCCGGCATCTCACCTCATCGGCGCACGACTACAAAGGTCTCTCGGGATTTGGCATCGAAATCATCGCCAATGAGCCATTTGAGAGCTAGGTGCTCGCGCGCGGGAACAGGTTTTGAGCTTGCAACCTGACGCCGACGATTTATCGTGATTTCACAGCAGCAGTCTAAAGCTGAAAGGATTTTGTCATGAGTGCCCGCCCGCAGACCAAGGACAAGCCAGCCAAGGCGACATTCCAGTGGGACGATCCGTTCCTGCTCGACGAGCAGTTGACCGAAGACGAGCGCATGATCCGCGACACCGCGCGCGCTTACGCCCAGGACAAGCTGCTGCCGCGCGTCACGCAGGCGTATGCCGAAGAGAAGACCGATCGCGAAATCTTCAACGAGATGGGTGAGCTCGGCCTGATCGGTGTCACGCTGCCGGAAGAATACGGCTGCGCCAATGCGAGCTACGTGGCTTATGGCCTGGTCGCGCGCGAGATCGAGCGAGTCGATTCCGGCTACCGCTCCATGAACAGCGTGCAGTCGTCGCTGGTGATGTATCCGATCTACGCCTATGGCGACGAGACCCAGCGCAAGAAATACCTGCCCAAGCTTGCCACCGGCGAGTGGGTCGGCTGCTTCGGTTTGACCGAACCCGATGCCGGTTCCGATCCCGACGGCATGAAGACCCGGGCCGAGAAGGTCGCGGACGGCTATCGCCTGACCGGCTCGAAGATGTGGATATCCAACGCCCCGATCGCTGACGTGTTCGTGGTGTGGGCGAAATCCGCCGCGCACGACAATAAGGTCCGTGGCTTCATTCTCGAGAAGGGCATGAAAGGTCTGTCAGCGCCGAAGATCGGCGGCAAGCTGAGCTTGCGCGCCTCGATCACCGGTGAAATCGTGATGGACGGCGTCGTGGTTCCGGAAAGCGCGCTGCTGCCGAACGTTACGGGTCTGGCAGGTCCGTTCGGTTGCCTCAACCGCGCCCGCTACGGCATTTCGTGGGGCGCCATGGGCGCTGCGGAAGACTGCTTCCAGCGCGCGCGCCAGTACACGCTCGACCGCAAGCAGTTCGGCCGGCCGCTCGCGGCGACGCAGCTTGTGCAGAAGAAGCTTGCCGACATGGAAACTGAAATCGCGCTCGGCCTTCAGGGTTCGCTGCGCGTCGGCCGCCTGATGGATGAAGGCAAGATGGCGCCCGAGATGATCTCGATCATGAAGCGCAACAACTGCGGCAAGGCGCTCGACATCGCCCGCGTTGCCCGTGACATGCATGGCGGCAACGGTATCTCGAGCGAATACCATGTGATGCGTCACGCGCAGAACCTCGAGACCGTGAACACCTACGAGGGCACCCACGACGTTCACGCCCTCATTCTCGGCCGCGCCATTACCGGCATTCAGGCGTTTTCGTAACGCCTTGCCAGGCGAGGGCTGAATTTGAGCGATAACGAAGACATTCCGTTCAATCGGGATTTCCCGCTTGCCCCTGGCGTTGTGGACGAGGTCGTCCCCGGCGTTCGGCGGGTGTTGTGCAACAATCCGAGCCCGTTCACGTTCACCGGAACGGTGAGCTACATCGTCGGCAAGGGCAACGTCGCCATTATCGATCCGGGTCCCGCCGATGAAGCCCACATCCAGGCGTTGCTCGACGCGGTGCGCGGCGAGACCGTGACTCATATTTTTCTTACCCATACCCACAAGGATCATTCGCCGGGCACACCGCGCCTCAAGGCCGCGACGGGCGCGACGGTTTATGCCGAAGGGCCGCATCGTGCTTCGCGTCCGCGTCATGGCAGCGAACTTGCGCCGACCGAATCCGGGGCGGACTATGAGTTTCGCCCCGACGTGATCCTGAAGGACGGAGAGAGCGTCACCGGTGACGGCTGGCAGCTTGAAGCTGTTGCCACGCCGGGACACACGGCCAACCACATGGCTTTCGCGTGGGCCGAGCGCAAACTGATGTTTGTCGGCGATCACGTCATGGGCTGGTCGACCTCGATCGTCGCGCCGCCCGACGGATCCATGGTCGATTACATGGCCTCGCTCGAACGGCTGACCCGCCGCGGCGAGCAGCTCTATTTCTCCGGCCACGGCCCGGAAATCCCCGACGCGGTACGGTATGTGAAGTTTCTGATCCGCCACCGCAAGGCGCGTGAAGACTCGATCCTGTATCGGCTGGCCAAGGGCGAAGCGGATATCCCGACCATTGTTCGCGCGAGCTATATCGGTATCGATCCGCGGCTGATCGGCGCGGCGGGTTATTCGGTGCTGGCGCACCTTGAGGATCTGGTTGCGCGCAATGTGGTTGCGACCGACGGTGATCCCACCATCGACGGCACCTATCGCTTGGTCGCGCCCTTGGCTTGAGGCTTGGCCGGCGTGATCAGCTTCTTCACCGGTTGGGCGGTGTCGACGGCATCATTCAATTCTTCTGCGAACTTGGTGATGCGCGCCGCGTTGGAGCCGAGATCGTGCTCGAAATAGCGCGACGATGAGCGCATATCGACCCGGGCACTGTCGCCGTCCGGTGTGATGCGGATCGCGACATCCTCGCGGAAACCCATGATCGGCGTACGCGCGACCGCCTCGATCCGGCCGATCCGCTGTGGCGGCAGTGGCGGGCGTTCGTCGATGATCAGCCACTTGTGCCGGTTCACCAGGCGCAGGGCCATCTCGTAAGCCTTCTGGGCCGGGACATCGATGCTGATAGGCTCGACATCGGGGTAGGCGGTACGCTGCTGTTCGGCTGAATAGAGGCCTGCATAGACGGCGGGGTTCGCGCCATCGCCGGCGCGCAGCCGCGCCAGTGCCTCGAACCGGGGCGGATCGATCGGATCGGTGGTGATGTCGTGAATCGCAGGCAGCGTTCGGTACTGGAATGCGAGATAGGCCGGGTAGGCGAGGATCGCGGCGTCGATCAGAAAAGCCAGCAGAATGCGGCTCATGCCGCGCGAGCCGTTCTGCCAGATCGCCGCGAAGGCGGCGAGACCAACCAGGATTGAGAGGCCAGCACAGGCGAGCGCGCCGAAAAGGGTCGTTAGCGCCGGTTTGAAATCGAGGACACCGAACCTGACGATAACCACAGCAACGACTGATGCGAGCAGCGAAAACACCGCGAGGCGCCGCGACCACGACGCGAGGGCGGAGATCGGCTCCATCTGGTAAGCGGCGGCAATCCGGCGGGCCATGCCTCGAATCCGTGTCTGCGTGGTCTGAAAGGGTGCGCCGGTGACCTAGCCCATTTTCAGGGCTGGTGGGAAGCAGGTTTGGGAACCGGATAGGAAAATGCCCGGCGCGAGGCCGGGCATTTGGAACCTTTCGATATCCGGCGATCAGGCCGCCGCCGTCGGGAATTGGTAGTCCTTGAACTGATCCCGAAGCGCGGTCTTCAGGATCTTGCCGGTGGCGGTGTGCGGAATGGCGTCCACGAACTGAACGTCGTCCGGCATCCACCATTTGGCGATCTTGCCGTCCATGTATTGCAGGATCTCCTCGCGGTTCGCCTTCTGCTCCGGCTTAAGCTGCACGATCAAAAGGGGACGCTCGTCCCACTTCGGATGATGCACGCCGATGACCGCAGCCTCCAGCACCTTTGGATGGCCGACCGCGAGGTTTTCGAGATCGATCGACGAAATCCATTCACCGCCCGACTTGATCACGTCCTTGGAGCGGTCGGTGATCCGCATATAACCGTGGCCGTCGATGGTCGCGACGTCGCCGGTGTCGAAGAAGCCCCTATCGTCGAGGATATTTGTCTCGACGCGGTAGTAGCCTTTCGAAACCGCCGGCCCGCTTACCTTGAGGCGGCCGAAGGTCTTGCCGTCCCACGGCAGTTCCTTGCCGGCGTCGTCGGTGATTTTCATCTGCACGCCGAACGGCGGATAACCTTGCGTCTGCAGGATATCGAGCCGGGCCTCGCCCGTCAGGTTTTCGAACGGAGGCTTGAGGGCGCCCACGGTGCCGATCGGGCTCATCTCGGTCATGCCCCAGGCGTGACGGACTTCGCATCCCATATCGACGAACGCCTTGATCATGGAGCGCGGCATCGCCGATCCGCCGCAGATCACGACCTTGAGGTCGGGCAGCGTCTTCTTCTCCGCGGCCATGTATTGCAGCAGCATCAGCCAGACCGTCGGCACGCCGGCGGTATAGGTCACCTTCTCGGTGGAAAGCAGTTCATAGACCGATGCACCGTCGAGCTTGGCGCCCGGCATCACCAGCTTGGTGCCCATGGTGGGTGCGGAGAACGCGATGCCCCAGCTATTGGCATGGAACAGCGGCACCACCGGCAACATGGTGTCGCTGGCGCGGGTGCCAAGCGCGTCCGTGTTGTTTGCCATCAGGGCGTGGAGAACGTTCGAGCGGTGCGAATAGAGCACCCCCTTCGGATCGCCCGTGGTGCCTGAAGTGTAGCACATCGCGGCTGCGGTGTTCTCGTCGAACTCCTTCCACTGAAAATTGCCATCGACCTCGGCGATCCACTCTTCGTAGGAGATCGCATTCTTCAGCGTGGTCTGCGGCATATGAGCCTTGTCGGTGAACACGATGAAGCGTTCAACGGAAGGCATCTTGTCGGCGATCTTTTCCAGCAGCGGAACGAAAGTCAGGTCTGTCATCATGATGCGGTCTTGCGCATGATTGACGATCCAGACGATCTGGTCAGGGAACAGCCGTGGATTGACGGTATGGCAAATGGCGCCGATGCCCATGATGCCGTACCATGCTTCGAGATGACGCCAGGTGTTCCATGCAATGGTGGCGACGCGGTCCCCGATCTTGATGCCGTGCTTGTCGAGCTGCTGGCCGACCTTCAGCGCGCGGGCACGAATTTCGGCGTAGTTGGTGCGATGAATAGGCCCTTCGACCGATCGCGTCACGACTTCCTGCTTGCCATGAATCGCCGCCGCGTGATCGATGATCCGATGACACAACAAGGGCCAATTTTGCATCAATCCAAGCATTCGGTATTCCCTCCTCAAGACATTCTTTTTGTTGGTGTGATCGTTGCTCCCCGAAGGGATTGGAATGAACTTTAGCGCGGACCACGCGGCCCGCAAATGGCCTTGTGACTGGCATGCCACGGGTCGGCTGCCGGTGCTCTTCTTTTTGGCGTTGGCGGCGGTCCTTACATGTGCCGCGTCGATGGAGGCAAGTGCCAATGTGCCGCTGCCGCGGCCACGGCCTGCTGACGCGCCCGCTGCGGCCGAGCCGGAAGGCGGTCCTCCCGATCAGGCGCCGTCCGTGCAAGAGCCTGCGGAGGCCAGGCCTCCCGAGCTTTCGGCGTGCAGGAAGGCGCTGACCGAAGATATCGCAATCGCGCCCTCGATCCCGCCCATCAAGGGGCCCGGCGGATGCGGCGGCGAGGACCTGGTGCGCCTTGAGGCGATCGTGTTGTCGCCGACCCAGCGGGTGGCGCTGAAGCCTGCGGCGATC
Organism: Afipia sp. GW822-FHT03D08; assembly: GCF_058801645.1. Lineage (NCBI taxonomy): Bacteria > Pseudomonadati > Pseudomonadota > Alphaproteobacteria > Hyphomicrobiales > Nitrobacteraceae > Afipia > Afipia sp. GW822-FHT03D08. The sequence goes on from NZ_JBXANK010000003.1 coordinate 737,048, forward strand.
CTCCGCTGCACCATGGCCGCTGCGGTGGCCGACTGGATTCGCACCGACATGGCGCCGCTGGCGGCCAAGCTCGGCACCACCATCAGTGAACTCGATAATTTCGATTCGTTTGAATGCCGTGGCCGCAATCGCGTCCGCGGAGCAAAACTCTCCGAACACGGGCTTGCCAACGCGCTCGACGTGAGGGGCATGACGTTTGCGAACGGGAATAAGCTGTCGTTGACCGATCGCACGGCGTCACGCGAGATCCGCGAGAAGGTGCTGGCCTCGGTCTGCACGCGCTTTACCACGGTGCTTGGACCAAGCTCGGACTGGTACCACGAGGACCATATTCATCTCGACCTCGCGCAGCGGCGCGGCAACTACAAACTTTGCCAGTGGGGCGTCCACGATCCGCTGCCGGCAGTCGCGCCGCTCCTCCCGGCCGAGCGGCCTGAGGAAGCTCCGCCGCGTCCGACAGCGGAAGAGAAGGCCGCATCCGGGAAGCCATCCGAGGCCGCACCGGAGGCCGCTTCAGAGGACGATGACGGCAAGCCGGCGGCGCCTGCGAAGCCGCGTGGCAAGTTGTCCCGGCGGAGCGGCGCTCAATAAAAAAGCGCCGGACTGACCGGCGCTTTTGATCTGGTTTAGTTCAGCGAAGCTTAGAACGGACCCGTTCCGCCGCCGGCGCCTTGCAGCGCCATCTTCGAGTTGTAGGGCGAGTCACCCTGCTTCGGGTCGAGCACCACCACGACCGTGCCCTGCTTGGCGCGGCTGTAAAGATCGATCACGTCCTCGTTGGTCATGCGGATACAGCCTGAGGAAATCGACGCGCCGATATATTCCGGCTGGTTGGTGCCGTGAATGCGGAACAGCGTGTCGCGATTGCCCTGATAAAGATACAGCGCACGCGCGCCGAGCGGATTGTCCGGGCCGCCGGGGACCGACTGCGGCAGACCTTCGATGCGCTTGTGAATGTCCGCTGTGGGGGTCCACTTCGGCCATTCCTGCATGTTTCCGACGCGAGCGATGCCGGAGAACGCGAGCGCCTCTTCGCCGACGGTGATGCCGTAGCGGATCGCCTTGCCGCCCTCCAGCACGTAGTAGAGATAGTGATTGTCGGAATCCACCACGATGGAGCCCGGCGATTCCTTGCGATGATAGTTGACGATCGCGCGCCGGAACGGCGCCGCCACTTCCACCTTCTCATAGCGCGCCTTGGCCAGAAGCTCCTTGTCGCGCGGCTTGAGGGTAGCTTCCGGTGATTTCTCGTAAGTGGCCGACGTCGCCTGCATGCAGCCGGCGAGCGAAAGACCTGCGAGAAGAACGATAATTTTTGAGCCGAACGAGGACATTCCGAAGTTCCAAAAGAGGGCGCGGGGTGTGTCTTCACGCCAAATCTAGCCGGAAGAAGCTTCCGATTTCGTTACCCTTATTTGCGCCGAAACGCGCCGATTTTCCAGCGCTTCCAGGACGGTTTTGCCATGCAGCACGCCACCTGTGGCATTTGCGCCTCAGGAGAAGGGGCGGTTAAACCGGAGGGTGCTTAAAGGCCCGGCAAAGGCCCGGATTTCGGGCCCTTCAGGCCAATCAGGACGTCCGGGAGGACGTCATTCTGCCGTCGTCCCGGCGAATCGATCTCCTTTTTGGATGTTGCTCCGGTTAGGAAAATGATCACGTCCTCGTTATTCATCGCCCGGGAATCGATGCGGCAGCCGCCGGTCGGATTCGTCCGTCTCCCATCGGATCGACCGGACCGGCCTGACGTCGATCGCTCCGGCTGCCTCGTCCCGCATGACAATTGTATGTCTCGTCGCCGTTCGTGCAGGAATCGAAGAGATTGCGCTTTGAGAGCAGATAGACGACACGTTGTTCGCGAAAGAGAGATTCCGGGAGTCGCATATGTTGTCGGTCTTCGTTCCCACCGCATCGTCGTTGAAGAAATTCGACAACGTCGAGGCCGACGCGCTGCCGCCGAACGCGATCTGGATCGACATGAAGTCGCCATCTCCTGGTGAAGACAAGGCGGTCGAAAAACTGGTCGGGATCGAAATCCCGACCCGCGAAGACATGCAGGAGATCGAGATTTCCAGCCGCCTCTATGTAGAGAACGGCGCGCGCTACATGACCGCGACGCTGATGTGCGCGGCGGATTCGCAGGCACCGCGGACAACGCCAGTGACGTTCATCCTGACCGATCACCGCCTTGTCACTGTGCGTTACGACGAGCCAAAGCCTTTCGCGCTGATTGCGGCGAAGCTCGCGCGGAGCTGTTCCCCGAGCATTACCGGCGATGGCGTTCTTCTCGAATTGCTTGATGGTGTCATCGATCGCTGCGCCGATATTCTGGAGCGCGCCGGCGCGGATGTGGATGCGGTTTCTTCGCAGATTTTCGAACCTTCCGCCGAGCGGGGCCACGCGCGCACCTATTCGCAGATTCTTCTGACCATCGGCAAGAAGGGCGACCTGACCTCGAAGGTTCGCGAGAGCCTTGTCTCAATCGGCAGGTTGATATCTTTCGTCACTGTCGAGACCGATGCCGGACGCTGGAGCAAGGAGCAGAAGGCGCAATTCAAGACCTTGCAGCGCGACGTGTCATCATTGACGGATCACGCTTCCTATCTGTCGAACAAGATCACCTTCGTGCTCGACGCCATGCTGGGTGTTGTCAATCTCGAGCAGAACAACATCATCAAGCTGTTCTCGGTGATGGCGGTGGTGCTGATGCCGCCAACGCTGATCGCATCAATCTATGGCATGAATTTCAAGGTGATGCCGGAACTGGAGCATCCCTGGGGTTATCCATCGGCGCTGATCGCAATGCTTGTCGCGGCGATCGGGCCGTATCTGTTCTTCAAGTGGAAGCGGTGGCTGTAATTCCGGCCAGGTAGCTATTTCGCAAGTTTCGCAATCGCCGCCTTGATAGGCCGCGCGGCGCTGTCGTAGTCGGCCCATGCCTTGGTCTTCGCGAGCAGCGCCGGCACGGTGCGCAACGTATACTTCATCGGATCGAGATCGCTGCGCACCTGCGCCCATGTCATCGGCATCGACACCGGTGCGCCGTCGCGGGCGCGCGGCGACAGCGGGGCCACCGCCGTCGATGTCCGGTCGTTGCGCAGATAGTCGAGGAAGATTTTGCCCTCGCGCTGCTTCTTCGACATGTTGAGCAGATAGTGTTCGGGGCTGTCCGCCGCCATCTGCTGGCAGACGGCCTGCGCGAACGCCTTGGCGGTTTTCCAGTCGATCTTGTCTTTCCTCGCATCCTTCAGCGGCGTGACGACATGCAACCCCTTGCCGCCTGTGGTCTTGCAGAAGCTTTCCAGCCCGAGATCCGTCAATCGCTCGCGCATCTCGCGTGCCGCATCGACGACAGCAGAGAACGCGACGTCGGGCGAAGGATCGAGATCGAAGACAAGCCGTCCAGGAACATCGGGCTCGTTCGGCGCACAGTTCCAGGGATGCAGTTCGAGTCCGCCGATCTGTGCCACCGCGACCAGTCCCTCGACGCGATCGATCTGCACATACGGCTTCTTGTCGCCGGACACCTTCACCAGATCGAGCAATTTCGACATGCCGGTCATGGCGTGACGTTGAAAGAAAGTCTCGCCGCCGATTCCGTCGGGGGCCCTGATGATGGAGCAGGGCCGGCCCTTGATATGCGCGATCAGCCAGTCGCCGACCTGCTCCATGTAGTGAGCAAGATCGAGTTTGGTGACGGGCTCGCCATCGCCACCATCTGGCCACATCGCCTTGTCGGGATTGGAGATCGTCACGCCCATGACGATGTTGTCGCCACCGCGCGAGGCGGCGCCCCGTGGGGAAGGAGTCTTGCCGTTCGTCTTCGCGGACAGTGTCGCGACATGAGTCCTGGCGGGCTTGTCTGCGGTTACCTCGCTTGCCGATTTGTCCTTGCGTAATCCCTTGAACGCAGCCTGCCGGACCATGTTGTCCCCGGTCCAGCCGGCGAACTCGATCTCGGCCACGAGCTCCGGTTTCAGCCAGTGCATGTCAGATGTCTTTTTTGGCGCGCCTTCGCCGCCGAAAGGACTCTTCGACGCTGCGTTGGCCTTCAGTTCAGGCATGATCTGCTTGACGGTGGCCTGTCCGTAGCCTGTTCCGACGACGCCGACATAGGCGAGGTGACCGTTGCGCGGCACGCCGACCATCAGCGAGCGGAATTTGCCGCCGTTGCTCTTCCATCCGCCGATCACGACTTCATGCCCGGCGCGGACCTTCGCCTTGGTCCAGCTATCCGAGCGTCCTGAACGATAGGGTGCGGTGACCTTCTTCGACACGATGCCCTCAAGCGACAACGCGCGCGCGGATTCCATGATGGCGTTGCCGTTGGACTCGAAATGCTCGACGTAACGGATGGTTCCTTCATCTCGCTTTCTCTTGCCGTCGAGCAGAAGCTTGAGCCGTTTCTTTCGCTCTGACAGTGGAAGCGGCCGCAAATCTTCACCTTCCGCGAACAGGAGGTCGAACGCGAAGAAAATCAAATCGCTGGTCTTTTCGTCCGACAGTGCTGCCTGTAACGAGGCAAAACTCGGATGGCCTTCGTGATCCAGCGCAACGACTTCACCATCGATGATGGCATCAGGAAGCTTCGCTGCCTGTTTGGCGATCGCCGAGAATTTTCCGGTCCAGTCGAGACCTTTACGCGTACTCAACGTGACGTCGCCGTTCTCGATCCGCATCTGGACCCGATAGCCGTCGAACTTGATCTCGTGCACCCAGTTGCTGCCGGAGGGCGGGTTCTCGACGGATGCACACAACTGCGGCTCGACGAAATCAGGCAGCTTCGTAACGCGCTTTACGGCGGCTCTTGATTTTGCGTGTTTGGCAACGGGCTTTTCCTTTGCGGCCGAGGTCTTGGCGTGGCCCTTCCTGCTGCGCTCGTCAGCCGCGAGACCTTTGTTTGAATCCCATACGGCATCTGCCCCCGCGCGCTTCGATTTGCCTGTCATGAATGGCGTCGGCGCGGGGCCCTTGCCCGCCGCGATCTCTGCCATCGTGCGGCCTGATGCGACGGACGTGTCGTCGTCGAGAATGTTGTTCGCCTTGCCTTCGCGAACGTATTCATCCCGGTGCTTGATCAACAGCCAGTTGGTGCGTTTGCCCCCGTTGCGGTCGTGCTTCATCCGCACCAGCACCCACTCGCCGTGGAGCTTGCCCCCCTCCAGCGCGAACTTGAGATCGCCTTTCTTGAAACCATGCTCGGGATCGTCCGACAGCCAGTAGCCGCGATCCCAAATCATTACGGTGCCACCGCCATACTGCCCCTTGGGAATGGTGCCTTCGAAATCGCCATAGTCGAGCGGATGATCTTCCACTTCGACGGCCAGGCGCTTGTCTTTCGGGTCGAGGGACGGGCCCCGGGTTACCGCCCATGACTTGAACACGCCGCCAAACTCCAGCCGCAAGTCGTAGTGCAGCCGCGTCGCATCGTGCTTTTGAATGACAAAACGTCGCGCCTTGGCCGGCGCCACAGGAGTACGGCCGCTCGGCTCTGCCGTCTTGGTGAAATCACGTTTTGTTCGGTAAACCTTAAGTTTCTTTTGGGCCACGGCGAGGCATTCCCAACGGTGCAATAAACGCGGAACAATTGTATCATGCGCCATCAGGCGGGAGTTCAGGAACCAAAACCTGCGGCTCCTGTTGGGGTTCCGTCCCGGGTATGCGTTTGAGTTGGAGGTCGCCGATGTTGCCGCGTGCGTACTGGAAGGGTTCGCTGAAGCTGTCGCTGGTCACTTGCCCCGTGGCGCTCTATCCCGCCTCGACGACGGTCGAACGAACCCGGTTTCACATGATCAATACCGAGACAGGAAACCGGCTGAAGCAGCAGATGGTCGATTCCGAGACCGGTGAAGTGGTCGAGAAGGAACAGAAGGGCCGCGGCTACGAAGTCAGCAAGGGCGAGTACGTCCAGATCGAGAAGGAAGAGCTGGAAGCTGTTCAGCTCGAGAGCAACCACACCATCGACATCGACAACTTCGTTCCGCGCGACGAGATCGACCGCAGATATCTGGACAGTCCCTATTACATGGTTCCGGACGGCAATGCCGGCCTCGACGCCTTTGCGGTGATCCGCGATGCGATGAAGGATCAGGATCGCGTGGCGCTCGCGCGCGTCGTTCTGTCAAATCGCGAACGTATCGTGGCGATCGAGCCCCTCGGCAAGGGTCTGCTCGCCACCACGCTACGATATGCGTACGAAGTGCGAAACGAGGAAGATTTCTTCGCCGACATCAAGACACCGAAAATCTCGAAGGATATGGTCGAACTCGCTTCGCATATTCTCGACAGCAAGGCGGCGAATTTCGACGCATCAAAGTTCGAGGACGAATACGAAAACGCGCTGAAGGCCTTGGTCAAACAGAAGGCTTCGGGCAAGACCATCAAGTCTGTCGAGAAGCCCGCGAAGGCCGACAACGTCATCAGCCTGATGGATGCGCTGAAGCAGAGCCTGAAGGGCAAGGCGCCCGCACAGCGTCCGGCGCGCGCATCCCGTACCGAGCCCCGTACTGCAAAGAAAGCAGGCCGCTCGACTGCGCGACAAAGGAAGGCTGGTTAAATTTACGCCGCCTGCGCGGCAAGCAGCTTTTCGCGCAGCGCCTTGATGTCGTCGGTCAGTTTCATCACCTCGGGAATCGTGAGGTTGGTCGAGCAGCCGATCGCTTGCGGAATCTCGATTGCCTTCTGCTTCAGCTCTGTGCCCTTCGGCGTCAGTTGGATCCGTACAACCCGTTCGTCGTCCTGATCGCGGGTCCGGCGCACCATGCCTGCCGTTTCGAGCCGCTTGAGCAGCGGAGTGAGCGTGCTCGATTCCAGCAGGAGCTTCTCGCCGATCTCGCCGACCGTTCTGCCGTCTTTTTCCCACAGCACCGCCATCACCAGATACTGCGGATAGGTCAGTCCCAGCGGGTCGAGCAGGGGCTTGTACAGCCGTGTGAAAGCATGCCCTGCCGAATACAGGGCGAAGCAGACGAAATTATCGATCTTCAGCAGATCGTCCGCAGTTGGTCGGGCGGCCATGGCCTGTCCTCAAAGTGTTTCAGCAAGGGATCACACGTATTTAAGGCGCGCGCGATTGAATCGCGCAACGCATTTTTGCAGGGCTGCCATTCCAAATATATGTTGTACGATTATATCGTGCGCGATATAAATGGCATTGTTCAGTTCCCCGGCGGGAGGCAGCGCAAAGTTGTTGGTCCGCCTCTCGAGTGAAACCCCAAGGAGAAATCCATGCCCACCAAAGTTCTCTATCGCACCCAAGCCACTGCAACCGGCGGCCGCGATGGCAAAGCCTCGACCACGGACGGCACGTTTCAGGTCAATCTTGCGACCCCGAAGGAGCTCGGTGGCGGCGGCGGACCGGGCAACAATCCCGAACAGCTTTTCGCAGCCGGCTATTCGGCCTGTTTTATCGGCGCCATGAAGGCGGTTTCGGGAACGGTCGGCGTCAAGGTGCCAGCGGATGCGACCGTGACTGCTGATGTGGGCATCGGCCCGCGTTCGGAAGGCGGCTTCGGTCTCGATGTTGCGCTCACCGTGGCGCTGCCTGGCCTCGATCGCGCCGACGCGGAGAAGCTGGTTGCCACCGCGCATCAGGTTTGCCCGTATTCCAACGCCACGCGCAACAACCTCGACGTGAAGCTCAACATCGTCTGATTTTGCGGCGAGACAAACAAAAGAGCGGGGCGTCGGCTCCGCTCTTTTCGTTTGCGCCTACACGTGCTGACCGCCGTTGATGTGAATCTCGGCGCCGTTCACGTACGAACTGGTTTCGGTGCACAGCACGTAGATGATCTTCGCGACTTCATCCGGCGTGCCGAGCCGGTGCATCGGAATCTGTTCGTGAACGATCTTGTCGGTGCCCGGCGACAGGATCGACGTATCGATCTCGCCCGGCGCAATCGCATTGACGCGCACGCCGACGCGGCCGAAGTCGGACGCCATCTCCCGCGTCAGCGCGGCGAGCGCTGCTTTCGATGTCGCATAGGCCGCACCCGCGAACGGATGTACGCGCGAGCCTGCGATCGATGTCACGTTCACCACCGATCCCTTCGCGGCTTTCAGTTCTTCGATCAGCCCGCGTGCCAGCATGACAGGTGCGAAGAAGTTGACGCGGAACACATGGCTCCAGACGTCGACATCGGTGTCGATCGAGCCCATCCGCGCGCCGCCTTCTCCCTTGGGAGAGATCGCCGCGTTGTTGACCAGCGCATGCAGTACGCCGCCCTCGAGCCGCTCGCGGATTTCATCGATGGCGCGTGCCGTGTCCTTGTGATCGGAAAGGTCGACCTGGATGTGATCCTCAGGGCCGGCGTCCCAGGGGCATTGCTCGGGAAACGGATGGCGCGAGCAGGTGATGACGCGCCAGCCCGCGCTGGAAAAGCGGATCACGGTGGCGTGGCCGATGCCGCGGCTGGCGCCGGTCAGCAGCAAGGTGCGCTTGGGCGCGTTGGAATCCGCGGGAGTTGAAGTCGGCATGAATGAGGGTCTCGCCTTCGGGCGTTAGCGTTCAGGACATCAGTTACGGATAGAGCCGCGTCTTGCTCCATTCGGCATCGGGGGCCGCGCGGCGGAATTCGATGCGGTCGTGCAGGCGGAACGGGCGGTCGTGCCAGAATTCGAAGGCCTGCGGCGTGACGCGCCAGCCGCTCCAGCCCGGGGGGCGGGGGACCTCGCCGATAGCATACTTGGCGGCGTTGAGCGCAATGGCTTTTTCGAACGCCATCCGGCTTTCGAGCGGCTGCGACTGCTTGCTGGCCCAGGCGCCGATCTGGGCCTGCTTCGGACGGGTCGCGAAATAGGCATCGGCCTCGGCGTCGGTGACCCGGCTCGCGGTCCCGCGAATGCGGACCTGCCGGCGCAGCGATTTCCAGTGAAACAGCAGCGCGGCCTTGGGGGTGGCGGCGAGCTCCCGGCCCTTGGCGCTGTCGATGTGGCTGTAAAACACAAAACCGGCGGTATCGAAGCCCTTCAGCAGCACCATCCGCACGTCCGGCAGCCCCTCCGGGTCCACGGTCGCGAGCGCCATGGCGTTGGGATCGTTCGGTTCGGACTTCACCGCCTCGGCAAACCACACCGCAAACAGCCCAAAAGGCTCGTCCGCGGCGGTGAAATCACCGGAAATTAACTCACCTGGGGTTTTGATGGAGTGTGGACCGTTCATGTCTGGAGTATCCGGTTGCGTACCCTGGCGCCTCTTCGTGCCAAGCGTGTTCTCGAGCGTTCCTTATATAGGGTACGCGAGGGCCGCGGCCTATCGCCGATCGGGCTTGTCACGGCTGCTGTGCTGGTGGCCGTCGGCTGCTCGTCCGGGGGATGCAGCATGGGGCCCTTCGGAAAGGACGCCAAAAAGGACGGCATGTCGGATGTCACCGGCTCGATCGGCCCGATGATCCGCTCCCACGACGACACCAATCTGACCGACGCCGATCTCGCACTGGCCCGCAACGCCGCGTCCGATGTGCTGACCCGAGGGCAAAAGGACGTCAGCCAGCCCTGGGAAAACCCGGAAACCGGCGCGCGCGGCTCGGTCACGCCGCTGGCCTCCACCTATACGACCGAGGGGCGGACCTGCCGGGATTTCCTCGCCAGCTATGTGCGCGGCGCCAATGAAGGCTGGCTGCAGGGTGAGGCCTGCCAGCAGGGCAAGGGGCCCTGGGAAATCCGCCACATGAAACCCTGGAAGCGCAGCTAGGCCGGTTCGATCGCTCGACCAGGACCGCCCAACTTTGTAGTTTTGACACCGTTCCGGGTGAAACCCGTTGCGGGATTGTCACGAAAACACCACATCAGGCCAAAGGGCCGCTCGGCCCGAACCTGAATTCCTGCAAGGAGACCGAACGAATGCGCGACCCCTATGAGGTCCTGGGGGTGCAGCGGGGTGCCACTGCTGCGGCGATCAAGAGCGCCTATCGCAAGCTCGCCAAGAAGCACCACCCCGATGCCAACAAGGGCGACCCCAAAGCGGCTGAACGCTTTTCCGAACTCAACATGGCGAACGAAATCCTCGGCGACGAGGACAAACGCAAGCAGTTCGACCGCGGCGAGATCGATGCCGAAGGCAAACCGAAGTTTCAGGGTTTCGACGGCGGCTTCCCCGGAGGCGGCGGCGGACGACGCGCGGGCCCAGGCGGCTTCGAATATTCCTTCCGCACCGGCGGTGGACCGGGTGCCGGCGGCTTTGCCAGCGGCGGCGCATTCGAGGACATCCTCAAAAGCATGTTCGGCGGCCAGGCTGGCGCCGGAATGGGCGGCGGTCCGCGCGGCGGCGCCAGCACCTTCGAATACGACACGCCGTTTGCCACCGATCTCGATGTGGCCGTCGCGATGACGGTCGCGCTTGAGGAAGCCATCAACGGCGCGACGCGGCGGGTCCGTCTGCCGACCGGCAAGGAGCTCAACGTCAAGATTCCGGCAGGTGTCGCCGCCGGTCAGCAGATCCGCCTCAAGGGGCAGGGCGAAACCGCGCCCGGTCATCGTCCCGGCGATGTGCTGATCACGGTGAACATCGCGCCGCATCCCTACTTCAAGATCGACGGCAACGATCTGCGTCTCGATCTGCCGGTCACGCTGTACGAAGCCGTGCTCGGCGCGAAGGTGCGCGTGCCGACGCTCGACGGCGCGGTACAGCTTTCGATTCCGAAGAATACATCATCGGGCCGGACGTTTCGTCTGAAGGGCAAGGGCATGCCGATCAAGGGGGCATCGGGTGCCGACGGGTTCGGCGATCTGTACGTCACCACCCGCATCGTGTTGCCGGATGCCAATGACGCGGAGCTTGAAGCGCTGATGGAAAAATGGCGCACCGAGCACCCGACGAATCCGCGCAAGGATTTCGAATGAGGCGTGCTGGGTCATCCTGAGGTGCGAGCCGCGTTTGCGGCGAGCCTCGCAGGATGCGGGCTTGCGTTCCCTGCCGTCATCCGTTGAGGCTCGCTTCGCTCGCACCTCAGGATGACGGCAATCAGATTTTCGCGTTGTTCGTGATCTCTCTCCGCGTGGATGTGGCAGTCATCGCGCGCGACACTCACAGATATCATCACCGGCCTTGTGCCGGTGATCCCGATTTTCAGATTCAATTTTCAAACAGCCACTTTGAAATTCCGCGCGCGCACGCGCATTCCTCCCGCGCATCGCGCGAGGTGAGCTTTTCGTTGTGCCCCTCACCGCGCGCACGAGGCCTGCCTCGTTCGCGCCCTCAATATGAGGGGCATGGAGCGCCGCGAGGCGCACCTTTGTATCGTCTCGCTTCCGGCATCGCGTGCGAGGCGATGTGAGGTCC
>NZ_JBXANK010000004.1:0-132809 GCF_058801645.1 Afipia sp. GW822-FHT03D08
GCATTCGCTGCGGCGAAGATGCGGAAGTGCGGGCCCTTGTCGGAGGGGTTTTCGACGCGGACCAGCCGAGCTTTGACGTTCAAGGTCAGGGTGCGGATGGTGCCCGTGAAGCCGTTGCCGTTCGAGGTGAAGGTGCCGATGTTAGCCATTGTCTCGTTCCCTTGTTTCAGGGCCGCGCCCATCGCGACCCGATGGCGGTCGTGAGGCCGGAGGCGATCGACCCGCACCCGAAGGGCTGCAACGCAGTGGAAGGCGGCCGGAGACGGCTTTTTTGTCTCGCGATGCAAAGCCGAAGGCGGCGGAAAAAAGTCGTCGCAGGACGTTGCGGGGACAAGATCGAGAGGACGCTTGCGTGCTCGTCCTTCGGTCAGACCAGGCCAATCGGGCTCGTGTTGGGGGTGGCTTTCGCAAACACCTCGGGAATGATGACAGGCTCACATATCGACACCGTTATCGCATTCGACGGCAACATCACGGTGCACTTGCCCCTTCAGGCCGGCGTCGATCGCGCCGACCGCAACCGTCTCCGGCAAGGGATCCGCGACCACCCGCCTTCGCGCGAATATCGTGGCACCGCGGCCGCCCGGCGCGCGAGGTCCGGTTCGCACGATTTCTCGGCCGTCCCACTCGACAATCCAGACTCCACACCCACAACACCTGACATGCTGGCCGGATGGCGAAGGCTGGCTCCTGCGTGTCGCTCTGACCCGCCACCTCTACACTTAATCGACGACGGGTCCGCCGAGAGGCGGGGCCTTCACCCGAGGGACGCAAGCGCTTCCTTCCGGATGCGGCAACACCCGGTGCCAGCGCCGACACAATAAGGAGCCTAAGTCACCTCCGCCTCGCGCTGCCGATGGTCGGCTTCGGTGAGCGCCTGAACAAGCCGCAGCTGCGTTTCGCGGCGCTCCCTGCGCGTCAGGATGCAGTGCGCAAGCTCAGCGCGGAGTTCTGCGATTTCGGCGTAGATGTCACGAATGTCTTCCATATGAACCTCCTTCGTCTCGATGACGGAGGCACGCACCAGGTGTTGGAGGGACGGGTCAGGGATTCCGAGGCGACCGGCAGAGCCGGCGCGTGGGGGTGCCGATTTTCTGACGGCGCCCAACGGGCGGCGGCGGAAAATTGGGGGCAACCGCGCGTCCTTGACGCGGCCCGACTGCCGGTATGATCGGCCACCAATGAGAGAGAGAGATGGCCGTGGCTCGACGTTATGGCTGGCCCATTCTTTCTTGGTTCTGCAGCGCGCTGCGGGATCGGCTCTGCCGATAGTCGAGGCGCCGCGCTGCTCGGCGCCAGCGCAACCGGCTCAGTGAGCCGGGCCGCGCTCGTAGGGGTCGAATTCGTGGATCAGTTCGAGATCGTCGGCGTCGTCGAGCTCGTCGGAGGGGAGGGCACCATAGGCATCGCCGGATTTGAAGAGCGTCACCGGGACCATGAGGGTGCGGGCAAGCTGGAACGCGTGATTCTGGGCAAGGGAAAGATCGTGCGACATCTCGAAGGCTCCATCCGGAGCGGGCCAATTCCCGCTCGATGGCTCCTCGATGGACCGCCTCCGGTCGCGATCACCGCGAAGGCGCAGCCGCAGCGGCGGCAGCTTGCTAGCCGACCCCTTGTGGGTTGATCGTGGAGGATCCGGAGGAGGGCCCAGGACGCCATCGCTGAAGAGCGAGATTGGTTCGCGGCGGGCGAGACGACCTGTGTGCTACGTCTTTTCCCTCGCCGGAAGCTGCTGGGAACGCCGCGGCTTCCCGCGATGGGCCGCCGTCCATACTCCGCAGCAATCACCGATCCAGATCGTCCCCGGCCAGCAGGCGGGCTGCCGATCCCAACCGGGCCGCGCGCGGCCAACGCGTTTCAGCCGGCGCTTTCGCGCCTTCGCACTTTAGAGCAGCGCGAGTTGCCCCTCAGAGATTCCGACCGCGTCTTCGAGCGAGGAGACCGTGACGCCGACGAGCCGGATGCCCTTCTCGACCGGAAACAATGGATCGAGCAACGCCCGCGACAGCTCGTCGACTTGCGCCGCGCTCTGAAACGGTTGCGAGACGGTACGGCTTCGCGATATCCGCTGGAAGTCGGCGTACTTCACCTTCAGCGTCACCGTGCGCGCCCGCAGTTGCTTCGCTTCGCAGAGACGCCAAACCTTCGCGACAAGAGCGCTGATTTCAGAATACACGCTCTCGCTGTCGAACAGGTCGGTCTCAAAAGTGTCTTCCGCGCCGATCGACTTGCGCGGCCGATCGGGCTCGACAGGCCGATTGTCGATTCCACGGACAATTCGATAGTACCAGCCTCCCGCTTTTCCGAAGTGTTGCTGCAGGAAGGCGAGCGGTTTCGCCTTGAGATCAGCGCCGGTGAGAATGCCAAGCCGCTCCATCTTCTCCGCCGTCGCAGGCCCAACGCCGTGGAATCTCTTCACCGGCAGCGCCTCGACGAAAGATGGGCCTTTGCTGGGTGTGATGACGGCCTGGCCGTTCGGCTTGTTGAGGTCGCTCGCCATCTTCGCAAGGAATTTGCAATATGAAATGCCGGCGGAGGCATTGAGGCCCGTGACCTCCTTGATGCGCGCGCGGATGATGGTCGCGATCTCGCTCGCGATCGCAATGCCGTGCTTGTTCTCCGACACGTCCAGATAGGCTTCGTCGAGTGAGAGCGGCTCGATCAGATCGGTATGTTCGGCGAAGATCTCGCGGATCTGTGCCGACACCGCGCGGTACACATCGAATCTTGGTGGCACGAAGATGAGGTCGGGACAACGGCGCTTGGCCGTTATCGACGCCATCGCCGAGCGAACACCTAAAGCACGCGCTTCGTAGCTCGCTGCCGCGACGACGCCACGCGCCTCCGACCCGCCGACGGCAATGGGTCGTCCGCGCAAGTGTGGATCGTCACGCTGTTCGACCGACGCATAAAAGGCATCCATGTCCACATGGATGATCTTGCGCGGGATGATGTCCGACTCCGTTGCCACGGCACAACGTCGTCAAAACGCGAGCATGGATTGGTCGCGGGCGTGGTGAAAACGAGAGACACGAGAGCTTCCGGCCGGCAGGGGACACAAGATGTCCGCCTCGGGTCGCATAGCATCGAGCCAGCCCATGCGCTCATTTCGACGTAGCACCGCCATCTGGCGGTCGTGATAGGGCGCGATATCGCCGTTCGATTCAATGGTGATAATCGCATAGGCCTCGGGCCAGTCGCGCGTCGCCGGCCGCCAAATTCCGGCAAAATAAAACCAGTCACCATTCGCAAGCCTGAAGCTGTAGTCCTTACCGTTGCTACGATGGCGAAACTCGGTGGCCGGGACGAGGCAGCGATGATTGGGAAAGGTTCGCCCCTCGCCGTGTACGACGGTGCAGGGGCGTGCGCCGGTCTCGCCCGGCTTCAGGCCCCACGGCAGTTCGACCATCTCGACCTGGTCGCCGGAGCGTCGAACGATGACGCGGCGTTCGTCGAGTGGTGCATCAGAATTGAAGGCCTTCACGGTCATGGCATTTTAGAACATAATAGGAACGCCACTCCGGTGCAATGCCAGGAAAGGGGGAGCGATGTGCAATGACTATCGGCTGATGGTGGATGTCGCCTCGATCGTCGAGGACTTCGCCGATCTCAAGATCAAAATCCGGTTCAGCGAAGGCTCGCCGAACATCGAGGCTCGCGAAGATATCAAGGTCACCGACATCGGTCCGATCATCCGCCCGGTCGAAGGCGCGAGCGACGAAGCCGACCTGGTGCAGCGCCGGTGGAGCTGGCCCGGCCAAAACAAGAGACCGGTCTATAATTTCCGCTCGGATGGTCGCGAGTTCACCAGCAACCGCTGTCTCATCGTTGCGGATGGGTTCTACGAGTTCACTGATCCGGCGGAAAAGGGAAAGAAGAAGAAGGACAAATGGCTGTTCACGAAGCGCGACGAGCCGATCTTCTGCATCGCTGGAATCTGGCGTGACACCAAGGATGTCGGCGAGGCCTACACGATGCTGACGATGGAGCCGGGGCCCGATATCAAGCCCTACCACGATCGGCAGATCGTCATTCTTGAGCGCTCCGCGTGGGCTGACTGGCTCAATCCCGCGATCTCGGCGAAGTCGCTGATCAAGCCGCTGCCTGCGGGGACATTGTCTGTCGCACAGGTTGGTTGACGACGCCTCAAGCGCGGACGGGCGTCACGCGCCGACGGGGCGCTGCGCGCCTCGCGGATGTCGTCGCATCCGCAAGCTCGATCCAGACGGGGGCGTGATCGCTGCTCTTTTCCCATCCGCGTACCGCAACGTCGACCTGAGCGTCGACGAGGCGTTCGGCAAGCGGCGGGCTGAGCAGCAGATGATCGATGCGCAGCCCGGCATTTCGTGCAAACGCATTTCGAAAATAATCCCAGAAGGTGTAGATGGCCTCGTCGGGATGGAGCGTACGGAGCGCGTCGGTCCAACCTTGTTCGAGTAGCCGGAAATAGGCTGCGCGCGCTTCGGGAGCGAAGAGAGCGTCGTCGAGCCAGCGCTCGGGCTTGTAGACGTCGAGATCGGTCGGCATCACGTTGAAGTCGCCTGCGAGCATCACCGGCTGGCCCGTGGCGAGAAGTTCGCCGGCATGCGCGATCAACCGGTCGAACCAGCGAAGTTTGTAATCGAATTTCGGACCGGGCTTTGGATTGCCATTCGGCAGATAGAGTCCGCCGATCAGGATGCCGTTGACGGCTGCCTCGATATAGCGGCTGTGGCTGTCGTCGGGATCGCCGGGAAGGCCGCGGCGGGTTTCGTGGATCTGTCCGACGCGGCTGAGAATGGCGACGCCATTCCAGCTCTTCTGCCCCTGCCAGATCGCGTCGTAGCCGAGATCGCGGATCGGTTTGTCCGGAAATTTCTCCTGCGGCGCCTTCAGCTCTTGGAGGCAGACGATATCGGGTTGCGATTCTGCGAGCCATCGCAGGAGAACGGGGAGGCGGCCATTGATGCCATTGACGTTGTAGGTCGCGATTTTCATGGATTAGATATCGGGCAAAACTTGTTCGGCACGGCCCCAGCCTGCCAGGGTTTTGGAGCTCGTGCGGCGCACCAGCTCCGGTGCATCGCCGATGTGAAAATGCGCCGGCGAGTCGATGGTCTTCATCTCGCCCCAGCTTATCGGCGCGGCAACCGAGGCGCCGGCGCGCGTGCGGGCGCTGTAGGGCATGACCGCTGTCGCGCCGCGCTGGTTGCGCAGATAGTCGACGAAGATGCGCCCCTTGCGCCGGGCCTTTGCAAGCGCCGCAGTGAAATGCTTCGGATCGTTCTGCGCGACCGCCTGCGCGAGGCGATAGGCGAAGTCCTTGACTTGCGGCCATTCGGCTTTCGGCGTGAGCGGCGCGATGACATGCACGCCCTTGCCGCCGGTCACCATCGGAAACGTCTCGAGGCCCATCGATTTCAGGATGTCGCGGAATTGGAAGGCAGCCTCGCGAACCGCCTCGAAATCGAGCCCTTCATCGGGGTCGAGATCGAAGATCAGCCGATCCGCCTTCTCGACATCTTCGATACGCGCGCCCCAGCCATGGAATTCGATCGTTCCCATCTGCACGCAGGTCATGAGCCCATCGGCATCGTCGATATAGAGATAGGGCTCTTCGTGGCCATCCTTCTCGACAATCCCGATGTGGTGAACCGCCTCGCCGAAGCTTCCGGCATCGTGCTTCTGGAAGAAACATTGCTTTGCGCGGCCCTGTGGGCAGCGGACAAGGCTGATCGGCCGGCTGCCGATCCAGGGCAGCATGATCTCGGCGACCGCCGCATAGTGGTCGGCGAGCTGGCCTTTGGTGATATTGGCTTCCGGATAAATGACGCGGTCGCGGCTTGTGATGACGACCGTGCTTGTCGCCGGCGCCGGCCGTTCAGCGGCGTGATGCTCAGTCTCGAGCACGACGGCCTCGGGCTTCTTGTCCTCGCGCAGCGCGAGATAGCTGGGGTGACGAAGCGTTCCCTCGTTGGTCATCTCGGTATAGGCGATCTCGGCCACGAGCCTCGGCCGCAGCCAATGCGCGCCGCGGACCTCGGCGCGTGGTGCCTCGACCGTCGCTGCCTTCTGTTCGAGTGGCGCCATGATCTTCATCAGGCGCGCGAGTTCGGCCGCATCGAAGCCGGTGCCGACCTTTCCGGCGTAGCGCAGCGTGCCGCCGTCATGGACGGCGAGAATGAGCGACCGGAAGGCGCGGCTCTTGTCGGACGGCGTCCAGCCGGCGATTACGAATTCTTGCCGCTTGATGCATTTGGTTTTCACCCAGCTGCCGGCGCGTGCGCCGACATATCGCGAGTTGGCGAGCTTAGAGACGACACCCTCGAGCCCGGCCGCACAAAAGCTCTTGAGCAGCTTCTCGCCGTTTCCCTGGATATGATCCGAGTAGCGAATGTGGGTGCCCTTCGCGGGAAGAATTCCCTTGAGCTTGGTTTTTCGCTCGAGAAGGGGAAGGCTGGTCAGATCATCCCCATTGAGTTCGAGCAGATCGAACGCGAAATAGTCGATGCTCGCCGGAGCGCCCTTCAGCGCGCCCTGCAGCTTCTGGAAGTTCGAGCGCCCCTCGGGATCGAGCACGACCGCCTCGCCGTCGATCAGGGCGGATTGGACCTTGAGTTGACGCGCATCGGCGAGAATCGAGGGAAAGCGGCCGGACCAGTCGAGGCCCGAACGGGTATAGGCACGCGCCTCGCCCCCACCGACGGCGACGAGCGTGCGATAGCCGTCATATTTCATCTCGTGAATCCAGCGGTCGCCGGCCGGAACCGCGTCGACCAGCGTAGCGAGCTGAACGGGACGGAATGCCGGCGCCACCGCGGATGTTCGCGCCGACGAAGACTTCGTCTCGCGTGCGGTCGATCTTGCTTTTGTTTTGGGCGCCGTCGCCATGATCGAACGACCTGTCCTTTGATCGCGCAACTGTCCTGGATGAACAGCCTTAGCCGCGCTGCGTTTATTTCTTCAGCTTTTCGGCGGCTGCGTTGAGTTTGTTGCGATCATTGCCGATCCGCTTGATCAGGCCCTCGGCTTGGTCCTTCGTGATGCCGTGCTTTTTAGCGAAATAACTGACTTCGTAGCCTTCGCCGCCGGCGACGCGCCGACGGTCGGCATTGCCTCGTTTCGATTTGTCGTCGGCCATTTGCATCTCCCTGGGGCTTGATCGGTCCGTCGAGTTGATTTCCGATCCTTATGGTAATTGCAGCGGTATTGTTGATCGGCCTTCGAATGCTTTCAACTGTGAAACGGGTTTAGTTTCGCGGCCGCCGCTAGTGGAAATTCCGCGTTTTCACCTTGATGGTGTCGATATGGAGGTCTGGCACATAGATGTCGCGCGTTCGCACCGCCCTCGGCGGCTGCTCGCGTGGATCGGGGGCCGAACCGCCTTTGCGGACCTGATCGCCGCGACCGTAAAGCAGCGGAAAGCTGGCCTCGCGCTCGCCGACGCTGGCCAGCTCTCCCGACAGGTCGACGATCCGCTGCGCGACCAGATGAACCACCTCGCCCTCGCGTTGGATGCGGCCGTGCACGGCGATCATGCTCGCCGCCATGATGGCGCGGCGATTGGTTTCGAAGACCTTCGGCCAGACGACGAGGTTGGCAATGCCTGTCTCGTCCTCCAATGTGATGAACATCACGCCCTTCGCTGACCCGGGCCGCTGGCGGACCAGGACGATGCCGGCTGCTTCGAGCCGGCGGCCGTCGCGCGATTCCATCGCCTCCGCGCAGGAGACGATGCGCCGACGATGCAGGTCGCTGCGAAGAAACGAGACCGGGTGACTGCGCAATGACAAGCCGACATGCCGGTAGTCTTCGACGACTTCGCCGCCCGTTTTCATCGATCGCAGCGCCACCGCGGGTTCGTTGAGCTCGGCGCTCGGTCCGTGATCGCGCGCCGCGGCGGCCACGAATAACGGCAAAGGTTCGTCCCTGAGAGCCTTGATCGCCCACAGCGCCTCGCGCCGGGCGAGACCGAGGGCCGGCCGAAACGCATCCGCCTCGGCCAGGAGAACGAGTGCGGCTTGCGGCACGTCGGAGCGGCGCCAGAGGTCGTCGACCGAGGCGAAGGGTTGATCGGCGCGGGCCGCAAGGATCCGGGCGGCGTGGCCATTGGCGAGACCGCGAACCATCCGCAGGCCGAGCCTGACCGCAAAGCGGCTTTCGTCGCGGGTTGGCTCCAGCGTGCAATCCCAGCGCGAGGCCGTGACGCAGACCGGGCGCACCTCAATGCTGTGCTCGATCGCGTCTCTTACGATTTGCGCCGGCGCATAAAAACCCATGGGCTGGCTGTTGAGCAAAGCAGCGCAGAAGACATCCGGATGCCAGCATTTAAGCCAAGCGCTGGCGTAGGCGATCAGGGCGAACGACGCGGCATGGCTTTCCGGGAATCCATACGAGCCAAACCCCTCCAATTGCCGAAATGTCTGCGCGGCGAAATCGCGCTCGTATCCGTTGGCGACCATGCCGTCTATCAATTTGGTCTTGAACGATGAGACCCCGCCCGTGAACTTGAACGTGGCCATCGATTTGCGCAGCATATCGGCTTCGCCGGGCGTGAAGCCCGCGCAGGTGATCGCCACCCGCATCGCTTGCTCTTGAAACAGGGGCACGCCCAAGGTTTTTCCGAGCACCTGCTCGAGCTCGGGCTTGGGGTAATGGACGGGCTCGCGTCCTTCGCGGCGGCGAAGATAGGGATGGACCATGTCGCCCTGGATCGGGCCAGGCCGAACGATCGCCACCTGGACGACGAGGTCGTAATAGGTCCTGGGCTTGAGACGGGGGAGCATCGACATCTGCGCGCGGCTTTCGATCTGAAACGTCCCGAGCGTATCGGCCTTCCTGATCATGGCGTAGGTACGAGGATCCTCGGCAGGAATCGTCGCAAGGTCGAGCTCGACGCCCTTGTGCTGCGCGAGCAGATCGAGACCCTTCTTCATGCAGGTGAGCATGCCCAAGGCGAGGACGTCGACCTTCATAAATCGCAACGCGTCGATATCGTCCTTGTCCCACTCGATGACCTGCCGGTCCTTCATGCTCGCCGGTTCGATCGGCACGAGATCGTCGAGCCGATCGTGGGTCAAGACAAAGCCGCCGGGGTGCTGTGAGAGATGTCGTGGCGCGCCCATGAGCTGGCGCGCGAGATCGAGCGTCAATCGCAGCCGTCGATCGGCCAGATTGAGATTGAGCTCCTCGACATGGCGATTTTCAACGCCTTCCTCGGACCAGCCCCAGACCTGGCCCGAGAGCGACGAAATCAGATCTTCGGGCAGGCCGAGCGCCTTGCCGACATCGCGCAATGCGCCTTTCGTGCGATAACGGATCACGGTCGAGCACAGAGCGGCATGATCGCGGCCGTAGGTCTCGAACACCCACTGCATGACGATCTCTCGCCTTTCGTGCTCAAAATCGACGTCGATGTCGGGCGGCTCGCGGCGCTCTTCGCTGACGAAGCGCTCGAACAACAGGTCGTTGCGTCCGGGATCGATCGAGGTGATGCCGAGAACGTAGCAGACGGCGGAATTCGCGGCCGAGCCGCGTCCCTGGCACAGGATGTCGCGTGAGCGCGCGAACCTGACGATGCTGTTGACCGTCAGGAAATACGGCGCGTAGTCGAGTTTGTTGATGAGGCGCAGCTCGTGCTGGAGGACAGCGCGCACCTCGTCGGGCAGCCCTTCGGGATAGCGCGTCGCCGCGCCCTCCCAGGTGAGCTTTTCAAGCGTCTCCTGCGGCGATAGCGAAGGATCGTCGCGTTCCTCCGGATATTGATAGGCGAGCTCGTCGAGCGAGAAACGGCAGCGATCGGCGATTTCAAGCGTGCGCGCCAAAGCGTCGGAGTAACGCGTGAAGAGGCGATGCATCTCCTCGGGCGGCTTGAGAAAGCGATCGGCATGACGCTCGCGCCGATCGCCGAGCGCGTCGATCGTGACGTTGTGCCGGATGCATGTGACGACGTCCTGCAGGATCCGGCGATCGGGCGCGTGGAAGAGGACGTCATTGGTCACGACGGTTCGGACCTTCGCGGCCGCAGCGGCGTTCGAGAGTGCGTGAAGCCGCAGTTGATCGTTCGGCCGGCGCCGGAGCGTGAGCGCCATATAGGCGCGATCGGCGAATGCGTCGTGCAGCTGGCGCAGGTGCAATCGGCAATCATCATCGGCCGTGTCCGGCACGAGCACCGCGATGAGGCCCTCGCCGTAAGCAACGACATCGGCCCATCCGAGGCTGCACTTGCCCTTGCCGGCGCGTCGCTTGCCTAGCGAGAGCAATCGGCAGAGCCGCGAATAAGCGGACCGGTCGCTCGGATAGACCAGGAGCGACATGCCGTCGGAGAGATCGAGGCGGCAGCCGACGATCAGGCGCACGCCGGTTGCCTTCGAAGCTTCGTGTGCGCGCACGATGCCGGCGAGGCTGTTGCGGTCGACGATCGCGAGCGCCTCGATGCCCTGCACCGCCGCCTGGGCGAAGAGCTCGTCGGCCGAGGAGGCTCCGCGCAGGAAGCTGAAGTGCGATGTCGTTTGAAACTCGACATAGCGATGGGTGCTCATCCGAACACCCCGTGCATGAACCAGCGATGCGATCCGGTCGCAGCGTCTTCGCCGTCGCCGGCGCGATACACCCAATATCGCTCGCCGGCCTCGTCCTCGAGCCGGAAATAGTCGCGCACCGCGACGAGTTCGGCATCACGCTTCCACCATTCGCCGAACACGCGCTCGGGCCCGTCGGCCCGTCGCACACGGCGGCGGATACCGCGCCAGGTAAAAGTGACCGGCGGATGGTCGGGCAAGAGCGCGACAGTCTCAATCGGCTCGGGGCGCGGCAGCAGGCGGGCCGGTCGCGGCCAATGGCCCGGCCAGGTGGCGCCGGTATCGGGCGCCATCGCAGGAATTCGAGCGACGGCCCGCTCGGGCACGTCGCTCGATAGCGGCGCCGCGCGGTAGACGGCGCGCTCACCGACGCGGTTGGCCAGCGTGTCGATCAGGTCGGACACATCGGGGATGGCCTCTTCGATGAGCGCGCTGACGGTCTGCTTGCGGACCAATGGTTCGGCGATGCTTGCGACGAGGGTCAGGACTTCAATGCCGAAGCCGGGATCGATCGTCTCGATCCTGTCGCACAAGAGGCGGGTGAGGCGCTTCGCGTCGCGAACGGGCACAGCCATGCCGACGCGGATTGCCTGGCGCTGGTTGTCGACGCGCCGCAGATGAAGATCTAGCCGTCGCGCACCGAGGTCCATTTCCTCAAGGCGTTCGCACAGCGCGACGACGAGCTTGCCGATGTAACGCGCGATGGTCTCGGCGGCGCCGATCGGTCCGGCAAAACTGCGCCGGACCTCGATGAGATCGGCCGGCCGAACCGGATCGATCGGCTCCGCCGCCGCGCCGATCGCCTGATCGAGCCGCCGCCCGAGCTCGGGACCGAAACGAAGCGTCAGCGGCGCACGCGGCTGCAATAGGAGGTCCCCGATCCACTCGAAGCCGAGCACACGCAGATCGTGGGTCGTGGCGGCGGGCAGGCGCAGCGCTTCCAGCGGCAATGGCGAGACCGTCGCCGGCCCATGCCCGGGTGCTGCCACGAAAGCTGGCTGCGCGAGATAGCGGGCGAAGGCGTGCGCAGCGCCCCAGCTGTCGGCGACGGCGGCGCGCGCGGAGATGCCGGACATGGCAAGGCGCCCGATCAGCGCATCGAGCATCGCCTCCTCACCGCCATGGAGATGGTCGGCGCCCGTGGTGTCGATCACGATGCCGTCGTCGCCATCCACCGCGACGATGGGGGCAAAACGTTGCAGCACCCATAAGGCGAGGCGCTCGAGCGCCTCGAAATCTGCGACCGGATCGGCATCCTGGATGAGCAGGTCCCGTACGAGGACCTGCGCCTTCGCGACCGCCATGCCAGGCCGCAGGCCGGCCGCTCGCGCGGCGGCATCCGCTGACACCACCACGCGCCGGCTTCCTTCCCGGCCGATCAGGATGAGCGGGGCCTCAAGCGGAGGCGCCGCGTCGCCGCCCTTCCGCCGCAGCCGGTCGGTCGACCAGCTCGGCAGGAAGAGCGAGACAACCCGTGTCATCGCAAGCCTCCAACTCGAAATCTGCACTCTCGCCCGCGCGGGCGCGGATCAATTCGACGAGCCATCGATGACGGCCCACACCGGGAACCGGAAGCGGCGACGAGGGCAACACCGAAATTCTCCAGCGCGTCACGGCTGCGGTCGGTTGCCCGAAATCGGCTGCCTCGGTCTGGCGCCGCCAGCGCCGGAGCGCGATACCGATCGTACCGGCTCCTTCAGCGGCGAGTTGGAGTCGCCGTGACGCAGTCATCGAGAGACGCGCGACCTCGCCAACGACGGCGCCCAGTCCGCCATGACGAAGACCCTCCTCCATGCAGGCGAGAAGCGACTTGTCGTCACCCGCCTCGACGTAGATCACCCTGTCGGGCGGCAAACCTGCCTGGGCAAGTGCGGGCGCGAAAAGGTCTGGGCGCGTGATGCACCACAGGACCTTGCCTTTCGTCCGCGCTGCGACGCCGCCGGCGAAGAGGGCTGCGGCCGCGCCGTCAACGGCGCCGAATCCGCCGCCCGCCACCTCGTGCAGAGCGCCGAGTGCCAGCCCTCCGCCGGGAAGTCGTGAGTCCACCTCGGCGATTCCGAATGGAAGCACCGATTTCGCGCGCGGGGTTCGACCCTCGATCTTCTCGATTTGCGCGCGCAACGACTCTATGGCGGGCTGCGGCCGCACGTTGATCCTTGACCTCCTGCGATGGCTCTTGCATCATGTTCTCTATTTGTTCTGTGTTGTTGGTGCGAGAGTCAAGAGCGGTTGAGCGAATCGCGTCTGAGGTGAGGCGATCGGGACGCGAGAAGGGCTTTGCCTTTGCGGGCGGGGCTGAGAAAATTGCCGGTGTTCGTTCATCCAGAAGCGTGATGCCGCCGCGGTTGCCCTACGATCTGCCTCGCAGCCTCCAACTGCCACCCCAGAAAAAGGGGTGATGATGCCGGCTCAGCCTTGCGGCAGCTCATCCGGCCATCTTTGGGCGCCGTGCAGGACGCGCAGAATTCGGATCGTCTCAGCGGTCACGGCGTAGGCTGCCACATAGGGCGTGCCGGTGATGACGAGCTCGCGCGTACCGGCGACGCGGCCGGGACGGCCGCTCTCCGGAAAGTCGACCAAGCGGCGCGCTGCGGTGGCGATCCGCTCGTCGACGGCGATCGCCGCGCGCGGATTGTCCGCTTCGATATGGGTGAAGATGCCGTCGCGATCGGCGAGCGCGAACGCCGACCAGACGAGTTTCACGATCCGCCGGCGGCCTTGCGCCGGGCGTCCGCGCGGCGAGCGGCGAAATGCGTCTCGGCCTGCTCGTCAGGCACGTCGGGGCGCGTATCCTGCAGCGCCTCCTGCACCTTCGTCCGGAACCAGGCGTCATGCGCCTCGCTGTTGGTGACGAGTTCCAGCGGAAGCGCGCCTTCATTGGCGGTTCGGGTGAGCAGGATGCGCACGGCGTCCGACACCGTGAGCCCTATGCCCTCGAGCACGGCGGACGCGCGGTCCCGTACGTCAGCGTCGATTCGGGTCTGGACAAGCGCATTTGTGGCCATGATCGCCTCCTTTCCAAGGAAATGTAATGCAATTGAATGACGAATGCCAGCCCCAGTCAAAGGCCGGAGCGGAGAGCATCAGGCCGCCTCCGGCACAGTCTCCGCCTGCGGCTGCAGACCATGCAGATAGGCGCAGGCCCGCTGCGCGTGCGCGGCGGCCGAGAAGATGAAGCGCTTGTCGTTGGCGAGGACCGCGAGCCAGGATGCGAGGTAGCTCGCATGGTCGGCGCGCGGCTCGAGCTCGGGGACGATTCCTAGATCGGCGCTGACGAAACAAGCGCCCAGATCGGCGATCAGCTCCTCGCGGGCGCGTTCGCTGCGATCGCTGTGATAGCGCGAGAGATCGCGGTTGAGCCGATGCTCCGCGCCAGCCCAATGCACGGTCTCATGCGCCAGCGTGGCGTAATAGCTCTCCGGGTCGCGGAACGACTCGAAGGGCGGCATCTGAATGAGATCGAGCAACGGCGCGAAGAACGCCTTGTCGCCGCCGTGCCGGATGACGGCGCCGGTGTTGGCAAAGAATGCGTCGGCATGGGCGATGCGCTGCGCCGCCGCTGCGGGCGCCGCCGGCCGGGCGTATAAGTGCTCCGGCAAGCCGTCGATCTGGTCGACGCAGAAGACCGAATAGGCGCGCAGGAACGGAATCGCGCGCTCCACCTCGTCGCCATGCTCGTCGGTCTCCGTTCTCGTGAGCCGATTGGCATAGACGACGGTCGTGCCGGTCTCACCCTTGCGGACATTGCCGCCGAGCTCAAGGGCCTGCTTGAACGTCATCCAGATCGGCGAGGCGAAGCCCCGCGCCACGGCCTCCGACCAGAGCAGCACGACATTGATGCCCTGATAGGGCAGGCCGTTGTGGCGCAGGGGCCGCGTGATGCGTCCGGCACCATTCGCAGCGCTCCACGGCTGTATCCACGGGCGAACACCGCGTTCCAGGTCGGCGACGATGCGATCTGTGATCCGCGCATAGATGTCGACGCGGGACTTTGTTTGCTTACCAGTCATGATCCGAACCTCCGTTGGAGGCCGCGCCGATCGCGGCCCGTCACGGCGGTCCGCCGCGGAGGCCCGCACGGCCGCGCATCCGGTTGAGGTTCATGAGCGAGATGACTGGCGACGCGCCGGACCGGAACGTCAGTGGAGGACGGCCACGCAGTTGCGCTGCCGCGCAGGCCGGAGCATGGACCGAAAGCCGAGACGGGCGGCGATCGCCGCCCGCATCTCTCCTTCTCCTGCCTTCTTTTCGCGTCCGCGCTGCGCGACATGAAAAAGGCCGGTCCCGAAGGACCGGCCGGAATTGGTCGGAGAGGAAGAAAGGCGGGGCCGAAGCCCCGCCGGCGGCATCACTCGAAGGCCGCCATCTGGACCTCGGCCGCCTTGCGGCTGACGGTCTCGCCGGGATGCTCGGGCTGACGCTCGAACGGCTTCCAGCTCTCGCCGACGACGTGCTCGTAAGCGGCGATCGCGCCTTCGGCCGCCATGCGCAGGGCGTGCGCCTGCACCCCGACTTCGGCGGCGAACTCGCGCTTGCGCTGGGCCGCGGAGTCGAAGCCGACGGGTCCGTCGAGGTCCTCGTCGCGGGCGTCGTTGGCCAATCGCGCCGTCGCCTCGCGGGCGTCGGTCACGGCCCGGCTGTAGAACTGCCCGGCGCCGTGGGCGGAGCCGACATAGGAGCCGACGATGCGCTGCAGGTGGATCTGCATGGCGCGTTCGCTGAGGCCCTCGCCGAGCGCGTCCGCAGTCTCGGTGATGAGCCGCTGATGCAGATCGCGGATGCCGTCGCTGTCGAGGATGGTGAGACCGAAGCTCTCGGCGATGCGGGTGGCTTGCGCGGCGTCGGGGCAGACGAGCCGGATCATTTCGACCGTGGTGCCGCGGCGAAGCTGGACAACGCGGGCGCTGGTGCGGGGTGCGCGAGCGGTCTTGGTCATGGGAGTGTCCTTTCCTGGTTGCACCGTCGGGGTCGATCCGGCCCCTGCCGGACCCCCTTCGGGTGCGGTCGCCCGGCGCCGCCGGCACGAGGGCCGCTTCAAGACCCGGGGGCCGCCAGGCGAGCGAGGTCCGGTTGCGGACAAGCGGGGCTAAAGCCCTGCGCAGGCCGCGGCCGGGCCTTGCCGAGATCGGCGGGCTCCGGCCGCTTGCGGCTTGGTCTTGAAGCGGACCGCCGGGGGCGCAGACCGCAGCAAACCCGAGGGGAGGGCCGACAGGGTGCGGGCCGGGTTGGCGATGCCGGAAAGGACGGACCTGGGCACACCGATCACCACGCTCACGCCACGCTCCGCCGTCCGCATGCGCCTGGCGGCGACGCTCGATGCGGCTAGATCAGACCGCCGCGCTGCTCTCCCGGTCGACAAGCGCGCCTGCCATCCTCGACAGCGGCGGCGTCTGCCGGCTGTGCCGGCCTTAACCCGCATGGCCCGGCGCCGCAGCGTTCGCGCAATGCCTCGATCGCCGCATCCTGCCGGGCGAGCTTACGCGACAGGGCGTCGATCTCCGGCTGGCGCTCGGCCGTGATGGCCGCGAGGTTCGAGCGGTAGCGCTCGAGGAACGCGCTCGGATCGGCGGGCTTGCCGCGGCGATATCCGACACGCTTGCGACCTAGCTGTGGAATCAGCGCCGTCATGCGACGGATGATCTGCCGGTCGATCATGTCGAGCTGGCGCTGCGTCTGGCGGCGCGCCTCCTCCATGCGCGAAAGCTGCGCGATGCGTTGCGGGGAAGGTGTCATCGCGCCCTCCCCTGCCAGCCGATGAAGCTGGACGGGCCGGAATAGTCCCGATGACGCGCCTCATCGACGACGAAGCCGAAGCGTCCGACCTGGTACTCGCCGGACGGCACGAGGAAGCGCCGTTCCTCGGTGCCTGCGCCGCGGCGTCCCCCGGGCGTGGCGACGACTTCGACGGAGCCCGGCTGCTGATCCGATGTGATCGCCGACACGACGATCCAGTCGTCGACGTGCCGCCGCTCGAAGGCGCGGCGATCTTTTTCAAGGGACTCACCGGGCTGGAGGATCGTGCCGAAGATCGCTTCCCAGGCGTCCGGCCAGCTATCCTTGATCGTGCGCTCGGCGCAGCGCCGCTCAAAACTGGTGAAGAGATGCGGGAAGGTGAGCGCGACGATCGCCCAGCCTGCATCTTCCTCGTACCAGCCGCCGCGCGACCGCAGCATAGAATGGACCTTGCGATTACGCTCGGCCGAGAGGTGGAAACCGCCGTGGCCGGCCGTCGAATGACAGACCACGCCCTCGGCATAGACGGTCGCGCCCTGCGAGGCGCCCCACGGCGTGTTCGCCGTGGAGCCGATCTCGCGGCGGCCGAGCGCGCGCTTCTCGCGCTGATGCTCCGCGTTTTCCGCGACCTTGGCGCGGAAGGCCGCCTCGTCGGCGAGCTCGCCGGCATGACCGTAGAAGTCGGAGCGCTTCCATTCGGCCATCGGCCGGCCGATGCGCCAGCCGGTGGTGAGATAGTGCCGGCCGTCGCGCGCCGGCAGCATCGCGAAGGCCGTGTCGGCGACACGGGCGACCAGAATGCCGTCTGCCGTGCGACCGAACGCGATCGGCGGAAATGCGGCCGCAGAATCCGCGATCATCGTGGTGGAGGGTGCGGTCGTGCTCATGCGGCCGTCCTCCCCTCCACGACGGCGGCGGCGACCTCGTCGGCCGAGATCTCGCGCAGGACGGCGTTCGGATAACCATGCCGCGTCAGCCATTCCTGCGCGTCGGCGCGATGGCTGGCGAGATAGACCAGCTCGCCGTCGTCGCCCGGCCGGTCGAGCACCTGGACCGAACCGACCTTCGGTCGTTCGGTCACGACGAACGTCAGGCTGCTGTCGACCGAAAACGTCCGGTGGACGCGGAGCACCACGACGCCGGCGCTGCCATAGTCGCCGGCATGCAAGGTGATGCTTGCGCCAATGACGGTATTGCCGACGCGGCGCTCGGCCTGCTTGCGGATGAGGCGACCGCCGCTGTTGCTGTTCTCCCAGGCGGAGAGCTTCCTGCGATGGCGTTCCGGCGGGCGCGGCGCACCGTCGGAGAAGCGAATGATCGAGCCAAGCAGCGCGAGGTCATAGATCAACTGTGCGGACATGATGTCCTCCTTTGCGGATGGTGGAAATGAAGCCGCCGCCGGCATGGGCCGGCGGCGGCGGTCGTTCGGGAGAGGAGAAGGCCGGCGCTATTCCGCGGCTTCGCGGAAGGCCTCGTCGTCAGCGGCTTCGCCGCCATCCTCGCTGTCGTCGATCGGCTCGTCGGACTCGTCGTCTTCGGCGACGGCGTTCGATGCGATCCAGCTCAGGAGCGCGGTCTTGTCCGGCGCGAACAACGCGGCCGGATGGACGAAGCGGCCGTCCTTGAAGTGCTCGACCAAGGCAGCCCGCGTGTCCTTCACCTTCTGGCGCGGCAGGACCGGCGTATCCTTGCACGAGCCCTCCAGAGCGCCGCGCGACAGGCACGACAGGAAGTCGTCACTGCCCATGTTCGGCAGGAAGTTGTCGGCGCCGACGACATCGCCGGCGACGCGCGCGACGATGCCGCTGTCAGTACGGTTCTCCCGGCACGACAGCACCTCGGCGAGGATCGACCGTGCCGCGACGCGGAGCGTATCCATGTCGAGGACGAGCTGGCCGTCCTGATCGAACAGGTTCACCGCATGGCGAGCGATCCGGCGATTGCCGTAATAGGCCCCGCTGGCGGCGGACGCGACGGAGACGTTCTGACCGGCAAAGGCGAGGATCAGCAGCGCCATCAGCGCGTCATCCTCGATCGGCGCACGGGCGAGCGCCTCGTGCAGCGCGTCGGTGCGGAAGTCGCCGACCATCTCGACGCCCTTGCGCGTCACGTCGGGACGCGGCTTGGAGATCGCGCCGGTCTCATCTGCCGCATCATTGGCGGCGGACGCGCCCTTGCCCTTCGGCTTCTTTGCCGCGGGCATGCGGTAATGCACCGTCTGCACCCGGCCGTCACGGTCGAGATACATGGCCGTGCAATCGCTCTTCGACGGCTTGCCATAGACCCGCTCCGCCTTCGGCGGCAGCTTGACCTCGCCATAGTTCGTCGCTTCGGCGATGATGCCCTTCTTGGGCAGGTTCGCCGCCATCCACTCCTGCTGGGCGCCGAGGAAGGCCTCGACGTCCGTGGTGTAGCGGCTGTCCTCGTCGGCCGGCGCGAACAAGTCCTCGACCCACTGGATGCCGTAGGCCTGCGCCAGGTCGTCGCCGAAGCTCGCATGACGTGCGTACATGCGGGCCTTGGTCAGCGCCTGCGCGACGCTCCACCACGACACCTGCGGATCGGCCTTGGACGGCTTGTGCTTCTTCCAGACCTCCTTCTGCTCGTCGGGCGAGGCCGACGCGATCGTGCGGAGCTGGCGCTCGTCGGGCATGTCGCCCTTGGCCATATGATCGAGCATCGCTGGCAGCACATTTGCGAGCAGGCGGAGCTTCCTGACCTGTCGCACCGGCAGCGTAAGGGCGACGCCGATCGCCTCTTCCGTCCAGCCGAGCGCGACAAGGCGTTCGATGGCGCGCCACTGATCGACCGGGTTCAGCGGCTCGCGCGCGATGTTCTCGACAAAGGAGCGCATGGCGCCGTTGTCGTTCGCGGCATCGTCGACGAGCACGTCGATTTCCTCGAGGCCCGCGGCGATGGCGAGGCGCACGCGGCGCCGGCCGGCGTTGATGAGGAAGCCGTTGCCGCCATCGGCCTGCTGCGACACGACGGGCGGCTGCACGATGCCGACGGCCTTGATCGACGCCAGCAACAGCGCGTCGGCCTGCGGCGTCGACTTGGTCTGGCGCGAATGGTCGGGATTCTCGACGAGCGCGCGCGGATCGACTTTCAAGAGATACATGGGATGCTCCTTTTCGGGGTTGGCGGACCGCGCCTCGCGGCCCTTCCTCGTCTTCTTTCCGAAGACACCCCCCGGCCCGCGGAGCGGTCGGGCCGGCACAACTGCGGCCGAGCAGCCCTGCACGGCCGGACGAGCGGCCCTGCACGGCCGGACGAGCGGGGCTAACAGCCCTGCGAAGGACGACGGGCCGGGCTCGCGCAGGCGGCGGTTGAGCTCAAGCGTTGCCGGCCTGGCCGATCTGCGAGCGGGCCTTTCTCATCATCCTTTTCCTCACGCCGCGGCGGCCTGCTCGCCGCCACCCTCGACATCGCTTGCCAAGGCTTCTTCCACCTCCGCCAATTGCCGGCGCTTTTCCGCCAGCTCACCGGCGAAGGCGAAATTGCCGTTGTCGCGCGACTGGTAAGAGGCGAGCCTGCGGCGGGCATCGGCGAGGCGCTGGCGGTAGCGCTCGCGCTCGCCTTCGAAATCGTCGAGCGCGTGCTCGAGACGCGAGATCGCGCCGAGCGGCGTGACCGTGACGGGCAGCTCGATCTCGTATTCCGATCCGGTGCGGAGCAGCATGGTGCTATAGCGATAGCCGTCGCGGCCGAAGCGCTCGCCGGAATATTCGAGGTCGAAGCCGCCGATCGACGCGATGATGCTCTCGCCCTCCTGCTGAAGCTGGACGAGGGTCAGGATTTCCTTCATCAGCGCGCGGCCGGCGTCCTTGCGCTCGACATGGCGCTTGCCGGCGATCGTCGCCGCGAAGGCCTCGCCGCTCGTCGGTGTGAGGCGCTCAATATCCTCGCCGATCTCGGCGATGCGACGGGTGCAGAATTCGATGTCGCGCTCGGCGTCGCGGAGCTGGCGGCGCACCGCATGCTGATCGTCGATATGCGCGGCGCGGAGCCGTTCGAGCCGCGCGATGTCGGCTTCGAGCCCGGCTTTGAGCATCAGACGCTGGTCGCCCGATGCGATCGCCTTCGCCATCGCGAACTGGTTGGCCTGGCCTTCGCCGAGGTCCTCCAGACGGCGGATCGAGGTGTCGCCCGAAAGCGCGGCCGCGATGAAGCGTGCCTTGCGCTCATTGTTCTGCCACATCGTGGCGTCGAGTGAGCCTTCGGTCGCATAGGCGAAGACGTCGATGACGTCGTGCTGATTGCCCTGGCGCTCGATCCGCCCCTCGCGCTGGGCGATCTGCGAGGGGAGCCAGGGCACGTCGAGGTGATGCAGCGCCTTCAGGCGGAGCTGCGCGTTGACGCCGGTGCCCATCGTATCGGAGGAGCCGATCAGGAAGCGAACCTTGCCGGCGCGCACGTCGCCGAACAGGCGCTGCTTCGCCTCCGACTTCTTGTAGTCCTGCATGAAGGCGATCTCGGACGCCGGCACGCCCATGCGGATCAGCTCGTCCCTGATCCAGCGATAGGCCGAGAAGCCGCGGCTCTTCTCCACGGAAATGGTCCCGAGATCGGAGAAGATCATCTGCGCGGCGCCGGGCAGCTCATAGGGCTTGCCGTCGGCACGCACATAGGCGTTGTCGGCCGTTTCCCGCCAGATGCGCAGCGCATTGCCGATCATCAGGTTCAGCTTGTTGTCCGCCTCGTCGTCATTGTCCGGATCGACAAGGCGAAGGTCGATCGCGGCATGGCGGCCGTCGGTGATGACGGAGAGCAGGATGTCGTCGCCTGGCTCCGGCGGACGGTCGCGCATCTCGATCGCCTTGATGCGCGCATCGAGCTGGACCTGGTAACGCTTGAAGGCGGCCGTCGGCTTCGCCGTCATGATCTGGCGCTTGCCGGTCGAGATCGCCGGAATCTTCACGTATCGGCGCAGGTCCTCCGCCATGACCACGTCGGCGAAGGACCGGAACATGGCGATCAGCTCGGGGACATTGACGAAGGTCGCGAAGCGCGTGACCGGCTTGTATCTGCCGGAGGGCTGAAGCTCGAGCTCGGTCGAGACGTCGCCGAAGGTTGAGGCCCAGGCGTCGAACTCGTGCAAGCCCCGCTCGCGGAGGGCGGCGTAGCCGAGATAGCGCTGCACCGAATACATCTCGCCGAGCGTGTTGGTGATCGGCGTGCCAGACGCCAGCACGAGCGCGCGGCCGGGATTCTTCGTTTCGATGAATCGGGACTTCACATAGAGGTCCCAGGCACGCTGCGAGCCGTTGGGATCGACGCCCTTCAGCGTCGACATATTCGTGGCGAAGGACAGCTTGCGGAATTCCTGCGCCTCGTCGACGATGATCTGGTCGACGCCGATCTCCGAGATGGTGAGGAGATCATCCTTGCGCGTGGCGAGCGACTCCAGGCGCTCTTTCAGACCCTCCTTCAGCCGTTCGAGGCGCTTGCGCGAGACGCGATCGTCGCTTTCGACCTTGGTCAACAGCGTCTCGTAGAGCTCCAGCTCGTCCTGGATCATCTGCTGCTCGAAAGCCGACGGCACGCCGATGAAGCGGAAGGCCGAGTGCGTGATGATGATCGCGTCCCAGGTCGCGGTCGCCGCCCGCGATGAGAAGCGCTGCCGCTTGTCCTTGCTGAAGTTGGTCTCGTCGGCGACGAGGATGCGGGCGTTCGGATAGAGCGCCAGAAATTCGCGCGCGGCCTGCGCCAGGCAATGACCGGGCACCACAAGCATCGCCTTGGCGATCAGGCCAAGCCGGCGCTGCTCCATGATGGCGGCCGCCATCGTCATGGTTTTGCCGGCGCCGACGGCGTGGGCGAGGTAGGTCGCGCCCGCGGCGATGATGCGCCAGATGCCGCGCTTCTGGTGATCGTAGAGCACGAAGGCGCCGGATGCGCCCGGCAGCTTCAGATGCGAGCCGTCGAAGGCGCGCGGCACGATGTTGTTGAAGCGGTCGTTATAGACCCGCGCCAGCCGATCGGTGCGATCGGGGTCGGTCCAGATCCAGGTCTGGAACGCGGTCTTGATCTTCTGCAGCTTCTCTTTCGCCGCCTCGGTGTCGACGACGTTGAGGACGCGGCGCTCGCTGTCGCCGTCTTTGATCGTGTCGAAGATCTGCGGCACGGACGAATTGAGCGCGTCGGAGAGAAG
Source organism: Afipia sp. GW822-FHT03D08 (assembly GCF_058801645.1). Classification (NCBI taxonomy): domain Bacteria; kingdom Pseudomonadati; phylum Pseudomonadota; class Alphaproteobacteria; order Hyphomicrobiales; family Nitrobacteraceae; genus Afipia; species Afipia sp. GW822-FHT03D08. The sequence continues at coordinate 22,447 of NZ_JBXANK010000004.1, forward strand.
CTGGCCGGCGTGCCGCCGCTCGGTGCCCCATTCCGACGTGCCGGCGGCGATCCAGCCGAGCTGGCGGGCCTCGACCGTCCACGAGGCCAGTTCCGGCATGTGGTGGATCTTGATGTCCGCGCCCATCGTCTCCTTGACGAAGGCGATGATGTCGTCGGCCGGAATCCACGGCGCGCCGAGCCGCGCCGTGATGTCCGAGGGCCTGAGATCGGCGGGCTGCACATCGCGCAGCGCCGCGACATTGCGCTCGTAGGCTGGATCGAGAGCTACCGCGGCCTCGGCCGCGACGAGCTTTGAGCGGACCGCGCCGGAGAGATAGGCGTCGGCGCTCTGCCAGGAGCCGTCCGACGGATCGCGGAAGATGGCGCTGCCGAGCTCGGCGATCACGTCCTCGACATCGCGATGCAGCAGCTCCGCGATGTGGTCGGGATCGACATGGCCGCGCTCGTTGAGCACGACGGCCAGCGCGTCGACCGCGCTGGTGATGACGGGCGGCGCCGGCGGCGCGATCACGCGCTCGGTGAAGATCGGGCCGGGACGCGCTGTGTCGGATTCGAGGTCGTAATCCTCGATCGAGGCCACGAGCCAGCAATCGGGATCGTCGAGGAAGGGCTGTAGATTCGGACGGCGATGCGTCTCCCGCACCTCGCCGGCTTCCGGGTCCTCGATCGTGGAGACGACGGTCGTGTTGATCGGACCGAAGCTGCGCACGAAATTCGACCAGGCGATCCGCAGCCTGACCTGCGCGTCCTTCCACGGCCGGTCGAACTCCTGGCATTTCAGGACCTCGCGCACGGCCTCGCGGATCGGGATCAGCTTGCTGATAATCCGGACGTGCTTTTCCGGAATCCCGTCGGCGCTGCGGCCCTTGCGGATGGTGACGGCGACGGGACTGCCGTCGAGGACCTGCATCAGGCCGTGGCGGGTATCGAGGAGGTAGCTCCCCTCCCGCGCCGTATGGCTTCCGCCGCCGGCCGCCTGCGCTGAGGGCGCCTCGTCCTCCGCATCGAAGTCGACCGGCTCCGGCTCGCCGTCATAGTGGTCATCCGGAAGAGAAGTGATCGCAGCGGCGAGCGCGGATTCGAGATCCGCGCCGGCATTGGGTAGGCAAGTGTAGGTCTCGCCGAACGGACCGGAGGTCAGCGCGTGTGCGCCGAGCACCATGTCGGTATGGCGGGCGAACCAGCGATTGACGCGGATGGCGCCCTCGTCCGCGGTCGCGGCGCGCACCTCATCGAGATCGAGCCAGGAGAGGTCGCCCTCCGCTTCGCCATGCTTGCGCCGGCGGAAGAACAGCACGTCGACCACGACGTCGGTGCCGGCGTCGGCGCGGAAGCTGCCCTCGGGCAGGCGGATCGCGCCGATGAGATCGGCGTGCTTCGCGATCTCCTCGCGCGCGCCGCTATCGGCCTTGTCCATCGTGCCGTGCGAGGTGACGAAGGCCGCGAGCGCGCCCGGCTTCAGCAGCCGGATAGCCTTGACGATGAAATAGTCGTGGAGGCGCAGGCCGAGGGAGCGCAGCGCGCGATCCGAGCGCACGGTGCGATTGGAGAACGGCGGGTTGCCGACGACAAGATCGAACCGCGCCGGCAGCTCCGTGCGCGCGAAGTCGCCGGTGACGATCCGCGCGCGCGGCTGCAGAAGTCGGGCGATACGCGCGGTGACGGGATCGAGCTCAACGCCGGTGACATGGCTGAGGTCACGCAGCTCCTCCGGCATGAGCGCGGGAAACAGGCCGGTGCCGATGCCAGGCTCGAGCACGCGGCCGCCACGCCAGCCGAACCGCTGCACGCCCGCCCAGATGGCGCGGACGATGAACTCCGGCGTGAAATGGGCATACTGCGTGCAGCGCGCCAGCGAGGCGTAGTCGGCATCGTCGACGGCATCCTGCAGCTCGGCGCCGATCTCGTCCCAGCCTTTCGCGAAGGCGGTCTCGCCCGGGTGGCGGAAGACGCCATTGGCGAGCTCGGAGGCGCCGAAGCCGGTGAAGCGGATCAGCCGCTCCTGCTCATCGCGGGTGGCGGGCCGTTCAGCGGCCTCGATCTCTGCGGCGAGGCGCACCGCCACGATGCTGTCGCGGGCGCGCTGCTTCCAGCCCCTCGCGAGGCCGCGGTCGCCGGCGAGATGAAAATTGGCGCCCCGATTGCGTGAACCGGATCGAGCGGGCCGCGCCGGTGCGGCCGCCGGCGCCGCAGGGGACAGCGGCGGCGGATCGTCGTCGGGATCGTCATCGCCGGTGATGTCGGCGGCGAAGGCGGTGACGCCGAGGCCGAGGCCCGACGACAGCGCCGTGTTTCCGAAGAGGTCGAGGGTGAAGGGGTCGTCCTGCGCCATTGGGAAAGTCCTTTTGCTGGGCGCGCGCGACCGCGCCGCCGACGCGGAGCGCGGCGGACGGGGCGGCGTTGCGGGATTGACGGGAGGGGCCGGCGCGAGCGGCCGGCTGCGGAAATGCGGAGCCCGGCGCGCGGCCGGGCTGTTCGCAGGTCGAGGGTGGCGGCGCGGGGCTAAGCCGCGATCGTCTCGGGCAGATGCCGGAGCTGAACCGGCAGCTTCGCCGCGATCTCGGCGTCGCTGAGCTCGTCGAGCAGCTTCAGCACGGTGCCGTGCCGGCCGGCATAGACGAGCATGGTGCGGCGGCCGCGCATGGCGGCGGGCCAGCGTTCGCCGGCATAGCCGCGATAGTCGTCATGCGTGCTCGACCAGATGTGCTCGAGCCGTTCTTCGCGCGTCATGGCGCGGACCGGCCGCGACTCGCGCTCGATGATCGCGGCCTTCATCCGGTCGGGCGACGCGCGGTCGGAGAGGTCGCAATAGCCGTGAAACCAGCGAAGGCGACCGTCGATGACAAGCGCGAAGAAGATGCTGGTCACGCTGTCCGTCATGAACTCGCGCAGCGCGAACAGATCGGCGCGCATGAACAGCGGCGGCAGGATCTCGAGCATGTAGTCGTGCTCGGCTTCGGCGATCTCGAACCACTCTCCAGCGAAGAGCTGTGCGCATTCACCTGCGCCATAGGCGGGATCGCCGCGATGGCGGTTGAACATGCGGTACATCTCATGGCGCGTGGCGACGCCCTGGAAGACCTTGCGGATTGTCGGGACGGCGTGCATGGTGGCTCCTTTCAGCCTTGCGGGCCGAAGCGCGAGCGATCGCCTGATCCCTCATCATTTCAGCCCTTCATCACGCCTTCCCGCGGGCCGCCTCTCCGGTCCGGCGGGTCAAGGGCCGCGGCACGCGGGCGAAGCCTCCCTTGACGCGCCGGCCGGGCATGCGGCATCGCGCCTTCATTCCTCTTCTTTCCTCCCTTCTTTTTCCTCCTCCGCGAGACGCCGCTCGGCATTGCCGATCGCGCCGAGCGCGGCCTTGAAGAGCGCCGAGCCTCGTTCCTCCGCGAGATCCGTGGCGGCCACGGCGGCGAGGCTCGCGGCGTGGATGTCGTCGTCGCTCACCGCATCCGGCGACAGGCGCGTCAGCGCACCGTCATAGGCGATGACCTCGCCGATCATCGTGCGCACTTCGGCTTCGTCGAAACGCAGGAGCACATGACTGGGCGGCGCGGCCGCCGCGGCGGCTTCGTCGCGGAATTGCGTGATCATCTCGTCGGTCGCGCAGGATCGGATCGCGTCGGCGGTGATGAGGGTGGCCATGCCGCCGAATCCGTCCGGACGCATCCGCGAGCAGGTGAACGCCGACGTCACGACGATTTCCCCGAGCGTTGGCGATCGCCGCACGATGTCCTGGAAGATCGTCGCCCATGACGTCATGGATAGGTCGAGCTCGATGTGGGTGTCGGCATCGGCGGTCTCCGCCAGGCGCTCTGCGGCGATGGAGTCGAGAACGCAGTCGACGCCGGCCGAATCCCGGTGCGCGGCGCGCAGCTCGGCTGGGTCGACCTCGATGCACTCGGCGGGGCTTTCCTCGGCGAAGAAATAGAGCCCGTCGCCGTCAGGCTCGGCCTCGAAGATGTGCGAGAGCACGAGCCGCTCGAGCGGCGTCATGTCGGGGTTGGAAATCGTCGTCTGCAAGACGGTCGGCACGAAGTAGCTGGCCATGTCGGCCTCCTGAAAATGACAAAGCCCGGCAGGGCCGGGCGTGATTGCGGGGATGGTGGATGCCGGCGCCGGATCAGTCCGGATCGCGGGCGCCGGCGAGGATGGCTTCGGCCTTGGCGATCGCGGACACGGCGCGGTCCTGCCAATAGGCGCGATCCGACGCCTCGGCGCCGCTCAGCACCTTCACCAGGCCGAGCAGCACCTCGAAGTGATCGGCCTTGCGCTGCACGGTCTCGCGATAGTGCGATGGGACCGGCACGGACGGGCCCCTATAGGCGCTATCGCGGCCTTCCCAGACGCCGGTGACATAGGTCTCGCCGGCGGTCTCGTAGTCGTGCTTCTCGTTGTCCCAGTCGTCGTCCTCGACGGCGAGCCGGCAGGCCTCGGCGAGGCTCTCCGCCTCGTAATTGCGCTGCCGATAGACCGGCAGGCGATAGGTGGTTTCGATCGTGAAGATGGGCATCGGAGTCGTCCTTCCCTTCGGGTGTTGAAGACACCCTCGGGGCGGCCGCCTCTCCGGTCCGGCGGGTCAAGGGCCGCTGGCCAAGCGGGCGAAGCCCCCCTTGACGCGCCGGCCGGGCATGCGGCAGCGACGCCATTCCCTCTTTCCGCCGATACCCTCTTGCCCGCTTCGTCGACCCTTCGAGCGGTAGGGTTGAGAGCGGGTCGTCAGCCGGCGGCCGCAAGCGGCTCAGCGAGCCGGGCGAGCAGCAAGTTCAGGTCCTCGTTCCAATCGCCGGCGCGCGGTCGCGCGCGTGCATAGGTCGCGCTCGTCTGGGCCGCGATCGCCTGGACGCGCTCGGCATAGACATCACCCTGGCGATTGTTGTCGGTCGCCGCGACGAGATGCGTGTTCGGTCGTGCCGCCAAGCGGCGGATCGAATCCTCACTTGCAGGAGACCAGCCGCCGCCGGTGCTGACGTAGAGCGTATCGTGCCGCATGACCTGGATCGCGGCGAGACTCATGGCATCGATCGCCGCTTCAGTGATGCAGACGCGCGCGGCGGCCGACGGGCCGAGCCGGAACAGCTCTTTGGCCCCGCCGGTCGCATATCCGCGCCATTGGGGGCCGCGCTCCTCCCAGCCGACCACGATGCCGTTCTCGCTGCGATGAGCCGCCCACATGCTGCCATGCGGCCCCTCGCGGACCATGCCTTGGCCGACCGCCACGGCGACGATCGTATCGGGAAGCCCGCGTGTCTCGGTGAGATAGCGCCAGGTCGCCGAGCCTGACCGCGGCAGACTCCGACGCGCCCAGCGGTCGGCGATGGAGCTAAGCGGGGAGGACCGGACCTCGCGCTGCCACGCGAGCGGGGTGGGCACGAACCCGACCAGGGACGCGACCCATGCGCAGGCTTCGGGAAAGCCCTGCGCACCGAGATGCTCGGCGAGATCAAACACGTCGCCTTTCGCGGTCGACAACGGGTCAAACCAGCCGCGATCGTTGTGAATGACGATAATGATATTGGCATCGCGGCGGAATTTCACGGCGCGCCGCGTGCTCTCCTTTAGATCGATTTTCCAGCCGTCCTGTTGAAGCAGCGCGGCGCAACCGACCTTGCTTCGCAGTTCTTCGATTTCCCTTTTCTCCATCGCCTTCACCGGGCGCGCATCGCACATACCCCGGTCCCTTCTTCGGTTGACCTGCCTCGCCTTATCCCGAGGGCACGGCGCCCGTCTGCCGCGAAGCGTGCCGGATGCAAGGGCGCGCTGGCAAGCCGTCGCGGCCCGAGATCTCGACCGCGGCGAAGCCTCCCTTGCATCCAGCAACGCGCCAGCGGCATCGATCACCAATTCGACAAAACGGGCACCACGTACTTTGCCGGCAACCTGCGCTCTGGTCGGAATTGGCATGCGGAATGAGAAGCCGAGATCAGCGAAGCCCGGCGGCCTTTTGGGTGGAGGCGAGCGAACGGGCGTCTGGTGTGGTGACGAAGTCGGCGAACGCGGTAGGTCCGCGGCCTATATTCGCCCTCGCTCGCCAGCGGCGGCGACGGAGATCACACACAATCGACGAATTCAAGCTTCAGACTCATCGGACGACGCGAGCGCTCCTTGCCTGGCAATCGATGGTTTACCGAAATTGATCTAGAAGCCGAGCGAACGAACGGTTATGAGTCGAGTGGGGCAGTACGCGCTGCCCTGGGGCGTCGAAACCCCTGCTAGCGGTTGGTGCCGGCCGACACGGCACCGCACTCCTTGACCTTATGGTCGGGGAGCCTGTGGCGTATGCAACAGGTTCACCCGAACTAAAGGCCACAGGGCCGTCTAGCACGGTTTCGAACTCCCCGATCACCAAGAGTCAGAGAGGGTTCGTTTGCGGGGGCGTACCGCAGGCACCTCCCCACGGAGGATCGAGTGATCAGGGCCAAGGCGCGAGGGCGCACTTCTCTTGAATCGCGCACGATTGAGGCTCATCGCGCCTATGTGCAGGCGTTGGTGGAGTGGGAACGGGTTTTTCACCTCGGCACCTGCTCGGTCTGCCGCCCCGAGGGTCTCACCGACGAAGAGCACGGCATTCAGTGCGAATTGGCCGAGGCGCAAAAGGAGCGGCGGCGGATGACTTTTCGGGAACGCTGCGACGAATTGGGCTACATGCCGTCAGGGGCAAAAACCTCGCTTCCTCTTCACGCGTCTTGTGGAGCGGTTCCGCGAAGACGAAAAAATTGATTGGCGCAAAGAACCGGGCCGTGGTGCAAAATCTGGTTTTGCGATGCCCCGGCGTAGCGTTATTGGCTAGCGCCGTGTTTATTCGGCGGGTTTCAGGGTCAAAATCTTAGCACGACCAGAAGCGGATCAAGAACAAAGGCAGATGACCTGGCGACCTTTATAGCGATGATAGTGTCGCCGCGATCGCACCTGAGCTAAGTCCGCCGAAGAGTTGCCGTACTAATAGGCGTTTCGTTTTTTCACTTATTGAAATATCTCCAAGAACGGACAACGCGCGCGCTAGTCTGATTGCAATGGACCTTTGTGCCCATACCGCGCTGGCGATGGACATGACCAACTCGGCTCTGTCATCTGGTCGAGGTGCATTTCATGCTGATGGTCATTCCAGGCTCGGACGTCGGTCGATACGAGACATTGATGGACCGCGCCTTTCGGTTTCGGCATTCAATTTTTGTCGAAGAAAAGGGCTGGGAGGAACTGCGCCAGCCGGGCGGTCGCGAGCGCGATCGATTCGACGATCGGCATGCAATCCATCACATCTGTCTGCGCGACGAGGAGATCGTCGGCTATCAGCGGCTGTTACCAACCACTCGCCCGCATTTATTGAGCGATGTGTTGACGGATCTGTGCCGGCACACGCCGCCACGCGGCGAACATGTGTTCGAGTGGACACGCTTCAGCGTTGCGCGTAGCTATCGCGAACACCGACCGCGAGGTGACAGTCCCTTTCTCGAACTCGCCCAAGGCGTCGTCGAATGGGGCATTGAGCATCAGGTTGACACAGTCACGGTCGCGATCGACTGGCGGTTGATGCTAATCGCGATGCAATTGCGGTTCTTCGTCCGATCACTCGGTTTTCCCCAGCGTATTGGCCGCGACGAAGTTGTTGCCCTGCGCATGTCCTTCAACCGCGAGACCCTTGAAACAATCCGGGCCGCGCGAGGCTCCAACGAGTCGGTGCTGCCGATGTCTAACTGGCCGTCAGTTGCCTGATGGTCCGTATCAGCATGGAGTTATTCTATGATAAGAACTGCGGATACCAAGATCATCGCTCACGAACTTCACGCCCGCTATGAACATTCGCGGGCAGTGACGCTGATCGGTCGCACCTTGCAAAAAGCTCTGTTCGCCGGGCGCTCCGACGAGGTTGTGTTTTGGGCCCTGGTTCATGCTCATTATCGTGGCGGAGATCTCTGTTCGTCGACCGAGGAGGAACTCAATTATTTTGCTCCCTGGATCATCCGCGACCCTTCCGAGAAAAACTGATTTGGGCGGTACCTAGACGTCTGTCGGATTGACGATGATCGACGCTGTCGATGGCGGTGGCGGATTGGCGGCTATACCGGTCGAGGTCGGAAAATCGCCCGGCCCGGTCGGCGTCTGCTGGCAAACCGCCGACTGGTCTCCGGTGAAGCAGGAGGCGTCATATCCGGCGCCGCGGATGAGGTAGCTGCATACGCTTACCCCGTTGCCATCCTTGACGTTGCGGGCATTGCAATCGCCGCTCGCAGCGTAGTTTGCGAGCTTCCCGCGCTGGCCGCAGCCGAACTGGCAGGCCATGAGGATGGAAGATTGGTCGATCGTGGCGCAGCGGCCGCCGTAACATACCTGCTGTCCGATCAGCGAGGTCATGCCGTTACTCTGCGCCTTCGACCACTCATTCTGTTCGTACCGGGTCCAGGCGGCGACTTGGGCGGAGGGGTCGTTGAGAAAGCTTTGCGCGCTGCCGCTGTAATAGCGTTCGAAGGTGCCGGGGCAAAATTGGAATGCTCCGAGGCAGCCGAACTGATTTGTGGTGCCGAAATTTCCTTCGCTGCTGGACACTTTCGCAGCGAAATCCGCACAGTTCGACGGGATGCCCGCCGCAGTAAGATTGGCGGCTGATTCTCCGGCGAACGCTGCCGCCCCCGACAGACACAGCAGGAGACCCGCATCGGCCAGGATGCCGCGAACGGCGCGCGCTGTCATGGCTTGCCCTCCGGAATCGCAAAGGTGAAATCGCCGTTGACGAGCGTCTTCCCGTCGTCGGTCAACGCGAAGGGACGCTGTGCGAACGCCGCCTGCGCCTGGTCGGCGGCCATCGCGGCGAAGCGCGGATCATCAGGAGGCACGATCTGATGCATCATATCGTTGACCAGGACGGTCGGCTGCTGATGGGGGGCGACGCGCACAAGGCGGGTAGGGCAGGTGCCGGATGTGCAGTCGTCGTTCCAAATCTGCGAGATCAAGAAGTCGCCGCGCGGCGTGCGCAATTCATATTCGTGAATGGTCACGGTGCCGGACGAGCCGGCCGCGAGCGCATCACCCGTCCAGACCTTGTCGGGGTCCTGGGTCACGTTGCGATACGAGGTCTTGTATCTGAAAGCCGCGTCGGCCGCGGCTGCTGGCACCGCGCCGACAAGGGCGGTCGCAGCAAGCAGACAGATCATCCGAGAGTGCATTTTCTATTGTTCTCCTCAATCCGCGTCGCGGCGGTTCAGCGGCACATCCAGCGAGCAGCCGTCGACAGCCTTATGGTTGACGATCATGCCCGTCTTCAACGTCCGGTTCGGAACGTCGTAGGATGCATAGGCCGCGGACACCGTCGGATCAGGCGATGCGCCTGGCTCAAGCTCAAGGAAGCAAGCGCGGCCGCCCTCGAGAGTGCGCACCTGGATCCCCTCGTAAATCGCAATCCGCATGGGGCAGAGCTTCACCGTCGCACGCGCCTGCGGCACCGCGGTCTTGATCGTGCATCCAATCGCCGTGTTGAGGATACTGAGGACAACGGAACGACCGCGGCTCCAGATGACGAAATGGGCTTCGGTGACGGGCGCATTGCCGCCCGCGAAGCGATGATCCCCACGCTGCCGATAGCCTTGGTTGTTGCGTTCGATCGCGTCCTTCCAGATGTCGGTGTAGGTGGCGGTCGCGCGAGAGGGCAGCTGAAGATCCGCATATGCCATCGGTCGCCACGTCCCCGGATCGGGCGTCACCGTTTGCGCGCGGGCTTGGGTGTTCATCATCCCTGCGATCTCAATCGCCAGGACAAAAATGGCAGAGCTGCGAAAGGCCGGCGATGTACCTTTAATACAACATCTAATATAATGACTCAACTGCCTTGCCGCGCTCATTGTGCCGCCTGCTATTCGTAGCGGTCGCGGCCGGGCAGCCACCGCCAGAAATCCTTCGGCGAACGCTCCCGATTGCGCCATGGCACCACGCTGCGCGGCGGGTAGACGGGCTGCATGTTCCAGACGTCGCCGTAGTAATAGAAATTTACCGCTTCGCGGCGAAGGCGACGGCCACTGCCGTCCAGAAAATCCGTCGCGCAATGGACGACGGGACCACGGTAGCGGATCACACGGGCGGTTTGTTCGTCCAGCGCGCCCGGCTTGCACCCGAACAGCCACACCGATGCGGGGAAGTTGCCTTCCCTGGCAGAGCCGGCGAGAAGCCGACGATAGGCCGCGTTCGCCTCCGGCTGGGTCGGATAGGGAAAACGCTCGGTAAGGATGGGGGCAAACGTCGACCGATCGGGGGCATATTCCAGACGGCCGGGCTTGACGGCGGCGGGCGTGTACATCGGTTCGCGCGCGGGCGGCCCATAGTCCGTCACCGGCCATGGCTGCGGCGCGGCGCAGGCTGACAGCACGAGCATGATGGGAAGAGAGAGAACGACGGCGATACGGCTCATGGCGTTGTCTCGAACCGGGCGAGCGGCGGCGCGGCCGGGCGTTTGGCACGCCACTCCCAGGGCATCTGGAATGTGCTCGACCAGAGCCCCCGATAGGCTTTGCGCGCGTCCTGCTCGGCTTGGACGTAGGCACGGATCGCCGGGTCCCTGTCCGTTCCGGGGAGCGCTACGGCGATGCCGGCGCGCAACATATCGGCAGCGATGTCGGGATGGCCCGCCGTGGCGCACCGCACCAGGTGCTCTGACGCCTCGTCCCGCAATGTCCTGCAGGCGAGCCAGGCGTTGAGGGTCGCCGTGACGAGCCACGATGTCGCCATCGTGCCGCACGGCCAGCGCTGCCTGCCCAAGCGCGCGGTCTGCTCCGGCGCGCAGGTATCAATGCCGTAGAGCCGGTAGGCCGCGCCCGTCTCGATATCGCGGAACCGCACCCCATCGATGACCTCGACCCGCAGCGGCGGCGATTGAAGCGGCAGCTGCGGCGCGTAAATGCCCTCGTTCCGATCGGCCGGCTGCGCGCCAGCCTCGGTTGTCGTCGCGGTCGCCAGGAGCGAGATGGCGAGAAACACGGTGTCACGCCGCGGCATCGTCGCGCGCACCGAGATCGAGCTTGTGGAAGACGTTGGCGATGATGTCGGTCGTATAGATCGTCTCGCCGTCCTTCTTGTAGGAGCCGTCGGCGATGCGGCATTCGGCATAGACCGGATCGCCTTTCGCGACATTGGCGATGACCCAGGCCGCGGCTTTTTCATTGAGGATGCTGACCGTTACCCAGTCGGTCTCCTCGTGCCGCTCGCCCTTGGCGTCAGTCCACCCGCGGTCGGTCGCGATGTGGACCTTGGCGGCTTTGTTAAACGCCTTCGGCGCCTGCCCGACAAAGCCACGGACGATGAAGAGATTTGTGGTTCGCATGGTCGCTCCTCGTGCTGACGTTGATCCTATGGGGTCGCTGGGTTTGCTCCTGGCATCCCGGACGCGGGAGCAGGCGAAGCCTGCCGCAGGGCGCGCAGAATGATCGCGTTCGGATCGGGGAGGTCGGCGAACGCCCACAATCCCGCCTTGGATCTCTGGGCTACGAGCTGGGCCACGAAGTACGGCGCGTGAACCGGCTGGCCGTCCGGTTTGAGCGCGGCGAAGGCGAAGCCGGTTGAAATCAGAGCTGTGCCGAGATCGATGCGTGAGCCCGCCGCGGCGCCCTTGCTCGGGCTGGCCAGGCAGAACACGAAGACGGTTCGCAGCTGCGGCGATTCGGCCGCGTCGTAGCACTGCGGTCTGAGATCGCGAACCAGTGCGACAAGCATGGCGAGCGAAGCCTCGCCGCAGTCGCGCTTGAGGCCGTGGCCGTTGGTGAAGCTCGTGTCACGCAGGCAGGCCTGGACGCCATAAAGACGATAGGTCACGTCGCCGGCCGACCAGCTGTCGCCTGTCAGATAGATGGCGTCCGCTGGAACTGGAAACCAGGGCGACGCGGATTGCGCCGTCACCATTGTTGCGGTGAGTGGCAGGGCCAGAATCGTGGCCATCAGCCATGCCCGGCCCATTCTAGTAGCCCTGCAGCGAGAAATAGAAGCGCTGCACGCCGTTGGCCGAGCTGATGTCGACGTAGTAGGGCTCGCTGCGGCGCTGGCGCGGCGTCGTCGGATAGGTCGTCGTGCAACCGCCATCGCTTCCTGAGCACACGCGCTCGGGCTTGGACAGATCGGCGCACAACTCTCCGCTGGCGGATGGCGATGTTTCTCCGCCCGGCAAGCCTGCGACCGGTGTTAGGCCTACCGGACAGGCTTCGTAAGGCTCATAGCCCGGGCCGCTGGCATGCCCTTCAGAACAGGTCGGCCAGCCGCCGCCGCGGGCGAGCCGGCGAAACAATTCCTGCATGACCGGCACGCAGTAGGGGATGCTGGACCATCCCGGATTGCTGGCCGCCGCGCACAGCAAGACCTTACACCCGAACGAAGCGTCCTGCGCCGCCGCAGGTGGGGCGGGTTGCACGAGGCCGAGGCTGAGGCCGGCCAGCAGGACTGAGCAGCGTTTCATTCCATCCCTCCGGATCGAGCTGGGGACGTCATTCACTAACCTGTTGCCAAGGTAACAACATCTAATATATTGTCTATTGAAAAGTGGAGAGCCTAGGGGCATGTCAAAGCGAATCGCGGCGATCGGATTGGGGATGATGGTGGCCTGCGCCGGCGCAAACGCTCAGGACGCAGCGAACGTTTCGCACCTCGCGACCGTCGATGCCTCCGGCCGCGTCATTCCACTGGACACGCCGCGATTCCGCCTCGACGCGAATGAAGCGGCGCGGCCGTGCGGCGGCGCGAAGGCGATGGCGCCCGACGACGCGCGAGCGCTGGTGGCACGCATCGCCACAGAGGAGAAGTTCTCGCCCGAATTCGCTCAGTCGGTGGCGAAGAGCGAAAGCCAGTACAACTCGATGGCGCTCTCCGGAAAGGGGGCGTTCGGCCTGATGCAGCTGCTTCCGCAGACCGCGCAGCGCTTCAACGTCGACCTCTGCAGCCCCGCCGATAACGTGCGCGGCGGCATCCGCTTCCTGCGCAGCCTCCAAGACAAATACAAGAACCCGTTCTTTATCCTCGCCGCCTACAACGCCGGCGAGGAAGCCGTCGCCAAGAGCCGTGGTGTTCCTCCCTATCCCGAGACCGTCCGGTTCGTCGCCCAAGTCATCAACGATTTCTACAGCTGGCCGGATCCTCGCGGCGCTGGCGCTCTCGCGTCCGCCCAGCCTGACGTCGTCGAACTCGCCACGCGGCCCGATGCGGCGCGTCCCCAAGCCGGAAGGCATTGGAACGATGGTTTCGTCATGCACGTCGATTGACAGGGAGGACTAGATGACTCGATGGATTTCGCGCACGCCCCTCGCTCTGAGCCTTGTGGCGCTCAGCGTCGTCGACGCCGCGGCACAGTCGGGCGGGACGCTGCAACCCGTGCAATCCACGCTCACGCAGTTGGTTCAGGCTTTGACAGGCCCGATCGCCACCGCGCTGGCGACACTGGCCGTCATCGCGTGCGGTCTGTTCGCCTGGTCCGGCCGTCTGACGTGGGGCATCGCCGGTAGCGTCATTTTCGGCATCGTTCTGGTGTTCGGCTCGGCGCAAATCGTCCAATTCTTCCAGTCGGCGGTCGGCCAATGACCGAAGCCGAGCTCGATGATCCGCTTATCACCCCGCTGGTCAAAGCCCTCACTCGCGCGCCGACGCTGATGGGCGTGCCGTATATGTACTTCATGTTCAACGGCGTGGTCTCGAGCGTGTGCTTCCTTGTCACCCACAATCTCTTCATGCTGCTGGTCGCGATTCCGCTCCATCTGTTCGGCTACGTGATGACTCTTCGCGACGACCGTATCTTCGAGATCCTGTTCGTCCGCTCGACAAGATGTCCGCCCCGCTCGCGCTCCTTCTGGGGCGCCGACAGCTACGCCCCGTGAGGCTGCCATGGTCGCCCGCGCCCTTCTCGACGAGCTCACCTTCGGCGCCGTGTCCCGCCGTGAGCGACCGGTGGCGTCGCACATTCCCTATACCCGCCACGTCGACGATCACATCCTCAAGACGCGAGACGGCCTGCTCCTCACGGTGTTGAAGCTCGACGGCTACTCGTTCGAGACATCCGACATGAGCGAGGTCAACGCCCGTCTGCTCGGCCGCAACGACATCGTCCGCACACTCGCCAACTCGCGCTTCGCGCTCGCCGCGCACATCATCCGGCGCGAGGTGCAACCACGGATCGCGTCGACCTTCGACAACGCGTTGTGCCGCGAGATCGACGAGCGCTACGACGCCTCCCTGTCGAAGCGTCGAATGTTCGTCAACGACATCTATCTCACGATCGTGCGCCGGCCGCTCCAGGGCCAGGCCGGAACCTTCGACGTCCTGATGACGAAGGCTCTCGGCCGCAAGGACGAGGCCGGCGAGTCGGTGGCCATTCAGACCGCCCTCAACGAGCTGCGCGATGCCGCGACGGCGGTTCGCGAGAACCTGGCCGCCTATGGCGCGCGGCAACTCGGCGTGGTCCGGCGCGACGGCATCTGGTTCTCCGAGCCGCTGGAATTCCTCGTGCAGATCGTGAACGGCGGCCTACCGCGGCCGATGCATCTGCCCCGCATGGACCTTGCGGACGCGCTCTCGACGAAGCGTCTCTTCTTCGGCCGCAACGCCATCGAGATCCGCGGCGCCAGCCGCGACGACACGCGCTTCGGCGCGATGATCTCGATCCGCGAATATCCGGCGCAAAGTGGTCCCGGTTCGTTCGACAATCTCCTGCGGGTGCCGCACGAATTTATCGCCACCCAGACCTTCGCCATCGTCGATCGGCCGGTCGCCGCCAAGCAGATCGATCGCGTGTCGCGGCAAGTCGATATGTCCGACGAGGCCGGTTCGATCGTCGCGGAGCATCTTGACGAGGCCCGGGACGAATTGCTGGCTTCCGAGGCGATCTATGGCGAGCACCACATGACGGTGATGTGCCTCGGCCGCGATCTCGCCGAGGTAGGCGCGGCCGTGACAGCGGCCGGTGCCGCGCTGACGGATCGGTCGGTGATCTGGGTGCGCGAAGACCTCAATTGCGAACCGGCGTTCTGGTCGCAGCTGCCGGGCAATTTCGCCTATATCGCCCGCAAGGCTGTGATCTCGTCGAAAAACTTCGCCGGCTTCGCCTCGCTGCACAACTATCCGAGCGGGCGCCCCGACGGCAACCACTGGGGCCCCGCAATCTCGGTCTTCGAGACAACGTCGCAGACGGCCTACTATTACAATCACCACGTTCGTGACATCGGCAACTTCACCGTCGTCGGGCCGACCGGTTCGGGCAAGACCGTGTTTCTATCGTTCATCGCGGCGCAGACGCAGCGCATCCAGCCGCGCCCCAAACTCGTCTTCGTCGACAAGGATCGTGGCGCTGAGATCTTTATTCGCGCTCTCGGCGGTCAATATGAAGCGCTCATTCCCGGCGAGCCCACCGGGTTCAATCCGCTGTCGCTGCCCGACTCGGCAGCGAACCGCGAGTTTCTGTACCAGCTGTTCGCCTTCATGCTGCGTCCGGCCAAGGGCGGCGATCTCAGCGCTTCCGAAGAGCAGGTGATCCGAAACGCAATCGCAGCGGCGCTTTCAGCGGGTCCGGACGGGCGGACGCTGAAGGCGTTCTCGACCTTGCTGCGCGGTCGCATCCGGGCGGGGGAGGGGGATCTCCTCGCGCGCTTGGAAAGCTGGATGCGGCCGGATCAGCGGGGCTGGCTGTTCAACAACGATGAGGACCAGTTCTCGATTTCGAGCATCTTCGGCTTCGACATGACGCGGGTCCTCGACGATCCCGTCATCCGCACCGCCGCGCTCATGTACATCTTCCACCGCACCGAGGAGTTGCTCACGGGCGATCCGGTGATGATCTTTCTTGATGAAGGCTGGCGGCTGCTCGACGACGAGGTCTTTGCCTTCTTCATCCGCGATAAGCTGAAGACGATCCGCAAGCAGAACGGCATCATCGGCTTCGGCACGCAATCTGCGGCCGATATCGTCCGCTCACGCGCGTCCAACACGCTGATCGAGCAGACCAGCACCAACATCTTCTTTCCGAATCCCAAAGCCGACGACGAGAGCTATCGTCAGGCTTTCCGCCTTTCGGGCCGCGAGGTCGACTGGATTCGCAGCACCGTCCCCGAAAGTCGGTCCTTCCTGATCAAGCACGGCCGGGACAGCGTCGTGGCCCGGCTGAACCTGTCGAGCATGCCCGACCTTATCAAGGTGCTGTCCGGTCGGACCGAGACCGTGGCGGAGCTCGACGCGCTGCGCGCGCGCGTTGGCGACGATCCAGCGGTGTGGCTGCCGATCTTCCTGGGGAGAGACCCTTCATGAAGACCATCCTGATCAGTCTCGCCGCGGCGGCGGCGGCGGCTTTGGCCACCCAGGCGCACGCGGCCATCCCGGTCGACGACGCAGCACAGCTCAGCCAACATTCGCTGACAGCCAGCACGACGGTCAAACTCGTACCGGTGACGACGCAGCGCAAGGACGCCAATAGCGGCGTCAAATGCGCGGTGACCACGGGCAAGAAGGCCAACGTCACCGATCCGACCGTGAAGCCGCAGGCGGGCGCCGGCAGCCAGGCCATTCGCTCCTATGCGCCGGACATGCCCGCCGCTCCCGATCCTGGGGCGCAAGGCGGCGCGTTGAACAGCCAGACATTGTTTCAGTCGAGCGGCAATGTGGTTGCCGGTCTCGATGCCAGTCGCTCGACGCTTGGCGCCGCGCAGTCAGGGTTTCAGGTCGCGGGCCAGCAGGTCGGCACGGGCTCGACCGTGATGGCGGCGATGGACATGAACAGCGCGGGGCGGCTGCAGAACAACCTTGCCTGGAACGGCGTCATCGATTCGACGAACCTTTGGGTCACCGCCCTGAACGCGCTCAACCTCGCCAGAACGAGCGACATGAGCCGGGCGGCCGGGGGCATGCGGGCGGCGACGGTGACGGGAGGACGGCCCGCCTCCGGTCCGGTCTGTCCCGTGGGCATGATCGGGACCGGCTCGCCGACTGACCCTTGCCGGACGCCGACGGGATGCTCGACCACACCGCCGGGCACGAACCCCGACCCTGGATGCGTCAGCGCCCGCTACGTCGACACCGACGGCAACGTCATCTTTTACCTCGCACAGGCGCAAGGCACACCGACGAACGACGGCGCTTCGACCGGGCCCGGCTTGACCGTGGCCGACGTCGCCGCGGCGCTGGCCGCGATCAACAACGACACCCGCTAGGGAGGATTTTCATGCGCACCATCCTTGCCCTCATCGCCATCATCGTGACCGCCCAATTGTCGCCAGCGTTGGCGCAAGTCCCGGTAATCGACAACGCCAACCTGCAAAAGGCCCAGGAGATCGCAACCAGCACCCAGAAGATCCTGACCGCCGATCAGCAGATCATGCAGTTCACCCAGAAGACGCTGCAAGCGGTGACGGGCGATCGCTCGTCCCAGGCGCAAGGAACGCTCGCACAAATGGCCCTCGGCGGCGGCTTCTCCATGGCGCAGGCGCCCTCCCTCGGATCGGTGATCTCGGGCGGGGCGCTGTCTTTCGCCGGCATGGGCTCGAACTCGCAGAACATCGTGTCGACTCTGATCAATGGCCTGCAGCTCGTACAGACGATCACCGGTCTCACCAGCGGCCAGAGCCACCCCGTGGACACGGCTTACAAGAGTTCCGTGAACGTCGCCGCTACGCTCTCGGGGCTCATCAACTCGACACAGAGCGCGGTGCAGCAGCGATCGAGCGCTTTCAAGCAGGGCGGCCAGCAGATCGGCCAAGCGCAGGATCTGAAAGGCAGCATCGATCAGAATACCCAGGTGCAGGTTCAGACCGGCCTGACGATCAATGAACTGAACGGGGTTGCGAACAATGCAGCCGCTGCGGCGAACCAGGCCAATCTCGATCGCATCGCGGCGGAGTCGGCCGCGGCGCGCGCCATGAAATTCACTCAGTAGCGGAGCGGGCGGCGAGCCGCGAAAAGCTTTCGCGCACGCCGCGCGGGACGGCGCAACACAACATCTGGGGCCCCCCATGTCGAAGGCCATTGTCATCGCGACAGCCGTGGTTGCGCTCGCCGTGGGCGTCGCGGTCGGACGCTACGCGCTCCGTCCATCCTCATGGCCGGCGACGGGCACCGCTGAAACGTCCCCCAACCGGAACGATGCCGCGGAATCCGCCTCGCGGGCCATGACATTCACGCAACCCAAGGCGCCGCCGCAGTGAGATCGGTATCGCTCCTCATGGCCAGCGCACTACTCACACTCGCGCTCGGCGGCTGTGCCTATAAGCCGCTGAAAGCGCCGTGTTCACCCGACGAGGGCGGCGCGCCGCTGGCCTACGCGCAGCTCCCTCCCGCGCCGCCCGCTCGAGCCGCGGTTGAGGCCGTTGACGCCTGCGGCCCGATGCGGCCGATCTGAGGAGCGCGATGGCCAACAATTTCAATATCACTTCGCTACTGCAATCCGTCGACCAGCTTGGCCAGAATTACGTTTCGACGGCATATCAGGCCCTCGCGAACGCGGCGACATCGGGCGGGACAACCGGCGTCGCCGGTCTACTCCTGACGCTTTACGTAATCTTCTGGGGCGTCGGGATCTGGCAGGGCACGGCCAGCGGCGGCCCGACGGATCATGCCTTCCGGCTCTTTCGCGCGATGATGATCTATGTCCTGGCGACCCGCTGGGGAGAATTCCAAACCTTCGTGTATACGATACTGAATGACGGTCCTTCCGCCATCGGCAACGCGCTGCTGAGCGCCGTCACTTCCGCCAACAATACCGGCACCTCGGCCAATCTCACCTCGGTCAACGCCGTCCAGTCGGCCTTGCAGAACATGTGGGACACGACCAATAGCGCGACCGAGGCGTTTCTACAGAATGCCGGCATTACCAATTGGGGACCCTACATCTTCGCCGCCGTTTTCTACGTTGTCATGGCGATCCTGATCGGTTTCGCCATCTTCCTGATCGTGTTGTCGAAGATGTTCATGTGGCTTCTGCTTGCCCTGGCGCCGCTATTCATCATCCTGCTTATGTTCGGCGTCACGTCGCGGTTCTTCAGCGGCTGGATGAGCTCACTCGCGCAGTATTTCCTTGTGCAGGTGCTCGTATACGCCTTCCTCGCCTTCTATGTCTCGCTGATCCAGCAATCGATCGACACGCTGAACGGCGTCGCCAACAGCAAGTCTGCCACATGGGCAACAATCGGACCGGTGGTGCTGCTCGCCATCATCGGCATCCTCCTGCTGAGCCAGATCAATAACATGGCGGCCGCTATCGCAGGTGGCGTCCCGATCTTCGCGCCCCGGCTCGGCGCGGTCCTGGCCACGGCCTCCGGCTACCGGATGGGGGCGGCCGCCAACCGAGCGCGCCTCGCCTTCCGCAATCCGTTCAACCCCGCTTCGATGTCGCGGCGGGAGGAGCTGGCCGCGCGGCAGAGAGCGCGCGTCGGCCTCCGCGCCGCGAGCTGGACGCAGTCCGCAGAGTTCCGTCGGCTCGCCGACCAACTCCGCAACTCCGGCGCACCGCCGGCGCAGGGCGGGGGAGGAAGACCGTGACGGATACCACGACCCAGTCCGACCGGGTTGATCCGCGCTATTATGCCGACGGCGCAACCTGGGAGCATGATATCGCCCGGCGCAACCGCAACTCGCGCGCGCTAGCCTGGATCGTCGCCACCGTGATGACCGTGGTTGCCGTCACCGCGCTCGCCGTGCTGGCGCTCCTCGTGCCACTCAAGACCTACGAGCCTTATATGGTCGTCGTCGACAAAACGACGGGGTTCGTCGAGGTCAAGCGACCGACCGCGGAGGGACCGCTGACGCAGGACGAGGCGGTGACGATGTTCAATGTCGTGCGCTACATCAAAGCGCGCGAGACCTACGATCCGAAGGCGCTGAAGGATAATTTTGATCTCGCCCAACTCCTCGCCGCCGGAGACGCGGCGCGCGAGCTCACCGAGATTTACTCGCCCGCCAATCCCAATAACCCGGTGAAGATCTACGGGACGAACACCGAGGTCAGCGTCACCATCAAGTCGGTGACTTTTCCGAACAACCGCACCGCTCTGGTCCGCTTCTCCACCGACGAAAAGTCGGCCACCAACATCGTGACTCGGCACTGGGTTTCTCTGGTGCGCTTCCGTTACACGTCCGCGCCCATGCGCAACGAATGGCGTTTCGACAATCCGCTGGGCTTCCAGGTGCTCGAATATCGGCGTGACCAGGAATCGGCGCCATCTCCGCGCAGCGTGGGGCAGCAGCCATGATGCGGCCGTCCGCTCTTGCGCTTCTTACCCTCTTACTGTCGACGGGCGCGGCGCTTGCCGAATCGACGCCGCGTCCCGGCCGCCTCGACCCGCGTGTGCGCGACGTCGTCTACAGCCGGGACAACGTCACCGCAATCGACGCCACCTACGGCACGTCGACGATGATCCAGCTGCAGCCTGACGAAAAGATCGAGACGTTGGCGCTCGGCGATTCCATTGCCTGGCGCGTCGAGCCGAACCGAAAAGGCGACATCATCTTCATCAAACCCGTGGAGAAGAACGCGCAATCCAATCTCAACGTCGTGACCGACAAGCGAGTCTACTCGTTCCTGCTGCGCTCGAACACGCGCCCGCCATCGAATCAGATCTACGCCGTGCGGTTTCGCTTCCCGGATGACGAAGCCAGCGCCCGGCTGCTTGCCGAAGCCAAGGAGCGCGCCGCCAATCCGAACTTGAAAGCGCTCAACATCGCGAACGCCAACAGCAACTACGGCTACAAGGGGTCTTCCACTAACAAGCCGGTCGCCGTCTTCGACGACGGCACCAAGACCTGGTTTCGGTTCGAGGGCGAGACGCCGGCGATCTTCATCGTCGACGCGGATCGCAATGAGAGCCTCGTCAATTTCCGGACAGAGGGACCCTATGTCGTCGTCGACAAGGTCTCCGCGCAATGGACCCTGCGCAACGGCCAGGAATCGACCTGCATCTTCAACCGCCGTCTGACCAACGTGCATGAGCCGACAGGCCTTGAGCCTTACGCGCCGCAGCGCGTGGGCGCGGCCACCGCCTCGGGAGGTTGAGCGCGCATGCCGACGGCCGACGATTATCGTTCACTGGAGCTCGAGGCGGCCGCCGCCAGCTCTGTCGCCCGGGGGCGAACCGCTGTCGGCGGTTTCTTGAAGATCGCCATACCGCTTGGGGCGCTGGCGATTGCCGCCTGGCTCATCTACGGATCGCTGGCCCGCCGGACTCCCACGTTGACGACGCCGGACAAAGAAGAATTCACGACCACCCAGTTTCCGGCGCCGTCGCTTTCGACGCCCCGTCCGCAAACCGATCAGGGCACGATCGTCGTGCCGCCGGCGCCGCCCGAACCCGCTCCGCCTGCTCCTCCGGTCGCACCGCCCCTGGCGCTGCCGCCGCCGCCGGCACCGGAACCGCCCCTTGTCGCGGCACCGCCCAACGATGACGAGGCGCGGCGGCTCGCGGAGCTCGAGCGGCAACGCCAGGAGGAAGAGCGACGGCGCTGGGAGCGGCTGCGCGCGCCACAGGTGATCGCTGATAACGCCTCGGCGGCCGCCGCTACGAATGGCGAGGACGGACCTCGTGGTGCGGCAGGCAACGAAGACGATCCCAATAGGCGCTTCCTCGCATCGGTCTCCGCCGCAGGGGTCGAAGTGGCCCGCGCATCAAAGAACGACCGCATCGACGCGCTGGTGGCGCAGGGCACGCTGATCCGCGGCGTGCTGGAAACGGCCGTACAGAGCGATCTGCCCGGCATGGTGCGGGCTGTCGTGACCGAGAATGTCTGGTCGTTCGACGGCCGACGCGTGCTTATTCCGTCGGGCAGCCGCCTGATCGGCGAGTATCGGTCCGGCATCGCCCAGGGCCAGACCCGGGTCTTCATCGTCTGGACCCGGATGTTGCGGTCCGACGGCGTGTCGGTGCAACTCGGTTCGAACGGCGCCGACGAGCTCGGCCGTGCCGGCAACGCTGGCTTCGTCGACAATCATTATCTCGAGCGCTTCGGCTCGGCGATCGTGCTGTCGCTGGTCGGCGGGGGAGCACAATTCCTCAGCGCATACGGACAGAACACCGACGGCTATGGCAACGGCACGGTCATCACGACCACCGACCCCGTGACCGGCGTCGTGACGCAGACCCAAACCGGCGTGAACCAGAACCAGCTTTCCCTGCAGGCCCGTCAGATCGCCGCACAGAACATCTCCCAAACTTTGACCAACATCGCTCAGGAGGCCCTGCGCAACTCGATCAACATTCCACCGACGATCTACCTCGACCAGGGAACGCGGATCATCGTGTTCGTGCGGCGCGATCTCGATTTCTCGGCATTGTATCCCGATCCGGTCAAGGAAGCCCTCAGGGAGCTGAAGCGTGAGCGTAGTGGCGCGAAGCCTGACGGTCTTCATTGATCGCGCGCTGGAGCCGATCCGACCTTGGCTCGAGGACGATCAGGTCGTCGAGATCTGCGCCAATGGGCCTGGGGAAGTCTGGGTCGAACGGTTTGGACAATCGGCGATGGAAAGGCACGAGGTGCCAGCGCTCAGCGAACACGCGATCCGCCACTTGGCCGAGCGCGTCGCGGGTCATTCGGGGCAAAGCGTCAACGAAGAACATCCGCTTCTGTCCGCGGCCTTGCCAACGGGGGAGCGCTTCCAAGGCGTCATTCCCCCAGCGACGACCTCGGGCGGTGCGTTTGCCATCCGCAAGCAGGTCATCAAGGAGATGCGGCTCGACGATTATCGCCGCATGGGATCGTTCGACAAGGTCGCGATGGCCGAAGAGGGCGCCTTGTCCGACGTCGATCGCCGCCTGTGCGAGCATCTCGACGCAGGCCGCATCGAGGACTTTATCAAGCTGGCCGTTGTCAGTCGATATTCGATCCTGCTTTCGGGAGGGACAAGCTCCGGAAAGACGACGTTCCTGAACGCGATACTCAAGGAAGTGCCGGCCGACGAGCGCATCATCACGATCGAGGACACGCGTGAGGTCAATCCGATCCAGAAGAACTACCTTCCCTTGGTGGCCTCGAAGGGGGACCAGGGCGAAGCGCGAGTTACGGTCGAAATGCTCCTGCAGGCTTCCATGCGGCTGCGTCCGGACCGCATTTTTCTCGGCGAGATCCGCGGCGCCGAAGCCTATTCGTTTCTGCGCGCGATCAATACGGGACATCCCGGCAGCATCACGACGGTCCATGCCGACAGTTCGGCCGGCGCCTTCGAACAGCTGGCGCTGATGGTGATGCAGGCCGGGCTTGGTCTGCGGCGTGACGAGATCATCGCGTACATCAAGTCCGTTCTTCCGATCGTGGTTCAACAAACCAAGGTTGGCGGCTGGCGCGGCACATCCGAGATCTATTTCTCGCGCATGCCCGACTGGCGACGCGAGCACGCCGCGAGGTATGACCGATGAGCCGCATCATCGCATTCCGCATTGGCATCGGGCTTCTCGTGCTTCTGGCGTTCTGCTTGTTCTGGAGCCTGGCGTATGAGGTGGTGGTCGCGCTGCGCTGGGCGCCCCACCGGTTCCCGAGCGAGGGCGCCGGCCGCTGGGCGCTGTTCGCGATGCAGAATGCCGACCGCTCCGCCGACTTTTTTCTGGTGGCATGGCGCCATTTTTATGAGCGGCTGGTCTATCCGCCGACGCGCGCCGAGGCACTCATCCGTGCCGGATACGCCGCCGCCGCAGTGGTCGCCCTTGGCCTCGCCGGCGCGCTCTTCGCCTACATCAACCGTCGACAGATGCCGTACGGAGCGGCTCGCTTCGGCAATCTGATGGAAGCGGCGAAGCGGGGTTTGACCAGCAAACGTGGAATCGTCCTCGGATTGCTCAGTGGTGTCACCATCCGTTCCGACGAACCTGCGCATATCCTCGTGGTCGGACCATCGCGGTCCGGCAAAGGGACGGGCTTCGTCCTGCCCAATGGTTATGTGTGGCAAGGTTCGGCAGTCTTCTTCGACCCGAAGCGCGAGAACTTCGAGGCCCTCGCCAACCATCGCACGGCGATGGGCAATAAGGTTTTCATGTTCTCGCCGGGATCGAACGACACACACCGCTACAATCCTCTCGACTTCGTGCGCCGCGACGAGCGCATGGCTACCGACTGTCTCGTGGTCGCCTCCTTCGTCATTCCAGAAAAGGCCGACGACACTTGGGCCGGCGCCGGTCGGCTCTTGCTCTCCGCCCTGATCGGCTATGTGCTTTCCTCGCCGCTGATCGAGGGCGCTCAGCACATGCGCACGGTGGCCCGTATGACGACCACCGGGAAGGACATCTCGACGGTGCTGCGGGCCATCGTCCGCACCGAGCGACAAAATCTGCCGACATGGGTGGTCGACAGCTTCAATCAATACATCGCGCTCGAGCCGGAGACGCGCAACAGCGCGGTCTTCAACGTCAACATGGCGATGAGCCTTTGGAACAACGGTCTCATCTCGGCCGCGACGGAAACCTCGGACTTCGACATCCGGGAGCTGCGGCGCACGCCGATGACAATCTTCATCGGATGCACGATCGCCGAGCTTTCAATCTTCCGGCCGCTCATTCGCATCTTGTTCCAGCAAATCCACGACCTTCTAATGGTCAAGATTCCCGGCGACGACGAGCCGCATCAGGTTCTGCTGATGCTCGACGAGTTCTATCACGTCGGCCGAATGGATTCGCTGATTTCCAAGATCACGATCAGCGCCGGATATGGCTTCCGGATGGCAATCGTCATGCAGGACCTCGCGCAGCTCGACGAGCTTTACGGCAAGAACACCCGCATCACCACAGTCTCTGGCTCGCAGATCAAGCTGTTCATCCAGATCAACGATCTTGAGACTTCGGACTTCGTTTCCAAAATGCTTGGTGAGACCACGCAGGTCTATAAGACGCCGATCCAGCGGCCGGGCCAGGGCATCTTCGCGCCGCGAGTCTGGTCGCCGCACTACACGCCGCGCCCCCTGCGCAGCCCGCTCGAGCTACGGGAAATGTCGGCGCGCCTGTCCATCCTGATGGTAAAAAATTCCCCGTCGTTCGAGCTGACCAAGATCAGGCACTACTTGGACAAGCCATATCGCGGTTATTACGAGCGCGCGAGAAGCGTCCCGCCGCCTCTGCCCAGATTGCGGGTCTGGCAGGATGAATCCCTTCAGGGAGCGATTAACCCCGGCCCCGACACGTCACATCTGGAGCCAACGGAGGCGGCCGCTGCCCGCGCACCGGCGCGATCTGGCAAAGCCTCGCCCCGCCGGCCGGCTCAAACCAGTGCGCCGAAGGCGAAGAGGCCCAGCGCCGCCGCAAAGGAAGCCCGTGCGCCCCTTGTTCTGACCACGGCGCCGGCGCCGCCGCCGCAGCCCCGCAAGGGTCTCGAGCTCGGCGCTGGACCCCCCGCTCCCTCAGGAGAGACCTGCAATGTGCGGGACATTCTTGCTGCGGCGAGGCGGGACGAGGCTGACGATTTCGCGGCAATGATCAATATCGTATTAGATGCACCTGGACCCAGACTTCGCCAGGCAGCGCAGACCCTTAAAGATCTAGATAGTGAGTTCGGAGAAGAGCGCTGAGGCTTTGAGGCGGCTAGAGAGCGCACCGCGAGGGAAGCTAGATGCTTTTCTAAGAGCCCGCGCAGCTACAGTCTCAAAAGCTCCCTTACGTCGCTAAATTCATTTCGCTGAGCCGTGCGTCTTATCAATTCTCAGACGCTGCCATGAGTTTACGCGAGGAGTTTGATTCGGATCGCCGTCGCAATGGCGTGCGCCTTATTTACCGCTCCGAGCTTCTCGCGCGCGGCGGCAACGTGCTTCAAAACCGTTGCGCGGGAGATGCCTAGAATAACCGAAATCTCCCAATCCGTTTTTCCTTCCCCCGCCCATAAAAGACAGTCGGACTCTCGGGGGGTCAAAGCTGCGGAGAGTCGTCTGCGTGCGATTCGGTGATGGAGATAGCTCCCAACCGCGTAGCTTGCAGCGAAATTAAGCGCAGCAACCTCGCTAGGCTCGATAGCGTTCGCCGGACCTCCGAAAGAAACGGCGACAAGGTCACCTTCGATCGTTGGAATTGGAACGACGTAGCCGTCCCGGAGCCCAAACTCTGTCGCCTCTCCGCTAATCAGTTTGACGTTCTCCCGTTCTCTATCAGTCCTGTAGGCATCAGACCATGCAAACGGCGCCCGATCATACAGTAACCGCAAGACGATGGGGTCACGTAGTACATAGCCGCTATCGTTGTATCGCTCCGCCCAACCTTCCGGAAATCGCTGAAACAAAATGCGTTTTGGCATTTCGTCTAGCGGGACCGGCCGCAACGGAACGATGCCGCCGAACACAGATGTGAAACCAAGGGTCGCAGCAAATGCGAGTAGACACGCTTCGACTTCTATCGCGCTCTGCGCTTTCTCGACTGCTTCGATAAAGCCCACTGTTTGGTTGAATCGGTCGGGCACCTTCCGCTCCTCCTTTTTTTCATGCGTCTCCCTTGGGGATAGCTCGATCCATTCTGAATGGAGGAACTCGCAAGAGGTCGGTTTCGGTCGATCAAATCGGTAAGGCGTGCGACCTCGCGTCGAGAGAACGTGGTTTGAGCTGCGCGCAGACCCCTCCGATAGGAAGCCATGTCCATCTTCGGGAGTTTCCAGAGGGACCTCGGCGCCGGCCTTGGACGTCGTGCTCGATGTCCCACGGTGATTGGGATCCACGAAGGTCGATCACCTGCATGGAAAGATTCTGGGCTTGCGATTGCTACCGAGCCTACCGAGGGCGCCCAGGAACCTTCGCTTTTTGACACTTTCGTCGCACTCACGTTTCCGATAAGCGGAGAGCGGGATGTGCATATCCGCTCTCCGCTTACTCATTGGATTGCGTCAGGGAGCAATGGTGATGCGGTTGTCCACCTTCGTCACACCAGGTGCGCGCCAGGCGGCCCGCTCAGCCTCCTGGCGTTCGGCCCACGAGCGAACCGCGCCCGTGAGCGTCACCTCGCCGCCATTTGCGGTCACAACGATCCGATTGGCGTCAATCTCGGCGCTCCGCTTGAACGCATCCTCGATCTTCGACTTGATTTCGGACGGCGCGACGCGGGGCTTCAGCGTGATCAGGTTACTGATACCCTTTATGCCTTTCAGTGCCCGGACCGCACGTTCAGCGCGCGTGCGCTGGTAGTCCCATTCGACGGTGCCCTCAAGCGTTGCCCAGCCAGTCTTCACCAGCACCTTGATATTTTCGTGCGCGTAGGGGAGCTCGGTCTTGATCGCGGCAACGGCGTCGCGCGCCAGCTCTGGATCCGTACGCTGACTCTCGGTGGGAAGCCGCACTTCGATGTCGTTCGCCAGCCCGAGAACTCCGGACACACGCTTTGCGGCCCGCTCTGCTTCGTACTTTTGCAGATAGCTGCGGACGAAACCCGTGAGCGTCACGACGCCGGACTTGACCGCAACGCCGATGTCGGTGGCGTCGATGTCGGGGTCCCACTTCAGCTCGAATTCCACGTCGCGCTTGATGTCACTGTCAGATCTCATTGTTCTATTTCCTTCTGCCAATTGAGCATGGCCGCGCTGCGAGGCCCCTGGTCGGTCCTCCGCAACTTACGGCGTAACCACGCTACGCCGGGCATGGTGGCGCGCGCTGACAGGCGTCAGTTTTCGATGTGGACGCAGATTCAGCACGAAGCTGCTCTCGCGACGAACCGCCACTTGGCAGGAAAACAAACGTCCGACCTTCAGGGGCAGGCCGGCTGCAACCCGTGGAGCGCCCCCTGTCACGCCGCGTGAGCGGGCCTTCGGAAACAGCTGTCCGCGCTTCGAGCGCCGTATCTCGCGAAAAACTGTCGATTGTCAGTGTCGGTCGGAGGCGGAGTTGCCATCAATGCTCTTTGTCTGCCGACAGCTCCGCGGCGCTTGCCCGCCAAGAGAAAGGGCCCGTGAGCTGGACCTGACGCATCAGGTTGAGGCCGATGTGCAGATCCGTAGCGATTGCCGGTGCAACCCTGAGCCCGCGCTGATTCAACCACGCTGCAACAAGGGAGATCATCAATGACAACCAATCTTAAAAGTATACTGCTTTCCGCGGCGGCGCTGAGCCTGGTCGCCGCACATGGGGTTCCAGCCCGTGGGCAGGAACAGTCCCAGTCTCAGGCGAACCCGGCGCAGGAGCAATCGCCGACGGCGAAGTCAGCACAACCCGAAGTGGATGCTGGCGTCGCCAAACGGGCAGACGAAGAACGCAAGAAGATCGTCGTCGACGCCGAGACAGCGCTCGACCAAACGAAGAAGGCATTGGCGCTGCTCGGCGACAAGAAGACACAAGAGGCCCTCGAGGCGCTTGAAGTCGCTACCGGGAAGCTCGAACTTATCCTGGCGCGGGACCCCAAGCTCGCACTAGCGCCGGTGGACACCGGGGTCGTCATCCGCGATCTATACGCGGATCCCAATGCCGTAAAAGACGCGATCAAGGAGGCGCGGAGACTGCTCGGCGACGGAGAAGTTCAAAAGGCACGCCCGTTGGTCAGTAACCTCGCCAGCGAGG
This sequence comes from Afipia sp. GW822-FHT03D08, assembly GCF_058801645.1. NCBI lineage: Bacteria > Pseudomonadati > Pseudomonadota > Alphaproteobacteria > Hyphomicrobiales > Nitrobacteraceae > Afipia > Afipia sp. GW822-FHT03D08. Next base: position 50,878 of record NZ_JBXANK010000004.1, read on the forward strand.
TGGTGTTCCAGACCACGAATTTGCCACTCGCTGCCTATCCTACGGCGATCAAGTCCGCGGCCGGCCTCATCGCCAAGAGCAAGGTGGATGAAGCAAAAGACACCCTTCAGGCGGCGCTGAACACGCTGGTCATTACGGAGGTGGCCGTGCCACTGCCCGTACTGCGCGCGCAGGTTCTTTTAAAAGATGCTGAAAAGCTCGCGGAAGACGATAAGCGCTCGGAAGAGGGCAACAAATCGCTCGCCGCGCAACTCGACGAAGCCCGGAAGCAGATCAGAATGGCGGAGGCTTTGGGTTACGGCAAGAAGGCGGACTTCGAGCCGATATTCGAGCAGATCAAAGAGATCGAACAGAAGTCAAGTGGTGGGAAGAGCGGCAAGGGTTGGTTCGACAGGATCAAGAAGCAGGTCTCAGACCTGTTTTGATGCAACGTCGGCTCGGCAGACCGGGGCGCCTCCACCCGTCCGCAAATTCGTACATGGCTCGGCCGCCAGCAGCTTGAGCAGCACTTCGCTCGGACTCTGGCTCCGGGTGGAACGAGACCTCCCAATAGCTTCGAGCGGCAAACACTGCTCGAAGCGGAGGAGGTGGCGGAGCTGCATGCGAGGACCGAGTGGACCCATCCGCGGGATGTACTCTGGAACTAGCGGCAATACGGCCGGCCAAGCGACTCCCACTCCCCGCGGATGCGGCAACCCCGCGCAGAGTCTTGGCTAAACCCACCGGGGAAACCTCAGGACGATCCAAAAAAGGAAATCGACATGAACCAAGACACGCTTCCCCTGCCTGCAACAGGAGTTCTGATCTGCACGTTGCAAAAAAACTGGTGGGTCTTTGTACTCCGCGGAGCTTTGGCTTTAATCATCGCCGTAATCGCTTTCGTAATGCCGGCAGACTCTCTGCTCGCGCTGACGCTCGTATTCGGTGCGTACTCCTTCGTCGACGGCGCGTTCGAACTCGTCTCCGCCATTCGACGGATCCGTAAGGAGGAACGATGGGGATGGCTTGCCTTCAGCGGCGCGCTTGGCGTCTTGACCGGCATTATCGTGGTGGTATCGCCATTTGTCGCCACGCTGGTGCTTGCAACGTTTCTATGGGTGAGCATTGCGTTCTGGTCGATGCTCTCCGGTGTGTTTGAAATAGCTGCTGCCATTCGCTTGAGAAACGAGATTAAGGGCGAGGTCTGGCTGTTTATCAGCGGCCTTCTTTCCGTCGCGCTCAGCATACTCGTCATTTGGCTTCTGGTAACGCGGCCGTTTGAGACCTTCCTCGCACTGGGCTGGCTGCTCGGCATCTATGCCGCGATCCTTGGGGTCGTCCTCATCGCGCTCGGACTGAAGCTGCGAAAGTCATCGGGGGCATCTACGTCTGGACGCGAAGAAGCGGCACTATTCTGAATCGCGGGCGCCGGCGGGGTGACTGGGCTTGTCAAGTATCGCCGACCGCTCCCTGAGGCTCCCCGACAAGCCAGTCGACGAAGCTGGCAGCATGCTTCCCGCTTTCGGCCTGCTGCGGGATGATTGAGACATAACCGGTCCTCGGGAAGAGGATATCCGGCAGCGGCGTCGTCAGCCGTCGACTGGCGATGTCGATCGCCAGCGTCGGTAGCGGGCCGACCCCGATGCCGAGCCCGTCTTCCACTGCCTGGCGCGTGGATCGGTCAAATATCTTGCGCGGGCGTCGGACAAGATGCGGGAGCGCCGGCACGAGCCTGTTCGCCCAATCGCCGGGGCGGGTTTCGCTTGCGAGCAGAGTATGCCGCTCGATATCGGCGGGCTTCAGGATCGGCCGCTTCGCGAACAGCGCGGGCTCATAACCAGCGTGTCGACATCAACCAGCACCGGCACGACGCGATGTTGGCGCCACCCATCCTCCCTAACGACGCCCCGTCGGATCGATACATCGACGCCACCTCGCAATTCCTCAACGACGCACGAAATCGTCGTGACCGCCATTTCGACATGCGGATGGTCGGCACGGTAACGACCAAGCCGTGCCAGCGCATCGCCAAAGTGGTCGGGGCGCTCATCAACATCTCGTCGGCCTCGCCCCGGCTCGAAGTCCGAACGAATATGTGGACTACGCCGCCTCGAAGGCTGCCCTTCGAGAGGTTCACAACCGGCCTTGCCACGGAGGTCGCTCGGGACGGCATACGCGTCAACTGCATCGGACTGGGGCCCGTCTACACTGAGATGCATGCCAGCGGGGGAGAGCCGGGACTAGGATCGAGACAAAGATCGATCCCCATGGGGCACGGGCGGGCAGTCCGAAGAGGTTGCGCGAGCGATCCTTGGCTAGCAAGCGCCGAGGCCTCCTTCAGCACCGGCACATTTCTCGATGTCACAGGCGGCAAGTGATCAACGGATGCGGCGATACAGGCTGCGCTTTGTAGGACCGCTTGCACGCCGCCATCCGGCGCGGCCCGGCAACTGTTACGGTCGGCGTTTGTTGTTTTTGTCGTCGACTTCCTCAAAGTCAGCATCGATGACCTCATCGCTGGACTTGCTCTCTGCACCTGGGCCGCCGGCGGCACTCTCGTGGACCTTCGCTCCGAGGTTCGATGTCGCCGTCCGCAGCGCCTTCGTCTTAGCTTCGATATCCGCAACCGAGTCCGCGCCGACCGCAGACTTCAGGTCTTCAATCGCTTTCTCAAGCGCGCTCGCATCGGCGGCGGGGGTCTTGTCCCTGGAGTCACCTAGGACTTTCTGGCTCGCAGCAATCTCAGTTTCCGCCAGGTTCTTCGCCTCAACCAGGACCCGCCTCTTCTTATCGCTTTCCGCGTTCGCCTCTGCCTCCTTGACCATGCGTTCAATGTCAGCTTGTGACAGGCCGCCGGACGCTTGGATGCGAATCTGTTGTTCTTTGCCCGTCGCCTTGTCCTTAGCCGAGACGTTGACAATTCCGTTGGCGTCGATGTCGAAAGTGACCTCGACTTGCGGGAGGCCGCGAGGCGCCGGGGGGAGGCCGACGAGATCGAACTGGCCGAGCAGCTTGTTGTCGGCTGCCATTTCGCGCTCGCCCTGGAAGACACGGATCGTGACCGCAGTCTGGTTGTCCTCGGCGGTGGAGAAGATCTGGCTTTTCTTAGCCGGAATGGTGGTGTTGCGTTCGATGAGACGCGTGAACACACCCCCCAATGTTTCGATGCCAAGCGACAGCGGGGTCACGTCGAGAAGCAGCACATCCTTGACATCGCCCTGCAGCACGCCGGCCTGAACGGCGGCGCCGATCGCCACCACCTCGTCGGGATTCACGCCCTTGTGCGGCTCCTTGCCGAAGATATCGGCCACTGTCTCCTGGACCTTCGGCATGCGGGTCATACCGCCCACGAGCACGACCTCATCGATTTTCTCGGCCTTAATTTTCGCATCCTTCATTGCGTCCCGACATGGCTTTTCGGTGCGCTGAATCAGCTCATCGACCAACTCTTCCAGCTTGGCCCGCCGGAGCTTGATCTCAAGATGCTTTGGGCCGTTTTGATCAGCCGTGACGAACGGCAGGCTAATGGTGGTTTCCAGGGCCGATGAGAGTTCGATCTTTGCCTTCTCCGCCGCTTCACGTAGACGCTGAAGCGCAAGGCGGTCGTTGCGCAGATCAATTCCCTGATCCTTCTTGAATTCGCTCGCGAGCCAATCAATGATCCGCTGGTCGAAATCCTCGCCGCCGAGAAACGTATCGCCGTTGGTGGCTTTCACTTCGAACACGCCGTCGCCGATCTCCAGCAGCGAGATGTCGAACGTACCGCCCCCGAGATCGTAAACCGCAATCGTGCCTGATTTCTTTTTGTCGAGACCATACGCGAGCGCAGCGGCGGTCGGTTCGTTAATGATGCGCAGAACATCGAGTCCGGCGATCTTGCCAGCGTCTTTGGTTGCTTGGCGCTGGCTATCATTGAAATACGCGGGAACGGTGATGACCGCCTTCTCGACCTTTTCGCCGAGATATGCTTCGGCCGTCTCCTTCATTTTCACGAGTATGTAAGAACTGATCTGGCTGGGGCTATACTTCTTTCCCTGCACCTCCACCCAGGCGTCGCCGTTATCCGCCCGAACGATCTTATATGGAACCAGCTTCTTGTCCTTCTCGACCATGGGGTCGTCGTAGCGACGGCCGATCAGGCGTTTGATCGCAAAGATGGTGTTTTCGGGATTTGTGACGGCCTGACGCTTGGCCGGCTGCCCTACGAGGATCTCACCCTCCTTCGAAAAGGCCACAACGGAGGGCGTGGTGCGACCACCCTCGGCATTTTCGATGACCTTGGTCTGCGAGCCCTCCATGATTGCCACACAGGAATTGGTTGTACCCAGGTCAATACCAATCACCTTGCCTGCCATACTATGTCTCCTTAGCTCGAGAACCTCGGTCTAATCCGTGCTGAGAATTATGATCTTACCCGAGACCATCGACGTTGACGGACGTCAGTCTTGCGGCACTCTCGCCATGCAGGGACAATAGTCAGGTCGACGGCGACGGCGTGCTTTCGCGGGCCGACGGCAAAATGCGCTCGCACCGCGGGAACTGACAGCTGGCAACCGGCCGATTGCTGCCTCTCCTATTCGGTGGGAACGCATCGGCCCTGTCTGGCGGATGTGTCTTCTGCCCTATGAACAGGTTCGCACTTTGGCGCTTCGGGAGCCCGGTCTCCTAACCCCGCACGTCCTTTTCGAGCCAGGGGTCCGGGTGGACATTCGCAAGCGGAACGTCCTCGAGGCGCTTCGCGATATCTATCTCATGGACACGAATCGCTTCAGCGCCAAACTTTGCTAGGATTTCCTGCGCTTCCGCTTCCTTTTCGGCCGTTCGCACGCGCACCCAGAGCACAATTCCCCCTGACATCAGCTGGAGATCGAGTTCCTCCGCCTGCCTTTTTCCGAGCAGCCGCACCGCTGCCGCGCCGACACCCGCTCCAACCGTCCCGGCGGCCATCGCAGCCGCTGCTATAACCGCGAGGCTTCCTCCGGAAGCGACGATAGACATTACTGTGGCCGCCGCGCCGACATAGAAAAGAATTCCAGCGACACCTGCGGTCGCCAATGCGAGGTCATCTCGCGCGACGAATGCACGGCGCGGTGTTCCCGGCACATCGGCAAGCTCCTCTGGTGGAATATAGAGCTGGCCGAGACGGCGTCTGACGGCTTCAACTTCACCCATGATATCCACGTCTGACCGGTCGAAGCCCGCGAGCAAAAGGGATTCAATCGTGTCCTCAAGGACATCCGATTTGTGAAACACACCCGCAACCTCGCGCACCCTTCGGGTCTCGAGAATTTCTTCGTCATCAACAGTGGTCATCTCACCGCGCCTCAACCCTTATGGCAGACCTGCATTTCATTGATGCAACCCTCCGGCCTGAACCCACGACGCCGCAGGGAGGTACTCCCGACGCCCGCTATTGCTACCAATGCAAAGACGCGACAGCACATCCTATGAGTAAAGGGATGCGTGAACTACTTTGCTTGTTCACGGACGCAGCGACGCCGCGCATAGCGTTCGAAACATTCTTCAATGCGGTCGGTAGTGTACAAGGCCGTCTTCAGTGCGCCATCACAAGGGAGATCGGGCACTTACGAAGTAACCTGTATGTAGTGCCTCCGAGCAACCATTCGCGCAGGCGCGAATGACCGTAACCACCCATCACGAGCAGATCGCCCTTACGAGCGACCACTTCATGGATGAGCACTGTCGCAATGTCCTGGAACCCCTTGTGCGGAACTCGCTCCAGCGAAGCGATAATGCCATGTCTCCGGAGGTATGCGACCAGCCTGTCATCCTGCACAGCCGAGAGGATTGAATCTGTTTCGGCGCCTATGCGCAGAACAGTTACCGCTTTTGATTTTTTCAGATACGGCAAGGCCTCCGCCACTGCACGCGTTGCCTCGCGACTCCCGTTCCAAGCGACAACTGAATGCTCAAAGCCTCCATCGAAGGTCTTCTGGTCGGCCACGAGAAAGATGTGTCGGCCCGCCTCGAATAGCGTCTCCTCGATCACGTCATGCAGTTCAATTGTATCATCATCGTCGCTCAGTCGAAGACCGACGAGTACGTCTGCGCTCCGACATTCCCGGGCGGTGAGGAACGCCCGCTCATGGGAATATGCATCGATACGACGCACCTCCGACGAAGGAGCGAGACTCTTCAGCCGCTCCTTCGTCCGCTCCTCGAATTGCCGTCCTTGTGCGCGTGCGTGTTCAAGACTCTCTGACCAGTCGGTTACGCTGGTCATGGTCTCTACGATGATCGGTTCGGGCAGAACATTGATTATCAGGCCAACAACATGCGTTTCGAAGAGTTTCGCCAAACTTTCTGCGGCTGCGAGGCGGAATTCGTCGCCACTGGTTCCGTCAACTCTGACAACCAAGACCTTTATCATTCTCGCCTCCAAGCTGTGGCAACGGTTTGACCTATGTCGACGGTCGGCCCAGTAGGATGAGACCTCGACCGTGCGAACACATTGACGCTCGTCAGCTTCGCCGCCCTTTTGCCCATGAGCGCGCCTTAAACCGCGGAAGCCCGACCATCGCCCCTCACAATCTGACGCCGCTGTTTGGTCAGGACTTGCACTCGGAGGGACACCTGCGATGACTCAGGCTGGTTCTGTTCTGCGAGCCAATCTCCATTGCCGTAGCTTTTCCGATCACCAGAGCGAGACCCCGACCGTGGGTCTTGGGACTTGCTTTGGAAAAATGATCAACGTCAGTGCATGGTGGTCGAGCCTCACCTATCCTGGCCACCGCACTTGAAGAAAGTCAGACGCGGAGACCGCTGTGAAAGCTCTAATCTTTGAGGGACCGGGCCGAAAGACGTTGAAGGACCGCAACATCCCGGTGATCGACAGCGCGACCGACGCAATTGTAAGGATGACGAAGACCACAATCTGTGGCACCGATCTCCATATCCTCAAAGGAGACGTGCCGTCGTGCACTCCTGGACGTATCCTTGGCCATGAGGGCGTTGGAGTCATAGAGCAGGTTGGCGCGTGTGTAACCCAGTTCAAGAAGGGCGACTCCGTGTTGATTTCCTGCATCTCGTCCTGCGGGAAGTGCGAGTACTGCCGGCGTGGAATGTATTCTCACTGCACCACAGGAGGCTGGATCCTTGGCAATACGATCGACGGGACTCAGGCCGAGTACGTTCGTATTCCTCACGCCGACACCAGCCTTTATCCGATCCCGGACGGGGCCGACGAAGACGCCCTCGTCATGTTGAGCGACATCTTGCCGACTGGCTTCGAATGCGGTGTTCTCAACGGCAAAGTGCAACCTGGCGGGTCCGTTGCCATCGTCGGCGCCGGTCCGGTCGGATTAGCTGCGTTACTCACTGGCCGCCCCGCACACGAAATTCCTGACACTCCCATCGGCGCATCGCTTCTGATGATGAAGACGCCAACGCCCGAGGGCTTCCGATCAGGCCGGCACTTTGCCGCCTGGATCGGCCTGACCCCGAAAGATCACTCCACAGCCGGCAAGGTCCGGCTCGGCGTGATTACACGCGCCGGCGACGAAGCCTTGAGAAGTACTCTGGTGGTCGGCGCCACCGCCCTCCTGCGACGAGTCCGCGACGGACGGGGCAGGAATTCCTCGCCCTGGCTCCTTGACCTCCTCAAGCGCAAGCCGCCGAAGCTCGTCGCCGTCGCGTTGGCGAACAAAATCGCGCGCATCGCCTGGAAGATGATGGTGACCGGCGAAGCGTACCGAACCAATGCTGTGCCGCCTAGTATGGCGTGCGCGGCTTAGAACATCAGCCAAACACGGGGAGCAGACGAAATGCGACCGTGTTTGTTGATGTCGGAACTTGCAAGAGAATGAGCAGGTGGTGTGATCGATCGATCCATGACGCAAGATACTCCGGATGACTCACTGGCCGTTGTAGGTCGCAGTCGTGTTAGGAACTCGCGTTGCGGAAACCATCTTGGCCCGCGGTCATGTGCGACCGCACAAAACAGAGGCCGGACATATGATCGCAAGCGATCCGATCAAAACGCTGCTCAACACCTTGCGAGGAGGGGCCCGTCCACATATGCGTCATCGTGCCGAGCCGCCCCTTCTTCATCGGCAGGCCGGGCTGGGTCCGGTCGAGCGCCTGGATCTGGCTCCTCTCGTCGACCGACAGCACGATGGCGTGGGCCGGCGGATCGACATAGAGTCCGACGACGTCGCGCAGCTTGTCGACGAATTTCGGATCGTTGGAGAGCTTGAACTGGCGCCAGCGGTGGGGTGCGAGGCCATGCGCCTTCCAGATGCGCCTGACGGCGCTGGCGCTGATGCCGGCTTCCTTTGCCATCATGTCGGCGGTCCAGTGCGTCGTCTCGCCCGGCGGATCGGCAAGGGTGAGCGCCACCACACGCCGGTACGACCGCGCCCCCGCTCAGCATCGCGATGAGCGAGAACAGGATCACGCCGACTTGGCCGTACATCTTCCCTTCGGCTCGGCGGCGGTCCGGGATCGCGGCAAGGCAGGGCGCGAGATCAATCGTCGTCATGGAGCAACCTCCGAATCAGGTTGCTCCCGATAGATTCAGAGAAGATCCCCTCGGAAAAGTGGAAAAACGCCGCTCAGTTCCCCCGGCGCTCTCGCGCCCCCCTCACAGCGTCAAGAGCGTTGAACAGCCTTGGAGGGTGGCCCAGGATCAGGCTCGCCGTCAAGATGATGCCGTCATTGGCGCCGATCACGGCGGCGCGCAGCCATCCAATTCGCCCGACAAGGTGCCTCTCTTTATGCAGACGACTCATGCTCAACCTTGCTCCATTGGTTCCAGGGGTTTCAGTGGTTTCATCCGCAGCGCTTCCCTCGTTCAAGCGTTGCTGAAATCTCAATTCTACCAGACGGAGGTGTCTGGGAGCTTACAGAAGCTCGATATCCCGTCGGGGGAATACTCCGCGAAACATGGTATCGGTAAGACTCGCGCCGCGAGACGCCCCGTTCCGAAGTCCCTGGGAAATGGCAATAGACACACCGCCTGCCACGTCTAGATCGAGCACCAAGCTCCCGTCTGGCATCTGGGCGCTCGGCTTCGTCAGCATGTTCATGGACATCTCATCGGAGATGATCCATGCGCTGCTGCCGGTCTATCTCGTGACCGTGCTCGGCGCGTCGACGCTGACGGTCGGCTTCATCGAAGGCATCGCCGAAGCGACCGCCAACATCACCAAGATATTCTCCGGCGCGCTGTCCGACTGGCTCGGCAAGCGCAAGTTGCTGACCGCCCTAGGATATGGCCTCGCCGCCTTCACCAAGCCGATCTTCCCGCTGGCCGACTCGGTCGGCTGGGTCGTGGGGGCGCGATTCATGGATCGTATCGGCAAGGGCGTCCGCGATGCCCCTCGGGATGCGCTCATCGCCGATCTGGCGCCGGCGGAGGTGCGTGGGGCGAGCTTCGGCCTGCGTCAGGCGCTCGATACGGTCGGCGCCTTTGCCGGGCCGCTCGCCGCGATCGTCCTGATGTCGCTCAGCTCCGACAATTTCCGCTTCGTGTTCTGGATCGCGGTCGTCCCGGCCTTCATCTCGCTCGCGGTGATGATTTTCGCCGTCCGCGAACCGGTCCGGCACGAAGCCGACGCCAAGCCGAGGCTCCGTCTCGTGGATGCGAAACGCCTGCCCGGCCAGTTCTGGGCCGTGGTCGGCGTCGCCACCATCCTTACCCTTGCCCGGTTCTCCGAGGCATTCCTTATCCTGCGTTCCCAGAATGTCGGTCTGCCGATCGCGCTGGTGCCCACCGTCATGGTGGTGATGAACATCGTCTACGCACTTGGCGCCTATCCGGCCGGCGTGCTCTCCGACCGGATCGGAAGAGGTGGATTGCTCGCGGTCGGTATCGTCTGCCTGATCGTCGCCGACCTCATACTCGCGCTCGGTTCGACCATTTCACTCGTCATGATCGGTGTCGTGTTCTGGGGACTGCACATGGCGCTCACGCAAGGGCTTTTCGCGAGCCTCGTGGCCGACACCGCCCCGCAGGATCTTCGCGGGACGGCGTTCGGCGTGTTCAACTTCGCCGGAGGCATCGCCATGCTGATCGCCAGCGTCATCGCCGGCGGCTTGTGGGACGCCTACGGTCCGGCCGCGACCTTTCTAGCCGGCGCGGGGTTCACCGTGGTTGCCTTGATCGCTTTCGGCCTGTCGCAACGCTGGGCCAGCAGCACCTCCCCTGACCCGAGCAAGGATTGACGTGCCCCTCGCCCCGAAACTCAAGCCGTCAGCCACCCGCGCCAGGATCGCTTCAGGATCTCCAGGACGACAACCAGACCTATGGCGGTGCCGAACGCGACGGCGAGATCATCGGCATGCAGCGGCCCGAAGCGAAAAAGATCGCGCGCCGGCGCCCATGCCAGGGCAGTGCCCAGCAGGACGCCGGCCACGGCGCTCACCCACCACAGCGCGCGATTGTCCCACCGGAGCGCCCCGCGCACCGAGCTGTCGAAGGAGCGGTTGACCAGCACCAGTCCCAGATTGGCCAGCACGAGCGACACGAAGGTGAGCGCACGCACATCCCCCGCCGGCATGCCGCGCCGCAGCGCCAGCAGATAGAGTGCGGCAACGGCTGCGAAGGCGAGAACGCCCTGCAGCAGGCTCCAGAGCACGAGCCCCGACGAGAACAGACGGCTCGTCGCCGCGCGCGGCGGCCGGCTCATGATGTCCGTCTCCTCCTTTTCCGCCTCGAAGACCAACGAGCAAACGGGATCGATGATCATCTCGAGAAAGGCGATGTGGATCGGCGAGAAGATGATGGGCCGGCCGGTCAGCAGTGGCAGCAGCGCCAGGCCGGCGATCGGCACATGCACGGCGAGGATATAGCCCATCGCCTTGCGCAGATTGTCGTAGATGCGCCGGCCGAGACGGACGGTCTTGACGAACGAGCCGAAATCATCGTCGAGCAGGACGAGCGCGGCGGCTTCCCGCGCCACATCGGTGCCGCGGCCGCCCATGGCGATGCCGATATCGGCGGCCTTGAGCGAGGGGGCATCGTTGACCCCGTCGCCCGTCATTGCGACGACGGCCCCCGTCGCCTTGAGCGCGCGGACAATCCGCAGCTTCTGCGCCGGCATGGTACGGGCGAATACAGAGACCGAGGCCACCCGCCGGTTCAGTTCCGCATCGCTCATCGCCTCAAGGTCATCGCCGGTGACGACGGTGTCGGCGGCGAAACCAGCCTTATTGGCGATCGCCAGAGCCGTCGCGGGATAGTCTCCCGTGATCATGATGACGCGGATACCAGCCGAGCGGCATTCTTTCACGGCCTCCAGCACTGATGGCCGCAGCGGGTCGGCAAGCCCGACAAGGCCCAGACAAGTGAACGCGAACCCTTTCGGCGATGCGGGCCACTTCGCGCCGCGAAAGCGCGCCTCCGCCACCGCGAGGACCCGCATGCCCTCGGCGGCCATCCGGTCGACGTCGCGGGCGAGCGCGCCGAGCGCTTCCTGATCGAGCCGGCAAAGCGCGGCAATCGCCTCCGGCGCACCCTTTGCGGCGACCTTGCAATCGTCCGTCCCGGAAACCTTCCAGACCTGTGTCACCGCGAGCAGATCCGGGCGTAGACCATAGCGGTGCACGAGTTCTTGTTTGTCCTCCGCGTCGCCTTCGCTGCTGCCCGCCTGCGCGGCCAAGGCATGAAACGCCCTCTCCATCGGATCGAACGGATCGGGAGCGCTTGCGAGCTGGCCCCAGTCGACGAGGCGCCGGAACCTGTCCGGCAACATCGACTCCCGTCCGGGCTCGAGACGGAGCATCTCATCGCCGGCAACGAGACAGATGATCGACATGCGGTTCTCAGTCAGCGTACCGGTCTTGTCGGTGCACAGGACCGTTGCCGCTCCAAGGGTCTCTATGGCCGCGGCGCGGCGGGTGAGCACGCGCGCCCGCGATATCCGCCACGCGCCCATGACAGTGAACACGGTCAGGACGAGGGGAAACTCCTCGGGCAGCATCGACATACCGAGCGCGATGCCTGCGAGAAGCGCCTCGAGCCAGGACCCGCGCCACAGACCGTAGAGGAGGACGGTCAAGGCACAGGCCGCGAGACCGAAGATGGCAAAGACACGCACCAGCCGGCGGGTTTCCTGAGTCAGGCGGGGTGGCGCGCTGTCGATCGCCTCCAGCGCCTGACCGATCTGGCCGATCTCGCTGCGCGGCCCCGTGGCCTGGACCCGCGCCAGTCCCTGGCCGCGCACCACAAGGGTGCCAGAGAAGACGAAAGGCAAATCGTCACCGCCTGGCCGCGCGGCACGGACGTCATCGCCGGCCACGACTTTGCGGACTGGCGCCGATTCACCAGTCAGGAGCGACTCGTCGGCCTGCACGTCGGTCGCTGCCATGAGGCGCGCGTCCGCAGGCACCCGGTCGCCTTCGCCGAGGACGATGATATCGCCGCGAACCACTTCGCGGCCTGGGATCCGCTGTCGCTCGCCGTCGCGAATAACGAGCGCACGCGGGCTGGTGAGATCCCGCAGCGCCTCGAGCACGCGCTCGCTACGGCTCTCCTGCACGATGGCGATGATGACCGAAATCGACGCGAAGACGAGAAGCATCAGCGCCTCGACGCGGTCGCCGAGCAGGAGGTAGATGATACCAGAGCCGATGAGCAGACCGAACATTGGCTCGCGCACGATTTCGAAGGCGATGCGCGGCAGCGATCGATGTCCAGCGCGCGGCAGCTCATTGTAGCCTTCTGCCGCGAGACGGGATCGCGCTTCGCCGCTTGTCAGTCCTTCCAAATCATCCCGCACGATGACGGCCTCCTTGATGTATCGGGATGGCGCCGCCGGTCGAGAGGAGCTGCGTTCGGGGTGCTGACTTGAAACGATTGATTCCCGGTAAATCGATCTCATTCCGACACTAGCCTGTAGAAGATCGCCCGCATTGCGTCGAGAGCCAGGATGGCCGTAGGCAACAGCAAAGCACCGGCGAGCTTGTTCATCCGAAGCGGCCCGAAAGGCGATGCCTCCGAATCTCGGAGACAAGCACGCCGCGGAGCGCTGTCGGGTAGGCCTGGGCGAGCGCAATTCGACCACAAGCAGCGGCAAGGTACCGTTCTGTGTCAGAGGCAAGAAGAGGTACTCCAAATGTGGCTGTCAAAGCTCACGAGGGGAGCCCTCCATGTCACAGCAGGCTGCGACGATTGAGAGTCTACCAATGGCCTTCGAGATGGTGAAGGCTGACAGGTTAGAGTGGGCGGAAGGTTATCGCCCGCTCGGCCGGCAGGCCTTTGAAGAGATCATCGAGCAACAGATGGCCACCGCAGTCGAGGTCTATCTGGAGCAGCTCGAAGGCGACGACGTTGCGCACCGCCGCAACCGTTACTACCGCCGGCATCTGCTGACCGAGCTTGGGGACATCGAACTTGTGCCACGGACCCGGCGCTACAGCCCCGGTCGAGGTGCTGCGCACGTACGGCCAGCCCACGGCCGAGATCGACCGGGTGATCCTCGCCGGCTTTGTGCTCGGCTTGTCCACCCGCAAGGCGGGCGAGGCACTGCCTGCCCTGCTCGGGCGGCCGGTGGGCGCCGCAACGGTGAGCCAAGCCAGATATTATTTGCCCGGTGCACCCGCTGCGATGCTGGTGCGGATGCCGTCAAATATCTTCGTTCCGTCCTCCAGCAGATGTGACACCGACTGCTGCGCAAACGCGGCATTCAGCTTCAACGCTTCAGCGGGATCGGTGCACTGGGAGACCTGTCTCAGGTAAGTTGCCTGATCCTGCAGCCTGTCTGCGGCAAGGCCCAGAACCTTCCCCCATCCGTCGGCGTAAATCTTTGCCGGCGCGTCGCTCCAGAGTTTTACCCAGTCTGTATTGCCCAGAGACGCGAATAGGGGATTGGATGCGGCCGTTTGGCTTTTCGGCGGTGTCGTTTCGGTCGCCATGACGAGGTAATGGGAGTGTCAGGAATTTCGTGTGCGGGGCGGCGGTTGAAGATCAGGCCATCATGGCCCTTGTGAAACGCTCTCCGAAGAGAACGGCGAACTGGGCTTTCGCCATGACCCATTCACGCGGCGGCATTTTCCACTCCTTTTCCGAGCGGTTCAAGACGAGAAGAGCAGCTTCATCGCGGCCTCGTCGGTGGGGAAGTGGCCCCTTGCCCGAACGGCGCGGCGCAGCTTGGCGTTCAGCGCCTCGATCGCATTCGTCGTGTAGAGAATGCGGCGGATATCGGCCGGAAAGGCATAGAACGGAACGATCTCGCTCCAGGCCCGTCGCCAGCTCTGGCCGATAGCCGGGTAGCGGCGGCCCCACAGGCTTTCCTCGAAGGCCCCGAGCGCGACCTCGCCGGCAGCGGCGTCCACGGCGCGATAAATGCCCTTCAGCGCCGCGGCGACGGCCTTGCGATCCTTGTAGGAGACGAAGTCCAGGCTGTGGCGCAGCAGATGGACGATGCAGGTCTGGACCGTCGCCTCGGGAAACACGGCGCGGATCGCATCGGGGAAACCCTTCAGGCCGTCGACGACGGCGAGCAGGATGTCCTCGGTGCCGCGGTTGCGCAGCTCGTTCATGACGCGCAGCCAGAACTTGGCGCCCTCATTCTGTTCCAGCCAGAGACCCAGGATCTCCTTGGCCCCATCGGCGCGAACGCCGAGCGCGATATGGACCGCCTTGTTGCGCACGATGCCCTCGTCGCGGACCTTGACCCGCAAGGCGTCGAAGAACACCAGGGGATAGACCGGCTCCAGCGGGCGGGCCTGCCAGGTGGCGATCTCCTCCAGCACGGCATCCGTGACGGCACTGACGAGATCAGGCGAGACCTCGATGCCGTAGAGCTCGCGCAGATGCCCGACAATCTCCCGGGCGCTCATACCGCGGGCGTACATCGACACGATCTTGTCGTCGAAGCCGGGAAAGCGGCGCTGGTACTTGGCGATGAGCTGCGGATCGAACGTCGCTTGCCGGTCGCGCGGGATATCCAGTTCGATCCGGCCGGTCTCGGTCGTCACCGTCTTACGGCCATAGCCGTTGCGGCTGTTGCCGGCCTCATCGCCCGCCAGATGATGATCCATCTCGGCGTTCAGCGCCCGTTCGGCCAGGGCCTTCTTCAGATCGTCGAGCAGTCCATTGGCGTCAAAGGCCGTCTTGGGATCGGCGCCGGCCAGAAGCTGGTCCAGGAGCGCATCAGGAATGCGGGGTGCCTTGCGTCGTGCCATCGGAAACCTCCATCAGGTCCAGTATGGCCGCCCCGCACACGAAATTCCTGACACTCCCCGAGGTAATCCTTTCAAGAAAAGTGGTTGACACTATTATTCTATTATCAAGGCGCCGGTCGTCATTGATTTATCGCAACGCGCGTTGACCAAAAACATGATATCGGTAGGCATTCCATAAACGCAAATGAAATCCGGAGTTTCTCATGGCCCGATCCACCGCCCGCGCCGCGGCAGCCAAGCGCGAGCAGATCCTCGAGGCGGCGATCCTGCGGTTCGGGCGGCAGTCCTATGAAGACACGACCCTCAGGGCGATCGCCGCCGATGTCGGTATCGATTTCGCCCATGTGCATCGCTCCTTCGGCTCGAAGGAACTGCTCTTCGCCGAGGCTGTCCGGGCAACGAGACGCCCGGAACGTTTCCTTGGGACCTCGCCGGGTCTTCTTGCCACCAAACTCTCAACCGAGCTCCTCTCGCATAAGGCACTACGCCACGACGACGAGGTCGGGGCGTTCGATATCGTCATGCGCTCGCTGAGCAGCCGTGAAGCCTCCAGGATCCTGCACGACAGTGCTCTGACCGATTTCATCGAGCCAGTTTCAAAGATGACCTATCCGTCCTCCGCCCGGCGCGCCGCGATGATCGCCGCCGTGCTCCTGGGGATCGGTGTCCTCAGGGAGGTCCTCACGGTCGAGCCGCTGCTCGATACCGAGGATGGTGAGGTCCAGCAGCTCACCGTCCAACTGCTCAAGGTTCTGATCGGCGACCGTCCCTATGATGTGGCCGCACGCGCGGCTGAAGGAGACGACCGATGACGACAGCAGCCTCCGCCGCCAAGCCTTCGACGTCGGTTGTCGCGGCGGGCGAAGAGAGCGTCGGCAGCGAAGGGTTTCGCGCCATCGACCGCATGAGCGACATGTTCGTAGCGCAGTTCACGGCCGGCTTTTCCCCGGCCTCCCTTGCGCTCGCCTTTTTCGACTGGTCAATTCATCTGGCGGCCGCCCCAGGCAAGCGCGCGGAACTCGTCAACAAGGCGGCGCGCAAGACAGGCCGCTTCCTCGGCTACCTCGCCGCGGCCAGCACCCATTCCGATACGCCGCCGTGCATCGAGCCGCTGCCGGGGGATTATCGGTTTGCGGCGGAGGGCTGGAAGAAGCAGCCCTACGCCGCCTTCGCCCAGGCGTTCCTGCTCAATCAGCAATGGTGGCACAACGTCACCCACGAGGTGCCCGGCGTCACACCGCACCACGAGCACGTCGTCTCCTTCCTCGCCCGCCAGCTGCTCGACACGTTCTCACCCTCGAACAATCCGCTCACCAATCCCGAGGTCGTCGCCAAGGCCTTTGAGACCGGTGGTGCGAATTTCATCCAGGGCTGGCGCAACTTCGTCGAGGACGCCACCCGCACGGCCACCAACCAGCCGCCGGTTGGAACCGACGGCTTCATTCCCGGCAAGGATGTTGCCGTCACGCCCGGCAAGGTCGTCTACCGCAACCACCTGATCGAGTTGATCCAGTACGCCCCGACGACCGACAAAGTCCGGGCGGAGCCAGTCCTGATCGTCCCGGCCTGGATCATGAAGTACTACATCCTCGATCTCTCGCCGGAGAATTCGCTGGTCCGCTACTTGGTGGAGAATGGCCACACCGTCTTCTGCGTCTCCTGGCGCAATCCGGACGCCGCCGACCGCGACCTCACCATGGACGACTATAGGCGCATGGGCGTCATGGCCGCCCTCGACGCCGTCAACGCCATCGTTCCCGATAGGAAGATCCACGCCACCGGTTACTGCCTCGGCGGGACGTTGCTGACGATCGCCGCCGCCGCCATGGGACGGGCGGGCGACGACCGGCTCGCCTCGGTGACTCTGCTCGCTGCCCAGATCGATTTCACCGAGCCCGGCGAACTCGCGCTTTTCATCGACCACAGCCAGATGCATTTCCTCAACAGCATGATGTGGAACAGGGGCTATCTGTCCGCCGATCAGATGGCCGGGGCCTTCCAGCTCTTGCGCACCAACGACCTCATCTGGTCGCGTCACGTGCGCGAGTATCTGATGGGTGAGCGTGCGCCCATGATCGATCTCATGGCTTGGAACGCGGATTCCACCCGCATGCCCTATCGGATGCATTCCGAATACCTGCGCCGCCTCTATCTCGACAACGAGCTGGCGGCAGGCCGCTTCATGGTCGATGGCCATCCTGCGGTTCCTCAGAACATCCGCACGCCCCTGTTCGTCGTCGGCACCGAGCGCGACCACGTCGCGCCGTGGCGGTCCGTTTACAAGGTCCACCAGCTCACCGACACCGACGTCACCTTCGTCCTGACGAGCGGCGGCCACAATGCCGGTATCGTCAGCGAGCCCGGTCATCCCCGGCGCCGCTTCCGTGTCGCCACGAAACACGTCGCCGACCTCGATCTCGGTCCAGAGGAATGGCTCCTCGCGGCGGAACAGAAGGACGGCTCCTGGTGGATCGAGTGGACGCAGTGGCTCGGTGCCCATTCCTCGTCGGAACCCATACCGCACCCCGGCATGGGCGCTCCGGACAAAGGCTATCCGCCGATCGAGGACGCGCCGGGCACCTACGTTTTGCAGCGATGAGGGTGTGATGACCTGGGATTTCCTCACCAATCACGCTTTCAATGCGCTGCAGCCCCGGAGGCACAGCCTCTCTGGTGCTGATCGCCGCACGCAACGACGTCGGCTTGTTCGCCGCAGCCTCGGGGGACGCGAAGCTGGTGCATCACGTATTCAGGCAACTGTGAACGGATGTGAGATTGATCTTTACGGGGCAGCTTCCAGTGCCGCATAAAAAGCACTCTGCGGAAGAGAAACAAGCCTCACGCTCGGGTCGCCATCGAGCGCACATCAGTGGTCTCACAACACAAAACGACTTACCGCTCGGTCCAAGGATTGGTATCGAACATATAGTGATCGACGGGAGGTTGGTGAGCGTTCGAGAACTAAGCGTAGTCGAAAAATCATTTGGCCGCCTTCTGCATTTCGAGGCCGATCTGACCGGACAAAGGCCCCCGATTCTCCTCGTGGCGCCTCTCTCCGGCATGAGGGCAGAAATTCTCTACGACATGATCCTTGGACTACTGCCCTGGCACGACGTCTATTGTCTCACCTGGAAAGACGCCGCTGACGTTCCCGCCGGAGACGGTCCGTTCCGCCTCGAAGACAACATCACCTATGTCGTCGAGACGATCCGGTATCTCGGGGCTGGAACCCATGTGATCGGACTTTGCCAGTCCGCCTTGCCCGCGCTGGCGGCGGCGGCGATCCTCGCGGAGGATCTGGGGCGGCCCGCGACGCTGACGCTCCTGGGCGGCAAGCTCGACACGCGCATCAACCCGACCCGGGTCGATCTCCTGACACGCAGCCTGCCTCTGGCGTGGTTCGAGAACTGTTCCATCTCCACCGTTCCCGCCTCCCGGCGAGGGCACGGCCGGCGTGTCTATCCGGGCAGCACCGAGCTGATGATGCTTTCGACCTATCTGTTCCGTCATTGCGCGAGCGGTGGCGAACTTCTCGCCAAGTTCTTCCATGACGACGGCAGCGATGCTGCAGGCCATCCGTTCTCCAAACTTTTCTTCTCGATCGACGATGTGCCGGCGGAATTCTTCCTCGACACGGTCGCCCTGGTGTTCCAGCAGTCTGCGTTGGCAGAAGGCCACCTGGCGTGGCAGGGCACGACAATCACCCCTGAACGCATCACCGGGACCGCGCTGCTGACCATCGAAGGCGAGGCTGATGACATTTCAGGTCCAGGCCAAACGCGGATAGCCCATGATCTCTGTGCGGGGATACCCGCCGAACGGCGTGGCCATCTGCTCTGCCCGCACACTGGTCATGTCGGGCTGTTCTTCGGCTGCCGCTGGCGGCAGGAGGTTCTTCCGCATATCAGCCGCTTCATTCGGGAGAATGGAAATTGAGCCCTTCGGCCGCACGTATCCTGCGCGGGATTCCGGTCCCGCCGCCCGGGGAGAAATATGCCTTCCGGCCCGGGAGGGCCGCTCCCGGCGCTTATCTCGCTCAGGCGCGGCCCAGCCCTATATTGCGTAAAGGACCCACGTCATAATGCCCGGGTTCGAGCCCGGCCAAGGGGTGGCGACGGACGCGGCTCCGTCCGGCAGCAACGCGCACTCCCCGCCGCGCCATATCGATTTCCTGCTGGTCGGAGGCGGCGTCGCCAGCGCCGTCGCGGCCGAGACGTTGCGGGCGGAAGGGGCTGCCGGCTCGATTCTGATCCTGTCGCAGGAGGATCTGCCGCCCTACCACCGACCGCCCCTGTCCAAGCGGATGCTACTCGACGACGGCATCGGGCAGCAGATCTTCGTTCACCCCGAAAGCTTCTATCGCGAGAAGGCGATTGATCTGCAACTCAACACCCGGGTGGCATCCGTCGATCCGGAAAGCCACACGATAACGACCGCAACGGGCGAACGGATCCGCTATGGCCAGCTCCTGATCGCCACCGGCGCGACACCGAAGCCTCTTCCCGTTCCCGGCGCGGACCTCGCCGGAATCCATACGCTGCGGCAGAAAGGCGACGCCGAGACGGTTCGTCGGGCGGCCGCGCAGGCCAAGCGTGCCGTGGTGCTCGGCGGCAGCTTTCTGGGGATGGAAATCGCCATGTCGCTGGTCGAGCTCGGCCTTGAGGTCACCATCATCGAGTTCGGCGCGCGGCTTCTTCCGCATCTCGAATCCGCCGACCTCTCCGCTTACTTCCAACGCTATGTCGAAGGTCGTGGAGTCTCGGTGCTGCTCAACGGCACGGCTGCGGCGTTCCGCGGCCAGGACCATCTTCGGGAACTCGAAACGACATCGGGGCATCGGATATCCTGCGATCTCGCCGTCGTCAGCATCGGCGTCGTGCCGGCCACGGAGTTCCTGCGCGGCAGCAACATCGTCCTCGAGGACGGACGCGTCGTGGTGGACGCGCTGCTGAGGACGAGCGCGCCGGATGTCTTCGCGGCCGGCGATGTCACCACCTTCTATGACCCGGTTTTCGCGCGGCGCCGCCACATCGAACATTGGGACAACGCGGTGAAGCAGGGCCGCCTCGCCGCCAGGAACATGATGGGCCGCCGGCTGCCCTATGACGAGGTCTCCTATTTCTTCTGCGAGATCGGCGAGATCGGTTTCAACATGCTCGGCTGGCCGGCGGAGGCGGAAGAACGTATCGGCCGCGGCGCGATCCAGGACCGGTCCTTCGCGCTGTTCTATCTCAGGGACGACGTGCCGCGTGCGCTGTTCTCGATAGGCAGGCCTGTCGACGAAACCCGGCTCGCCGAAGGCTTGATCCGCCATAGGGTGAACGTGAACGCGATCAAGGACCGGCTGAACGACCCGGCCTTTCTCCTCGACCATATTCCCACGCAGACCGCGCTGGTCCTTCAGGGTGGGGGTGCGCTTGGTGCCTTCGAATGCGGCGTCGTCAGGGCACTCGAAGAGGAGGGGATTTTCCCGGACATCGTCGCCGGCGTGTCGATCGGCGCGTTCAACGGCGCGATCATCGCCAGCAACCCGCGTCACGCGACGCCTGCCCTTGAAGCATTCTGGGCTGATCTGGCCGTCGCGACCGCGGACTTGCCGTTCGCGTGCGGAGAGGGAATGGCCGCGGCATTGCAGATCCTGACATTCGGAGTGCCGCGCTTTTTCCGACCCCGCTGGATGCAGCCGTTCTATTCACTCACCGAATTCCCGATAAACTGGACGAGCTATTACGACACCGCGCCGGTGAAGGAGCTTCTTGCGAAATACGTGGATTTCGCGGCTCTCAAGACAAGCCCGGTGCGGCTGCTTCTCAGCGCTGTCAATGTCACCACGGCGGAGCTTGAAGTCTTTGACAGCGACGTCGACGATCTCACTCCAGAGCATGTCCTGGCGAGCGGCAGCCTGCCGCCGGGGTTCCCCTGGACGGTCGTCGACGGCAAGGCCTACTGGGACGGCGGCATCGTCAGCAACTCGCCGATCGATCTTGTCATCGATCGCTGCGGTTCGGACGGCAAGCGCGTTTTCATCGTCGACCTGTTCTCGGGCACAAGTCCGCTTCCGACCAACATGATGGAGGTGCTGCTCCGACGCGACGAGATCGTCTATTCTGAACGGATCAGAAGTGACCTACGCCATCGCGAAACGATCGGCGCCTACCGCAAGCTCATCGATCACCTTCTCACCCATCTCGCGCCGGCGGAGATCGCGAGGATCAAACATTTACCAGCATATATTCAGCTCATGGGCGACGGAGCTGCGACGACCATCACGCGGTTCGTGCGGCAAGGACAAGACCGAGAGCCTGCTTCCCTCGACTATGATTTTTCATACAAGACCATTCGATCGCATCAAACCGAAGGTTACGCGGTCGCCAGGAAGGTCATTCGCGGTGGCTCACCTTGAGGGAACTCGGACTTGAATACGTCGGGCTTCAACGGCTGATGCAGGGCCTCGACCAAAGCCTTTTCTCGCGCTTCCATCAGAGAGTATACCTTGCGGGGCGGGCCTCCCGTCGCCTTTCGATCAGCCCCTCGCGCCAAAGGCGATCGAGCGCCGGATAGATGGCCCCGAAGCTTGCCTCGGTGAAGTAGCTGAGCGGCCCTTCCGCAGCGCGTTTGCGGATCTCGTAACCTGTCGCCTCTCCAAAGGACAGGATGGCCAAACATAGCGTCTTGACGTGCATGTCATCAAAAGACGGCACTCTGCCGGCCATTTGTTCGCGCCGGCGATTCCCGGGGCAACTCGCCCCAACTCGGTCTGCGCAAGCGGCAGCTTGCCGGCTCCGGCAGGGCACACTCCAACGGGCAACCGATCCAGCTCCCGGAAAACCGCGACGCGGCGGCGGGCGGCCCATCTCCGCGCCACTCTTGCCCGCTCTTCGCCGCTGCCGCGTGGAACTTTCGACGCTGCTGGTTTTGATCTTGTTCCGATCATCGTGCGGGCGTCGTGCCCGAGACGGCCACCAGCAGGCTGCATGGCGCGTGGGCGAGCAGCGAAGCGCCGACGGAGCCGTGCCACCACCGGGCCAGCGCACTCTGTTCGCGGTGACCGACCACGATCAGATCGGCGGCGACCTCGTGCGCAATTCGGCCGATCTCCTCGGCGGGGTTGCCCGTGCTGAGGCGCGTTTGGACGGAGAGGCCCGCCCGCCGCAGCTCTTCCGCGCCCGCCGCTAGCACGCGGCGCACTTCCTGATATTCACGCTCCGGCAAGTCTGAGGGTGCCGCCGCTTCAGCGAGCGCGACACCCAGCTCATGGGCGACGACGGCGAAGAGATAGACACGAGCCTGGCAAAGCGAGGCCAGTTCGGCCCCCTGACCGAGCGCCTCGCGGCCTTGCTGGCTGCCGTCATAGGCCAGGAGGATCGTCTGGTACATTGTGGTTCTCCTTCAATGAGCGCCGTGGAAAGCCTTTCCGGAGCCAGGCTGCGGACAGAGTGGGCGGGCGAGCTTTGCCTCTATCTCTGGACATTCGATAGGTAGCTATCTATTGTTATAATAAAGGAGCTATTCAGGCAATGAAATGAAGCTGCCTCTCAACGATCAGGAACGATTCGGCCTCCACCTCGGGCTGGTCGCCCGGCTGTGGCGCGCCGAGATCGACCGGCGGCTGGCCGCCTTCGGCCTCACCGAATCCCGCTGGTTGACACTGTTGCATCTTTCTCGGCTGGCCGAAGCGACAACCCAGCGTGAATTGGCTGAGGCGGTCGGGGTGCGCGGGCCGACCCTGGTGCGCACGCTGGACCGGCTTGAAGCCGAGGGGCTGATCGAACGCCGGACAGAAGCTAGCGACCGCCGCACCAAATCGGTCCACCTGCGCGCGGAGGCCGTTCCCGTTCTGGAACGCATCGAAACGACCGCAGCGGCAGTGCGTGCGGAAATCTTCTCCGACATATCCCATGCCGAGGTGACGACCTGTTTGAGGGTCTTCGAGAAGATCGCCGGCAAGCTGGGTGGCGCGGAAACGACGATGCAGCTTACGCACCAAATCCCGATGGACAGGTGAGCCATGGACCAGCGTGTGAGCCGCTTGGAGCGCCAGAGCGACGATCGGGAAACCGATCTGCGCATAGCCCCCGACAAGGAGACGGAGGCAGCGTCAGAGGCGTTTTCCCCGCCTGGCCGCGCCCGGCCATGGCGACTGTATGGCGCGATCCTGGCGGGGCTGATCGTTCTCGGGGCCGGTGGCTGGTGGCTGTGGCAACAGTTCACCCACGTCTTTGTGACGGACGCCCGCGTTGCAGCCGACATCGTTGCCGTGAGCAGCCGGGTTCCCGGCTGGGTCACCGCCGTCGAAGTCATTGCCGGCGATTCCGTTCGCAAAGGCGACATACTGGTCCGGATCGACGACCGGGAAAGCCGCCTGCTCGTTCAGGAACTTGATGCGCAACTCATGGGAATCGCCCGCCGCCGGGAGGAAATCGAAGCCCGCATCGTACTCACCGGCCGTCAGACCGAAAGTCGTATTACCGCCAAACAGGCAGCGGTGAGGGCTGCGGAGGCCGCGTTGGCAGGAGCGACGGCACAACGCGATCTTGCCAGACAGGACAATGATCGGGCTGAGAAGCTGGCGCCGAGCGGCGCCATCACCCGCGCGCGCCTGGACCAGACGCGGGCGGCGCTGGAGACTGCAAAACAACAGGTGTTGAGCGCCCAGGCGGACCTGGAGAACGCCCGCGCCGCCGTTGCCGAGGCCGAAGCCGCACGCGAGGAGCTCACGGTGCTCCAACGCCAGTTGGCCGAGCTCGGTCCGGAAGAACAGCGGCTGCGCGCGCAACGGCAGCGCGCGGCGCTCGATCTCGAAGACCGCACCATCGTCATGCCGTTCGACGGCGTTGTGGACCAGACCTTCGTGGATGAGGGCGAATACGTCACCCCCGGCCAGCGACTGCTGATGGTGCATGATCCCGAGCGCATACGCGTCGAGGCGAACGTCAAGGAGACCGACATCCGCTTCTTCCAGCCCGGAAAGATCGTGACGATCACTGTCGATGCCCTGCCGGGGCGGCGCTTCGAGGGTAAGGTCACGCGCGTCGGGCAGGCTGCGACCAGCGAGTTCGCGCTGCTGCCCAACCCAAATCCGAGCGGCAACTTCACCAAGATCACCCAACGCCTGCCGGTTCGCATCGCCGTCCAGCAGGACGGTGGGGAAATCAAGCCCGGCATGATGGTAGAGCTGGAGGCCGGCACCGGTGACTAGCGCGCCGCACCCGGACAGTATCGAGGGGCTGTTCGCCCGCTTCGGCCCGGCGTATCGCTGGCTGGTCACGGCGACGGTCATGATGGGCACGATAGCCACCATCCTGACCGCGACCATCGTTAATGTGGCCCTGCCCGACATCATGGGCGCCTTCGGCATGGGCCAGGACAAGGCGCAGCTCCTGTCCACAGGCTTCCTTGCCGCGATGACCGGGACCATGCTGCTCAACGCCTGGATGGTCGAGACGCTCGGCCAGCGCGCGACCTTCATGCTGGCGGTGACGGTTTTCATCGTCGCCTCCGTCATGGGCGGGCTGGCTCCGGCGGAAGGGGTGCTGATACTGGCCCGCGTGCTCCAAGGCGGCGCGGCCGGCATCCTGCAACCCCTGGCCATGCAGATGATCTTTCAGGTCTTTCCACCGGAAAAGCGCGGCTCGGCCATGGGCATCTATGGCATCGGCGTGGTGCTGGCCCCGGCGCTCGGCCCCACGCTGGGCGGCATCATGGTGGATAGCTTCAGCTGGCGCTATGTGTTCTTCATGGCCGTGCCGTTCTGCCTTGTCGGGCTGTTCCTCGCCACCCTCTTCATGCCGGGGCGGGCAACTTCGGGATCGCCGCGCAAATTCGACTGGATCGGTTTCGGGCTGATGACCGTGTTCCTCGTGACCTTGCTCAACGGCCTGTCGAATGGACAACGTGATGGATGGTTCTCCGATTCCATCCTGCGCGACTTCGCCGTCGCCTTTGTCTCGGGCATCGGCTTCATCGTCTGGGAGCTGCACGCGCCCGCGCCCATGCTCAATCTCAAGCTCTTCACGAACCGGGTCTATGCGGGCGCGTCCGTCGTGGCCTTCATCTTCGGGGCGGGAATCTACGGTTCGACCTTCTTGATTCCGCTGTTCGCGCAGACAATCCAGGGCTACACGCCGACCCGCTCCGGCCTGCTGCTGATGCCGGCGGGGCTGATCCTGGCGCTCGTCTTCCCGATAGCCGGGCGTCTCACCGATAAGACGCCGGCCTATGTCATGGTCATGTTCGGCCTGGCGGTCTTCGCATGGTCGTCGTTCCTGATGACCGGCATCGATACCGATACCTCCTTCTGGCTGTTTGCCTGGTGGATCATGCTGGGCCGTATCGGGCTCGGCTTCATCATGCCGAGTCTGAACGCCGGCGCCCTCAAGGCGCTGCCAATGACGCTGCTCGGCCAGGGCTCCGGCGCGATCAACTTCGTGCGCCAACTCGGCGGCGCCTTCGGCGTCAACCTGCTTTCAATTGCCCTTGAACAGCGCTCGCAGCTCTACGTGGACAGCTTCACGGCGGCGCAGCACGCGGGTAACAGCACGACGACCGGCTTGCTGCGCGATGTGACCGGCTTGCTCGCGCAGGCCGGTGTGCCGGAAGCGATTCGCCAGGCCGGGGCGATGAACTATCTCGGTCGCATGATCTACAGCCAGGGCAACATGCTGGGGTACCGGGACAGCTTCTTTATCGTCGGCGCGATCTTCCTGGCCGCCCTTGTCCCGGCGTTGATGATGCGCCGGAGGTCCACGCCTCCGGCGCTGCAGGCAAGTGAGGCCATGCGTCACCCGCCATCGTCGCAGAACGCGATCCAGCAGGGTCGGTGACGCACGTCATAGTGCTATGGCGTAAACGTAGTGATCATCGCTATCGGGCGTGGCCCGGCAGATCTGGTTGAACTCGATCGCATCTTCGCCATGCCGCGCAGCACGACTTAGCTAGGCGGTCTGTCAGGCTCACCGAACCAGCGCTCGGCCGCCTGGCGAACGCCTTGATCGTCTGCGGCGCTCTCAATCGCCGAGGCAACCATACCATCGGGACGGATGAGGATGGCGCGCAATCCCAGCCGGTTCTCGGCGTCGCCCGAAATGTAGTTGATGCGCCGCCTCGCTGGTCGCTCCGTGGCGCAGGTAACGGTTCCGTCGTTATCGGTGCCAATGGCACATGTTGGCATGACACCTCCGCTATTGGCGGCACGATCCGGCCGGTCATTTCCAATGTCGTCGATGTCGATCTTCATCCGGCAAACCAGGCAGGAGCGGAATCCGGAATTTCACCGGGATCGCCGCCGGCCAATGATGAGCTGGTGCGGTCACAAAGTTGCCCGCCACCCCGGGGGAGGATGGCGGGCAGGCAAGGCGGGTGGGGCTTGGAGCGGCGATATTAACCCGCCTGCACAGGGATGCGTTGAATTCTGGGGATTGACTCAACCTTTTCGGGACCTCGATGGTCAATATCCC
Source organism: Afipia sp. GW822-FHT03D08 (assembly GCF_058801645.1). NCBI lineage: Bacteria > Pseudomonadati > Pseudomonadota > Alphaproteobacteria > Hyphomicrobiales > Nitrobacteraceae > Afipia > Afipia sp. GW822-FHT03D08. The sequence goes on from NZ_JBXANK010000004.1 coordinate 77,460, forward strand.
GTTCTTGAATGTCGCGCTTGCCGCATCGGCATCGACACCGTCTGGAAGCTGCAGGGTGCGTTGGAAGGAGCCGTATGCTCGCTCGCGAACGATGAGCCCTCCGTCTTCAGTTTTTCGGACGGTACTCCTTTCGCCGCGGATCGTCAGAGAGCCCTCACTGATCGAAAGCTCGATGTCATCCTCAGAGAGGCCAGGCAATTCGGCGGTGACCGTTATCGCCTTGTCGCTATCGCTGACATCCAGCCGGACGGCATCAGGTGCGGAGGGTGCGAACTCCGGAAATGGGGATGGAAGCATCCTCCAGAATTGCTCAAATGCGCGGTCAATGTCCTGCCGCAGCGCACGAAGCGGGTCCACCGGTCCCGTTTGCGGACCCACGTGCCGCCCGGAGCCGCTCCAAGGAATGAGGTCGGTGATTTTCATCGTCGCCTCACGCCGCCTTGACGGAAATCTTGGCAGCCGGCGCCGGCGTCGCCTTTGGCAGCGTCAGCCGCAGAACGCCGTCTTTGAAAATCGCTTCGATTTTCGCCACGTCGACTGGCTCTGAGATGACAAAACTCCGCTCGTAATTGCCATCCCAATACTCGGCGTGCTGCAGTGTGTAGCCTTCGGGGCGGCTCGGCACCGAGCGCGCCGCGATCCGCAAGAGCCGCTTGTCGAGCGTCACATCGAGGCTTTCGGGATCGGCGCCGGGGAGGTCCAAAACCATCAACAGGCTGGACTGATCCTCGATTATATCTGCTGGAGGGACGAAGACCGGCGCATCTCGTGTGGATTCGGCGGCCTCGCCTACACTGGTGTCCTGAGCGGCCATGACGGGTCTCCTTCAAGTCCGGCTTATTGCGATTTTGCGAGGCCGATCAGCGTCGGGGCGAGGGAGCTCGAGCCGAAGCAGCCCGTTCCGGAACGCTGCGGCGGCCTTCTCCCCATCTACGCGGAACGGAAGGACAAGGCTGCGGGCAAAGGAACCCGCAACGCGCTCTTGGCGATGAACAACGGCGCCTTCGGTGACCGGGTCGGAGGCTCGTTTGCCACGAAGGGTTACTGTGTTCTGGTGGACTGCGATGTCGAGGTCATCGGCAGCGACGCCAGGAATCTCCGCAGTGATCACGGCGCCGTCGGGGCCGGTCCAAATGTTGATCGGGGGAAATTCAGACGTTGTGGGGGCTCGCAGGTTGTTCATCACGCGATTCACATCTTGTTGCATGAGTCGCATCTGCCGGAATGGATCGAACGTGCGCCCCGCATTTCCTGGATAGGCGAGCATTTGCCAACTCCCTTTACTGACGTTGAAGGGATCGTGGCGACTCTCCGCCAGATTGGCACTGATGACCGTCAGTTATTTCGCGATTTGGCTGCGCGGGGCATTACCAAAGGGGGACCGCACATCGGCCTAGACGGGGTTGCCGCTCAAGGTTTGACCGAAAGGGGTAATTGTCCCAGGGTGCAAACAGGGCCGCGCCGGTGCTTGACTCTCGAGGTTCCCGGTCCGGCCCCAATTGTCGCTAGCCCGGCGTTAGCGGCGGACAAGATCGCCCCACGCGGGATCCCATAGGTCTTCGTGCTCAAGCACGATCACGATCCTACGGAAACCGTAACGCTGAAGCAGGCGCTGCGCCTGAGCGAGTGCAAGGCCTACATCGACCTCCTCGCTCTCGTCCGGGCCAACGTGCGCGCCTTCTCGTGAATGCGCCATCCATCCGAGGGTGGCCCGGATGGGGGCCTTCCCTTGCCAGTCAAAAATAGTGACGATGATCTCGTTCCCGGCAGCTGACCCGGGATCATCGAGGAGGGTATATCTGGGTCGCTTCTTCGCAGTCACGTTTGTGTCCAACCTCATGGTCTCACTTTCGGGTTCACACTTCTCGCCGCTCCGTCTGGACAGGCCCTAGCCGCCGCTGCAAATTTAGTCCGTGGAGCGAGCCTGACAACTGCCTGCTGCATCTGATATGGCTAGTTGCACTCGGCGGACACGAACCCAACTGTAGCCGAAAACCGATCCTGATTGTAGCAGGCAAGAGCCGATCCGCAGGATCTGTCAGACCCCTGATCGGCGGAGACGCGAATGCCTGTGGAGGAAAATCAAAAGCTGGTCCGCGCGCTCGACGACCTCTTTCGCCTATCCGCTCTGCAAGCGGACTGGAAGGACTTAGAGGAGGACGCAGTCGTCGAAAGCCTGGCCTCGGTCCTTGTGAAGACCCTCAACGCCGACTTTGTATATATGTCGATAGCGACGCTGCAAGTCGTGGTTGAGCTTGTGTATGGGCCCAACGGACGTCTTCCGCCGCCATTCGTTCCGACTGTCCGCAACTCCCTGTTGGCAGCCATCACGGACGGGGGAAAGATCGTCAGCCCAGTCAGCGGCAACAAGGTGACTGTTCACGCGACGCCAATCGGCAATCACGGCGAGGCGACCGTGATAGTTGCGTCGGACCGGCCCGATTTCCCAACTGAGGTGGAAACACTCCTTCAGCGCATGGCGGCAAGCCAAGCCATGTTGGAATTGCGACGGCGCGAAGAAACTGCTCCGAACGCATATCTCGCAAGGCTCATCGCCGCTTCGTCCGACTTCATCGGCATCGTGAATCTTCAGGGCCGGCCGCTCTTCGTGAACCACGCTGGCCTTGAACACGTCGGCTTGGCTGATTTGCGTGAGGCGTCCGAACTTCATATTGCCGATTTTCTGGCGCTCGGAGACCGCGATCAGCTGCGTTATGGCGTTTGGCATCGGATTCTCTCCGACGGGCGTTGGACTGGAGTGCTACGGCTGCTCCATACCAAGTCGAAGGATACCCGACCTTTCCTGTTCGATTTCTATCGCCTCGATCTTCCTCCGGCTGGACCGGTCGCGATTGGCGTCCTCGGGAAGGAGGTTGCGAGAACGTCAAAGACGTTGACCGATTCAAAGGAGGGAGGATCCTCTGAGGTCACCGACGAGCGCGACGTGGCGGCAGCTCGTGTGCAAACGCTAAGCGAGCGTGAGCGGCAGGTGCTCGTCCGGCTCGCGGACGGTCAGGCACACAAGGAGATTGCCCACGAACTCGGCATAAGTATCCGAACCGTTGAAGTTCATCGTTCGCGCATGTTGCGGCGGCTAGGAGTGAAAACCGTCGCCGAGGCGATTAAAATCGCGGTCCTCGCTGGCTTAAAGGAGTAGTGCCAAGTGATGCTTCACATCTAAGCGCTGACAAACGGGTCGTGCAAGGAAAGATGTGACTCCCGCCCAGTAACGACGCGCCACCTCGTCCACTCTCTGAGCGGGCCATTTCCCTTTACGAGAATTCCCATAAGGTGAATCCACAAATAGCTCCTTACCCGCACGTTTTTCTATCGTCACCACGGTCGTCCAATTGCTTGGACGGTGCCGTTGTGAAGGGGTGTCGATGGAACGTTCAACGCGGTTTGACGGCTCGGACTGCGAGCCACGGATCAACAAGAGTCCGAGAGACCTAAACTCTATCGCCATCCTCAGGACGTTCCAGCGCGATCAGGACATCTTCGAACACCACCATCGCTGTGACTGGTGGTATCGCATCGTTTCTGGAGCGACACGCAAATACCGTATCCGCAGCGATGGACGACGGCAAATTGCGGACATTCACCTCCCAGGTGACTTCTTTGGATTCTCGTCATCCGACTCGCACACGTCCTCGGTGCAAGCAATAGTGGAGGGAACAATAGTTGCCTGTTATCCGCGATCGGCAATTGAGGCTCTCGCGGACTCTGATCCGGCGACTGCCAAGCTCATCCGACTGGGAACCTTCGCGGCAATTGAGAGGCTGGAGCAGCAGACTTTCGTAGTGAGCACAATGTCGGCTCCGGAACGGGTGCGAGCTTTCCTGGTCCATTTTAGAGATAGGATCGGCCGATCTGGCGAAAGCGATCTAGCTCTGCCCATTACACGCTACGACATCGCCGATCTGCTCGGGCTCTCGACCGAGACAGTCTGTCGAGCGTTTACGGATCTCCGCGAGCGCGGCGCAATTTCTCTGGAAGGTCCCCGAAACGTCACGATCATTCGGCCTTAGGGAGCGAACTCAAGCACAGGACCTCTCTTCTCTATTCTGGATGAGGACGCAGCTCAGGGGCGCCGTGCATATCCGTACCGGAGTCTTCAACATTTGAGCTTTCCGCCTCCTGCAGTTGGTCGACGGTAGTTGAGGTTGCCGCCGGCGCGACGCCCAAGCCGCTGAGGGTTGCCTCTGCCATTGCCGGGCCTACGTTGTATTCGGCTGAGATTGCCCGGGTCGCACCGCGTTCTTGAAGATACGTGCGGTCAGCATCGCCGTGAGCGCGCACGAGAACTTCGGCGAGCGCATCTATCTCACGAGCGCGCTCGAGCACGCGCCGCGCTTCGTAGCCATCTGGAACGGCAATGACGATAAGTCGCGCACGCTCCGCACCCGCATCCTCAAGGACGCCCGGGGCCGCAGCATCGCCGTGCTTCACCGCTGCGCCCTCCTTACGAGCCTTTTCGGCACGTCGCCGATCTCGCTCAATTATAACATACGGAGTTCCTGCCTTGCGCAGCGCCGCGACGATCGTGCGTCCGACTCGGCCGGCCCCCACGACAACAACGTGGTCCGCCTGCGCCGTGGGACGATCTTCCACATGCAGACCCAACAAGGGATCGAAGTGACGACCCTCGCCACCTCCCGGCGTGGATGCGGTTAGCAAAGGCGCCATGAGCTTAGCAGCCGCAAACGCAAATGGATTGAGAGTGATCGAGAGCAACGCTCCGGCGAGGATCAGATCACGGCCCTCCATCGGCATAAGCCCCAGGGACACCCCGAAATCGGCGAGAATAAAAGAAAATTCCCCAATCTGGGCTAACGCCGCGGATACGACCAAAGCGGTCGACATTGGATAGCCGAGTGCGAGCACGATCCCCGTAGCGGTAAGAGCCTTGCCAAGCACAATCACTAGGACGACTGCGATCACCGACAGCGTATCATTCACAAGGATTGAGGGGTCAAAGAGCATCCCGACCGAAACAAAGAATAGCACCGCGAACGCATCCTGAAGCGGCAGCGACTCGGTAGCGGCCCGGTGACTGAGCTCGGACTCGCTGAGCACCACCCCCGCAAAGAATGCGCCAAGTGCAAAGGAGACGCCGAACAGCGCCGCCGACCCGTAAGCGATGCCCAGTGCTATCGCCAGCACCGCCAGCGTAAAGAGTTCCCTCGATCCTGAGCGCGCTGCCTGCCTGAGCAGCCACGGCACGGCACGCCGCCCGAAGACCAACACGACCGCAACGAAGGCGCTGACCTTGATCAGCGTGAGTCCAAGCGCGAGCCCAACACCTGCCGTCCCGGCGCCGATAGGCGCCGCCGGGGCGTCCGCGCCGACCGGTGCCGCGAACGAGGGGAGCACTACCAAGGCCAACACCATGGCGATGTCCTCGACGACCAGCCAACCGACGGCGATCCTGCCATTGGGGGAGTCCAGCAGACTTACTTCATCCAGCGCACGCAGCAGAACCACCGTGCTTGCCACTGAAAGGGCAAGGCCAAACACCAGGCCCGCACTCCAATTCCAGCCCCATGCCCTCGATACGAGGGTTCCAATGAGAGTTGCGGTCAAGATCTGGATCATCGCGCCTGGCACAGCGATCCGACGCACGACGAGAAGATCGTTGAGGGAGAAATGCAGCCCCACGCCGAACATCAGCAGGATGACGCCCAGTTCCGACATCTGGCGCGCCAACTCGACATTGCCCACAATGCCGGGCGTATTCGGACCAATCGCGATTCCGGCAAGCAAATAGCCGATCAGAGCCGGCAGGCGCAAGAATCGCGCGGCCAGTCCGAAGCCGAAGGCAAGCACGACTCCGAGCGCCAGCATTGTGATAAGTTCTGTTTGGTGCTGCGGCATGGTTCCGGTCGGGGTCGGTTGGCAACGAAAAAGATAAGCATTCTCGCACGAGACTTGCACTGACGATCGACAGCGTTATCGCCCGCTCGCGGCTTCCTCATTGATCTCAGCCCTCGTGAGTCACGATATTTGGCGGGTGCCGGCGCCATCAACCATTCCCTCTCACTCGCCCGCAGGCGGGTCAGGGTCTGGCGGGTTCCTCGGCAGGAGCAAATTGACGCGGGTGCCAGCCCCGGGCTCACTGTCAATGCGGACCTGCCCGCCGGATTGCACGACAAACCCGTACACTTGGCTGAGTCCGAGCCCCGTGCCCTTTCCGTCGCCCTTCGTTGTAAAGAACGGCTCGAAGGCCCTCGCCTTAGTTTGGGCGTCCATGCCAACGCCTGTATCCGTGATGGTGATGCGGATCAGATGTAAACTGCTGGCGGCTCCGCCGGCCACAACGCCAGTTGCAATCGAGAGCGTGCCGCGTCCGTCCATCGCATCTCGCGCGTTAACAGCAAGATTAAGCAAGGCGACGTCGAGCTGGTCTGAGTCAATTTCTAGGGTTCCGACATTGTCGTCCAGCTCCGTCCGAATTGATATCCCCCTGCCGAGGGTTGGTCCGAGGATCGATGCGATCGACAAGATTCGCTCGTTGATGTCGACGAGCTTTGGTGAGAGGACTTGCTTTCGCGAGAACGTCAGCATCTGCCCGGTGAACGCCTCGGCGTTGTGCGTGCGCTGCATAATCTCTTGAATGAGCATCGCCACATCTTCAGGTGGGCCGCCCTCTCGTATCTTTGAGCCGATCAGCCGAAGTCCAGCCTGGACGACCATGATCAGGCTCCTGAAGTCGTGAGCTATGCCAGCCGCAAGTTTACCGAGAGCCTCCAGTTTTTGAAGTTCGCGCAGTCTTTGTTCATTGGCGCGTTGCAAGGACACGTCCCTCAGATTGGCGAGCAGGGCATGCTCGCCATTCCATTCCACCTCCACAACTCTGAACTCCACCGCAGCCGGACTCAGGTTGGGGCGCCTAACTGTGATCTCGGTCGCTTCTCCTTCAACGATGGGACGGCCGAGCGACACGTCAAGAAGATCGCGCCTGCGTCGGCCGAAAATCCTGGCCGCTGCCGCATTGGCATAGAGCACGGCTCCGTCGGGATCGACGAGCAGTATTCCGTCAGCCGTGTTCTCCACGAGCAGACGAAACGAGGAGGGCGCGAGGCCAAAGTGGCTGTCGCCGTCATCGATCTCCAGGCGTTCGCCTGCCGATCCGGTGGGCGTGAGATTGTTCGTCATATTGAATGAGCAGCGTGATCGAACACGCCACCCGCGGCGTCGCCGACGGTCTCTCCATCACGCGAGCGGGATGTCATCGGTGTTTTTCCTTTCTTGGGCACCCAAAGAACGCGATGATCTGGTCGACGTTACTGAAGTCACCAATAATTCGACGAGGCGGTGTTGCTGAGTCATCCGAAAGCGTCGGGGTTGCGAGAACCCCCAGCACTCTCCGCCGCTTCTGGGCTCGTTAGAACGTCGATGACTTCGATGCGGCACTTGTGCTCGTCGAGCGCAGCTGCGAGGCGATTTCGACTGATCAGCGCCCTTCGCCCACCCGGGGTTCGGTCGGCTATGAACAACCGAAGAACACGTGGCGTGGGACCATCTCCCGGGTGACCAGCCATCAGAAATCGCTCTCCGCGCATGAAGCGTCGCAATCCCTCGCATAGGTGCTCACGCCGTGGCTTGCCTCGTCAGGTGTCCCTTGCGGCCCACCTTGCCCCCTGCGGGCGGGCGTCGACGCATCGCGAAAGCGTCCGCGTCTCTTCGACGGGGGGAACCAAGTAGAAATGACGGCCGTTAAATAGCCGGAATGGCAAGGTACCGAACCGACCCTATGACGCAACCTCCGTCACGCATGATCTTGCCGCCCTCGCTGCGCGGTCCTTCTCACTTTTCGCGTGCGACCGCCGCTTAGCATCCAACTGTGCGTACTTGAGTGCCTTCTCTAGGGGACGTCTGTCCCGCTAGCTCGGTGAGTTCGCTTTCTTCGAGAGTCTCTTTTTCGAGCAACGTCCGGGCCACCCGGTCCAATGACTCGCGTCGCTGCTGCAACAGGCTGACGGTCCTTGCGAAGGCTTCTTCCACGATGCGCTTCACCTCTTCGTCAATTTCGGCGGCCGTCTTCTCAGAGTAGGAGCGTTCCTCCGGTCCGTAGTAGGGCTGATCGGTTCCAATAAATGAACGGCGGTCCCTTTCAAGGGCCACGTGGCCGAGCCTTTCGGTCATGCCATATCGCGTGACGATGGCGCGCGCGATATCAGTGACCTTAGCTAGATCGTCGGCGGCGCCCGTTGAAAGGTGGCCGTAGATGATGTGCTCGGCAGCCCTTCCGCCAAGCAGAACCGCCATCTTGTTCTCCAACTCTTCGCGGGTCATCAAGAAGCGATCCTCGGTCGGGCGCTGTATCGTGTACCCAAGGGCGCCCACCCCACGTGGGATTATTGAGACCTTGTGCACCGGATCGACCCCAGGCAGCGCCATGGCGACCAGCGCGTGGCCTGTCTCATGATAGGCGACGATCTCGCGTTCTCTCGGGTTGAGCAGCCGGTTGCGCTTCTCCAACCCTGCAACAATGCGTTCGACGGCGTTGTTGAAGTCTTCCATGCTCACTGCATCGGCTTTGCGCCGGGTTGCAAGCAGCGTCGCCTCATTTACGAGGTTGGCCAGATCGGCTCCGGTGAAACCGGGCGAGAGTGCGGCGATCTTATCCGCGTCAACGTCGGACGCGAGCTTGGCTTTCTTCAGGTGCACGTTCAGGATCTGGATACGGCCGGCCTTGTCGGGCCGGTCGACCAAGACCTGACGGTCGAAGCGGCCGGCGCGCAGCAGGGCTGGGTCAAGGATTTCCGGGCGGTTCGTCGCTGCTAAAAGAACGAGACCAGTCGAGGAGTCGAAACCGTCGAGCTCGACCAGCAACTGGTTAAGCGTCTGTTCTTTCTCGTCGTGGCCACCCACAAGAGGTCCGAGGCCCCGCGCGCGGCCGAGCGCGTCGAGTTCATCGATAAAGATGATCGCAGGCGCCTTGGCACGCGCCTGCTCGAACAGATCGCGAACCCGCGCTGCGCCTACGCCTACGAACATCTCGACGAACTCAGAACCTGAGATGGAGAAGAAGGGCACGCCGGCCTCGCCGGCCACCGCCTTAGCGAGCAGCGTTTTACCCGTTCCAGGCGGACCGACAAGCAGCACGCCCTTCGGCATGCGTCCGCCAAGCCGGCCGTACCCGCGGGGATCTCTTAGGAAGTCGATGATCTCCTTGAGTTCATCTTTGGCCTCATCGACGCCGGCGACGTCCTCGAAGGTGACGCCGGTGTCCTTCTCGACATAGATTTTTGCTCTGGACTTGCCGATCTGCATCAGCCCACCGCCGATGCCGCCACCCACCCGTTTGAGCATGAACATCCAGATGCCAAGGAAGATTACGACCGGGACAACCCAGGACAGGAGGTCTCGCAGGAACGTGCTCTCGATCTGGCCGCTGACGACGGTACCGTGCTGCTGAAGCTCGCGGGCAAGGTCGGGCTCGACGCGCGTCGTGATGAAGAAGGACCGGCCCTCGACGGGCTCCTTGAAACGCCCTTGGATAAACCGGTCCGATACTGCCACCTCTGCGATCCTGCCATCACGAACATAAGTCTCGAATTGACTGTAGGGAATTTGAGCAATTTGAGTGGCGGTCGCGTAAAGGTACTGAAACGCCATCAGTAAAAAGAACGCGCCGATCCAGTACCAAATATTGAACTGGGTCTTCCTGTCCATCTCCATTCAGTGTGCTCCGATTACCTGATGATCAGAAGCATACGCGCGCCGTTGCGTACAAGTTCAACGGCGAGGGTGCTCTTCCGATCGGCGGTCCAGCGACGGACATCATTGATCGATGTCACCGGCGTGCGATTGATCGCCAAAATCATGTCTCCGCGCATCAGACCAGCGCGCGCGGCCCGGCTTCCCGGAGCGACGCTCTCCACGACAACCCCTCCTGCGCCAACCTCCCGCGCCTCCTCGGCGGAGGCGTTTCGCAAGCTTGCCCCATCAAAAGGCGTTCCCGTCAATTGCGACGAGGCCCGCTGCGCTCCTTCGATCCGCACACTGATGTCGTGCCTACCGTCATTTCGCACGACCGACAGCCTGACGTTCGAGCCGGCTGGTGTGAGGCCGATCCGGTTACGCAAGTCTGTGGAGCTGTGAAGAGCACGGCCGTCTAGAGCGGTCACGACATCCCCGACCTTCAAACCGGCATGTTCGGCCGGCGACCCCGCCTCAATATTGCTGATCACCGCTCCGCGCAGGTCCCCTAGGCCAAGCGCCTCCGCGAGATCGGGGGTTACATCCTGGATGCCGATGCCTATCCTACCTCGACGGACCTCGCCATGGTCGATCAGCTGGTTCATCACAGCCAGCGCCATGTTGCTTGGCACGGCGAAACCTATGCCAACGTTGCCACCGGCGGGACTCAGGATTGCTGTGTTGATTCCGCCGAGCTTGCCGTCAAGCGTAATTAGCGCACCTCCCGAATTTCCCGGATTGATCGAAGCGTCCGTCTGGATGAAATCCTCATAGCCCTCATTGTTAATCCCACTGCGCCCAAGGGCGCTGACGATCCCGGACGTCACCGTCTGACCGAGGCCAAATGGATTACCAATGGCGACAACGTAATCGCCGACTTTGAGACGATCGGAGTCGGCTATCTCCAAGGATACGAGGTTACGGCTCTCCACCTTGAGAAGGGCAATGTCCGTGGCCTGATCGGATCCGACAAGCTCTGCACGGAGTCGGCGGCCATCCTTGAGCGTCACCGTGATTTGGCCAGCATTATCCACCACGTGGTGATTGGTGATGACATAACCCTTGCTGGCGTCCACGATCACGCCCGACCCTGCGCTCATGCGCTGCTGGGCCGGCGGCTGATCCGGAAGGTCAAAGTACCGTCGAAAGAATGGATCGTTGTAGAGTGGGTTGGAGGCGGTCGGCGTTTCCGAGATGACGGAGATATTGACCACCGCCGGGGTAACGCGCTCTAGCAACGGCGCGAGCGTAGGAAGTTGCCCTGCCAATCCGGGAACGACCTGTCCAAAGGCGCTAGGAGGAATGCCCACCGCGGCTACGAAGATCGTGCAGAGAACAATGATCGAACGATGTACGACTGTGACTCTCTTGCTCATGAATACCCCCATGATAGCTCTACGACCGGTTTCGTCCTTTCCGCTTGCGGTCAGACGGGACGCCTGAAGCTCGGCCCGGAATGAACCGGGCCGAGCTTGGCAATTCGTCATACAGCGGACCAAATACGGTTGTGGGCAAACCAAATGCAGGCGCCCGAAGCCAAGGCCACCACGACGCCGGCGATTACGTGGGCCCACATGGCGCCCGTTAGGGCCGAGAACCCGAGGGCCCATGGCGCAACGAGTGCCCACAGGCCAGCCACCCCGTTGATCCACTCCTCGGCCTCGTGGAACGCAAGAAGGGCTACAACCGCGATTACCGAGATTGCTGCGCCGATGATCCAGGCATTCCAGGCGGCATAGGCGTCAGAGGTGAAGCCGAGATACCAGGGCGACAGCAGAAGACCGAGACCGGCAACGAGACTAACGACATCGAGGGCCCGCCGGCCGTTTGACGACAACGATTTCACCATTGGTTAATCCTCCTTGTTGGTTGGATCCATCATCCGCAGATCGTTAATTGCCCCACCGAAAAGTGCTCCCGCGATGACGATCATCAATGAAAGTTCTGGCTTCCAGAGACCGCTGCAGTGGCACCCACCGCGCGGCCAGGGAGCTGGTGGCGGGCCGGCGACGGCAGCGACCGCGCGGCGTCGCGGTCAAGCTGGCACGGGTCAAGCTCGTCCCTCGTGAAGACGCCGGCGGCGATCTCTTGCAGGGCGAGGTCGACGATGTCGGTGGTGGGCCGCTTGAGCCGAGGGGCGCTCCCCGTCTTGAGCGCCCTGCTCCGCGCTGCCGCGACGACCGTCAGCGCGAAGCAATTCCGCAGGACCTTCTCGCAATCGAAGACGACGAATGGGTCCATGGTCGCACCTCACGCGACCTTTCGTGTCGAGCGGGCATCGTCCGCAGCGACGCGACATTCGAGCGAAAGCAACGCCTGTTCGACCTCATCAAGTCGCGTCGGGCGATTGTTCTCGGGCATGCCCTCGTTCGTCGCCAGATCGATCAAGTACTCGGTGTAAGCCCAGTTCATTAGAATCGATCGTTTGGCCTCTAGCGACAGCGCCGCGTCCGCCAAGACATCCATCGGCGATGCCCATGTTTCCGGACCCGCAGGATCGTTCCGATTCGCGGCGTCCTCCATAGCCTGTCCGTACTTTCGCTGCAGGTGCGATAACCCAAGCTTCGCCAGCGTCGCGTCGGAGAAGGGATGGCTTATGTGCGCCCCTGGTGTGCTCGTATGCCGGGGGGCCTGCCGCCCTCTCTCGATGACATAGGACAAGCCTTGCCGCTCCGCGTAATGAACCGCTGATTTCAGAGTCGGAAAGCTGAGCTCGACCTGAGTCAGTGTATCCTCACTGCCCGTCCAGCCCATGAGGGGCTCGATGAAAGGCGCGCTCCGCGGCTCGAAGCGGAGCTTCCAGCCCTTCGTGCGAGCCGTACCCGACGTCATCACCGAGCGGGACGGCTTGTAGATGTGCGCGACCGCGTCTTCGGGGAACAACGAGCGCCCCATCGATAGTGGCGACGCGCGGTTGTCGTTAGAGAACTGTGACCGCGTCGGTGCAACCGATCCAGTATTCAAGGTGTGTCTGATATTCTCCGTCATTGCTATCCCTCCCAATTTGGCGAAGGATCTCGTCGGTGGCGGCCCGCTGGCCCGCCACCGACGCGATATACGTTAGCTCTTGATCGCGATACGCTTCACCTGCGACTGGGCCTTGGCGCTCTTGGGGAGCACGATGCTCAGCACACCGTTCTTGAAGCGCGCGTCGATCTTGTCCTCCTCGACCTCAACCCCGAGGGGGATGCGGCGCTCGAAACGTCCATAAAAGCGTTCGGAGAACTGCTTCTCCTTGTCCTCGGTCTCGGAACGCTTCTCGCCTTTCAGTGTCAGCACGCCGTCATCAATCAGAACCTCGACGTCCTTCTCCTCGAGGCCAGGGATTTCGGCCGTCACTTTGATCTCCTTGTCAGTTTCGGAGATTTCGACGCTTGGCCAACTGCCGGCGAACGACGAGAGCGAACCAAACGCGGGCAGCCGGCTGTCGAAGCCCCGAAACACGTCGTCGAACAGGCGGTTCACCTCGCGATGCAACGAAAGGAACGGATTGCGATCCTCGTCGCGATAAACAGAAGGGGTCTGATTGTTATTGCGACCCCACGGAATAAGGTCACGGACACTCATGATTGTTCTCCTTTCTCTTAGCTGGTTTGCAAAGTTCTGCCGTTGGCGCCGGACGTACCGTCCAGCGCCGTGAAGAAACCAACTCTGGCAGAAGCTTTAGGCGGCTAGTTTGTGAGGTTCGGGCTGATCGCGGTTACCCTTCGCCATCCCGTCAGTGGTCGCGATCGCAATGCGGCGCGGCTTCATTTCCTCGGGGATTTCGCGCTGCAGGCTGATCGTCAGCAGACCATTGACTAGGCTCGCGCCTGCGACCTTCACGTGGTCAGCAAGCTCGAAGCGGCGCTGGAAAGACCTAGCCGCAATGCCTCGGTGCAGATATCGTCCGCTCTGGTCCTCGCCGGACTTCTGCCCTGCAACGATGAGCATGTTCTGCTCCTGCGTGACGGTCAGCTCGTCTTCGGTGAATCCAGCCACCGCCATCTCGATGCGATAATCGTCGTCACCTGTCTTGACGATGTCGTAGGGCGGCCAAGCATCGATTGTCGCGAAGCGACCGGCATTTTCGAGACTGTTAAGAATTCGGTCGAAGCCGACGCTCGACCGATACAGCGGAGATAGATCAAACGCAGTGCTCATAGCCACATTCTCCCTTTGAGCAACATGGATATAAGATCGATTCCAGGTCGATGAGGCGATTCAGCCACTCGATCCTGCCGGCCCCGACAGTGGCAGCCGGCGTTCGGTGATTTAGTTCAACCCCTTACCGGTTCAAGAGGTACGGTCACTTTTCTGACACCTACTATTACCCGATCAGGCCGCCAGCCGCTCCACCCATCCGCGGAGCGCCTGCGCATCTGTCAGGCCCGCCTGACGCGCCACGACTTTGCCTTCCCGAAAGGCCACCAAAGCCGGAATCCCCTGGATGCTATATCGCGCCGCAGCCTGGGGGTTTTCGTCAACATTCACCTTGGCGAACCGAACCCTGGGCTCTATCGATTTCGTAGTCTGTGCATAGATTGGCCCCATCGCACGGCATGGGCCGCACCAGGGAGCCCAGAAATCTACCACAATCGGAATGTCTGAATTCGCGACGTGCCTCTCCAATCGCTCGGAACTTAGATCGATTGGAAGGCCCTGGAATAACTTGGCGTGGCAACGCCCACACTTTGCGGCCTCGGCTGGCCGATCGGTCGGTACGGCGTTTATACTGTCGCAGTTCGGGCATACGACCCGGCGTTTCTCCGTCATCTTCGGTCTCCTTGTACAAGACGTCTTGCCATCACATCTGGTCAGAAATTGCGTTGTTTCCTCGGGCTGCTTCATTGGCATGTGCCGTCGACCGCACTTATATCGATGTCGTGGTGCCGGCGGACAACCACGGCACATCGTCAACCAACGGAAAGGATCTAATTGAAGAGGTTTAGCTATGGACAGCCACACTGGTCAGTTGAATGTCCGGCCGAGCCGTATTGAGCAGCTAGAAGCCGATTTCGCCGCACTCGCACCGAAGTTACCGGACGGCGCCGAAAGGAAGGCGCTTTCGCTGCTCCACGGGATGGTTCAGGAGCTCTGGCGAGTCCAGACGTTAGGCAGCGGGAACCAATCCCGGTCGGGACCCACCATCGAGGACATTGTCGACCTCCATGAGCACGCACCCGCGATGGAAGGCGACGCACGCAACACCCCGCTCGCCGTGGGAGAACAAGCGCCCGACTTCGCGCTCCCTGATGCAAATGGTCGGATCGTGCGCTTGTCCGATTATAGAGGGCGTCGCGTCGTTCTCGCCTTCTATCCGCTCGACTGGAGCCCAGGCTGCAGTCGCCAGCTTGATCTCTATCAGCACGAGCTCGATGAGTTCGGCAAGCGTGGCGCCGATGTGGTCGGCATTTCCGTCGACAGTCTGTACAGCCACGGGGCCTGGGCGTCTGTGCGCGGCTTGACCTTCCCGCTGCTGGCCGACTTCAATCCGAAAGGGGATGTTGCCCGGCGATATAAGGTCTGGCGCGAGGCTGAGGGATTTTCTGAACGAGCCCTATACGTCGTCGATGAGAATGGGGTTATTCGCCACTCTCAAGTGTCACCGAAACTCCAGCACGTGCCGGACATCTACGAGCTGTTCGAGGCGCTGGATCGGCTGGCAACCCCCAAGGCAGCTTGAGGAGGATGCACCATGTATGCGTCGGCGTACTCTCCAGTTCGTAGGCGGCCACAGACCGCAGATGTAGCGGTTTACGGCAGCAGATGGTGCGGCATCACCATGATGGTGCGCCGGCATCTCGATCGCGCCGGAGTACCTTATCGATTCATCGACTGGGAGGCCTATCCAGAAGCAAGAACCCAGCTCGAATGGATCGCGGGTGGCCGGATCGGAAGCCCGACGGTCACGATCGGGGGCCAGGTCCTCGTCCAACCATCGTTGCGTGAACTCGATTCGGCCTTGAGCCGGGCCGGATACCGTTGAACGCGTTCCATCAAGCAGACCGGCGGCCGAGATCAAAGTCTCGGCTGCTCGGGTCGCGCGTTGCGCGCATCGGAGATGGGCGTGAATCGAAACGCAGGCGGCGCCAGCGATTTGTCGCCATCGGGCAGAAACAGACGTCACGCGCACCACGGCGCTTCAAGGACGACGACCGCGCTTCAGGTGCTCCCGCGTCTCGTGTTCCCGGATCTCCTGTGCGGTCTCGAGGCAGGCGAGCAGTTCCACATAGCTGGGCGTGGCACCCAGCGAGCTAAGGCTGACGCAACTGGAGCGATCCCGCGCGTCGAATTTCGACCATGATGCCTTCAGACTGTTGAGTGCCTCACGCTCGCGTTCGATGCATGGCTGCCGGTAGTCGGGTTCGTGAAGAAGCTCCGCGATCCCCCGACAGAAGCGTTCGGCGCTATAACTTGGTACGGACCCTCCCGTCAGAACCACAAGGGACACAGCGGCTCCTTGGAGCACAGACAGCATGATACTTCACCAGCAGATGGCGCGACGTCTGTTAAAACGCGCCGACGTGAACTCGTGTGAGATCTCGTGCCCAACACACAGGTAATTCTTCTCTTTGATACGATACGGACGCCTCATGTTGACGCAGACAGTTCTCAACATCGTTTTCATCTCGCATATGAGCGTTGCCACAGCATTTCCGTGGTTTGCTCTGCAGAGCGTTTTCCTTCGGAGGTCTTTCTTGAGCCCGGAGGCGATCTGGGGCAGAGCCGACCCGGGGGCGCAACGCAATGTCTTTCCGGACGCAGGGTAAGCGCTCCGGCGGCGCCAGATCGCGCTGGTGGACCAGCAGCACTCTCTTTGCCCTCGACATCAGCCATCGGCCTGCTCCTTGGCCACCGATACCCGCGCCGGTCGGAGAAGACGTCCGCCAATAGTAAAACCGTCCTCCAGGACGTTCGTTACCGTTCCTGGCGGATGCGACTGATCGGCCGATTCCATAAGGGCTTCATGAATGGTTGGATCGAAACGCGTCCCTAGAGCCGAAATCTTTTTGATTCCAAAGCGCTCAAGCGTTTGGAGAAAGAGCCGTAAGGTGGTGGCCACGCCCTCCGTCAACGCATCGGCGGGCTCGCTTGGTGCGGCCGTCTTTGCATCGATTACGCGTTGGAGATTGTCTACGACAGGCAGCAGCTCTCGCGCGAACTCCGCAACCGCAAACTTGCGCGTCTCCTCAGCCTCTCGCTCAGCCCGTCGCCGAACGTTTTCAGCTTCTGCTAGTGCTCGCAGCAATCGATCTCGAAGTGCGGCGTTCTCAGCTAGCAACGTTGCAGCGTCTATAGCGTCAGTGGCGACAAGCTCATCTTCCTTGCTGTGTGGCGATGACATGCTAGCTCCCGATGCACCCGTCTTGGACCTGCGCGGCGGTCGCCTCCTCTGCCGGCCGCCCATCCGGTAGTTTGCCCGTGACGAAAGGGGGCCGCCCTGACGACCGTCAATTCTCACACGCCTGCGTGCTTCTGAGGGATGCCCCTTTAGAAGGAGCAATGTCCTTCCGCACCGGGGGGACCGGAGACCCAATCATGTTGGACTGGCTTCCTGCTTGTCGACTTCATCTTTCCGATCCTGATCGCGAACAAGCCAATACACGGAACCAAGCGCGACGATCGCTGCAGCCAGAGAAAACACGTGGGCCGCCGTGGTTGCGGAAATATCGAGTATTATAAACTTCCGAATGACGGCCAGCATCGCGATCAGGACTACGGTACGGACCTGCACCACGCTCTGCTGACGTCGGACCATTATTAAGATCGAGTGTTTAAATTCCAGCGCGATGATAACCGTCAGAATCATTCCGAAGACGGTTTGGAAAACGGTGGGATCGGTCGGATCAAAACTCGATAATATGAGGGTGAACAGCACTTTCGCCGCGAGATGCCAAACTGCCGAAGCGATCACGACAATGATCAACCCGGTCAGGATCAAGACGACGACTTGCTCGAATCTCTCGTAGGTGCTCGCTAAGCGCCATCCCGCGGTATTTATATCGAACCTTTCAAGCAGTTTCATAGCTTATCCCGTGCCATAGGTTTGATGTAGATCAGGCGTTCAATCGGAAGCCTCGCGACGCGGCTCGTTCCTTATTGATCGCTCTGGCCCCTTAAGCTGAATCGGGCGCTGGCTGCGCATCTCTGAAAGGATGCGGTGCTGCAGATCAGCCTGCTGTATCCCAATTGCTCCGCATAATTCGCGCAACGTCTTTCGCAACCCATGCATCTGGTCGATCAGGTCAAGTATGATCGCGACGCCTTCTTCATTTACGCCAAGGTCGCCCCGAAGGTCCTGTATCAGCTGAGCACGCGAAACATCGATCTCAGAGAAAGCCGGTCCTGTCCCCGTCCGTCGGGGGCGCAACCATCCTTCTGCGACCCACGCTTCGACTACGTCCTGACTAAGTTGCACCCGCACCAGAAACTCATTGAACTCCAGCATTCATCCTCCCATCCCGTTTCGCGGGTCCTGGGCCTTGCCGACGGCCCATCCCCGCACGAACTGCTCGAGCTCTGCGTCCGGCTTGTCGGGCAGTACGACTTTGAGTTTGACATATTCGTCGCCGCGCGAGCCGTCGTGGCGCGAAACGCCCTTCCCGCGTAAGCGCAAGATGGTGCCCGTATTGGAGCCCTTCGGGACGCTCATTGTCACGGCTCCAGTAGCGGTCGGGACCGAGATTTTTCCGCCTAGCACGGCCTCGGTTAGCGAAATCGGGAGCTCCAAGTGGATGTCGTCTCCGTGTCGCGTGAAGAAGGGATGGGGCTTGACGAGGATCTCGATGAAGGCGTCGCCGGGCGGCCCCCCGCCGACACCAGGGTTCCCTTTGCCCGCGAGCCTTAGCATTTGACCTTCCCGGGCGCCTGGCGGAACGCTCACATCGATAGTTGAGCCATCTGCTAGAGTGACACGGCGGACCGTTCCGTTGACCGCTTCAAGGAATTCCACTGGAAGGCGATAGCGCGCGTCCTCGCCACGCATTTTCAGGTTAAACCGTCCACCCCGACCGAAGATGGTGGAGAAAACGTCGCTATCGTCGCTGAAATCGGAGAAGCCCTCCGCCGTCGCGTAAGGATGGTCCCCGGCGGCCGCCCCCGCATAATCGCGATAGTAGCGCTGCCGCGGACGTTCCTGGCCGGAGGCATCGATCTCGCCGCGATCGAAACGCGCACGCTTCTCGGGATCACTCAGGAGGTCGTAGGCAGCAGATGCTGCCTTGAACTGCTCCTCGGCCTGCTTGTTGCCGGGATTGAGATCCGGATGAAGCTTCTTCGCGAGCTTGCGATAAGCCTTTTGGATCTCGTCCTGGCTGGCGTTCTTCCCGACACCCAGCACTCTGTACGGATCTTCGTTCAATCCAACACTCCATGAAGCGTCAGTCAGGTCTGAATATCGCCTTAGGATATAAGTGGCCTAGCGATTAACGCGAGACCGGTCCCCGACCAGGTGATGTGGCGATGGCTGCTTCCGAAGATCCCGCCTCGCCGATTCACACGGCCGAGGCAATGACGGTCGTCAGTTCATCGCGGAATTAAACGCGGCACAATATTGAAAGCCCACCCCGCTTTCGGAGAATGCCCGGGAATTCAGAGGGAGAGCTCCACGCGGACTTGCGTGTCCCAGCGACATCATCGTCGCTATGGATTGCAGCCCCTGCATTGCGCCGATGAATTCCAGGTCATGCTTTGGGATCCGGGAGGTCGAGCCGTGCCCGTTGCACACCGGCGCTCGCGTCGTGACTTTAGCGTTCTTGGCAAGGGTTGCCGCTGAAAACAGGAGATCTTGAATGGCCGTGCATCAACTTTCGAAAAGCGAATGGCAGTCGTACTGCAATCGCGTGTCAAAGGGATTGGAGGGAAAGCGTGCGCAGATCGAGGTCGCCGCATTGACGCTCGGTGACCAGATCGCGACAAAATGGGTGCCAATCTTTGGTATTACCTACGACCCTAAAGACGACATTCTCGAAGTCGCCGTCGAGGGCCTCGATCACCTCATCCGTAAGCCGCGCAGTGTGACCGTTGACGAGGGGCCGACCGGCCTTACAAGCGTGGAGGTCGTTGACGGCGAGGGGCAAAAGCAAATCGTCAAACTCACGGAACCGCTTATGCTCCCGCCACCGGCGCGGTGATGTAAGGTGGGAGTGGACGCCGACATTTGATCTCCGGCGCGGTCACCGACCGCGCCGTGCTCGAGGGCACCGTCCGATGAGAATGCCGCGCCGCCGCTGGCCGCGTGGCGACGACGCGGAGAAGCGTCAAATGTCATTGCCCGACTTGGCGAACGGCTGTGGAATAGGGGATCGGCATCCACGCATAGCCAGCCCCGGAATGGACCATATGCCCTAGTCCGGGGAAGGAGATGTGCGGGCCTGCAATTAATTCGTGCGTGCTGGCGAGCTCACCCAGGGTAGCCGCTCTGGTCTTCGCCGCCAGTTTCTCGTCCGCGTCGAAGTCGATAGTGATATCGGGTCGGCGCAGCTGGATCTCGGCCACGTGGATGATGTCACCAATCACCCGCATACGCTGCCCGCGGCTCTCGATCTCATAGAAGCTATGGCCCGGGGTATGACCGGGCGCGGCTATGGCGCGGATGCCCGGAAACAAAGTAGTCGGCGCGGTGAAGGTCCGGAGGCGGCCAGCTGCCTGATACGGAGTCAGCGCCGCACGGCCCTCCTCAAACATTTTCTGATGGCTTGCCTTTGCGCGGGCCTTTGCAGCATCGCTCAGCCAGTAGTCGAGTTCGCTCTTCGCCAGATAGATGTCGGCATTTGGGAAGACCCGGCGACCATCCAGCGTGAGGCCCCCTGAATGATCTCCATGGACATGCGTGAGCAGAACGGCGTCGATCACCTCCGGCCCGTAGCCGGCCGCCCTCAGCGTCGCGGGGAGGCGGCCGCAGCAGTCGCCGAAGAGACGCCCCGCGCCCGCTTCGATCAAGATGCGACGGTCGCCGGTATCGATCAGATAGCTGTTGATCGAGGTCTCGCGATCAATCGGCTCGCCGGCTCGCCGGAACATCTCTGACAGCTTGGCCCGATCTGCGCCATGCAGTAGGTCGCCGAACGGCACCGCGGTGGTGCCATCGTTGAGAACCGTAACTTTGAAATCGCCGAGCATCACTCGGTAGAACGCGGGTGCCTGCGTGACCGACTGCTCCTCTATGGCGACAGGCCGTTCCTGGGCTGGAGCGGCTAGGGGCAGCAGGGAAGCCGAGACAGCTGCCATCAAGATCGAAAGTAACTTCATCTCGCATCTCCTTTTATCGTCAGACGCCGAACCCAAGTGGCGCAGCATCTTGCGCGCGAAGAGATGTGCCCATACCTCCTTCCGAAGAAGTACGTACCCGGAGGTAAGTATGGAAAAAATCTCTGCTTTCCGTGAACTCCGCTGCGATGTGTTCCTTGCCGATTGTCCGGCAAGGAAGGTGCTTACTTTGCTAGCGGAAAAATGGACGCTGCTCGTCGTGCACGCGCTCAGTGAACGCACCTACCGCACCGCAGAACTGCGCCGGCGCATCGGCGGTATTTCAGAAAAGATGCTCGTTCAGGCGCTACGCCGTCTCCAGCAGTACGGCTTGGTAGAGCGCACCAGCTACTCGGAGGTGCCGCCTCGGGTTGAATATTCGCTCACGCCTTTAGGTTTCTCGCTGAGCAGCGTCATCCGTGAACTCGATCGGTGGGTCGAGACGCATGCCTTCGAGATCGAAGACCGCGTGGACTGCGCAGCTTCATCCGAGTGATCGGCGCCCCGGGACCGCTCGTCGAAACCGGCGCTTCCGCGCTCTCGGACATTTCCAGCACCTGACGCGAAAGGCTCGAGCACCACCATGTATCGGCCAGGCCTGGGAATGCTCCGGTCCTCGGCCATCACGCGCGCCGCATCGGTGACACGATCTCGTAATTTCGGGGTTGACGCGCGCGGAGTCCAGTCAATCCGAGTTCGCGCCGCGGTCGTCCCTTTTTGTGCCTACCAGGACAGCGTGACCCTCAAGCCAAAGCTCGGAAACCCGGCGGGAGGGTAGCCCGAGGCTGGATGCGACCTCCCCGACTGTGAAGCGATGAACATGACGGAAGATCAGCACTTGCCTCGCAAGCGGCGAAAGCCCTGACACGGCGCGATCGAACAGTTCTGGTTCTTCCACTCCGGCGGTGGCGTCGACGGCTACGATATCCTCCCATCGTAACGTCTCGTCCGGCTGATACCACTCCCAGAATGACTCGTCATCGTCGTAGATCGGCTCTGCGGGAGCCGGCGCTTCGAGCGAGACGGAGACCAAGTCGCGCCGTAGGAGCTCCTGCCGAACGATGCGCGTCAGAACGCGGAATTGGAGGCCGAGCAGCCAGGGCCGAATATCGAGCGAATGGGGCCGACGATTGCGATCACGCCATGCGCGAAGAAGCGTTTCGCCCACCAACTCCTCGGCGGAGATCTCATCTTGCCTGATGTCGCCGATTGCACAATGATACCGAAGATCGCGCCGCGCGGCAGCAAGCAGTTCCTCAAGGTGCGGATTTAGTAGTCGCTGAAAAGCGTCCCGATCACCGTGCAGGCTTGCTTGCCACAGGGACGCAGCGGATCCTGCACATTCTTCCGAGGTGTCGCGAATTGAACCTGAAGCAGGGGTGATATCGTTGGCGGAAGACATCTCAATCTAACCCTACACTGGTGTACTGTTTTCTCCATGCTGGTCCCAATTATGGGCCCAGAGACACGTAGTTTCCGCTGGCTAGCGTTCAAGTGCCTCTTGTTTGTAAGTGGCGACACCAGATCCGGACAGCCTCTAACAGGGCGTGATCAAGGGGTACATCGACTACCCCGCGAGCGAAGTCGCCGCGATCGCGTGATCGAGGCGGTGGCGATCTGCGCCACTGATGAGACGGGGCGATCGCGATTATCCACGGTTTCTCCCCAACGATCGTGATCGCCCGCTTGCCGATGCGTCCGGCACCAGCAGCACCAGCTTGAAGTCGTGACGTTCCGTTGAGCTGAAGCTGTGCTGATCGAAGCTGAGGCGCCCACGCTTTGGATGATCGAAGGTTCGCGTTCCGCCGATCCGGTGCTGAACGTCCTGATCGTTCCACAGCCGCGCAAAGAGCGGGCTCTCCGCCTTGAGCCCCTCGATGAACTGCTTGACGCGGGGATCGCGAAAATTGTGGCCGAAATCGGCGCGGAATTCCGCCAGAAGCCGGCGCGCGCGATCCTGCCATTGCGGAATCAGCGAGCGGGCTTTGTCCTCGATGAAGATGAACCGCAGCAGGTTGCGCTGATGGTCGGCATCGAGCCAGCCGCAGAACAGACTGGCGGCGGATTCGTTCCAGCAACAGGCGTTCCACAGGCGATCGAGACCATAGGCCGGGTGCGAGAAGGTCTTGACCGCAGCGACCAGCGACGCCGGCGCCGCTTCGGCGAGACCGGCAGAATCATCGGGATCGACCCGGTCGGCGAGCTCGAACAGATAGGCGCGCTCCGCCCGCGTCAGCGACATGGCCTCTGCCAGCCGCCCCAGTGTCTCGGGCGAGGCTTGTACCGGACGTCCTTGCTCGATCCAGGCGCACCAGGTGATGCTGATGCCGGCGAGCGCGGCAAGCTCTTCGCGCCGCAAGCCCGGCGTCCGGCGCCGGCCGGCCGCAACGGGAGGCCTGATGCGCTCGCGATGGGCGCGCACGAAATCGCCGAGAAGGCGGCGCTGGTCGAATCCAAGCATGGCGAGAATGAAGCATGGGCATGCTGAGGACCAAACTTTGCAGGAAATGCCCATGGCAAACCATCATGACAGCGTCGTCGAGGCCCAGTTCGGGCCACGCGCCAAGGCCTATGTCGAGAGTGCCGTTCACGCGCAGGGCGCCGATCTCGAGGCGCTCGACGCCATCCTCGCGCGGCACCGTCCCAAACATGCGCTCGACCTCGGCACGGGGGGCGGCCATGTCTCCTACCTGATGGCGCGCCACGCGGCGCGGGTTACTGCCGTGGACCTCTCGCGCGAGATGCTGGCCGCGGTGGCTGCCACAGCACGCGAGAAGGGTCTTTCCAACATCGAGACGGCCGAGGCGCCGGCCGAGCGACTGCTCTTCCCCGATGCTGCCTTCGACTTCCTGGCCTACCGCTATTCGGCGCATCACTGGCAGGATTTCGACGGCGGCCTGCGACAGGCTCGCCGCGTGCTGAAGCTGGACGCTCCGGCCATCTTCATCGACGCCTGCTCGCCCGGGCCCGCGCTGTTCGACACCCATCTCCAGGCCGTCGAGTTGCTGCGCGACACCTCGCATGTGCGCGACTACAGCGTGAGCGAATGGATGGCGGCGCTGCATCGTGTCGGTTTCACCGTTACTTCGTCACGAAGCTGGCAGTTGCGGATGGACTTCCCGGTCTGGACGGCGCGGATGCGGACCCCTTCAGACAACGTCAAGGCGATCCGGGCGCTTCAGGCAGCGGCATCGAGCGAAACGAAGGCGCATTTCGCGATCGAGCCGGACGGCTCATTCCTGCTCGACATCACGATGATCGAAGCTGCGGCAGCCTGACGATCATGACCACATCCGCCGCTAAATTCGACCGCACGCGCGCCGGCGAATATGGCGAGCAAAGCCGTATCGCGCTCGCCGGCTACGACGCCTGCCATGAGCTTGCCGCCTGTCTCCTGTCGGCGGATCTCGGCGAGAGCCTGGACCGACGGATCCTGGTCGTCGGCGCGGGCGGAACGGCGCAGGAGATCCTCGTCGCCGGCAAGCTTCGGCCGAGCTGGCGCTTCCTTGCGGTCGATCCCTCGCCGCCGATGCTGACCGGGGCCATTGCATCCGTCGAGGCCGCCGGTCTTAGCCACCTGACGACCTGGCACTCCGGCTATGTCGACGAACTGCCGGAAGACAACCGCTTCGATGCTGTGACCGTTATCGGCGTTCTCCATCATCTTCGAGGACGCGAAGCGAAGCTTGCTCTGCTGCGCGCGGTCGCGGCGCGGCTTCACCCCGGCGGTACGCTCATTCTGGCGTGCAATCGCGGCGCCTATGCCGAAAACCCGCCCTTCCTGAAGGCCTGGGGCGAGCGCTGGCGAATGGCGGGCGCTTCACCGGAAGAGGTCGAGGCGAAACGCGGCAAGATCCTGCAGGGCGCCGATCCGCCCGAGTCGGACGCCGCCGTCGAAAGCCTTCTCGGCGAGACCGGCTTCGAGCAACCGCGGCTTTTCTTCTCGAGCCTGTTCTGGGGAGCATGGATCGCGAGGCTTAGCGCATGAGCGAACGAGACGAGCCAGAAGCTGTGGCGCCTAACTCATGATCTTCGACGAGCACGGCGAGCAGATCCAGGGCGAGGCTTTCTACGGGGCGGAGCTTCCATAGTCTCCCGTCTCATCTCGTCCGGCACCGCCACCAGTGAACGTCTCGCAGATCTCGTCGCCAATTTTGGACCTTGCCGCGGCGCCAGGCGCGAGAACATGGTAGCCTCGTGCCGTTCGACGTTTCTGGATAACTACGTCATCCGCTGTGGTTTCGTCGACTGAGCCTGGGCCCCCTCGCTGGCTTCGATCTCACGAATGACTTGCTCTTGTTCGGCACGCAGCTGCGCGAGCGCATCGCTCTGAAGTAGCGTCTGCGACAGGCGGTCGGCCGGATGTTGCGCGAGCGATGCTGCTGCCTCGCGCGCCGCCGCCGCTTCCCGCGTCTCCTGCGCTGCTGACTTCTGCGCGCCGGCGACGATCGCCCGCTCGGCGCGGAGCTCGCGCTGGGACGTCGGGTCGATGCCGGCCGTGGCTTCCTCCCGACCCTCAGCGGCAATCGCGCGATCTGCCAATCTCGCGGCCGCGCCGGCCTCACGCTCTTCACGCTGCTGAATTCCGCTCGCCCGCTCGATGAGCCTGTCGGCATTGGCACCGGCGATCGCCTCGACCTCGGCGCGCGTCATCTGCTGGATGCCGTGTTCTGAAGCTCGCTGCAGGTCGACGCGGTTTGCGAGCGTCTCGAGATATCGCGAAGAGGCCTCGCGAAATTGCTGTTTCGTCTCGCCGTCCAGCAGGTCGCTCGTTCGCGATACCGCGTCGTTCATGAGGCGCAGATCCTTTGCCATCTGCTCCGATGTCACTGCCATGGTCGGGTTCTCCGTCGTCAGCTGCTCCACGCGTTTCCCGATCGTCTGCACGATAGACCCGACCGTCTGGGCCATAAGCAGGCGCTCGAGCATGTCCTTTGCTTGCGCGTTCGCCGGCTGCTCGGTTACAACCGTCCGCCAGGCCTGAACGCCCTCGTTCACGAACTTCAGGTCCTGCGCCCTCACGGGTAGGCGAATTGGATTTGTCCGCGCAACCGCGATCCGCTGCCGGGCATTGTCGATAAGCCGCCGATTGGCTGGATCCGCGGCATAGGCGCGATCGCTTGCCTCTCGTGTCGGCCGCGGCCGATCCGCCGCTTCTACGATCGCCTTGTCCTTGGGGCCGTAGCTTTGCGACGACGCGCGCTCGCGCGCGGATGTCGCGACGATCTTGAGACCTTCCGCCTGCGCATGCTGGGCATAGACCTGGCGCCATTCGCTGAAGGTCTCTCGGCCCGGATGCAGCTTCTGCCCGGACTCGCTTTTGACCGCGACGACGGCGTGGACGTGGACATGGCCGTCGGCCTCCTTGTCGGTGTGCACGCCGAACATGAACTTGTGATCAGCAAAACGATCTTGCAAGAACGCGCGGGCAGCCCGCGTCAGCGCGCCAACGTCCGTCCCGGCCTTCGCCGACACGATCAGATGCATGGTATCACGCGAGGATTGCGAGCGTAGCGTGGCTCCCCATTCTCGCGCCGCGGTCCTGGTCTCGGCGACATTGGCGATCGCACGGCCACGATCGTCGATCGCAGGCCCCTTCTCGATCAGCTTGTTCAGCCGATAGGTAACGCCGTCGCGGCCATGGCTCGTGGCGCCCGGAGCGATGGCGATTGCGTCCGGCGCCAGGCCGGTGGCTACCGTTATCCGCTCCTTCGCGCGCGCTTCCGACGCCAGATCGAGCCGCTTCCGGGTGAAACCCCTGCCCTCTTCTCCGACGCGCTCTTCCCGAACACGGAAGCGCTCCTTGCCCGCTCCAGCCATTGCTGTGACGATGCGCGCTTCGAGCTCGCCCTTCTGCGTGACGTCGAGGCGATAAGCATACCGGTGGCCTTCGAATCCCGCCGCGATCGCCTTCTCGTAGGTTTCCCTGCCCTCGCGCGTGTCGGCGACCCCCTGCAGGGACAAGCGCACGGCGCCGACGTCGTGGCTCTCGGCCCGCTTGGCGAAGTTGGTCGACCAGGCATTGATCTCGTCGGCGACGGCTTGGCGATCCGTGAGGATCCGCCCGTCATACGTTTCGAGCGCGACATCCTCACGCTGAACATACTGGCCGGTCGCCGTCGCGCGGGCGACTCCACGGGCATAGGACACCACCTTGATCACAGCGGGCTGGTAGCCGGCCGCCAGCTGACGAGCCCGGCCGACCGCCTCGCCCTGCCCCGCCGCGCGCGCGCCTCCCCCGCCAGGACCGCCGCCTCCCGCCACCTGATCGGGTTTCGAGCCCGACGGTGCCGACGACCCTCCTCCGCCTCCACCACCGCCGGCCGACGTCGGCAGGAGCCGCGTCCGCTCCTCATCCCGGCCGCCGGTGATCGTCGTCCCGCGGATGATCTCCTGCGCGGTAGGCGCCTTGGGAAGCGGCGCCACGCGACCGCGACGGGCGCGTAACTCGTCGTCGAGACCAAGCGATCGCCGGCGCCGCGTCTCGCCGGCATCACTGACTGCGCGACGCGCGGCCTCGACCAACTCAACCCACCAAGCGATCTGCGCGTCCCGGTTCATCGCTGCTCCCGTCCAGAGAGCTCGGCCGGCAACGAGAGCCGGGCCTCGCGCCGCAGCTTGGACCCATAGGCGATCGTGATTTCAGTGAGCTCGTCGTTGATCGCCGAGACGATCTCGTGCAGGCCGCGCCACACCGGCTCGGTGTCTTCGATCCGGACCGCCTGGCCGCGATGGATGGCCTTGAGGACCTGCGAGAGGTTTCGGCCGACCATGCGGACCTGGCTCGCGAGCTGGACGACGGCGCGCGTATTCTCGGCCGACAGGGCAGGACCCGCCTGCACCGATGCGCGGATCAACCGGCGCACGACCTCGGCCTTGGGCAATCCGAACAGCGCGACGGCTTCCTGGAGCCGCTGCTCATCGAGCTCCGACAGCTCGGTCCGAAGCCTCGGCTTGCGTCGCGGTGCCTTCTCGGAGCGGGCCATCGGCTCTCCCCTTCCCTTCCGTTTGCAAGGCTCGGCGGCCGTTAGGCCGGAGCCAAGGCGTGGGCATCGACCCAATGACCACGAAGGCGCGTCAGCGCCCTTCGGCTGCGTTCAGCAGCCGCCCCCCGGTTTGGCCCACAAACCGGTATCTTGTCAACCAATATCTATTAAACCGTATGTAAGACTTCGCGCATGAAGAGCGCTCGCGTCTGGACAGCCGTCCCTTGAACCCGAAGGCCCGCTTGGCGCACAGCGCCCCGTTAAGACCGCCATGACGAATTACCGTAACGGCGCAACACTGCAACGCGTTGCTCCGACAATAATGCACTACCGCACGAATGCGCTCCCGCCAGCACCGCATTGGCGACATCACGTACTACGGCAACTCGCTAGAACGACAATGCCGTATCAACGCATTACCTGAACACCGCATCAAGGCTTTCCGGTACTTCCGGAATGACGAATTGCAGCACAGCCATATGTATATTATACTGTATGTTGATTGCTGTTAGAGCGAGCGACGGAGGGCTTGACGTGCCGAGTATATTCGCAGTGGCGAACCCAAAAGGCGGGAGCGGCAAGACCACGGTCGCGATCATTCTCGCTGGTGAGTTCGCGAAACATGGCTACTCGGCCGCGATCGTCGACGCCGATCCGCAGGGCTCTTCATACCAGTGGCATGCTTCCTCCGTCGCGCGGGGGCTGAGCCCGCAGGGCGTCGATCTGGTCCGCGCCCCCGACGAATCCGCATTGGTTCAAGCCGTCCAACGCCTGGCCGGTTACGACGTTGTTGTGATCGACACGCCCGGCTATTACGGCGAGGTACTGATCCAGTCGGCGCTCCGGGCCGACCTCGTCGTGTTGCCGTGCAAGGTACATACGTTCGATGCGTCGCAGGTCGTGCGGACCCTTCGCAATCTCGAGCAGCATGCAGCCGCGGCACAGCTGCCGATGAGCCAGCATCGGGTTCTGTTCAATGAATACGACAGCCTCGACCGCAACACTCGACCCCTCCGCGAGGTCGTGGCCTACCTCGACTCCGAGCACGTGCCGGTCTGCTCGACGGCGCTCTACCGGCGTGTGACCTACCGCACGATGACAAGCGGCTTCGGAACGCTTTACCAGATGAGCGACAGGGACGAGTCGGTGCGCAAGGCCCGCTACAATGCCGATCAGGTCGTCCGCGAGTTGCTCGCAGCAAGCCAGGGCGCGGCGACCGGCGAGCCGGTCGCATGAGCGACGGAGCTCCCAGCGAGAAGTCTGACCGGCCTCCCCTTCCCCGCGATGCGTTCCGCGCCCAGCGCGCAGTCGCGCCGGCCTCTCAAAAACCTGTCCTTCAGCCCGTGGTCGTCACTCCTGCCTACGACGATCCCGTTACGCCGGCGCCGGCGCCAGGCAGATCGCCATCGCAAGCCGCCAATTCTATCTCATCCAAGCGAGGGGCGCGGCCACCACGAAATCGCGAGCGCAATCCGTTCGAGGCTTATGGCGAACGCGCCTCGTCGCGGCCCTACGCGCTTCGCCTTCCCGATCCAATCGACCTGGTGCTCCGCCAGCTTGCCGCCGAGCAACGCACGCAGCCGCTGCGCATTGTCGACCGCGCCCTCTATGATCTTTTCAAGCGGCTCGGTCGATTGCCGCCCGCCGACGACTCGTAGTCGCCATTGTGAAAGAGGCGTCACGAAGCACGAATCGCTGCTACGCGCTGTCGTC
The DNA here is from genome assembly GCF_058801645.1 of Afipia sp. GW822-FHT03D08. Classification (NCBI taxonomy): domain Bacteria; kingdom Pseudomonadati; phylum Pseudomonadota; class Alphaproteobacteria; order Hyphomicrobiales; family Nitrobacteraceae; genus Afipia; species Afipia sp. GW822-FHT03D08. The sequence continues at coordinate 107,093 of NZ_JBXANK010000004.1, forward strand.
CGGGAAGGAAGGTCCTGCAGGTGTCTTCATCTCTGCTGGATCCTTTCCACGTTGCGCGCCGCGGAGAGCCATCAGCATAGGCCAGATAGAGAATTGGCCGGCTGCCGCACGTCGGGCGAGCGTCCTGAGGTAGCCGCCGGGATTTTTGATGCCGTTGCCGCGCTGGAGGATCAGCGCCAAGGTGACGCTCGCCGGCCCCTGCCCCATTGCAGCACAGGCCTCTTCCCACGCGCTTGGGCTGACGCCGAGAAGCGGGCGCACGATGACGGCGGCGTCCACCACGTCCCGTATCGTTCGTAGCCCGTGGCGGGCGTAGTCCACAAAATCAGTACACGTCTCGGCGACGAGCCGGACAGGGACTGCTGATGCGACATCGCGCTCGATGTCGGGCTGGAATGCATTGCCGGCGCTTTCGGCGCCGGCTTTCGGCGTCGGGTTCGTTGCTATGGACGCATTTGCGGACGGTTCGCGTATTGGCCTTGTGGGTTCGATATGACTCTCAAGAATTTCGAGGATCCGCCCCGACAGCTCGACCAGCGCCGCGGCGAGCGGCTCGAGGGCAGCGCGGCACGGCGTGCGTGGTCGGCCGTCGATCAGCCCCAGGAATTCGTGGTGCAGTGCTGGCCAGTCGGCATCGACGCCCCGTTCGACACCCAGCGCGAGCATCTTTGCGATGTCGCGGCGCGCGAGCGTGACCTGCTCGCGCAGCGCATCGAGAACATGTCGCTCCTCGACAGCGCGAGCGGCGAGTTCCGCAAGGTCGTCGACAGCCGCCACGAGCGGGCTGAGATCGAACCCGAATGCCAGCTCGATGTCGCCGCCTGCTGCGCGCCGAGCGTAGCGTTTGCCATTTGGGCTATCCCGACGCTGGATAAGACCCGATTTCACAAGAGCGGCAATATGCCTACGTAAGGTCGACGCAGGGATGCCGTGGGCGCGTAGCGAGAGCTCGCGATTTGATGGAAACACGACGAGATCAGTGGACCCGAGCGTGAGCACCGTGTCCGGGTGGAAGCTCAGCAGCGCATTCAGGACGGTCAGCGCGCGGTCGGAAAGGGCAAGGGCGGCCTTCGCTTCGCATGCGTGGCGAAACGTCTTCCATTTGTGGCAGGCCTTGCCGGGTTGGCACTGCCGAACGTCGCGTTGAATCCGAAGCGCGGCCGGGGACAGCGCGCCGCATCCAAAAGGGGCGATAGGATTGAAGCCAAGCATCTGCATTCGCGTCCTCTCGTTGCGAGAGCGCGTGGCAAACAAAGACCGTGGCGTGAAAACGCTGAGTCTCTTGAACTGTCGGATCGCGCGAGCTAAGATGCCTTTGCGTTTGGAGGCCTCGCTGGCGATTGCCGTCGCCAGCCCGCTGACCCTCTTGAGAGACCCGGCTCTGCCGGGTTTTTCTTTGTCTGAACGCACTTCTCCTGGTTGAATCAGATCAGTACATTATATTGAATGTTAGTCGGCCGTCCAATATGTAGGCTGCGGCCGCATGGGTATCGTTCGGATCATGGTTCGGAGGGAAGGCTCATGGCTGAGAAGTCATGCCGACGCAAAGCAGATCACGCAGCGAAGGGATGTTTGCTCATAGGAGCGTTTCAGTCGGGGCTCGAAGCACTGCGTCTCGAAGCACAGCTAACCCGTGGAGAGTTCGCGAAAAGCCTAGGGATCCCGAGATCAAGCTACTTCCACCTGATGACGACAGCAGCGAATCCAAGCCTTAGTTACATTGAACTCATCGCGGAACGAGCGGGCGTCGACCCTCTGACCTTGTTGCGGAAGCGGACCTCGGACCGTCGGCACGAGGGCGACTCAATCGGCTCGATGAAGGGAAGCGCATATTCAAAGAATTTACGGTAGGATTGACAACGTCCAATATACTAGACTTCAGACGTAATGTATGGTGAATCGGATGCGGAGTTTTGTCCGAAAGCCCTTTCGCCATGTCGCCTGTTCGCAAGCCTCAGCCAGTCGATCATTCGGTGCTGAATGAGATGCTGGCCATCCGTCTGCAGCAGCTCGAGATCGAAAATGGCGGCATGGAAGCATTCCTGCCGAAGACCGGACTGGCACGCGGGACCTACTATACGATCGTCCGCGGCATCGGGAATCCAACTTTGCGTACGATCGAAAGGATCGCTTCGAGCCTCAACATGAGCGTGTTTGAGTTGCTCGGCTTCGATGTGTCGGACGCACGGCGCGCGCTCAAGAAGAGCGGTGTCGATTACGACGAGTTGACGTCGGCGATCAGCAAGAAAAATCGCGCCGATCGCGCCTTGGCGCGTCAGACGCGATCGCGAAAGCTTCCTTCCTGACGGCGCCGGCGATCGATGCGGCGACCAACTGCTCAAGATCGATGGAAGAGGTGGAGGAGGCTTTCGCCTCCCCACTGGATCGGTCATGCGGCTGAGCGCTCAACGGCCTGGGCGAGGCGGCCAAATTCCAGGGCGATCAGGTCGACGGTGTAGATCCGCTTGCCGTCGCGCTCGTAGCTGTTCTGCCGCAGGCGGCCCCGCGCGTGGACGAGGTCGCCCTTGCTGACGTGCTCGTTCACGTAGCCCTGGATCGACTTGGTGAAGATCGTGACCTCGTTCCAGTGCTGGTCGTCGTTCCACTCGCCGCCCTTATCCTTGAAGGGATAGTTGGCGCAGACGGTGACACGGACTGTCTTGCCGACCTGCTTGATGGTCCCGACGTGGCCGATGAGGGTGAATTCGGCGATGTTGCGCATAGTCTCTCTCCATCTTGTGGGGCGGCGCCCCGTTGCGATGGCGATCCGTCATGGCCGGGAAGACGGCACAGAGCCGAAGCCCGCGAGACGCGGGTAACCGTCCGGTCTCGGCCGCCTTGCGCGGTGTGCGGCATTTCCCGAACGGTGTGACCTTAAGTCTAGCTTTAAGGTCATGGCGATGGTTCGGGCGGAGGTTCTGGGCGCGATCGAGCGGCGGCGGCGCTGGCATTATGAGGACAAGGTCCGGATCGTCGAGGAGAGTTTCGCGGCTGGCATGACGGTGACGGATGTCGCGCGGCGCAACGGCGTCGCGGCAAGCCTGGTTTTCACATGGCGTCGACAGGCGAAGCTGGGTCAGTTGGGAGGGGGCAGCCCGGCGCCGCTTCTGCTGCCTGTCGAACTGGCTCCTGTCGTGACCGACGTCACGCCCACGCCGGTTGCCGAGGTCGCCGTCGCGGAGCCCGCGCGCCGGAGCCGTCGTTCGTCCGGCATGATCGAGATCGCGCTCGGCTCGGGCCGCAGGCTGCGGGTTGATCGCGATGTCGACGCGGACGCGCTTCGGCGGGTGCTCGACGTACTGGACCGGCGATGATCGCGATCCCCGCCGGGATGCGGGTCTATCTCGCCATGGGCCCGACCGATATGCGCAAGGGCTTCGACGGCCTGGCTGCGCTGGCGCAGGGGGCACTGGAACAGGATCCGTTCTCCGGTCACCTGTTCGTCTTTCGCGGCCGCCGAGGCGATCTTCTGAAGGTGCTGTACTGGGATGGACAGGGCTTCTGCCTGTTCGCCAAGCGGCTAGAACGGGGTCGCTTCATCTGGCCGGTGACGACGGACGGCGTGGTGCGACTGACGCCGGCGCAGCTCTCCATGCTGCTGGAGGGGATCGACTGGCGCGCACCGATCCGAACCGATCGCCCCAGCCTCGCTCTGTGAAGCGAAGGGCTTCGAGCCGATTCAGGACTGTGATCCGCGGTCAAGATCGACCATGATTCAATGGCTTGGCCGCCGGCCTCGCGATAATCTCGGAAGACCATGGCAAGCGCCTCCGCAGACCTTCCCGACGACGTCGCGACGCTCCAGGCGCTGCTGATCGCGGCGCGGGCGCAGAGCGCCGCCCATCTGCTCATGATCGAGAAGCTGAAGGCGCAACTGGCGAAGCTGCGCCGGATGCAGTTCGGGCAGTCGTCGGAGAAGCTCGACGCCGCCATCCTCCAGCTGGAGCTGGCGCTCGAGGATGTCGAGGAGGGCACGGCGGCGCGTACGGTTCTGGAGCGCGCGGTCATGCCGGCAGCTCCCGACGCCCGTCAGCATCCGGTTCGTCGTCCCTTGCCCGACCACCTGCCGCGCGAGGAGGTCATCCACTGGCCAGTGGGTATCGCCAGTGGCGATCTCGGCTGTGGCTGCCTTGCTTGCGGCGGACAGTTGCGCCGGCTCGGCCAGGACGAGACCGAGGTGCTGGAGCGCGTCACCCTGTTCAAGGTCGTCCGGCATATCCGCCCCAAGATCGTCTGCCGCCAGTGCGAGGCGATCGTGCAGGCGCCGATGCCCTCCCTGCCGATCGAGCGCGGACGGCCAGGCCCTGGATTGCTCGCCCATGTGCTGGTGGCCAAGTATGCCGACCACCTGCCGCTCTACCGCCAGTCCGAGATCTATGCCCGGGAAGGCGTCGAGCTCGACCGCTCGACCCTGGCCGATTGGGTCGGATCGGCGGCGGCGCTGTTGACGCCCCTGGCCGAGGCGATTGGCAAGCATGCCATGGCCGGGCCCGCGCTCCACGCCGACGATACCCCCGTGCCAGTGCTCGCTCCCGGGTTCGGCAAGACCGCGACGGGCCGGCTTTGGGTGTATGTCCGCGACGAGCGCCCCCATGCCGGTGATGCAGCGCCCGCCGTCCTCTATCGCTACACCCCGGATCGCAAGGGCATCCGCCCGCAAGGCCATCTCCAGGGCTTTGCGGGATATCTCCACGCCGACGGATATGCGGGCTTCGACAAGCTTTATGCCGACAGCCCCGGTAAGCGCACCGCGATCACCGAGGTCGCCTGCTGGGCCCATGTCCGGCGCAAGTTTTTCGATATCCACCAGTCCAACGCCTCGCCGGTCGCTGCCGAGGCCTTGCGCCGGATCGGAGAGCTCTACCAGGTCGAGGACGCCGTCCGCGGTCGCCCGCCCGACGAACGAAGACGATCGCGTCAGGAGCACGCCCTTCCACGGCTCGCCGATCTGCGAAGCTGGCTCGACGCGACGCTGTCCAAGCTGTCGGGCAAGAGCGAACTCGCCAAGGCGATCCGCTACGGCCTGTCGCGCTGGCCGGCTCTGACCCGCTATGCCGATCACGGCGGTCTGGAGATCGACAACAACGCCGCCGAACGCGCGATCCGGCCGCTCGCCATCGGCCGCAAGAACTGGCTCTTCGCCGGCTCCGACAGCGGCGGCGAACGCGCCGCCGTCATCTACACCCTGATCGAGACGGCCAAGCTCAACGGCCTTGATCCGCAGGCCTATCTCCGGGACGTCCTGGCTCGCATCGGCGACCATCCCATCAACCGGATCGGCGATCTCGCGCCTTGGAACTGGCAGACGCCACGAGAGGCCGTTACGCTGGCGGCATGATCTCGGCCGCTTCCCATGTCGATCGCATCGCCTGCATCAAAATCGTGCTCGACCATGTCGAGCCGGCCGTCTGGCGGCGCGTCAAGGTTCCCCTGACGACGAGCCTGAGAGGCCTTCACGAGGTTATCCAGGCCGTCATGCTGTTCGAGAACTATCACCTGTTCGACTTCACGATCGAGATCGACGGCCAAAGCAGGCGATACGGCATCCCCGACCCGGATGGGTGGATCAAGCTCAGCGACGCCAAGAACACCAAGCTCGGGCCGCTGACCGATCGCGGTCTGAAGCGCTTCGCCTACACCTACGACTTCGGCGACAACTGGGAGCACACGCTCACGATCGAGGCCATCGGTGATGCCGATCCCGGCCTCGAATACCCGCGCTTTGTCGACGGCGCCCGCCGCGCTCCGCCGGAAGACGTCGGCGGAATCCCCGGCTTCGAAGAGTTCGTCGAGGCCATGGCCAAGCCCAGACATCCCGAACGCAAGCGGCTGATAGAATGGTACGGACGCGTCTTCGACCCAGAGGACATCGACCTTCCCACCATCAAGGCCAACATCGCGAGGCTGGCCCGACGCCGTGCCATCGGAAAGGCCGCCTTCGCCAAAAGCCGGCGATCACAAAGCTGAAAGGGCCGACACCGGACGGTTACAGACGCGGGCGAAGGGCGAGCGCAGCGCTGCGTCCCGTCAGGCCGTGAATTTTGGCGCCGCAGGCGCGTGCGCGAGGAATGCCGGTCGGGGCCCCGCTCGCGGGGTGATCCGGCAGGGGAAAATTCTCGGGCGTAGGGCCCGCCGTGCCGGCGACGGCCATAGGAATCCAGCCATGCAACCGGGAGCGCCGCCCGACCTGTAGAGAGGAGCAATCGTCGTCGTGCTACCTGGACCACGCGCCGGCCCCATTTCGAGTTATGGAAAACCGCGAGTCGATGCCTGCCCATCCAGGATCGTGGGTCAGCGAGGAAGCGCCGCACGGATCGGGGTCGACCATGGAAATCAGCCATGGCCGGATCGAGCGGCAGCGGCGAACCGCCCTGCGACGGCTTCGACGGCAGGACCGTCGCACCAACGCCGGGTGCGCGAAACCCGAGCTCCGCCCCGCGGCTGCGACCTCACCGGCGCGGGACGCCCACGTCCCATCGAACCATCGAACCATCGGAGATGGCATGCCTTTTCGGACATCGCCCGCGCCATCATGCGGTTCGCTTCGTGCGCAGTTGTGCGTTGATTTGCGACATCAGGATCGGGCCGAGCGAGAATTCACCGACCTTGGCCCGTTCAGTCAGACCGCGCAGATAGCCGCCGGCGGAGCGGATTGCCGCGCCGCGCTGCAGGATGCACGCGACAACCACCGCGGCCTGCATTTCGCCCATGACGGTTTGCGCCTCCTCCCAGGCGCTGGGACTGATCCCAAGCATCGAGCGCACAACGGCCGTGGTCGCCAGCAGGTCGCGCCAGTTCGAAATTCCGCCTTTGGCGTAGTCGGAGATGTCCGGGCAAGCGTTTAATACCATTCCAAGCGGATAGGCCGTTTCCGCAATCCTCGGCGTTTGGGGTTCTGGCACCGCCCTCGCCGCCCGGCTTCCTCGAAAGCCAGGTTCAAGATCAATTAAGGGGTCTGGATTTGAATTCTGTATATGGCGCTCATTTCGGGACTCATTGGCGCTCATATCGTGTGTTTTGATGTGGCTTTCCAGGAGGTTGAGGACGTCGTCGGCCAGTTGTGATAGCTCCTCGGCCGCCGCTTCCAGCTGCGCGCGCGTCGCGGTGCGCGGAATCCCCTCGACGATCGAGCGGAAGCCGGCGTGGATCTGCGCCCAGTCCGCGGGTCCCTGCCCTCCCCTGCGTGTGGGCACGCCCTCCTCGATGCCGGTCGCGATCATCTTGGCGATATCGCGCCGGCACAGCGTGATGCGTTCCCGCGCGAGCTTAACGGCGCGCGCTTCGGCCTCCACGGCGGCTGCCAGGCTTTCGAATTCCTCCGAGCGGACAACAAGCGGCGAGAGGTCGAATCCGAACGCCAGCTCGATCTCGCCGGACGCACCTTTGCGCGCGTAGCGCTTGCCGTTGGGACTGTCGCGGCGGATGACGAGGCCCGCGTCGACCAGGACCGCGAGATGGCGTCGCAACGTTGACGCCGGCATGCCGTGCGCGCGCAGTGACAGGAGCTGGTTCGAGGGGAAAACGACAAGGTCGTCCTCGCCCGTCAGCGCCGTCTCGGGATGGAAGGTGAGGAGCGCGTTCAAGACCGACAGCGCTCGCTCTGTCACGCCGAGGCTCGGCCGTGCCCTGCAGATGGCGTGGAAAATCTTCCACTTGTGCACGACCTTCTCAGGCGGCCGGGATGACGCGACGATCTGTGTTGCCACATGGGCGAGCGTCAGCGATCGCCGCCCGAAGGGCGTCGTTGATTGATAAGGTTCCATGTCTTTGCCTCGTTCGGGCAAAGGAAATCTGCTCGCCAAAACGGCGCCGTCTCGCACGAGACACTTGACTGCGATTCGCGGAAGTGATTCTCTATCAGTCGCCAAACTAAGACAGAGGCTTCCGGGACGGTGACGTTTCGGGGGCCTTTTTCTTTTGCCTAGGTTTCTCCTGAGCCAGATTGCACCTGCCCAGCCGGCTCATTCCGGGTGGGTGTTCCTTCAGTCCTCGCCGGACGCGGCGCGGTATTCGTCGTAGAGCCTTTGCAAGTGCTGGCGAACGAATTCGCCAAATTGCGGGGTTACGCGGTCGTCGAAAGTCAGACTGAGTTTCTTGCCGGTTCGCATAACCTTCGCTGCGAGCGTGCCGTCGGCCGCCGACCAGCTTTCCGCCCGCGCCCGCGCCGCCTTGGTGCCCAACGCTGCGACGAGTGCTTCGAACCGCTTGTCGCTGTCTTGGTCAGCGAACCCTTCCTCCTTCACAAGCGCGATGGCGCGGTGTCGATTGCCGTCGCCATCAAGGAGATCGGTCAACTCCTGCCATCGAACGCGGCCATAGCCAGGCGCGGCGCCGATCGCCTCGACGACCTCGGTGGGGACGCGGGTCGCAACCGCAATGAGTCGCGATAGCGCAGCCTTGTCGACGTTCAACGCCGCCATGATTGTCTCGCGCGAAAACTTGCGCTCTTCGAGTCGGGCGGCAAAGCGGGCTCGCTCGATAAAGGTCAGGTCGGTTCGACCACTGTTCTCCTGGCCTTGGGCGACCACCAGCTCTTCGTCGCTCAGAGCGCGGACCACCGCCCGCACCTTTCTTCCGAGCGAGCGGGCAGCGCGTAGGCGCCTGTGCCCGAAGGCTACCTGAAAGCGGCTTGAATTCTCCGGGCTCGGGCGAACGAGGATCGGCGTGTTTTGACCGTGCTCGCGGATCAACTCTTGGAACGCCGCCTCATCGGCCGCGCTCGCCTCCATGCGGTCCGGTACGAAGGAATCGTCGACGAGGGCCGGATCGAGCTCGACGATCGTCTGCCCCTCGAGCAGCTGTCTCTCCAACTCGTCGGCCCGATCCGCTCGCTCCTTGATGCCGCCGAGGTTCTGCGAGATCGCACCGAGCGCGCCCGGTTGCTTGAGCGGCCGGTCCAGGCCCAGAAGCGGCCGGACCTGGTTGGCCGACAGTCGCGCTGGAGGTTCTTGCGACGCTTGTGGCTCGCTGGGCACGTGGTCGAAGCTTATCTTCCGAGCCATGCTCAGACCCTCTTCCAGACCTGCCTGATTAAACCCTCGATCTCACCGTTGACGAGGTCGAGAGATTCAATCGCACGGTCATAGGTCGGACGGGAGAAGCCCTTCCGATCGACCTCGTAGAGTGTGTTCTTGGTCAATCCGGCATCGGCGATGGCCGTGCTCTTGACCATCGGATGGGTCAAAACTCGTTCACCTAAGATCGAGCGCATCCAGCCCACCAATTTGGTCTGGGGCGCGTCGCTCGGTTCGTATCGCGTGACGAGATAACGCATCCAGTCGTAGTCAGTCGCCGCGCCTGCATTGGCGACGACGTCGAGCAAGCCAGCTGTCATGTTCAGGAACTGGGACATCGACATTACGTCCAGCATCTGAGGATGGACTGTGATGAGTACAGCTGTCGCGGCGCAGAGTGCCGAAAGGGTCAGGAACCCGAGTTGCGGCGGGCAATCGATGATGACGATGTCATAGGCATCGCTCACCTGCGCCAGTGCTTCACCGATGCGAGCGAAGAACATCTGGCCGCCGTCCTGCCGCGTCATCAACGCCTTCGGCGTCTCATGCTCGAACTCCATCAGTTCGAGTTGACCGGGGATCAAATGAAGCGTGGGAATGTATGTGGCCCGCACAATTTCGGCCATCTCGCGGCGATCGCTGTCGTACCGAATGGCGCCATAGATCGTGTCATTGTCGGCGACGTCGAGTTCGGGCTGCAATCCGAAGAGTGCCGTCAGGCTCGCCTGCGGATCCAGATCGATAGCCAGCACACGATATCCGCGAAAGGCGAGGTATTCGGCCAGATGCGCCGATGTCGTCGTCTTGCCGCTTCCCCCCTTGAAGTTCATCACCGCGAGGACCTGCAACTTCTCATTTTCGCTGCGGCGAGGCGTGTAGCGGCGTCCGCCCTTGCCAGAAGCGTCGAGCGATTGACGTAGCGCCTCGACATCCTCAAGCGAATACATTCGACGCCCATTGGGAAGGGGATCGGGCCCCTTCCCTTCAGAGGCGAGCTGACGGAGATAGCCGTCGGCTATTCCGATGAAACGCGCCGCCTCGGATGGAGAGAACGGACGCAACGTCTTTTTCGCCTCGGGGGGAAAGTCCTCAAGCTGCCTCGCGCGAAGCCGCATTGACAGCTCCGCCGCATCAGCGTTGATCAACGACCTGAGATCGCGAGGCGCATTGTCTTTCGGCAGAAGCGTAGCGGGCATCGGTTTCTCTGCATCTGCGGTTTTTTGAGCAGGTTGGCCCAAAAAGCGTTGAACCCAAGTTATGCCCGATTCTTTCGTTGCTGCAAGGACTAATGGGTTAATGAGAAGTTAACGGAGTGATCTCCACCAAAGCGGAATTCGGTTTGGCGCGCTGCGGAGCGTATATTTTGCCCTTGCGCGAACCGTCGCACTTCATGTGGCTGGGTTGTACGCGGACAACTTAACGCACGGGCGGGGCGAGTTGAGGAGCGTTCGACGCTACCGCTCAGTTCGTTACTATCGGCGCTGGTTTGCGCGCGCGCCCGGCTATATTCGCGCCAGACAGACGCGGCTGAAGCCTGACGGGGGTTGGCCTGCGTCGAGTTGTACGCGGACAACTTAAGCCACTCATTTCATCAGCCGCTACTCACACACCGAGCCGGGCAGCCCTGCCCTGCGCGCGCTCCGCCTCGTTGTAGTAGCTCGCCGCCTGCTGGACCGACCGATGCTGCGACTGCTGCATCGCCTCCGGCAAGCCGATGCCCTGGCGCGCCGCCTCGGTGAGATATCCCGCCCGCAATCCATGCGCAGCAAAGTCTTTGGGGTCGAGCTCAGCCATCGTGCAACGCCGCTTGACGATCAAATTGATCGATTGCGGGGTCAGCGCGCGCTCCTCGAGCGCCTCCCAACGGTCGATCGCGCGGAAGATCGCGCCTTTCCGGATATCAGCTCGGTCGAGCCATTCCCGCAACGCCTTGACCGGCGGGCCGACCAGGAACACCCTACGCTCGTCATCGGCGTCGCCGGTCTTCGTGCGACCGAGCTGGATCGAGACGCACGGCAGCGTCGGCGAATTCGGATCAAGCGGATCAAGCAGAACGCCGGGCTCGTCGCTCAGCTGCTCGACCCGCAGCCGCGCCACCTCGCTGCGCCGCCGCCCGCCGGAGGCGAACGCCAGCAGCAGGATCGCGAGGTCGCGCGTGTCGGCCAGCCGATCCGTCGTGCAAGTCGCCGTCAGCCGGTCGAGGACGTCGCGCGTCACGGCGCGCTTGCTTTTACGGCGGCGCGGCCGCGGAGAAGCGCGGACAGCCAGACGCACGGCCGAACGAAGACTTGGCGCGGTGAGCGGACTTTCGATCCCCTTCCAGCGATGCAGCGTCCCCCAGCTTGCAAGGCGCCGCTTCACCGTATTCGGCGCGTGCGGTCCCTCGGTGCGCAGCAGGCCCTCGGCGCGCAGCTCGCCAGCGACGTCGGCTGGCATGCCATGGCGTAAGTCGATCGCGCGCTGCGCGGGATCCCATAGATGATGCGCGACGAACTTTAGCGCGAGTGCTTCCGTCGCCGGCCACGGCAGCGCCTCGCCGTTGGCCGCGAGAGCCCAAGCTTCGAGGTAGGCCAGATCCGACGTGAGCGCGCGAAGACTGTTCTCGCCCATGCCTTCCTTGGCGAGGTGCTTGAGAGTCGCGACGTCGTCGTCGGTGAGCAGCTGCGCGAGCCGATCGCGCCGGTCCATCGGCAGGATGGCCGACAGCGTGTCGAGCGCGAGGGCGCGCTGCGATTCGGCGTCGAGTGCTCGGACTTTGACTATATCGTCCATCACGTCCCTCAGAAGCCGTAGGTCCGCGCGGCCCAGCGCAGCAGCACGGCGGCGTCCGGATCGGGCAGCCGCACGCGCTGGGCCTTGAGGGCGTCCGCGATCGCGAGGCCGACATCGGCGTCGACCCAGTGGCCGTGTATCATGAGAAAGAACCAGCCGAAGGGCAGGGCGATCTCGCGATCGATCGCCTCAATCCGATCCATCAATTGATGGACGGTCGCCTCAGGCGTCATGAGCAAGCGTTCGCCCGGCATCTTCAACGGGCGAGGAATGAAGCCGACTTCACGCTCGCCCTTGTGGGTGTAATCGCGAGCGTCGAGCGCCCAGTGCGCGAAGACGCGCTGCCCGGCCGCACTCGATGCCTCCCAGTCCCGGAAGAACCTCACCTCGCGCGGCACGAGCTCGAAATAGTCCGGCACCAGCTCAAGGAACGGGGTTTCGCGCGTCGTCCCGTTGGGCATGGTTTCGCGGATGACCCGCCGATCCATCTCGGGCCGCTTCGCCTCGCGCTTCTCGTGCTCGACGCGGCCGCAACGGTCTAGAAAGCTGCGGATGTGAATGAACGCGCCGCCGGCGCGATCGAGAAGGCGGTAGATCGGGCCAGCGAGTCGGTCCGTGTCGGGCAGGGGATCCCGGCGAGGCCAGCTCGGGTCGAGCAATTCCTGCTCACCCCAGGGCCGGTAATCCGGATCGACGATGGAACCGGCGCGCCACTCGATCTCGCGGCCCAGCGCGATCTGGATGTAGTCGGCGGCTGCGGAACCTGTCGGCGCGAAGACGAAGGCACTGGTGCCGCGCCACTCGGTGATCTGCAGGCCGGTGTCTTTCAGGCGCGCCCACGTCGCCTTGACGTCGCCGCCGTCCCTGGCGAGTTCTGCCGTCATCCACGGTCGGAGCTCGCCGACGCGGGTGCCGTCCGGCCAGATGACCGAGCGCGTGTCGCGCCAGTAGTCGTCGTCCACGTGGGCGACGCTGAAATCGAAGCCCGGGAAGGCGGCGGCGAGGGCAACCACCAGGCCGACGTCGGCCGAGGTCGGGTCGAGCCCCGCCAGGACCGCTTCCAGCGAGGCCGAATCGGGCAGGCGGACGGGAGAAGGGGTCATTGATTGGCCTCTTGCGGGATTACCGGGATTTCCGTATATTCCGGAACAAAGGAGAACCGATCATGGCTTCCACCGTGACCGCCGCCGAAGTCTCCAAGAATTTCGGCGCCTACCAGGATGCCGCCGTGCGCGAGCCGGTGGTAATCACCAAGAATGGCCGGCCGCGCACCGTGCTGATGGCTTATGAGGACTTCGTTCGCCTGTCGAAGCGCGACCGCCGGGTCCAGCGCACGGTTGATCTGAGTGACGCCGAGATCGAGGCGGTCGAAACGGCCGAACTGACGCCGGACCCTGCGCAACTCACCGCCCCAGCCGGTAAGCATGCTGCCGACTGAGGTCCGCGTCGGCTGGATTTTTCGCTACGCCTATTTGTGGGACTGGCAGCACCGCGAGGGCCGAGAGGAGGGCGACAAGGACCGGCCCTGCCTGGTGCTGGCGATCGTCATGACGACGGAGGAGGGCGCGCCGATCGTGCGCGTGCTGCCGATCACCCACACGCCGCCGGTGAATCCGGCCGACGCGATCGAGATCCCGGCCGACGTCAAGGGACGTCTGCGGCTCGACGCCGAGCGCTCGTGGATCGTGCTGACCGAGAGCAACCGCTTCGCCTGGCCCGGGCCGGACCTGCGCAACATCGATACCGAGAGCGGCTACTACGGCGCGCTGACGCCGGGCCTTTTCGCCGAGGTCAAGCGCCGCTTCGTCGCGATCGCGCGCGGGGAGGTCACAACCCGCGCGCCGCATCGAAGCGTGCCGCGGACCGAGTAAGGACCGCTCGGCACGCCGGCGACGGTAAAAGGCATTCGGAGGAGGGGAGGGGGCTGCCAGCGGGTCGTCCTCTCGTCGATCGGAGGCCCGGCGGGCGTGATTTGCCGGGCTGAGGAAGCTCAGAATCGCTGATTTGCGAATCCATGTCCAACACTATCGATAAGGGGTGGTTATCGATAGTGAGAAGCATGCGCCAGAAGGCATCGCTATGACGGAAGCCAACGCCGTGATAGCTTCCGTTTCACCGATTCACGTTAAGGTTATCAAGACCTTGCCCTCCGCCTACCAGATCCCGGATCCGCTACCTTGGAGCCAGATCGCCGGCCCGCTCGCGGCGGCCGAAGACGCGCTGGCCCGCCTCGACGAGCGGCTGGCCAGGAGCCCGGTCCGCGACGGCTGGATCGCCCGGACCCACTTCTCAGACGCCGCTGCCGCCCTGTGGCTGGAAGGCGAGCTCGTCCATCTCGACGATCTCGTCCTCCACGACGCCGGCATGGACGTCCGCGCCCCGACCCACGAGCTCACGCGCGCCCACGCCGTTCTGCGAACGCGACGGCGCATCGCCGACGCCAAGCCCGACTGGGCGCTGTCGGTGGCCGGCCTGGCCGGGCTGCGGGGCAGGGGAGAGCAGGGCGACCGGGAGGAGGAACGCGGCAACCGGAATGAGGAAGAGGATGAGGTGCGCGATCGCGAAGACGAAGACAGTGAGGCGGATGCGCCCGAGCGGTTTCGCGTGGCCCCAGCCGACGACCGGATGGCCGACATCTTCGCGGCCGTCGACGCCGCGATCGCCCAAGCCGACCGCACGCTGGCCGGCGAGACAACCGATCGGCGCCCGAAGCGACCCGAGCGAGACCCGCTGGTCTACGATCTCGACTGGGACGAAGATGAACGTCTCGACGCATGGCGAGCGGTCGTGGACCAGACACGCAACCTGCCGCCGGCGCTGGCGACGGCGATCGCCGCCGACGCGTGGCACGCGCTGGAACCGCTACAGCACGCGCCATGGCTCGGCCGGCTGCTCGCCGCCGCGCTGCTGCGGGCGCGGGGAAAGGCGCGCTCGCACCTGCCTTGCCTCCATGACGGCCTCAAAGCGATCCCGCGCGAGCGGCGGCGGCCACGCGACGCGGCCTCCCGCCTCGCCGTTCAGTTGGAGGCGATCGCGGCCGCGGCCGAGGCCGGTCTCAAGGATCACGACCGTTGGCAGACTGCCCGCACCCTGCTGGCCCGCAAGCTCGCCGGCCGCCGCTCCACCTCCCGGCTGCCGGCGCTGATCGACTATGTGTTGGCCCGGCCGATCGTCTCGGCCGGCATGATCGCGCAGGAGCTGAGGATCACGCCACGCGCCGCCCAGGACCTGGTCGGGGAGCTCGGTCTGCGGGAGGCGACCGGCAGAGACAGGTATCGGGCGTGGGGGGTGCTTTAGATGTCGCCCGACGATGGTGATTTGCGTTGTTTAAATCGGGCAGTAACCCCATCGTGAAACGCTGCATTTGCGGTTATGATTCGCCCAACAGGAGAAAGTAAAGCAGAGCCATGGCCCGCGGGGAGTTGATGAAAAAATTGCTGGCCAGCTACGGTCGGGACGATGAGTTCCGGGCCGTAGCGGAGCAAATCATCGGCGAAGAGGAAAAGAAGAACAACCGCGTGCTGGCGCGCAGCCTGCGCAAGACCCTTGAGGCCGGCCCAAGCCGGCCGAGCGGTCCGAAGGCGCTTGCGCCCCTGCTTCCGTTCCCCGAAGCAGCCGCCGACTTCATCGAGCGGATTGAACCGCAGCACACGCACAATGATATCGTGCTCGGGGCGACGAACGTGCGGGTGCTGCTCGGCCTCGTCAAAGAGTTTCGCCGCGCCGACGAGATCCGGCGTCACGGCCTCAAGGTCCGATCCAAGCTTCTGTTCTGCGGCCCGCCGGGATGCGGCAAGACGCTGTGCGCGGAGATTTTTGCAGCCGAGCTCGGTCTGCCGCTGTTCCTCGTCAAGCTCGATAGGCTGATCTCGTCCTACCTGGGCGAGACGGCTGGCAATGTCCGCAAGATTTTCGAGTTCGCCCGGAAACAGCCCTGCGTGCTGTTCTTTGACGAGTTCGACGCGCTGGCGCGCTCGCGCGATGACTCGAGCGAGCACAATGAGCTGCGCCGTGTCGTCAACAGCCTTCTGTTGTTCATCGATCATATTCAGCCGAAGGGCTTTCTGATCGCCGCGACCAACCTTGATCAATCCCTCGATCCGGCGGTTTGGCGGCGCTTCGACGAGGTCGTCTGGTTCGACAAGCCGGATCGCGCGATGATCGCCCGCTTCCTGCGGCTCAAGTTCAAGAACATCGCGACCGCGTTCGATCCGCTGCAGCATGCGGCCGCGCTGGAGGGCTATTCCTACGCCGAGATCGAGCGCGTCTGCACCCAGGCGGTCAAGACGATGATCATCGATCGCCGTAAGCAGGTGCAGGCCCGCGACTTCAATCGCGCCTTGGAGGACGAGGCGCGCCGCCGGGCAGGACAGTCTCGCCTCGCGTCGCCGAGCTAGGCGCGCCGTGGCCCGATACGATCACCTCGAACTCGTCCGGCTTCCCGAGCAATTCGAGCGGCGCAAGCACGGCGGCGGCGGACCGCCGCCACCGCGCGATCGCGGCCAACACACGACGAAGCTGCGCGAGGAGCTCGACACCGCGACCCAGGAACAAAGACGCCGGCGCAAGCCCGAATTTGTCGACCCGTCTCTGATCCTGCGCGTGCAGATGACGGGCGCCCTGCTCGAGGAGGAGTGGGAACGGCTCGGGCTCACGGTTTTGTCCAGCGACGCGGACCGCACGCTCGTGCTGTTCGCATCGAGTGAAGACATGCGGGATTTCCGCGCGCGGCTTGACGCCTATCAGGGCGGCCCGCCCCCTGGCCAGAAGCACGCCCCCTACGTCAACTTCGTCTCCGGGATCGAAAGCATTGGATCGGTCGAGCCGCGTGATCGGATCGGACCACGCTTGCGGGAAGAAGGTTTCGCTGATGTCGAGGATTTCGTCGCGCAGACATCCTATCTGGTGGACATCGAGCTTTGGGATCTGGGCGAACGTCGCCTCCGCGAGCGCAAGCTTGAGGATGTCATCCGCTACGTCGAGGCACGAGGTGGCGATGTCTTTGATCGCTATGTCGGCCCCTCGATCAGCATGTTTCGCGCGCGTCTGACGGGCGAGCTGCTGCGCACGTTGCTGACGGTCGAGGAAATCGCGGCGATCGATCTGCCGCCAGCCCCGGACGTGACCACGGCAGAGGCGCTCGACATGGTCATGGCGGATGCGCCGCCATTGAATGCCGTGGCCGATGACGCACCGCTGATCGGCATCATCGACAGCGGCGTCAACGATCACCCATTCCTGGCGGATATTCTTGTCGGTTCGATCGGCGTACCGGCCGATCTCGGCACCGCGGACGTCTGGGGTCATGGCACTCGCGTGGCCGGTGTGGCCGTGTTCGGCGATCTTCGTGCGCAACTCGACGCCGGCGCATTGCAACGCGGCGCGCGGCTTTGTGCGGCGAAAGTGGTGAACGACCAAGGTGGCTTTGACGACAGGCGCCTCGTGCCCTCGCAGATGCGCGAGGCGATCGCGACCCTGTACCAGCGCTTTGGCTGTCGGGTCTTCGTGATCGCGCTTGCCGACCGCCGGCGCGTCTTCGACGGCGGCAAGGTCGGCACATGGGCCGCCACGCTCGACGAATTGGCGCGCGAGCTCGACGTCGTCATCGTCGTCTCGTCCGGAAATCGCAGCCCGCGCGGCGGCAATCGTCTCGAACAGGCCGTGACCGAATATCCGCGCTATCTTCTGGAGGATGCCAACCGGCTGTTCGAGCCGGCCGGCGCCTTGAACGTCATCACCGTCGGCGCACTCGCGCACGGTGAGGGTCTCGATCCCGATCGCGCCGACGACGTCCGCGTCCGCGCCATCACACGCCTGCATGAGCCGGCGCCGTTCTCGAGGATCGGGCCGGGACCAGGCGGGGCAACCAAACCCGACGTCGTTGAGATTGGCGGCACGCTGATTTTCGATGCCGTCGTCGCGCGGCTGCGGGGAGGGGAGGACGTCGGCAGCGCCGGTGTTCTGACGCTGCATCACAGCTATCTCGATCAGCTCTTCACGGCGGGATCAGGCACGTCCTATGCCGCGCCGCGCGTTGCCTTCAGCGCCGCGCAGATCATGACGCGCTTCCCGCAGGCCTCAGCTAATCTCGTGCGGGCGCTGATTGTGGGATCTGCGGAAATCCCGCCGCCCGCCAGCGAGCGGCTTCAGCTGCTTGGTGCAGATGCGACGCGGGCGATTGTCGGTCACGGTCTGGTGGATCTCGAACGCGCCGCATTCTCGGACAACGCGCGCGTCACGCTTTACGCCGAGGATGAGATCGCCCTCGATCATTTTGCCGTCTATCGGATTCCGATCCCGGAAGCGTTTCAGGCTGGGGGAAACGGTGAGCGCTGCATTCGCGTGACGCTGGCATTCGATCCACCGGTGCGTCACACCCGAAATGATTATGCAGGCGTTGGCATGAGCTTTCGGTTGGTTCGCGGATGCCAGCCTGACTTGATCTTCGATCATTATCGCAAGCGTGACAAGGACGACGGTCCGTTCCCTGAACTTGCACCGCGATACAATTGCAATCTCGTTCCCGGACCGCAATTGCGCGAGAAAGGCACCGTTCAGTGTGCAACTGTCACGTTCAAACGCGGTGTCGAAGAATACGGCGACAGCTACTATCTCGTCGTGCGCTGCGAAAGCGGCTGGGCGACCCATGTCGATCGGCAGCAATTCGCAATCGTGGTCGAGCTTCTGCAAAAGGCAGACGTCCAACTCTATGAAAGAGTGCGCCAGCGGATTCGCGTCCAAGCTTAGCACCGACACGCCGACCTTTGAATACAGTCGATCGAGGTGGGCGACAGGCGTCGGAGCTATCGTTCCTGCATAATCGCCAAGGGAATGTTGAACTCGCAATTCAAGCCATCTGGCTCAAATCTGAGCCGAGCTTCACCTGACAATTGACCGGGGAGCGCCTCTTCGATCATAGTTCGATCGACCAGAACGACTTGTTCAAAGTCCTGACTATCGTTTCGGTTGTCGGCGTGCCGCCGACGCTATTGGCGGGTATTTGGGGGATGAACTTTTAGAACATGCCGGAGTTGAGCTCGACATGGGGATACCCTTTGTCCTGGCTTGCCATCGTGCTTAGCCCCATTCTGCCCCTCATCTGGTTCAAGCGCCGTGGCTGGTTTTAGTCGCTGCGTGCTCGAACGATCGAAAGATATGAGGCGAGCCGCGCTATGTCAGCGATCCAGCTTTCCGCCACGCCGAAAGGCAATGGCTATCAGGCGACCGTGACATTTCCGGATGGCGTCTCGATGAACTCGGCGGAGACTTATCCGACGATCGCCGGAGCGATTGCCGCCGCGGCGCGAAAGCTGTTGGACATGACGGACCGCTTAGAAGCGCTGGAGCGGGAGGCGACCGGGAGAGACAGATATCGGGCGTGGGGGGTCCTTTAGTATGCCGACCATACGCCAGCCGACACCAGCGCCGATGCCCGTCGCTATCCCACCCGCCATGATCAAGGAGCTTCGCCACCTGCTGGCGTCGGCGATCTCTGACGCCAAAGCCTATGACGTACCGGGCTTGTGCCGTCGGTTGAATCTGGCGGACGGCGAGGAACAGGAGGCGTTCGCCAGCAAATACAAAT
This sequence comes from Afipia sp. GW822-FHT03D08, assembly GCF_058801645.1. Lineage (NCBI taxonomy): Bacteria > Pseudomonadati > Pseudomonadota > Alphaproteobacteria > Hyphomicrobiales > Nitrobacteraceae > Afipia > Afipia sp. GW822-FHT03D08. The sequence continues at coordinate 126,464 of NZ_JBXANK010000004.1, forward strand.
ATGCCCAGAAGCGGCTTGCGGATGTATCGGCCGAACAGGTCGTCGTCTCCGCTCGCGAGCTTGCCGCTGAAGAGCAGCGCTTCGAGCTCAGTGAGCAATTGGCCAAGATTGACGAGCTAAACGGCCCGGCGGTCACCACGCTCACGCGTCGACGTCTGATCGCGCTGTTCGAAGGCCGCCCGCTGGCGCGCGAGATCGAGGACATCGAGCTTATTCGCGGCCTTTGGCCGATCGGTTCTCTTCGCGCACCTCATCCCAGCGATGAGGCAACGCTCGAGGACTATCTCCATCGCCATACTATCCGCAACGACGACCTGACCCAGCGCGATGTGCTGGAGACGCTCGGGCTGCTAACGTGCTCACGCGCGCAGCTATTTAAATTCCTTGCCGCCGTCACGGCGCCAGATGCGTTCTCGGGGAGCGAGCAAATCGAGCTGGCCGAGAAGATCGACGGCCTACTGCGGCACGACGGCTATACGTTAGCCTTGGCGGGACGAATTTCTGGAAGTCCATTTTACGCCGTGAGAGTCGCACCAACCGGATCGCCAGCAGATGCCAGCATCTCCGCGACGCTGGCCGCCTTTGACCCGACGCAGGTGCACGCGCGTTGGACCATGGCCATGGAGCGGCGCGGCTCGGAACCGGCAGGCGCAATTACATTGGCCCGCACCCTGCTCGAAGACGTCTGCAAATGGATCCTCGAGGAGGCGGGTGAGACCTGGCAAGAAGCTGACGATCTGCCGGCCCTCTACCGCAAGCTCTCCAAAGTCCTGAAGCTCGCGCCCGACGACCATACGGAGCAGGTCTTCAAGCAGATTCTCGGAAGCTGCCAGTCTGTTGTCGAATCCTTGGGCGCCCTGCGCAACAAGCTCAGTGATGCGCACAGCCCTGGGCCGAAGCGCGCGCGCCCACAGCCAAGGCACGCGGAGCTGGCAGTCAATCTCGCTGGCGCGATGGCCACCTTTCTGGTCGCGACCTGGGAGGCGCGCAAAGAGGCGCGTGGCGGATCGTCATCGGAGGCTGCGCACGGCATAGGCCGGAAACCGCGGGGATGATGACAACGGCGGTCACAAGCGCAACGAACCTGCCGATGTCAGTCGACCTATCGATGGCGGAGGGCCGCTAGCGCGGTTTGCGGAACCGACCTGAGTGCCGAAGAATACTATGAGCACAACGGACTATGCGGCTATCACGCGCATATCGCGTCGAAGGACGACGCAACCCGGGATTAGAATGTCAACTCGGGAATCCTTGAGTGGTCTGGTTTCTGGCTCCGGCAACGTGGCGCCCTTCCTCCGACAGGCTCGCCGTGGCCGTCAGTCGCTCCTGAAAGACGTCCTGCAATAGGGTCAGAAAGGCACGCACGGCAGGGTTCGCGCGGCGGCTTTCGGGCCATACTGCAGTAATATTGTGCCGCTCTACCGCAAAGGCGGAAAGCACTGGGACGAGGTCGCCGCGCGTGACGTAAGGCGCCGCAATGAAGGAGGCGCTGATCCCGATGCCGCCACCGGCCGCGAGCGTCACGAGTACCGCATCGCTTACGTCGACGACGATGCTCGCGGTGGGTACCAGCTCGATCTCGTGACCGGCAATCTGAAAGGGCCAGCGAAAGCTTTGACCTGTGCTCTGATAACGAAGGTTGACGAGGTCGTGCCCCGCCAGATCGTCGGGGTGCAGCGGCGCGCCGCGCGCCGCAAGGTAAGCGGGTGACGCAAAGCAGCAGAGTCGATAAGGGGCAAGGCTCCGCGACAACAGGCGCGAATCCGCCAGATCGCCAATGCGTATTGCGACGTCGATGCCTTCCTTGATGATGTCCACCATCCGGTCAGTCAGTCTGAGATCGACCGTCACTTTGGGATGACTCTTTCGGAACGCAGGCAGAGCGGGCGCGATCACATGCAGTCCGATCGGCAGCGACGCCGCCACCCGCAAGTTGCCCGACGGCTCTGAGCGCGCGCTCATCGCCGCCTGCTCGATCGCTTCCGCCTCGCGCAGCAGACGCAGCGCGCGCTCGTGAAGATCGCGACCCTCTGGCGTGAGTGTCAGCGACCGGGTCGTGCGGGTGAAGAGTGGAACCCCCAGATGCCGCTCAAGGCGCTGTATGCTCTTGCTGACGGCTGAGGGTGAGACCGATAAGGAGCGAGCAGCGGCTGTGAAGCTACCCATCGAGCCAGCACGCGCAAACGCGATCAGGCCGGTCAACCGCTCCAAAAGCATTTGTTCCTTCATGGCACTATTGAAGCGCCATTGGAGCAGATTATCAATGCCGGGACCGGTGTTATATCGGTGTCTGAGCACCGAACGGCGAAAGGAGATCATGATGAGCGATACAATGAAGGCGATCCGGCAGCACGCGTTCGGCGGTCCCGAGGTGCTGGTCTATGAGGATGCCCCGAAGCCTGAGGTGAAGCCAGGCGAAGTGCTGGTCCGGGTTCACGCCGTCGGCCTCAATCCACCCGACTGGTATCTGCGTGAGGGCTACAAGATGCTTCCGCCCGAATGGCAGCCGCGGGTGTCGTTCCCGCTCATCCTCGGGACCGACATCTCCGGCGTCGTCGAGGCCGTGGCCGGCGATGTCGAAGGTTTCTCCGTGGGTGACGAGGTCTATTCGATGGTCCGATTTCCCTCGGGCCTCGCTGGCGACAGCAGGGCTTACGCCGAGTATGTCAGCGTGCCGGCTTCCGAAGTCGCGATCAAGCCGGCCGGGATCGACCATGCGCACGCCGCGGGGGCGCCAATGTCGCTGCTCACCGCGTGGCAGTTTCTGGTCGATCTGGGGCACGACGCGCCCAACCCGTTACAACCGTATCCGCATGTGCCGGTACCGTTGGAAGGCAAGACCGTTCTCGTCAATGGAGCGGCTGGCGGCGTCGGACATTTCGCGGTGCAGATCGCCAAGCTGAAAGGCGCCCATGTCATCGCCGTGGCGTCGGGCAAGCACGAGGCGCTTCTGCGCGATCTCGGCGCCGACGCGTTCATCGACTACACCAAGACGCCTCCCGAGGACGTGGCGCATGACGTCGATCTTGTGGTCGACGCCGTGGGCGGACCCGGCACCGGACGGTTTTTGCGCACGCTGAAGCCGGGCGGCGCACTGTTTCCTGTCTTTCCTCTTGGGTTCACCGGCGCGGAGGATGCGAAAAAGCTGGGCGTCACGGTCTCGGCGACTCAGGTCCGGTCGAGTGGCGCGCAGCTGGCGGAGATTGGAAGCTTGCTTGCTGCAGGCACGATCCGGGTCGTCCTCGACAGCACCTATGCCCTTGCCGACGCGCGGCTTGCGCACGAGCGAGCTGCCAAGGGGCACATTCAAGGCAAGATCGTCCTGGCGGTAAAATGACGTCAATCCCAAAGCCGCGCCTTGGGACGGCGCCTGGTTCGAGATGGTCGGCGCTTTGATGAGCGAAGCGGCAAGGCCGTCCGGGCTGCCGGCGGGGCTGAGTGTGTCGTTTGTCGAGCCCATTCGGACGGCGGCTCGCCGTCGGAGGTGTAGTTTACGGCATCCGCTCCGACGTCATCGATCCGGCTGCTTGAACGTAAACATCGTTCAAAAAATCTCGGTTTGCTCTCTTGCACTGAGTTTTTGGTTCTCCCAAATCCTTCTGCGTCGGGGCTTCGGCCCGACCAATAGGCGTCGCAGAGACGCTGTGACGCTGCTTGTAATCCATGTTGCTTTACGGAGGATATGGCTATGAGAAGCTTCGATTATAGGCCCCTTTACCGCTCGACGGTGGGCTTCGATCGCCTTCTCGACATGCTCGATATCAGCGTGCGCTCAGACTGGCCGCCTTACAACATCGAGAAGAAGAGCGACAACGACTACCGCATCACCATGGCGATCGCCGGCTTCAGCCCGGATGAGGTGGAGCTCACCCAGGACGGTCCTGAGCTCATCGTGACGGGACAGAAAAGGCCGAGCCAGGAGAATAGGCAGATTCTTCACCAAGGGTTGGCGATCGGCGATTTCAAACAGGCGTTCAAGCTTGCCGACCACGTCAAGGTCGCCAATGCTACGTTGGAGAATGGCCTGCTGTCGGTCGATCTGGTGCGGGAGATTCCCGAGGAGTTGAAGCCTCGCCGGATCGCCATCGGTTCGACGCGCAACGCCCCATCGGCGGGAGACAACGGCAAGACGAAGCAGATCAGCCAAAATACGGAGCCGCAGCGCAAAGCTGCCTGAGCCCGTCGACCAAACCTAAACCCTGCGATTTGCCTCCCGATCTATCCGGGTGTCACGAATTGCGGAGAAACGGAGATGACTGAATATAGCAGCTTTTCAAACATTGATCGCCATAAAGCACGCCGCAGCGCTGGACATCCGATATTCCAGCAGCCTGATGACGTTATAAATGATCCGGAGATGAGCCGTGCTGAGAAGCGGGCCCTGTTAGCCTCCTGGGCGTCTGACGCCCGCGCAGTTCCGGGCTCTCCATCGCTGCGTCAGCTAGAGGATGGCTCTATTGTCGAGGTGGACGAGATTCTGCGCGCTTTGAAGGCGCTGGACACATTCGACAGCCTCACGCTTTCGACGAACCCATCCTTTGGGCTGGGGCATATGCCGCCGGAGCGGCGGCGCCGCTCCGCGCTGAGAAAATGGTCTCGCATCGTATCCCGCCGCCGGCGCGATGACGACGACGATCCGCCGCCTTGTCCCGCTCTGGCCACCATACCGCCAAGAATCGGCGGGGGTGGAGCTTTTGTTCATCCCGAACCTGCGCTGGCATGAGCCAGCGCAGTGGCGATTTTGACCAACCTACCGGCCGCTTAAGGCACGTGCCGCATCCGTCGGTGTCTTGGCGATCCAACGCTGGCGATCGTCGCTGCCTTGTCTGGGAAGGCCCCGCCTCACGGCGGGACCTTCTACGTGGCGTCTCAGTCGCGGTTCGGACGAGAGCAGATGACCGAATGGCTGTCCGGCATTCCACCTCGAATCAACGTAGCCCTTCTCGGGCGGCGGGCATCGCGACCCCGATGGGTGCGTACTTGATCGGAGGCGATCGCGCCGTAAGGCCGCCGAAAAGGGGCATCGGCTTGACCTCGGCTTAAATGGTCTCGCGAGAGGATCGTCACCGGACCCGGCGGAGACCGCCTGCGGGCTCCGTGAGCGAAGCGAATAGAGCCGTCCGCCGCAGGCGGCTCGCCAAAATCTTGATCGCCCAAGCCAAGCGCAAAGGCGAATGCCTCCAGGGTCTGACCTGCATGATCGACATTCCAGCAAGGATCCGAGACTAGAGGAGATCGCCGGCTTCGATCGATCAAGGGAGAAGTTTCATAAAGACCGAGATGATGCTGGCCGCGGGAATGCTGCTGGTTGCGGCGACGACGCTCGCCTCGGATCCACCCTTTCAGGCCAGTCCAACACAACGGCCGTTGCCAGCTTCCTATCCGGACAGCCTTGCGGCGACTTTCTCGATTTGCGGCGAAGCGCGGCGCGTGAACTGCGTCGTCGACGGCGACACCCTTCTGGCATCTGCGGGTCAAGATCCGCATAGCGGATATCGATGTTCCCGAACTGAGTCCGCCGCACTGCGAGACAGAGCGGATGAAGGGAGAGGCGGCCAGGCGCAGACTCCTCGATTTACTCAATGCCGGTGCGTTCTCTCTCGTCGCCGCAGACCGGGACGAAGACCGTTTCGGCCGCAAGCTGCGCGTGGTAAGGCGGGCCGGCCACTCCCTTGGCGCGACATTGATCGCCGAAGGGCTCGCTCGCCCTTGGGGCGGCCCGCGTCGAAACTGGTGTGACTGACTGATCAGGCTGATGAATCGGTCAGCGCAGATTGATTCATGAAAGGCGTTGGACGCCGCTTCTAAAGGAAGCGAGACTTACGTCATGGCCAACGAGGTTCCTGAACAGCTCCATCTGCATCGCGTCGAGCCGGCCCGAAACATGCGGCGCTTCTACGCGCTCGCGCTTCAACCGACGCTGTTCGGCGGCGCGTCGGTCATCCGGAACTGGGGGCGCATCGGAACCAACGGCCAGTCGATGATGGAGACCTTCGACCAGCCCGAGGAAGCCTCCGTCGCTCTAGGCCGGCTTGAGCGTGCAAAAAGGCGGCGTGGCTATCGCGATGTTGGCGCTGCAGAACGCAACTAGCGGCTGCCAGGCGCGACATGGCGAAGGCCCCGCCTCACGGCGGGGCCCGCTCGTCGCCCGGGTCAGTCGCGGTTCGGGCCGAGACCAGATCAGCTGCAGGCCTTCCTCGCCTTCGACCTCGACCAGGGTCGCGTAGATCGGGGCGGGGAAGCTCGGATCGTCGAGCTTGACCGAGAGGTAGTCGCGGTCCGTCTGGTCGGAGTGCTTCTGCCAAGCGGCGCCGAGCTCGACATTATGTGGCGCGCCACATAATGT
>NZ_JBXANK010000005.1:0-58509 GCF_058801645.1 Afipia sp. GW822-FHT03D08
AGGACCGCTTACATCGAGCCGGGCAGTCCGTGGGAGAATGGCTATTGCGAGAGCTTCAACGGCAAGCTGCGCGATGAGCTGCTCAACGGCGAGATCTTCTACACATTGAAGGAGGCACAGATCGTGATCGAGAATTGGCGACGCCACTACAACACGGTGCGTCCACACTCATCGCTGGGATATCGACCGCCGGCACCCGAGGCCCTCGTCTGGCCAGCACCAAAGGAGATAGTCAAAATGCAATCTCTAAACTAACATTCCAATCGGACCACTCAGTGGGGGCCGGTCAAGGCGGCGCGGAATTGTTTCGAACAAGCGCAAGCTGGTTGATTTTTTTTGACGCGTCGCTTTAGGTTCGCTGAAATTCGGACAAGGACGCTGGGATATGCCCATCGAACATGATCCGACGCTGGTTGCCCTGTCACTGCTCGTGGCGATACAGGCAAGCTTCGTCGGCCTGAATCTGGCGCTTCGCGTTTCGCAGGCGTTTGCACTGAACCGCCGCCTGCTGATCGCAGGCGCGGCGCTGTCGTTTGCTGTCGGCATCTGGGCGATGCATTTCGTCGGCATGCTGGCGGCAAGACTGCCCGTCACCGTCGATTATGTGGTGCTCCCGACGCTGCTGTCGTTCCTCGTTTGCGTGCTGGTGGTCGGAATCGCGGTCTATCTGGCGACATTGCGCTCGCAACGGCTGCTTTTCATTGCGGCCACGGTGATGGGCGTCGGGATCGCCTCGATGCATTACATCGGGATGCTGGCGCTCCATGCCAGCGCCCACATGATGCACAACCCGGTTTATGTGCTGGCGAGCGTGCTGATCGCCGTTCTTGCGTCGGGCCTGGCGCTTTGGCTGGCGTTCGCTTCCGAAACGAGGCCGCCGCTGATCGTTTGTGCGGCGGTTCTCGGCTGCGCGATCTCGGGAATGCACTATACCGCGATGGCGGGGCTCACTCTGCACCCGATTGTTGGGACATTGCCGTTAGGCACGCCCGCAATATCAGGCGACCTTCTGGCGGTGATCGTCAGCGTCGTTGCTTTTCTGGTGTCGGGCGTCTTCATGCTTGCGCTGGTTCCCGATCAACGCGAAACCGCCGCCGATTCTGTGATCGCGCCGGAGGCGAACGAGTCCGACCGCGTTCCGGCCCCGACCGCGCCAGATACCGTGACGTCTGTCTCAGCTTCCCTCGCGGAATTTGCGGTCGCCGATGCGCCAACGCTGGTGAAGTCCAACGCCACGGCCTATGAAGCGACCCTTCCGGTCGAGAAGTATCGCGGCAGCAAGACCATCAACACCGCCGATATCTTCTCGGTCCACGCCAACTCACACTATACTTATGTGTTCAACGGCCGGGAGGACATCTTCTGCCCGCTTTCGATTGGCGAGATTATCGGACGGCTACCGCCTGATACGTTTTTCCGTGTGCACCGCAGCTACATTGTCAACATTCAGCGTGTGGCTCGCCTGAAGCGTGCGGGGGACAACGGAATCGCAGATCTCGATTCGCCGGTGCGCCGGTCAGTGCCTGTGAGTCGGGGTCGGCTCCCGCAATTGCGCGCGCAACTCACCGAATATCTTCAGACGCGGGAGAATTAAGACAGTGTCACTGACGCAGTTCGTGCGCGGTTGTCGCGTTTGGTGCCGAAAAGCGATCTCTGGTGCGCCTGTTCTTGAATGTTTCTAAACGGCTTGGCCTTCTAGGCGTTGCGCTGATGTAAACCGGACCCGTCAGCGGTCTGGGGCGCGGGTAACCTGGGGAGGTAACCGTGATTCCTGGTGCATTTGACTACCATCGTCCGAAATCCGTCGCGGATGCCGTCGCGCTTCTGGTGAAGCTTGGCGAAGACGCCCGCCCCCTGGCAGGCGGCCATAGTCTGATCCCGATGATGAAAACCCGGCTGGCAACGCCGGAACATCTGGTCGATCTGAGGGACATCGGTGACCTCAAGGGCATCCGGGAAGAGGGAGGCGACATCGTCATTGGAGCGATGACCACCCAGCACACGCTGATCGCTTCCGACCTGCTGGCCGCCAAACTGCCGATCATCCGCGAGACTTCGCTGCTGATCGCCGACCCTCAGATTCGTTACATGGGTACCATCGGTGGCAACGCCGCCAATGGCGATCCCGGCAACGATATGCCAGCGCTGATGCAGTGTCTCGGCGCTGCTTACGAACTCACCGGGCCGAAGGGGGGCCGGAAGGTTGCGGCGCGTGATTACTACCAGGGCGCATACTTTACGGCTCTTGAGACCGGAGAAATTCTCACGGCCATTCGGATTCCGGCGCCTCCTGCCGGACATGGCTATGCCTACGAAAAGCTGAAGCGGAAGATCGGCGACTACGCGACCGCCGCAGCGGCGGTGATTCTGACCGTGAGCGGAGGAAAATGCACGTCGGCCTCCGTCGGTCTGACCAACGTCGCGGACACGCCGCTGTGGGCCGAAGAGGCCGCGAAGGCGCTGGTCGGCACGTCGCTCGACAAGGCGGCGCTCGACAAGGCTGTGGCGGCTGCCGAGGCGATCACCAGTCCGGCGTCGGATGGGCGTGGTCCTGCGGAATATCGCACCAAGATGGCGGGCGTCATGCTGCGCCGTGCCGTCGAGCGGGCCAGAGCCCGCGCCAAGAACTAAGAATTCAGGGAGAAAATCCAAACATGGCAAAAGCCCACATTGAACTGACGATCAATGGGCAGCCAGTGGAAGCGTTGGTCGAACCGCGCACGCTGCTGATCCACTTCATCCGCGAACAACAGAACCTCACCGGCACGCATATCGGCTGCGACACCAGCCATTGTGGCGCGTGCACCGTCGATCTCGACGGCATGTCGGTGAAAAGCTGTACGACATTCGCCATTCAGGCCCATGGCGCCTCTATCACCACCGTTGAAGGCATGGCGGCCGCCGACGGCACGCTGAGTGCGTTGCAGGAGGGCTTCCGCATGATGCACGGCTTGCAGTGCGGTTTCTGCACGCCGGGCATGATCATGCGCTCTCATCGCCTGCTGCAGGAAAATCCTAATCCGACCGAAGAGGAAATCCGCTACGGCATCTCGGGGAATCTCTGCCGCTGCACCGGTTACCAGAACATCGTGAAAGCGATCCAGTACGCGGCCGCCAAGATTAATGGCGTGCCTTTCCAGGAGGCTGCAGAATGAACGTCCAGACTCCGATTGAACTCACCAGCGCCGAGCGTGCCGAAAAACTCCAGGGCATGGGGTGCAAGCGCAAGCGCGTCGAGGATATTCGCTTCACGCAGGGTAAGGGCAACTATGTCGACGATCTGAAGCTGCCGGGCATGCTGTTCGGCGATTTCGTGCGCTCGTCCCATGCGCACGCTCGCATCAAGAGCATCGACACATCGAAGGCCAAGGCGCTGCCGGGTGTGCTGGCGGTGTTGACCGCCGCCGACCTCAAGCCGCTCAACCTGCACTATATGCCGACGCTGGCCGGCGACGTGCAGGCGGTGCTCGCCGACGAGAAAGTGCTGTTCCAGAATCAGGAAATCGCGTTCGTGGTAGCGAAGGACCGCTACATCGCGGCGGACGCGATCGAGCTCGTCGAGGTCGAATACGAACCGCTGCCGCCGCTGGTCGATCCATTCAAGGCGATGGAGCCGGATGCGCCGGTTTTGCGCGAGGACATCAAGGACAAGATGACCGGCGCGCATGGGCCGCGCAAACATCCCAACCACATTTTCTTCTGGGACATCGGCAACAAGGACGAAACTGACGACGTCTTCGCCAAGGCCGATGTTGTCTCGAAGGACACGTTCACCTATCAGCGCGTGCATCCGTCGCCGCTTGAAACCTGCCAGTGCGTGGCCTCGATGGACAAGATCAGGGGCGAACTGACGCTGTGGGGCACCTTCCAGGCACCGCACGTCATCCGCACCGTGGTGTCGCTGATCTCAGGCCTGCCGGAACACAAGATTCACGTCATTGCGCCGGACATCGGCGGCGGCTTCGGCAATAAGGTCGGCGCGTATGCCGGCTATGTCTGCTCAGTGGTCGCGTCCATCGTGCTTGGTGTGCCGGTGAAGTGGGTCGAGGACCGGATGGAGAATCTCTCCACGACGTCCTTCGCGCGCGACTATCACATGACCACGGAGCTTGCGGCTACCAAGGACGGCAAGCTTCTCGCCATGCGCTGTCATGTGCTGGCCGATCACGGCGCGTTCGACGCCTGCGCCGATCCGTCGAAATGGCCGGCGGGTTTCATGAATATCTGCACCGGCTCCTACGACATGCCGGTGGCGTATCTTTCGGTGGACGGCGTCTACACCAACAAGGCCTCCGGCGGCGTCGCCTATCGTTGCTCGTTCCGGGTGACGGAAGCGGTCTATGCCATCGAGCGGGCCATCGAGACGCTGGCGCAGCGGCTCGGCATGGACTCGGCGGACCTGCGCATCAAGAACTTCATCCAGCCGGAGCAGTTTCCGTATCACGCGCCGCTCGGATGGGAGTACGATAGCGGCAACTATCCGCTCGCCATGAAGAAGGCGATGGATACAGTCGGCTATCGCGCGCTGCGCGTCGAGCAGAAGCAAAAGCAGGAAGCCTTCAAGCGCGGCGAAACCCGTGAATTAATGGGCATCGGTATCTCGTTCTTCACCGAGATCGTCGGCGCCGGTCCGTCGAAGAATTGCGACATTCTCGGCGTCGCCATGTTCGACTCCGCTGAAATCCGCATTCATCCGACCGGATCGATCATCGCGCGTATGGGCACGAAGAGCCAGGGGCAGGGGCATGAGACGACCTACGCCCAGATCATCGCCACGGAACTCGGCATTCCCGCCGACAACATCATGATCGAGGAGGGTAACACCGACACCGCACCTTACGGGCTCGGTACCTACGGGTCGCGCTCGACGCCAACCGCCGGCGCTGCCACCGCCGTCGCCGCGCGAAAGATCAAGGCCAAGGCGCAGATGATCGCAGCCCACATGCTCGAAGTGCATGAAGGCGATCTCGAATGGGATGTGGATCGTTTCCGCGTGAAGGGCCTTCCGGAAAAATTCAAGACCATGAAGGAGATTGCGTGGGCGTCGTACAACAGTCCGCCGCCGAATCTCGAACCGGGCCTGGAGGCGGTGAACTATTACGATCCTCCGAACATGACTTATCCGTTCGGCGCGTATTTCTGCGTCATGGACATCGACGTCGATACCGGTGTCGCTAAAACCCGGCGCTTCTATGCGCTGGACGACTGCGGCACCCGCATCAATCCAATGATCATCGAGGGACAGGTTCACGGCGGTCTCACCGAAGCCTTCGCCGTCGCGATGGGGCAGGAGATTCACTACGACGAGCAGGGCAATGTCATGGGGGCGTCGTTTATGGATTTCTTCCTGCCGACCGCTGTGGAGACTCCGAAATGGGAAACCGACTACACCGTCACCCCGTCGCCGCATCATCCAATCGGGGCCAAGGGCGTCGGTGAAAGTCCGCATGTCGGCGGCGTGCCGTGTTTCTCGAATGCGGTGAACGATGCCTTTGCATTTTTGAATGCGGGCCACATCCAGATGCCGCACGATGCCTGGCGGCTATGGAAGGTCGGCGAACGGCTCGGTCTGCACGTCTAGCGTGCGCCGACAACACGTCGCCGCCCGCGAATGGCGGGCGGCATGGAAATAGCCCATGCGTCATCATGCTGAACGAGACAGGATTGCCGAGAGACTGGCCTCCGCGGGCTATATCCCGGACCGTGATCTCGCGACGGCTGTCTGGCTGATGGAGAGCCTGTCGCGTCCGTTGCTGCTGGAAGGCGAGGCGGGCGTCGGCAAGACCGAGGTCGCGCTGGCGCTGGCGCGGGCGAACGATGCGAGACTCATTCGCCTGCAATGCTATGAGGGCCTCGACCAGAACGCCGCGCTGTACGAATGGAACTACCAGCGGCAGTTGTTGGCGATCAAGGTGCGGGAAACGCAAATCGATAACGTCGATGTCATCGAGGATCATATCTTCTCGGAAAAATTCCTGCTGGAACGTCCGCTACTGGCATCGATCCGCCAGCCGAAATCGCCGGTGCTGCTGATCGACGAAGTTGATCGCGCGGACGAAGAATTCGAGGCGTTCTTGCTGGAATTGCTATCCGACTATCAGGTTTCGATCCCCGAACTTTGCACCATCCGCGCCACCACGATCCCGCAGGTCGTGCTGACCTCCAATGGTACGCGCGAACTGTCCGATGCATTGCGTCGCCGCTGTCTTTATCACTATGTCGATTTCCCCGACGTTGACCGCGAGGCGCGCATTATCATCGCACGCATGCCGCAGATCGATGTGGCGCTGGCGTTGCAGATCGCGCGCATGGTCGAGGCGATCCGCAAGGAGGATCTGCGGAAAACCCCCGGTATCGCCGAGACTCTCGATTGGGCCGCGGCGCTGGCCGGTCTCGGCGTCGACGAACTGCGGGCCGAACCCGAAGTCGTCTTCGAGACCATGATGTGCCTCATCAAGACGGCCGAGGACAAGTCGCGCATGACGCGCGAGGTATCCGACCGCTTGCTCGGCAAGGTGGCCTGACATGAAAAACAGCGCGGCCATTCGAAAGACGGATTCCGCTCCGGCGGGCGTGGGCGCGCGCCGCAAGCTCGGCGATTTCGTGCGCGTCCTGCGTGACAACGGGTTTGTCGTCGGTCTCGCTGAAATCGGAGATGCGCTTATTGTGCTCAGCGGCTCGGCTTCATCGACGCCATCACGTCTCCGTCCGGCATTGCGGGCGCTGTTGTGCAGCAACAAGGCCGACTGGGAGAAGTTTGACGAGATTTTCGACGCGTTTTGGCTGGGGCGCGGCATGAAATCCGCAACCCGTATTTCCGGCGTGCTGCAGAAGAATCCGCCCGGACAGGACAGCACCAAATCGGGCGACCGGCCCGGCAATCCGGATGGAGCCCCCGACAGTGTTCAGCGGCGGCCCGGCCCGGATAATGAGATGGACGAGAACAGCCCCGGCCTGCGCGAGGGCGCATCCCGCGCGGAGGCGCTGGCCAAGGCTGATTTCCGTCATCTTGCCAATCCATCCGATCTTGCCGAGGCTCATGCGGTTGCGGCGCGGCTGGCGAAGGCCATGCGCGTGCGGTTGACCCGCCGCGAACAGGCGCGCAATGCCGGACGGCGCATCGACCTGCGCCGCACGATCCACAAGAGCATCGCCCACGGTGGCGCACCGATGGAACTGGTCTGGCGTCAGCGCAAGAACAAGCCGCTGCGGCTGGTCGTGCTGCTTGATGCCTCCGGCTCGATGAGCATGTATTCGGCGGTGTTCCTGCGCTTTATGCACGGAATTCTCGACAACTTCCGCGAGGCGGAAGCGTTCGTGTTTCACACGCGGCTGATTCATATTTCACCCGCGCTGCGGGAGCGCGATGCGACGCGCGCGGTTGAACGCATGTCGCTGCTGGCGGAGGGCGTCGGCGGCGGGACACGGATCGGTGAATCGCTCGCCACTTTCAACCGGTGGCACGCCAGGCGCGCGATCCATTCGCGCACCTGCGTCATGATCGTGTCCGACGGTTACGACACCGGACCGGCTGAACAATTGGGCAGGGAGATGGCCGCCTTGCGCCGCCGCTGCCGCCGCATCGCCTGGCTCAATCCGATGATCGGCTGGCGCGACTACGCGCCGGAAGCCGCGGGGATGAAGGCAGCGCTGCCCCATATCGATCTGTTCGCGCCGGCGCACAATCTTGAGAGTCTGCAGGCGCTCGAACCCTATCTGGCAAGGATTTGAGATCATGACACTCGCTCCGGATGTCCTCGATCTTGTCAACGACATGAAAGCGCGCGGCGAACCGTTCGCGCTGGCGACGGTGGTGCGCACGGTGTCGCTGACCGCGGCGAAGGCGGGCGCGAAAGCCGTGATCCTCGGCGACGGCACCATGACGGCGGGTTGGATCGGCGGCGGCTGTGCAAGAGCCAATGTACTGAAGGCGGCGCGGCAATCTCTCTCCGATGGACAGCCCCGTCTTATCAGCGTGCAGCCGAAGGGCGTATTGGAAGAGCACGGCGTTAAGGCGGGCGAGGCGCGCGAGGGCGTGCTCTATGCCAACAACATGTGCCCGAGCCACGGCACCATGGACATTTTCGTCGAGCCGATCCTGCCGCGCCCGCAACTTTATGTCTGCGGTGCATCGCCAGTGGCAGTGGCTATTGCCGCCATCGCCCAACGCATGGGATTCTTCGTCTCGGTCTGTGCCCCGGCATTGGACCATGCGGTGTTTAGCGATACCGACAGGCTGATCGATGGTTATGAGATTCCACCCGACAGCGGCAGCGGTCGATATGTGATCGTGGCGACGCAGGGCCGCGGCGACACCGTGGCGCTGAAATCGGCATTAGCCGCTCCATCGGCCTATGTGGCCTTCGTCGGCTCGCGCAAGAAGGCGGCGGTGCTGAAGGACGAACTGGCTGCTAAAGGCGTGCCGCCATCACAGTTGGAAACCTTGCGGGCGCCCGCCGGGCTCGATCTCGGCGCGATCACGCCGGATGAAATTGCTTTGTCGATCGTTGCGGAGATGGTCGAGGTGCGTCGTCGCGGACAGCGGCGGGCGGAACAGCAGGAAGAAGGACGACTCTGATGGATATGATCGGTTCGCAGCGCATCGAAGCGTCGCGCGAGAAAGTCTATGCCGCGCTCAACGATGTCGACGTTCTCAGGCAATGCATTCCCGGATGTGAATCTATCGAAAAGACGTCGGACAGCGAAATGAATGCCAAGGTCACGCTGAGGGTTGGCCCGGTGAAGGCATCATTCACCGGCAAAGTGACTTTGTCCGATTTTGATCCTCCGAACGGCTATACCATCACGGGCGAGGGCGCTGGAGGTATGGCGGGGTTCGCCAAGGGTAGCGCGGCGGTGAAACTCGAGGCTGCCGGCAGTGCGACCATTCTGCACTATAGCGTGAAGGCGGATGTCGGCGGAAAGCTCGCGCAACTCGGCGGGCGATTGATCGATGCGACGGCCACCAAGCTTGCAGGGGAGTTCTTTGAGAAATTCAGCAGTATCGTCGGACCCGCCGCTGTTTCAGATGCTGAGCCCGTGGAGAAGAAGGGCTGGCTCGGCAAGATCGCTGGCGCGCTCAGCGTCATCGCGTTCGGTCTGGTGATCGGAGCCCATTGGTGTTGCATCAATGGGCACGTGCATGCCCAACACGATTCACTGATGGGATCGATCTGTTCCTCCAGCACCTAACTGGCTCCAATAAGTGGCTCGCCAGGAATCGCACATCATTTGTTCTGAAATGCAATTTCCTAATTCTGGCCGCAACAAAACGCGCCATCGGCTCTAAGTGCGCGCGAATACAGCTCTTCTTCGCTTCGCCCTACGGCTTGTCGCGGCTCCCTGTCGCAAACCTCATCTGGCTGGTGGGTGACCGAGAATCGGGCGATGCAGTTGTGCGATGAGGGATCTTTTCAGGCTCATGGGTTGGACGGTTGTCGATCTGTTTCGATCGCGGGCAACGCTCGAGGCAGAGATTTGGGTGCTGCGGCAGCAAATCAACGTTCTGCGGCGGACGGCTTCAAAGAAACACGCCTTCTGCGCTGTCGACCGAATGATATTCGTCAAAGTGAACCCGAACTCCAAAATCCCGGCGCTGATGGACCTGAGCGGTCCGACGCCGGTCCGGGTTTTCGAGTCGGGAGCCATCCTGATGTACCTCGCCGAAAAAGTTCGGAGCGTTCCTGCCCGTAGACAATGCCGCCCGCATCGAGTGCCTGTCCTGGCTGTTTTGGCAAATGGGCAGCGCACCCTTGCTTGGCGGCGGGTTCGGCCACTTTTACACCTACGCTCCCGTGAAGATCGAATATGCGATTGATCGCTATGCGATGGAGGTGAAACGCCAGCTTGACGTGCTCGACCGCCGGCTCAGCGAGACCGAGTATATGGCGGGCGACGCCTATACCGTAGCGGATATCGCCACGTGGCCCTGGTACGGCGCCGTGGTCCAGGGGCAGCTTTATAACGCGGCAGAGTTCCTCCAGGTGCAGGACTACAAGAACGTGCGACGCTGGGCCGGTGCCATTGCAGCACGTCCGGCTGTACAACGGGGGGCGCATGGTCAATCGCCGCCGTCGGCGAACTCTCTAGCCAGCTGCATGAACGCCATGACGCAGACGATTTCCTGACGAAAACCCAGGACAAGCTGCAAGCTCTGAGCTGATGAACCAGGCGATCAATTGTCAATCGTTAAGCAAAGGGGACCCTGATCGGCGTGCAATGGTCATCGCAGATCGTTTATTCCGGATGGTCTTTATGTGCTTCGACGAGACTCGTCGGGCTCACTAGTTCCTCCAACTGCGGAGGTGCACCCCAAGCCTCCAAGATCGTCCGTACGATTGCGATCGCATCCGGGACGAGCTCAAAATCAGTTTGTCCGCGGGCCCACTCGCTGATCAATCCGTTCATCATCGCGTTAAAGGCAATCGCCGCCGACTTGGGTGTCCAGGGAGCGGGCAGGGCCGCGTTCTTCTGCGCCGCTTCGAATATCTTGATCAACGCGCCGCGGAACTGACGCTGAAGATCGCTCCCGTCATCGGGCGGCGAGGCCCAATCCGCCTGCAGGATCACCTTTAGAATCCGCTTCTGACGCGGATCCCTTTGCAATCGGATGCAGTTGTTTTCGAGAATTTCCCCCAGTTCCGTAAGGGGGTCTAGCGAGGTGCCAGCCGCCAGCCGCTCAGCCAATCCCTGCATCGGCCGTGGCAGCTCGTCGCGAATCGCGAACAGCAGGCCCTGCTTGTTGCGGAAGTGGAAGTGCACAGCACCCCGGGTAACGCCCGCGGTGGCAGCGATCTGGTCGAGTGAGACGTCTTCATAGCCCTTTTCCAGAAAGAGCTCCTCCGCCGCGGTCATGATTTGCCGCCGCGTTTCCGCCGCGTCCTCCTTGCTGCGCCGCATACCTGCGTCTCCTTATCATCATTTACAAACATACGGTACGTATGTATAGTTGAACTATAGCCGCGGAGCTACCGCCAATTCGCCAATCCCGGACAACAGCCTCATGCAGCCTACTTTTCGTTATCTCGCAGTCGTCACTTTGATTTTAGCAATGGCTAATCCGGCAACGGCTCAAATGGGCGGTGGCGGGCCGCCCGCGGTCGGCGTCATCACGACCGAATTGAAGGCTATTGCCGAAACGACGGAGATCAACGGGCGGATCCAAGCGATCAATAAAGTCGATCTCCTGCCGCGGGTGACAGCCTTTCTCGACAGAAAGTTCTTTGCCGAGGGTGCTGAGGTTAAGACGGGAGATCTGCTGTTTCAGCTTGAGCGTGCCCCGTTCGAAGCAAGCGTTGAGGCCGCCCGAGCCGCTGTGGCTCAGGCACAAGCTCAATTGGACAACGCCAACCTCGCGCTCGGCCGGGCCGAGCAATTGCTGAAGAGCGAGTCGGGAAGCCAGACCGCCGCCGACAACGCGCGAGCGGCGCAAAGGACGGCGGCCGCGCAGGTGAGAGCCGCGAAAGCCCAACTCGACCAGGCGGAGATCAGCCTGGCCTATACGGAGATCCGCTCTCCGATCGACGGCCGTATCGGACGGACGTCCATCACGGTCGGCAATGTCGTCGGCCCGACCTCCGGCCCGCTTGCAACCATTGTCGGTCAGGATCCGATCTACGTTAGCTTTCCCATGTCGGTGCGGCGTCTGCTCGATTTGCGCGAGCGTCTGGCCAAGGAAGGCGGTTTCGACGCTGTCCAGATTCGTCTGCGGCTGTCGGATGATCGTCTCTATCGGCAGGTGGGTAAGCTCGACTTCGTCGACATCAATGTCGCACGTGACACCGACTCGATCGTTCTGCGCGCCACCATTCCCAATCCTGTCGTGCCGGCCGGAGGGCGCGAACTGACCAACGATCAGTTGGTGCGCGTGGTTTTGGAGACGATCAAGCCGCGCAATGTCCTCGCCATTCCCCGCTCCGCGGTGCTGAGCGATCAGCAGGGCGACTTCGTTTACGTGGTGGGGGAGAAAGACATCGCACTTCAGCGGCGGGTGAAGCTCGGTCAGTCCACAGCCGGTGTCGCCTCAATCATCGATGGGCTCAGCACGGGCGAACGGGTCATCACCGAGGGCATCCAGCGTGTGCGGCCGAATACGCCGGTCATGCCGGCGCCGGCGCAAGCTCTGGCGCCTACTCCGCAATCCGGCAAGCGGGGGTGAGGTCATGATCTCCAACACGTTCATCGACCGGCCGCGTTTGGCCATCGTCATTTCCATTCTCATGACGTTGGCCGGCGGTCTCGCACTGATGCGCATTCCGGTCGCACAGCTTCCCGACATCGTGCCACCTCAGGTCCAGGTGACCGCCAACTATCCCGGCGCATCGGCCGAGGTCGTGGAATCGACTGTAGGACAACCGATCGAATCGAAAGTGATCGGTGTCGACAAGATGCTCTACATGAAGAGCACCAACGGCAATGACGGCTCCTACACTCTCAATGTGAGCTTCGGCCTTGGAACCGATCCCGACATCAACACCGTCAATGTGAACAATCGCGTGCAGACTGCGCTTGCGCAGCTTCCGGCAGAAGTGCGGGCGCTCGGCCTGGCGGTGAAAAAACAATCCACCTCGATACTGCAGTTTATTTCCATCTTCAGCCCGGGACAGAAATACGACACGCTGTTCATGACGAACTACGCCACGATCAATGTGCTGGACGAGTTATCCCGCACCCCGGGCGTCGGTTCGGCGACCTTGTTCAGCCGCATGAACTATTCCATGCGCATCTGGTTCGACGTCGAACGGCTGTCGAGCCTTGGCCTGGCCCCTTCGGACGTGGTTCGAGCCATCCAGTCCCAGAGTGTGCAGGCTCCCGTCGGACGCATTGGCGCGCGGCCGGTGCCCGATGATCAACGTTTTCAGCTCAACGTGCAGACGCAGGGGCGTCTCTCCACGCCGCAGGAGTTCGGTGCGATCGTGCTGCGAGCCAATCCTGACGGGTCGCTGCTTCGCATCGCCGATGTTGCCCGCGTCGAGCTCGGCGCGCAGAACGAAGACACGAACTCCAGGGTCAATGGCGATCCCGCCGTCGGGTTGGCCATCTTCATGTCGCCTGGCGCCAATGCGCTGGCGACCGCGGCAGCGGTCAATAAAAAGCTCGATGTGCTGCAGGGCCGGTTCCCCGAAGGCCTCAAGGTTCGTGTGATGTACGACTCCACCGAGTTCGTGAACGAGACGATCAAGGCAGTCATCCATACCCTCATCGAAGCGTTCGTCCTGGTGGCGATCGTCGTCTTCGTCTTCCTCGGTAATCTGCGCGCCACCATCGTTCCCATCGTGGCCGTGCCGGTCAGCCTGATCGGCACTTTCGCCGTCATGCTGATGCTAGGCTATTCCGCCAACACGGTCTCACTTCTGGCGCTCGTTCTTGCCATCGGCATTGTCGTCGATGACGCTATCGTCGTGGTCGAGAACGTCGAGCGCGTGATGGAAGAAGAGCCGACGCTCACCCCTGCCGAGGCCACGAAGAAGGCGATGGCGCAGGTCACCGCGCCGATCATCGCCATCACCCTCGTGCTTCTCTCTGTGTTCGTGCCGATTGGCTTCATTCCTGGTATCTCTGGCGAACTGTTCCGTCAGTTCGCCGTAACCATCGCCGTGTCGATGCTGATCTCGGCGATCAATGCTCTGACCCTATCGCCGGCTCTCTGCGCCGTCTTCCTGCGGCACAGCGGTCCCAAGCGCGGCGTCATGGGCTGGATCAGCCGCAAGATCGACAGCACGCGCGACGGCTACGCTTGGATCGTTCGCAAGACTTTGCGGCTCTCGGTGGTGTCGATCGTGATCGTTGTCGCCAGCGGCGTCGGCATCGCCGGCCTTAGTGCGATCACGCCGACCGGCTTCCTGCCAGAGGAGGATCAAGGTGCCTTCTTCGTCAACGTGCAGTTGCCCGACGGCGCCTCGGTCGCGCGCACAGGCGAGACCGTGCGAGAGGTTGAAAAACTCCTGACCGGCCTATCGCCCGTCCAGGATGTCGTAGCCGTCATCGGCTACTCGCTGCTGGACGGTGTCGCCGCCAGCAACAACGCGTTCATGATCGCCAAGCTCAAGCCGTTTCAGGACCGCACCGCCGCCACCGCCAAGGCGCAGGTGCTGATTGGGCAGATGTTCGGCGCTGTCCAGCAAATCCGCACGGCATCCGTCCTGCCTTTCAATTTGCCTCCCGTGGTTGGCCTATCGACCGGCGGCGGCTTTGAACTCATGTTGGAGTCATTGGAAGGTGCCGAGCCCGCCGCATTGGGAAGCTTGACCAACGGCCTGATCGGTGCCGCCAATCAGGATCCCAAGCTCAGCCGGGTCTTCAGTACCTACGGCGCGAACGCGCCCTCGCTGTTTCTCGATATTGACCGCGAGAAAGCGCAGGCCCTTGGCGTCGGCATCGGCGACATCTTCGCGGCGCTCCAGACCACACTGGGCGGATCCTACATCAACGATTTCAACCTCTTCGGCCGCACCTGGCAAGTCAATCTCCAGGCCGATGCCGAAAATCGCCGGGACATTCCGGCGCTTTGGGACATCTATGTCCGCAACAGCGTCGGAACCATGGTGCCGTTGGAGGCGATCGCGCAACTGCGCACGATCGTCGGCCCCGCGGTGATCACGCGCTATAACAACTACCGCGCCGTGACGGTCATGGGCTCGCCGGCTCCCGGCGTTTCCTCGGGCGATGCCATGAAGGCGATGGCTGCGGTCACGGCCAAGACATTGCCGCCGGGCTACGCCTTCGAATGGACTGGAACGGCCTATCAGGAACAGCAGGCCGAAGGGCAGACCGCCATCATCCTGGGTTTGGCGCTACTGTTCGCCTATCTCTTCCTCGTCGCGCTGTATGAGAGCTGGACCATTCCGGTGCCGGTCCTGCTGTCGGTTACAATCGGGGTTCTCGGGGCCTTTGTCGGCGTCTTAATCGCCAAGGTCACCCTCGATCTCTATGCGCAAATCGGTCTCGTCGTGCTGATCGCTCTGGCGGCCAAGAACGGCATTCTCATCATCGAGTTTGCCAAGGAGCAGCGCGAGCACGGTCTCGGGATCAAGGAAGCCGCCGAACTCGGCGCCAAGCTTCGCTTCCGTGCGGTGATGATGACATCGATTGCCTTCATCCTCGGCCTCGTCCCGCTGGTCTGGGCGGACGGCGCGTCGATGATCGCGCGTCGCAACGTTTCCACCCCTGTCTTCGTCGGAATGATCGCGGCCAGCACGCTCGGGATTTTCCTTATCCCGATGCTCTACGTCACCTTTCAGTCTGCCCGCGAAAAGCTCAAGGCAAGATTCGGAAAAGCCAAGACCGCGCATCATTCCGATGTCGCTGTTAGCTCGTGAAGCGAGGATGTCCCGTCATGGTGCCCAATGGTCAGGTGAGGTTTAGGCGATTTGTTCAATCTTGGACAATATCGAATGGAATCGACACATCCGATTTAATTGAACGCTATCGCCGAATGTTCAGAACACGATTCCACCGTGAAAGCGACTGGTTGCGGCTTGTACTTCTCGGTGGCATTCTCATCACACTCAGTACTCTTGGTGTTGCCGACGGACTTCAGACATTTCCAGGCTATTTCAGCGGTGTTTCAGCCATATTCGGCGGCGTAGCGATTGTCCTAATTGTTCCAAGGATCGCGCGAGGAGACATTTACGTCGATTGGATGGTGAATGCGATACTCTGTATCCTTGCGGGCGCAGCGCTGTCTTCCGATGAGAATCTCGCGCATATCTCAACGTTGATCTACATTTGCGTTCTGCTGTTGGCGTGCGGGGCAATCCGGATATGGATAGGCCTAACAGCGTCGCCCGAGGATGGCGCGATCTGGATCCTATCTTCCGGATGTGTAGCCGCGCTTGGCGCGTTGTGGATAGTCTTTGCGTGGCTCCTCGTCGTGCCGAGGACGGCGGCGCTCATTCTCGCTTTCGATACGTTGTTTCAAGGCATTGCGATCTCTGGCTTTGGCCTGTCACTGAGAGACACGCGACGAGGCTGACCTCCGTCACCGTCGGCGGCAGCAAATGGGCATCTGCCGCAATCGACCAATGGAGTGCGACTGATGGCTCTTAAGAACATTGCGGTTTTCCTTGATCTGACGCCCGCCGGACGCGCCCGGGCGCAGTATGCTGTTAGGCTCGCTTTTCGCCACGGTGCGCATCTCATCGGGATCTTCGTTCCCCCTTCCGGTTGGCATGTCGAACCAGCCGAATCCTTCGTCAGAGGCCACAAAGCGATTCAGGCGCTGATCGATCGCCATTGGACGAAGGAGATCGCCGCAATTGCGACCGCCGACAGGCGCTTCGAAGCCGCCTCTAGTCGCGAAGACATTACCTTCGAATTCCGCGTCGTCCGAGAGCGGGATGCCGACGAGCAGGCCAAGCTGCATGCCCTTCATGCCGACTTGGTGATCGTTGGACATCCGGGTTCGGGTGGACTGCCGCGGTATTGGTCGGCGGAGACGATGCTTCTGACAACGGGCGTTCCGTTTCTTGTTCTGCCCGATGAATGGAAAGGCGAGGTCGTTCCCGAACGTATTCTCCTCGGTTGGAACGCTAGTCGCGAAGCACGGCGCGCGATCACTGATTCACTCCCGATCCTTAAAGTCGCCCAATCGGTCGCGCTGATCGTTGTAGATGCGGCCGACAACCCGCGCCACGGTGAGGAGCCCGGCGCGGACGTCGCACTTTATCTCGCTAGGCACGGCGTGAATGTTACAGTCGAGCAGATGCATTCGAACGGCTTACCGGTCGCTGATGTCATTTTGAATTTTGCCAGAGATAACAAGATCAATTTTATTGTCATTGGCGCCTACAGTCACTCGCGATCTCGTGAGATCATCTTCGGAGGAGTTACGCGCTCTCTGCTGAATAAGGCGGAAATGCCGTTGCTCATCGCACATTGAGAGGATGTCGTGAGGCACCCTCTGCGCATACCGCTGAAAGGGAATTTTGAATGACAGATCGTTGGGTGGGATTCCGCGCGCGTGAGTGCAAAAAAAAAAGATGTCCGCTGACTTGCGCCGCGAGCAAATCGTCGGTGCTCTTCTGTCATTGATTTCCGAGCGCAGCCCCGGTGAGATCAGCACGCAATTGATTGCCGATACTGCCGGCGTGTCGCAGGCGACGATCTTCAAGCATTTTTCGACCAAAGCGGATTTGTGGGCCGCGACGGCCCATTGGCTTGGAGAGAATCTCGACAAGATCTGGATTCGATCTCATGCTGAAGTCGCTCCCGACAAGGCTCTGCTCGTGCTGGAAGAAATTTTCTTGGAACTGATTGAGTTTTTTGTCCGTTATCCCGCGGTTGTCAGGATCATGATGTCGGATTGTCTGCGTTACGAGTTTTCTGATGTGCTAAAGATTTCGCAGAAGCTGGATCGGCGTCATGAGCGGGAGCTTCTTTGGCTTTTGAGACTGGCCATCAAATCGAAGGCGATCGATCGGGAGCTTGATTGCCACGCAGCATCTACCTTATTTTTCTGCTGTCTCCGTGGTCTCGGCTTTCAAATTGCAACATCCAATCGTAATTTAAATTTTCGTCGAGAGGCCAGCCATGTCCTTTGGCTTTATTTCAGGGCCATTGGCAGACGTCGCGATCAGGGAGGCAGGCAGCGAAGCGGAGCTCGCTTAACCGTCCTATGAAAATTGCCGTCTTGCTATCCCCTCAGTGGCAGAGACTGGGAGTCGCATGGTGCGCTCTTGGACTACGGGTACCGCGTGACCTCTAAAGTCCCACCCGTGATCGGATGTCCAGTGCTGATCTCGTCAAAAAACAATGACGCAAGAATAGGCGTTGCAACGATAACAATGCCCACGATCAGGAGGATCAGGGCGCGGAGCAACGAGTACACGGTCATCGTCTGATCCTTGTTCGTCCTTGAATACTCGGCTCCCGCTTGCGTGGCAGATAAGCGGCTGACCTAGAACGCAAGGTCAAACCTTTATGACCGGAAAAATGGTCCGCGTTGATGACGTGACGGAATCGCCTAAGAAAGCTGGCGACATTCTTTGCCGCCCAGTCCACGGCGGATTGCATCATCAATATGTTCGGATTTGATTTACGCCAAGCACAAGTATGTGCGGATTTGATTTACGACAGGCACAGGGATCGCGGTACCCGGGCGCGATAAAGTTGAAGTCGATCAATCGCGGGCGTGCACAGGTCGCCAACCGAGCCGCGAGCTATTTGACCGCGCCGGTGCGAACGCCTTTCTCACGGCGGAAGAATCCGCTTGTCCGCTCTCTAAGGGATTCCCAGAAGACGTAAAGCATCGGGATCAAGAATAGGCCGATACTGCTGGCCGCGATCATGCCAACGAAGACCGGCGTGCTAACGGCGTGTCGCGCAATTTGCGACGCGCCGGTCGCCCAGACCAGCGGTACCAGCCCAAGAATGAAGGCAATGGAGGTCATGAGAACCGCCCGAAACCTCATCTCGGCGCCGAGAGCTGCGGCATCTTCAAGGCTCAACCCTTGCTCGCGCTGTTCCTTGGCGAATTCGACGATCAGGATGGCGTTCTTCGCCGCCAGTGCAATCAGAACGACGAGCCCGATCTGCGCATAGAGATCCAGCGTGAGGTGCGCGATCAGCACCCCGCCAATCGCGCCGATCACGCCAACCACCACGGAAAACAGCACTGGAATCGGGATGATCCAGCTTTCGTAAAGCGCGACCAGAAACAGGAATGCGAACAGCAGCGCCATGCCCAGCACGATCATGGTCTGGCCGGCCGCAGCTTGCTCCTGATAGGCCGTACCAGTCCATTCGAATGCGTAGCCAGGCGGGAGTGTCTTCGCCGACACCTCCGCCATGGCTGCCAGTGCCGTGCCTGAGGCTACTCCCGGGGCCGGGCCGCCGTTGATCGTCACAGAGCGGTAGTTATTGTACCGCGTGATAACCTGCGGGCCGGTCACGGTGCGCTCGGAAGCGATCGACTGCAGCGGCACCATCTCGCCCTTCGCGGTGCGGATGAAAATTTTCCAGAGCGCTGACACATCGCGACGATCCGCAGCCTCGGCCTGCAAATTGACCTGCCACGTGCGTCCAAATAAGTTGAAATTATTAGTGAAGTAACCTCCGAGCGTTGTCTGCAAGGTGGTGAACACATCACTCAGCGTGATGCCCAGTGCCTGAGCCTTTTCGCGGTCGATATCGAGGAAGATGGATGGCGCGCTCGCACCGTATGTCGAGAAAACACGCGAAAGCCGCGGATCCTGGTTGGCTGCGGCAACCAGCCCCTGGACCACGCCGCCCATCGCTTTGGGATCAGCGCCTTCCAGATTCTCAAGCTGATATTCGAACCCGCCCGTCGTCGAAAGTCCGACTACGGGCGGCAGGTTAAACGGCAGCACATCTGCGGTGCGGATCTGCTGGGCCTCGCCGAACACGCGCGCGATCAGTGCCTGCGCTGAATCGGAGGCTTTGGTGCGATCCTCGAACGGTTTCAGCTTGGCCAGAAGAAATGCGTTGTTACTCGCCGAATAGCTATCGAGCAGCGAGAAGCCGATGATCGACATGGTGTCCTGCACCTGCGGCATCGCCTTCAGGATGTTTTCCACCTGCTTCACCGTTTCGCTGGTCCGGTTGACCGAGGCTCCATCGGGCAGTTGCACATTGACGAAAAATGCACCCTGATCCTCTTCCGGCAGGAAGCCCGTGGGCGTGATCTTCATAAGACCGAAAATGCCCAGACCGAATGCGGCGACCAGAACCATCGAAATGATCGACAATCGCAGCATCTTGCGCACAACGGCTGCGTAACCATCGCGCATCTTGTCGATGCCCTGCCCAATGCGCCCCATGATGCCGCGACGCGGGGAGTGACGCAAAAATACCGCGCAGAGTGCCGGCGAAAGCGTGAGGGCATTGACCGCAGAGATCAACACCGCTGCGCTGATAGTCACCGCGAACTGCCGGAACAACTCGCCGGAGATTCCGGAGATAAACGCGATCGGCACGAACACCGCCAGCAGCACCAACGTGATACCGATGATGGGTCCGGTCACCTGCGCCATGGCTTCCTTGGTGGCATCGGCAGGCGAGAGGTCCGGCTCCTCCTCCATTACCCGTTCGACGTTCTCGACGACGACGATGGCATCGTCAACCACAATGCCCACGGCAAGCACCAGCGCCAGCAGCGAGACCGTGTTGGCCGAATAGCCAAGCGCGAGCAGGACTGCAAAACTTCCGACTAGGCTGACTGGAATGGCGATAATCGGAATGATGGTAGCGCGCAGGTTGCCCAAAAACAGAAACACGACGATGGCTACAAGAACGAAAGCTTCGATCAGGGCACTAACAACTGCGCTAATCGTGTCGGTCACGAAAATCGTGGAGTCATGAACCACGCGGGTCTGCAATCCCTCTGGAAAGCGGCCACGCAGGGTTTCCAGCTTGGCATTTACGGCCTTCGATACGGTAATGGCGTTGGCGCCTGGCGCGAGATATACGCCGATTGCCACAGATGGATTTCCGTTGAGCCGGCTGAATGTATCCAGGTTCTGTGCGCCCAGCTCAACGCGAGCCACGTCCTTCACCTGCAGCATTGAACCATCCGGATTGGCGCGGATCACGATCGCGCCGAATTCCTCTGGGGTACTCAGGCGGCCCTGGGTTTGAAGGTTCAATTGAAACTGCTGATCGTCCGGAACCGGACGGGCCCCGAGTCGGCCGATCGGCGCCTGCACATTCTGCGCCTGCACGGCGCGAATGACATCGGACGGCGTCAGCCCAAGGCTGGTGAGGCGCGAGGTGTCGAACCAGATCCGCATCGAATAATCTTCGCGCCCAAACAGCGTCGCCTGTCCGACACCCACAATGCGTGACACTTCGTCCAGGACATTGATGATGGCGTAATTGGTGATGAACAGCGGATCGAGCTTGCCGCCCTCGCTGTAGAGCGCAATGAACTGCAGGATCGACGAAGACCGCTTCTGTACCGTCAAACCCTGCACCTGCACTTCGGTTGGCAAACTTGCCATCGAGGTCTGGACGCGGTTGTTGACGTTGACCGTATTGTATCGGGATCGGTACCGAGCGCGAAACTGACGGTCAGATTGTAGCTGCCATCGGCTCCGCTGGTGCTCTTCATGTAGAGCATCTTGTCGACGCCGACGACCTTGGATTCGATCGGCTGCGCCACAGTGGCTTCCAGCACGGCGGCAGACGCGCCCGGGTAGACTGCGGAGACCTGAACCTGCGGCGGTACGATGTCAGGCAACTGGGCAACCGGAATGCGCGAGAGCGCCAGCAAGCCCGCGAGCGAAATCACAATGGCGATGACAATCGCCATACGGGGGCGATCGATGAAAAGTGCGGAGATCATGCCTTATCTCCTCGCGGGCGTCGGCGAAGCGGGCGCAGGAGCCACGACGATATTTGGCCGCACCCGCTGGATTCCTTCCACGACCACCTGTTCACTCGGCTTTAGCCCTTCGGCCACCGCCGCGATCTCGGGTGTCGATTGCGCCAGTTTCACTCGGCGCTGCTCGGCGACATTCTTGTCGTTGACAACGAACACGTAGTCGCCCTGTTGATCGGACAGGATCGCCGCCCGCGGAATAGCCAGCACCTTGAGCGGCTCGACGGCTTCGAGGGAGACCGTGACGAATACACCATCGGTCAGTTCGCGGATCTTGCTTTCGCCGGTGGCGAGTATCACGGGGTTGGCAATGGTGCCACGCAGGGTAATGGTGTCGGTGTCCTTGGCGACGCCTATATCGATGAAATCGAGCTTTCCGGTCTGTCCGTAGATCTCGCCATTCGGAAGCCTGACCCGGATCTTGACCGCGTCGAAGCCGCCCTTATCGGCATAGCGTTCCCGCAACTCGATAACGCGGCGGACCGCCACCGGAAACGTCACATACATCGGGTCCGGACTGACAACAGTCGCCAGTGCGCCGCTGGTGGGACCAACGACATTACCGACCGTAATCGACGTTCGACCGATGCGGCCATCGATCGGCGATCTAATCTCGGTATAGTCGAGATTGATTTGCGACTGATGAAGTTGCGCTTCCGCCGCCTTCACCTGCGCCGCCGCAACACGCTGCGTTGCCAGCGCGCTGTCGACCGCGACCTGGGTTCCGGAGCTTTTCTGCAATAACTCTTGCGCACGCGCCAGCGTGAGATCGGCATTCTCAAGCTGAGCCTTGGCTTGGGCAACCGCAGCCTCCTTGACCTCGACGTCGGCCTGGAATGGAGCCCGCTCCAGACGGTACAGAATCTGCCCCTTCGTGACATCGTCACCTTCCGTAAAGAGGCGTTCGTTCATGAATGCAGTCACACGTGCAATCAGATCGACGCGATGGCGGGCTTCAATGCGGCCATTAATTTCGGTGCTCTCTGCCATCGGCTTGAACACGGCCTTGACAACTCCCACCGCGGGCGGGGCGCTGGGGGTGCCCTGTGACATCGCAGGGATTGGGAATAGCGTTGCGGCGATGAGGGCGAACGCTTGGAGCGAAATAAATATACGCATAATTCCTCCGGTCTTCTGAGCGATCGATACTCATCCGCTCGTAACAACGATGTGAGGCTAAAGCGTTTCTCGATCCTCGAACAAGCGTCCAGAGAAGGTCCGCGACAAAAAACCTACTCCTTTGTGCTCCAAACACAATTGAATTCATTTGGCGAACCTGAGCGATGCCGCGGTCTGTTCCAGTCAGCTTCATCAAGGCGAGGGTGCGGAGCCACAAGCTCTCGTTAGCCCAACAACAAGCCTGAGCTCCCGCCGATTGAGATCGCACAACTATTCCGACACCCTGCCAACCTTCTTTGCTGCGACGAAGGCATCCGACCGAGGGTAGATTGCGTTCGGGATGGCGAGCATTGGCGGGTTCATTCTCTGGCGCTATTTCAAATCGCATGAAGCGCGACTGTTTGATGAAGCAAGGCTCGCAGTTGAAAAACGCAAGCCCTCGACGGCGAGTCCTCCAGGGATAACGCGGGAGGACCCTACATAACAGCTCACACATAAAATCTTGGCTTCGTCAGGTTGATGTTTGGAAGTTTAAAAAGTCGTGTCCTGTCAGTATCCGATCGGCTCTTACTGGCAGTGTCTTGCAGGGAACCGCATTGCTAACTGCCGAAGTGATCATGGTCTATGTGAGGCTCGGTATCTCGTTCGCTCTGAGCCCGGCCCTCACGGATTGCAGAAGGTTACGCGTTCCTGCTTTATCTTGTCGTAGCGAACCAGCCCACCATGTGTTCGATATGGCTTTGGTCAGAGTTTTGGCCTGTTTGTCTAATGACACTTTGACCTTCTGGCAGTCATCAGGAAGCCTGAGGCTAATGTGCCATGCGTAGTACAGGGTGGGTGGTCGGTGCCCCCCTTCTGGCAGAACGCCTTAAGCCCTGAAAGCCATAGTTGCATTAGGGGGATTGCGGATTACCGTAAGAAAGCGCTTTCCAACCATTCGGGAGGAGTTGTCCATGTCCACTGTACAAACTGATCAGTCGGGGCTCAGCCTTGGCTCGACCATGGTGCATGCACTGGCGAGAAACTGGTGGTTGTTGTTGTTGCGCGGCATAGCGGCGATTATTTTCGGCGTGCTCGCATTTGTCTGGCCAGGCCTGACGCTGCTGACACTGGTTCTGTTTTACGGCGCCTTTGCGCTTGTAGATGGTGTGCTCGCAATTATTGCGGCCATTACCGGTGGCGCGCCAGCGCCGCGCTGGTGGCTGGCTATCGTCGATCTACTCGGGATAGCAGTTGGGCTCTTGACGCTTTTGATGCCTGGGCTCAGCGCGCTCGTGCTGATGTTTTTCATTGCAGCATGGGCGATCGCAACCGGGGTGTTTCAAATCATAGGCGCCGTCAGGTTGCGCAAGGAAATTGACAACGAGTGGCTTCTGATTTTGGTTGGCATGATCTCGGTGCTGTTTGGCATCGGCATAATATTGGTTCCCGGCGCGGGCGCGCTGGTCCTGTTCTGGGTAATCGGCACCTTTGCACTGATCACTGGCGGCTGCTCGTTGCTCTAGCGTTTCGGTTGAAAAAGCACAGTCACTCCTGATGTGCTCGACAGCCTAACGTCGCCGTTCTTCACTAGGCCTCTTCGGAGAATCAACCTTCACCGCTGCGTCTCAGGTACAAGCCAGCGCTTCTTCCGCAGCGGCACGTGTATATACAGTCCCTTGATACCAAGATGCCGAGGCGCTGAGTGCGGCGGCGCTCGCCGGAATAAAGGTAAATGTGATGTTGAGTGCCCGCGCATCAGGCGACCCGGTGCCTGGCTGGCAAGCAACACCTGTATCCAGGATGTTATGGCCGCAGGCGTGCGCGTCTTTTCTCTATGAGAAAGGCTACTTGCACGCCAAGACGATCAGCACAGATTCGGAAATTTGCTCGATTGGCTCGACAAACATCGACGTTCGCAGTTTCAGCATCAACTACGAAACAACGCGGTTCTCTACAGCGATCAGCTGGCGATAGAGCTTGAGGAAGAGTTCGAGCGGGACCTTACTCACTGCACCGAATTCAAGTCGCGGGAGTACCTCGCGCGAAACTCTGCCGTCCGATTCAGAGATTCATCTGCACGCCTCTTGTCGCCGCTGTAGTGACCAGAGGCCGTAGCCGTGATCGCGCGGCACTTACATCCCCGCCGTAAATGGAAATAGCTTATCCGAAAGATGGAGTGGGCTGATGGCCCGGCGCAGGAACTGATCAGCATCGAGACCTGCGCAATCAGGATTACATATCCCAGCCCGTGGTTGCGAAGCTCAATCGGGCCGGAAGCGAATGAAGGTCATCTTTGCCAGCCTATGGCCGCCGAGGGATGCACTACGCTATCAGGCCCACCGAGGACGTCCAATGACCCGTCATCTCGGATCCTTGATGCCGTTCCAAAAGATGTCTACGGCATGATCGATGCTGCGCCGGATCGCGGCGCCGAGGTTCTTCGGGATGGTGCCGGCCATCGCGCGCCGATGCAGTTCGCCGCTGACAGCGTTCAAGAACTGCATGGCTGCGAGCTCGGGATCGTCAAGACGGATCAAGCCGCGCTTGCGCCAGATAGTTAGCATCCCGGCGAGGTGCGCATAGGTGCGGTCGGGCCCGAGCTGGTGGAAAGTTCGCACAAGTTCAGGGAAGCGGACTCCCTCAGCGATGATCAGTCGGAAAAGACCGACCGCATCTGGAGCCATCAGGACCTCCATGTAGCGCCGTGCGATGTACGCGAGCGCCGAGCGGACATCGGCATGGGAGACCTCGGGATCGACGAACGCAGCAAGGATACGCTCGACGCGTTCCTCCACGATCGCGGCAAACAGACCATCTTTGCCGCCGAAAAACGAGTACACGGTGGCCTTGGACGCCCCGGCGCGTTCGATGACGAGATCGATGGTGGCGCCGCCGTAGCCGTTCTCCAGAAAGACTTCGGTGGCGGCATCCAGAATTTGGGTCCGTCTTATCTCGCCCCGAGGCCTGGTCCGCCGCACGGTAGCTGTCGCCGGCATAGTCGCCCTTGCAATCTCTAAAAGGTAACGTACATTACATTATCATTGGAGATCACGATGTCAAGTCGACTTCTTGAGACAGCAGCACGCCTGGCCCCGTCCGCGGCCAGGACAATTGACAACCCTGCCACGAACTCGCGGCTGTGCTGCGCTATGCGATATGACCCTCGGGACCAGGCAACCCACATCCTCCTCGAAACCGAAAGGCTTCTTAGAACTTGCGGTCATCGTAAAATTCGCGTGGCGGAGATCGCGGACGCGTGCGGCTTCTCCGCCGCCAACGTCTATCGGCATTTCTCAAGCCGCAGCGCGATCCTCGACACTCTGGCGTCTCACTATCTGCGCGAGGCCGAACGCGCAGCGCTGGCTTGTTCGATTCGCGGCGGCTATTCGGCGCGAGATCGGCTCGTTGGGTTTCTCACAGGCTTGAAGAGGCGGTCACTACCGGCGCCGAGCGCATCGGAGGCGGCCGATTGTCTGAAACGACGCTTCGCCCCGCTATCCTTGTGAACCCGCCAGCTTCCGCTCGCGTATCAAAGCTTGAGATATTCGGCCCGGTCGTCTGCATTTTCCCGTTCGACGACGTCGCGGACGCCATTCACCAGGCAAATGATGTGAGATGGTCGTTTCAGGCGAGCGTCTTTTCAAAGGACATCGACGTGGCGCTGAAAGCCGCCGGTCACCTTGATGCCTCCGCCGTAATGATCAACGATCACACGGCATTCCGAACTGACTGGATGCCGTTCGCTGGCAGAAAGGAATCCGGGTACGGCGTGGGTGGAATACCGTATTCGATGCGAGATATGAGCCACGAAAAGATGATCGTCTTCAAGCAATAAGAGGTAATAGCTCTCACGCGCTTCTGAACATCGCCCCGAACGGCGCGCCGTCGCGGCAGTGCCGGTCGCCAATTCGCATTCGTGCGACGAAAATCAGCTCGCGCACAATGTCGGTTTTGTGCTTGGCATCGGAAATCACCGACAATGGATGTCATCCGCGCAACCGCGGGTTCGCAGTTTTGTTCTGAATGGTGGCAGTTTGGCGCGCCATCCCGAATAAAACCACCGAACTCGTATGTAATTGAAATATCTATATAATTTTTGGTGCGCTTAAGGAGCCCACTGCCCGCGAGGTGCTCGATCGGGGATCTTGGATCCGGAGATGACGCGAGCGCGGGCTGCGTGATCGTCCTCTAGCTAGAGTATGAAATCTCCTGCCGAAAGCGTGAGACGGCCGACCAAGTCGATCTGAAAGTCCGCGGCCGCGTCGGCATCGATGCTACCCTCAGTGCCGCTTCGAATTCCGATTTGGTAACCGGTCCGGCCAGCGACAGCCGCGCCGCCCCCTCGCCCGCCCACCCGCCCGGCGGCTCGCCGTCGCGCAGGTAGTAGTCATCCTGGCCCAGATGCGCGTAGTACTGCAACGCAGTCTGGACGCCGCCCCGTGCCGAGATCGACGCCACCATGGCTAGGCTCCCATCTCCCGAATGCGCTCGACCGCAGCCCTTGGGAGCGGGCGCAAGAGGCGCAGATGTGAGGGCTTCCGCGGTGCCGATTCAGGTGGTGACGCCCTAGCCACCCATTTCGCCGGCACGTGGCCCGGCCGCCGGTCGGGCAGCGTCACATAGGGTACCGTCAGTTCGAGTGCGTCGGCGCCGTGTCCCAGCAGCAGCACCCGAATGCCATCGTCCTTTGGTCCGAGCCGGGTCGCGATCTCCGCTGCCGTGACCACGCGGCGAATGTCGCGGCGGGTCGTGTAGGTGCTCGCCGCGCAGCTGCTCCCGTCAGTAGTTTGCGGCCACGCAAGACACGCGCCGGCGGGCGATCGAACCGCACGACAAGCGCGAAACCGAATGCTGATGCCAGTGTGAATGCGCCGGCAAGCAACAAGCTCCAATAGCGAAGATCGAAGGAGGACAACGCCTGGGTTTGAACGAGCGTCCTTCCGCATGAGCGGGCTCGGTGATGAGACCGACCGCGACCACCGGAATGCTGACGGCGGCCTTGATGGTCCGGGCCAGTGGCACTTGATAGCCAGGGCCAACCGGGATCTTTTGGTCCGGGTGAAGGCCTCCACTCGACACATGGATGGCGTCGCAGCCCTTCTCCTGCAGCATCTGCGAGAAGGCCACGGCTTCGTCGAGGGAGAACCCGCCCTCAACCCAGTCGGTTGCCGAGATCCGGATTGAGACCGGTCTTTCGGGTGAGAATGCCGATCTCACAGCGTCGAACACTTCTAGCGGAAAGCGCGCGCGATTCTCCAGCGAGCCGCCATATTCGTCGGTCCGCTGATTTGAGAGCGGCGAAAGGAACTGATGGAGAAGATATCCATGCGCGGCATGGATCTGGATGGCGTCGATGCCGATGCGATCGGCCCGGGCGGTAGCCGACGCGAATGCATCGCGTATGCGTTTCAATCCCTCCCGATCAAGGGCGGTCGGAAGGGTGGTATTAGGATAGAAGGCCAAGGGAGAGGGCGCCTCGGTTTGCCACCCGTTCCTGTCATTAGGGGGGATCGCGCCGCTGCCGTGCCACGGAATCTGGCTCGATGCCTTGCGACCGGCATGGCCGAGCTGGATTGCGATCGGCATACTCGACCAGCGCCAAATCCGTTCAAGGGTATCAGCCATGGCCACCTCGGTGGCGTCGTCCCAAAGACCGATATCGCCAGGACTAATCCGTCCTTCCGGTTCGACGGCGGTGGCCTCGATGGTTAAAAGAGCCGCGCCGGATTGGGCCAGTTGCCCGAGATGGATGAGGTGCCAATCATTCATAAGTCCATCGAAGGAAGAATATTGGCACATCGGCGCGATAACGATCCGGTTGCTGAGTTCCAGATTGCGGATTTTCATGGGTGTAAAGAGAGCCGGCTGAGACAAAAGAACATCCTTTCCAGATGAGCGGTCCTGCCCGAAGCCGGCCCGGAGAGATTATTGTGCGAAGCGCAGATGACGGTGCGGCTTCGGGCAGGATTGGATCAGGCCCGTTCTGACAAGGTCGGATAGTCCGTGCATCCTTCCGCGCCGCCGCCGTAGAGCGTTGCCTGATTGAAGGCGGCGAGCGGCGCTCTACTCTTGAGGCGTTCCACTAGATCGGGATTGGCGATGAAGGGGCTTCCGAAGGCGATCAGGTCAGCCGCTTTAGAGGCCAGCGCCGCTTCGGCCAGGACCCGGTCATAGCCGTTGTTGGCGATGTAGGTATTGCGGAAGCGGCATTTCAGACCGGCGTAGTCGAAGGGCGCGATATCACGCGGACCACCGGTCGCGCCCTCGATCACATGCAAGTAAACCGGTGACAGCCTATCCAGTTCGGTCACGATGTAATCAAACAACAGCTGCGGATCGCTGGTCGAAATCCCGTTCGCAGGTGTCACAGGCGAAATCCGCACACCGGTATGCTGCGCGCCGATCTCCGAGATTACCGCCCGGGTGACTTCCAGCAGTAGACGCGAGCGATTTTCGATCGAGCCGCCATAGGCGTCGGTGCGATGATTGGCGCCGTCCTTGGAGAACTGATCGAGCAGATAGCCGTTGGCGCCATGGATCTCCACACCGTCGAAGCCCGCGGCCATGGCCTTGGCGGAGGCGCTGCGGAAGTCGTCGATGATGATCGGCAGTTCCTCGATCAGCAGTGCGCGAGGCTCGGAGACGTCGGCGAAGCCGTTGTTCACATAGGTCTGGGTTTCTGCCCGCACAGCCGATGGTGCCACAGGTGCTACGCCACCTGGCTGCACCGACGTGTGGGAGACACGGCCAGTATGCCAAATTTGCAGGAAGATCCGGCCGCCACGGGCGTGCACGGCATCGGTGACGGCGCGCCATCCGGCGACCTGGGCATCCGAATAGATGCCCGGGGTATCCTGATAGCCCTGGGCCTGGGCCGAGATCTGGGTCGCTTCGGCGATGATGAGGCCGGCCGAGGCGCGCTGCGCATAGTATTCGGCGGCGAACGGGCTCGGCACGAGGCCTTCAGCCGCGCGGTTGCGGGTCAGCGGACCCATCACGACGCGGTTGGAAAGCGTGATGTCGCCGAGATTGTAGGGTTCGAAAAGCGCGGAAGATGCCATGGTCATACCTTGTGTGTGGGGAGCGCAGCCTTACCGGCCTGCTCGTGTTCGTTTCGTGTGGCTCAGACGGCGGTGTAGCCGCCGTCGACGACGACCTCGCTGCCGGTCATGAATGAGGACTCCTCGGAGGCGAGGAAGAGCACCACGTTGGCCACTTGAACCGCCATAGCGATGACAGACTGGGCGAAGAGATACACACCGAGCACGGTGATCGCGATGCCTGCAACGACCAGCAGGCTGGCGCGATTGGCGCCCATGCTGTCGGTCACCTTGCCGACGATGATGTTGCCGATCGCGGCCATGACGCCATAGACGAGCATGAAGGCGCTGACTGTGCTCATGGTGGTGCCGGTCACCCCGATCAGCAGCGGCGCGATATAGGTGAAGACACCGAAGGATCCGATATAGGCGAGCACGGTCACCAGCACGCCGGCCAGCAGGCGGGGGTGGATGAGCGCCTTAAGGCCGCGAAGTGCGGCTCCCGTCGCGTCGTGGCTCGACGGCGCGGCGTCGGTCGTCATGCTCAGCATCAGGCCGAGCAGGCCGAGGACGCCGAAGCCGGTGATGCCGTGGAACAGCGGCCGCCAGGAGACGAACGTCCCAAGCCAGGTGCCGATAGGCACGCCGATCGCCAGTGCGACGGTGAAGCCGCCGAAGACGAGCGCGACCGCGGTGCCGGCGCCTTTGCTGCCCACGAGTTGCGCGGCGACGCTGGTGGCGACAGCGAGGAACAGGCCATGACCCAGGCCGGCGACGAAGCGTGCGGCAACAATAAAGGTGAGGTCGTTGGACGTGGCGGCGGCGAGGCTGCCGAGGCTGAAGACCAGTGCGGTCGCCAGCATCACCCGCTTGCGGGCCCAGGCGGCGGTTAGTGCGCTCAGGATCGGCGCAGATACACGATCTTTCCGTTCCTGCCTGAAACCGTCTCGACGCTGCAAGCGATTGGGGCGTGGGTGGGGGACCGCGTGAAACGCTAGATTTTTTGCGAACGATTGGTGACCGGCGGTTTGGTCAGTGATGGTCCGCCGCCGGTGACCTCCACACGAATTCAAAAAACAACAAACTGTGAGGATATCCCATGAAGGTGGTTCAAAAATTTGCGATTGCTGCTGCGATAGCTCTTTTGTCCTCTGGCAGCGCGCTGGCGCAGGGAACAGGAATCTCGAATGGCTCGGTGAAGGTCGGTGTGCTGGGCGATATGTCCGGTGTCTTTCAGGATCTGAGCGGGGCGAGCTCAGTTGCTGCGGCACGAATGGCCGTCGATGATTTCATCAAGAACGAGAAGCCGTCATTCAAGGTCGAACTGGTGACTTCTGATCACCAGAACAAGCCGGATATCGCGGTGAGCCGTGCCCGCGAATGGTATGATCTCGAAGGCGTCGATATGATCACCGATACGATCAACTCGGCCGTTGCGCTTGCGGTGTCCGGAATTACCCGAGACAAGAACCGCGTGCTCATGGTCACAGGCGCGGGAACGACCAGCTTGATCAATGAGCAGTGTTCGCCGAACACGGTGCTTTATGCTTGGGACACCTACGGCATTTCGAATTCTCTGGCCGGATCGATCACGAAGTCGGGGAAGAAAAACTGGTACTTTCTCACAGTTGACTACGCTCTCGGACAGGCGATCGAAAAGGACGCGATGAAGGCGATCGCCGCGGCTGGCGGCACGGTTGTCGGGTCTCGCAAGCATCCGATCGGGACCTCCGACTTCTCGTCCTTTGTGCTGGCCGCTCAAAGCTCTGGTGCCGACGTTATCGCGCTTGCCAACGCGGGCGGAGACCTGATCAACGCGGTCAAGGCGGCCCGCGAATTTGGGGTCAGCAAAAAGCAGACTCTCGCGCCGATGGCGGGAACGGTGATCGACGTCCACGCGCTTGGTCTTGAAGCGGCGCAAGGTATGGTTCTGGTAGAGGGATTTTATTGGGATCGGAACGACGAGTCACGGGCGTGGAGCCAGCGGTTCTACAAAGAGCGGAACAGAATGCCGATGATGCTGCAGGCCGGCATCTATTCCGCGGTCACAACCTACCTCAAGGCGGTGAAGGAGACCGGGACCGATGATGCCAAGGTTGTTCTCGATCATATGCGGAAGATGGAGATCAATGACGTCTTTGCGAAGGGCGGTCGAATCCGCGCCGATGGCCGCATGGTGTCCGACATGTATCTTATGGAAGTGAAAAAACCTTCAGAGTCGAAGGGCGCTTGGGACTACCTGAGGATCCGCGATACGATTCCCGGAGCCAAGGCGTATCAGCCGCTTTCCGAGTCGCGGTGCCCGTTGGTCAAGAACTAGACGGCCACCGTGGGATTCGGAAGGGACGAGCTGCAACCTCGCGCGCCGAAGGAGTGTGAATTCCTGAGCCGCGCGAGGAGCGGTGGTTCCTGCCAGTCAGTACCGGAAGAGCCGCGGTTGACGCACTTCCCTTTGTCCGAAGTTGAATAGAAGATGATGCGACAAGAAAAGCGATCGTGGAAGGTCTGGCCGGCTCGGTTGCCGCCGGCAATTGAGCCGCCGGCTGTCTCGTTGTGGGATAGCCTGTCTGTCAGCGCAAAACGCTATCCGAACAAGACGGCCCTGGCATTCTTTGATAGCCGGATCACTTACGCTGAATTGGAGAACGCGGCCGAGCGACTCGCCGCACGGCTTGCAGCCCTTGGGGTTCAGCCCGGCGATCGCGTGTTGGTGGTCATGCAGAATTGCCCCCAACTTGTCATAGCCCACTATGCGATCGCCCGCGCCAACGCGCTTGTCGTGCCAGTGAACCCGATGAACCGCGCGGCGGAGTTGCGTCACTACATCACCGATGCGCAAGCCGCGGTGGCTATTACAACTGGCGATCTTGCTGGTGAGGTCGCCGCCGCGAGCGACGAGATAGAGACGGCGGATCACCTCCATCATTTGATTGTTACGCAGTTCTCCGATGTCATCGATTCATTGAACGGTTCAATTGCTGTGCCTGCGCAATGGCGGGAATGGTTGACCCCGCGTCATCCATTGCCCAGCATGGGGCGGGGAGCTGTCCATCATTGGCAGGATGCTCTTCAGACGAAGGATGCATTGCCGAGTCTGGTTGCGGGGCGGGATGATCTGGCGCTTCTTCCCTATACCAGCGGCACAACGGGATTACCCAAAGGGTGCATGCTGACGCACGCCAGCGTCATGCACAATGCAATGGCGACGTCGTTCTGGCTTGATGGCACGCCCGAAATGGTGAGTCTGGCCGTTCTGCCCCTGTTTCATATCACCGGCCTTGTATGTGTGTTGCACGCCACAATTCTTGCGGGGGGAACCCTGGTGATCATGCCGCGCTGGGATCGCGATGTCGCTGGACGGCTCATCTCGCAGCACGGCGTGAGCCACTGGACTTGCATTCCGACGATGATCATTGATTTGCTGGCAAGTCCGCAGCTCGATCAATATGACTTTTCCAGCCTTGCTTATATTGGCGGCGGCGGCTCAGCCATGCCTCAGGCCATCGCCGAGCGGTTGTTTGATCAATTCGGGCTGCGGTTTGTCGAAGGCTATGGTCTCACGGAATCCGCTGCTGTCACGCTGTTCAATCCGTGTGATGCGCCGAAACTTCAGTGCCTAGGCATTCCTTTCATCAGCGTCGATGCGCGGGTGATTGACATCGATACGAGCGCCGAGAGTGTGGTGGGCGAACAGGGTGAGATTGTCGTTCACGGGCCGCAAGTCTTTCGCGGCTACTGGCGTCGCGCCGATGCAACTGAGCAGGCGTTCATCACGATCGACGGAAAGCGCTTCCTGCGCACGGGCGATCTTGGGTATCAGGATGAAGACGGCTACTTTTTCATTACAGATCGTCTCAAGAGAATGATCAACGCATCCGGTTACAAGGTGTGGCCAGCAGAGCTCGAGGCGTTGATGTTCCGGCATCCCGGAATCCAGGAAGTCTGCGTTATCAGTGCAAATGATGCGTATCGCGGAGAGACGGTCAAGGCGGTGGTGGTCCGTAAGCCGTCGCATACAGGGCTCACGGAGCAGGACATCATTGATTGGTGCCGCGCGCAGATCAGCGCCTACAAGGCCCCTCGCATCGTCGAATTCGTCGATGCATTGCCGAAGAATGCGTCCGGCAAGGTCATGTGGCGAGGGCTCCAGGAAGCGGAGTCGGCTCGGTCTCAATAGTGGTCATGGACGTGGTCCAGCCGATAGCCCGTTTCGGGGCCGCGCTTCAGCCTCACCGATCCATTTTGTGGGCCGGCCGCGGTTGTCAGGCGGTGGTGGGTCAGCTACCTGATCCGATGATGAGCACAAATCCGTGGGAGCGGGCAGTCCATGAGCCGGGCAGGGATGAAGCGTACGCGAACGGGAGCTCGAGTCCCGCAGGACGGGGCCGGTCTCAGCTATCTTGGCCAGGCTATCGACGAAGGAACGATTGTCGGACGGCAGGAGGCGTCCGTCGGCCGGATGCGGGGGCGCGTACTCCTGACGGCCATCGCGTTGTTTGCGGAGCGAGGTTATGAGACCTGCAGCATGCGCACGATTGCCAGCGCGGTCGGCCTGAAGGCGCCTACGCTCTATAACTACTATTCCTCAAAGGAGGCGTTGCTCGTCGAGGCGATTGAGTTCGGCATGAACGATTTTTTTTCGTGTGTTCTGCGAGAAATCGATTCAACGCCCCGCAGCGAGCGTCTGATCGAAATCGCCCGACGTCATGTGGACTACAAGATACGACACAGGGTTATCGCTCGCGCAAACGATCGCCTGATCGATCCGCAGTTTGGAAAAATGTTTCTTCCTGAAAAGGAGCGGAAGCATTTTGACAAGCGGCTCGACGATTATCGCTACAGGATTCATGATCTTGTGAATGAGATTGTTGGTTCGGATGAGTCCGTCGATCCGATGTTTATAACGCTGTCCGTCATGAATCAGTGGGATAGAGCTGCCTATTGGTACAATCCCGAAGGAAGGCGAACCCCGGAAGAGGCGGTCGATCAGATGTTGGTGTTGACGGCCCGTCTGCTCGGGCTTGCCGAAATGCCGCGCGACGCGGGAAAGAAAACAGAGCAACAGAAGCTGGCTGCGAAACGTCGGACGAAGTCTTGACGGGGCAACTATTTGATTATCGAAGGTGTTGATCTGCTTTTACAGGCTCTGCGGACTTTCGGCAATTTGATCAAGGGAGATAAAGATGCGTCAGTCTCTCGTCTCTGTTCAGTGGACTTGAGCTGTCAATTTGAGCGCGACGCCTGACGGACTTCATCATCGCTATGTACGGGTTTGGATTTTCGATACACACAACGGGCCTGACGTTTCGACATGACGAGTCATTTGCGGCCGCGCGACGTGGAGGAATATACGGTGATGCTATTGCCCGCGACACATCCTTTTGGCGAAACGATAGGGCTCCGCATCGACGAGCAAGGCCCTGGGCGCAGCATTTGTTCGCTCGAGGTCGCTCCAGGTATTCATCACAATCCGCATCAGGTTGCGCATGGCGCTGTGCTCTACGCTCTCGCGGACACTGGTATGGGGATTGCGCTCTACCCAACCCTCGATAAGGGTGAGTCATGTGTCACCATCGAGATCAAGATCACCTATTTTCGTCCGGCTGTCGCGGGAATCATCCGTTGCGAGACGATTCTGGTCAACCGCGGGCGGACGATCGCAAATCTCGACTCCCGACTCTATCTCGATGACAAGCTGCTTGCGCAGGCCAATGGCAACTTCGCAATCCTGAAGCCGAAAGGTCAGGGCGCCGCCGCTCCATGAGATACGCGGATGGTGGCGGTCCTGTGCGTTAGTCCGGGCTGGCGCCGTTCATAGAAGCAGACCTGTCGCGAAGTGAAGCAGTGATAGGAGATGCCCTGTGCGATACCAGCACGGTCTCCTTTGAACTACATGTTTACGGGTTTGCACCGCCATCTCGGCGGATTCCTCCTTGCTCGTCGGTTCCACGCGGTTGAAGTTGCATCTATAGGGATCAAGAGAACGCCTGGATGCCGGTGATGGCGCGGCCGAGGATGAGCGCATGCACGTCGTGCGTGCCCTCATAGGTGTTGACGGTCTCCAGATTCTGCGCGTGGCGCATCACGTGATATTCGC
The DNA here is from genome assembly GCF_058801645.1 of Afipia sp. GW822-FHT03D08. NCBI lineage: Bacteria > Pseudomonadati > Pseudomonadota > Alphaproteobacteria > Hyphomicrobiales > Nitrobacteraceae > Afipia > Afipia sp. GW822-FHT03D08. Next base: position 35,576 of record NZ_JBXANK010000005.1, read on the forward strand.
TCGAAATGCCGTTGCCGCCGTGCATGTCGCGGGCGACGCGACGCGATGTCGAGCGCCTTGCCGCAGTTGTAATCAGCGAGTGAACTTCCGGAAGTCCGGCTTGCGCTTCTCCCGAAATGCCCGGCCGCCTTCTTTCGACTCTTCAGTATCGTAGTAGAGACTGAGCGCCGCCATCCCCATGCTGGCGATGCCGCGGATCGATTCGGTGTCGGCGTTGAACGAGCGTTTGGCCAGTGCGAGAGCCGTAGGGCTGCGCTCCATCAGTTCCTCGCACCAGCGATCGACCTCGGCATCGAGTTGGTCATGCGGCACGGCGATGTTGGCGAGCCCCATCTCAACCGCTTGCGCGGCGGTATAACGTCGGTTGAGATACCAGATTTCGCGTGCCTTCTTCTCGCCGACCACGCGGGCCAGGTAGGCGGTTCCGAATCCGGGGTCGACGGAGCCGACCTTCGGACCAACTTGGCCGAACTGCGCCTTGTCGGATGCAATTGTCAGATCACAGATCGTTGCGAGCACGTTGCCGCCGCCGATTGCGAACCCGTTGACCCGGGCGATTACCGGTTTTGGCATGTCTCGGATGACGCTTTGGAATTCCTCAATGGGCAGGCCGATTGTGCCGCGTCCATCGTACTGTCCCTCGTGTGCGCCCTGGTCGCCGCCAGTGCAGAAGGCTTTGTCGCCAGCGCCGGTTAATACGATCACGCCAATCGATTTATCCCATCCCGCGCGCTGGAATGCGTGAATGAGCTCTTCGACCGTCTTCCCACGAAAGGCATTGTAACTTGCTGGCCGATTGATCGTGATGCGTGCAATGCCCTTCGGGCGTTCCTCGTAGATAATGTCTTCGTAAGTCATGTTCTTTCCTCCCTGCGGTCCAATGGTTAGTGGCTATCCACCGGCATGGACCAGTTCGCGGCCGATCAGCATTTTGCGGATTTCAGTCGTCCCGGCACCGATCTCGTACAACTTGGCGTCGCGCAGCAACCGTCCTGTCGCGTAGTCGTTGATGTAGCCGTTGCCGCCGAGCAACTGGATGGCGTCGAGCGCCACGCGTGTCGCGCTTTCCGACGCGAACATGATGGCGCTAGCGGCTTCCTTGCGCAGCGGCAGGCCTCGGTCAGCCGCGGCGGCAACGGTGTAGAGATAGGCGCGGGAGACGTTGAGCGCGGTCATCATTTCAGCGAGCTTGCCCTGGACGAGCTGAAACTCTCCGATCGGCCGGCCGAATTGCTTGCGCTCTCGCACATAAGGCAAAGCGATATCGAGCGCGGCCTGCATCAGTCCGATGGATGCGGATGCCGCAACGATGCGTTCATAGTCGAGACCCTTCATCAGCACGCTGACGCCGGCATCGAGCGATCCCAGCACGTTGTCCTGCGAAACTTCGCAATCCTGAAACACCAGTTCGCAGGTGCCCGAGCCCCGCATGCCGAGCTTGTCGAGTTTTTGCGAACGCGTGAAGCCGGGTGTATCCCGCTCGACGACGAACGCCGTGATACCGCGCTTACCGGCATCTGGTTTGGTCTTTGCATAGATCACATACACGTCGGCGTGGTCGCCATTGGTGATCCACATCTTGCTGCCGTTGAGAACGAAGCGGCCACCGCGCTGGTCAGCCCGCAACGTCATGCTGACGACGTCCGATCCCGAGCCCGCTTCGCTCATGGCCAGTGCGCCGACATGCTCGCCGGAGATCAGCTTGGGAAGATAACGCTTCCGCAGGTCTGCGTTCGCGTTCAATCGGAGTTGATTCACGCACAGGTTGGAGTGCGCGATGTAGGAAATACCGATCGAGCCCGAGGCGCGGGAGATCTCCTCCGAGGCGACAACGTGGGCGAGATAGCCCAGACCGGCGCCGCCGTCGGCTTCGTCCGCCGTGATCCCTAGTACGCCCAGCGCGCCGAGTTCCGGCCACAGATGCCTCGGAAACTTGTCCTTGCGATCGACCTCGTCGGCCAGCGGCGCGATCTTTTCGTTAGCGAACGTCGCGACGCTGTCCCGGATTTGCCGTGTGGTTTCGTCAAGTGCGTAGATGTCGAGCATGTCAGTGTCCTGTAAATGCGGGAGTGCGCTTCTCTGAGAAGGCCGCGATGCCTTCCTTCGCGTCTTGGCTAGCCAGCAGGTATTGCAGACTGGCGCGCTCCATATCGAGGCTGTCCGCCAGGCTGAGCGAGCGGGATTTCCGGATCAGTTCGAGCGTCCGGGCAACCGCGAGCGGTGCGTTCGCGGCGATGCGGGTCGCAATCTTGAAGGCGACCTCCATCAATTCCTCGGGCAGCACGACGCGGCTGACGAGGCCGGTGCGTAATGCCGTGTCCGCGTCGATAGCCTCGCCGGTCAGCAGCATTTCGGCTGCGACAGCGGGCGCGATGAAGCGGGGGAGGCGGGTCGCACCGCCGGCGCCGGCGAGCACGCCGACCTGGACTTCCGGCAGCCCGAATTTTGCATTGGCGCTGGCGATACGGATGTCCGAGGCCAGCGCCAGTTCAAGGCCGCCGCCGAACGCCATGCCATTGACCGCCGCGAGAATCGGCTTGCGCGTGGGATATACGCGGGTCAATCCGCAGAACGTGCCGTCATCGGCGTTGATCGCATTGCGACGGCGCAGGTCCGGCAGCAACTGGGTGATATCACCGCCGGCGCAGAACGATTTCTTCGTTCCAGTGAGGATGATGCAGCGGATATCATCTGCTTGTTCCGCCCAGGCCCATGCCTCGCGCAACAGGAGGTCCGTCGCGGGATCGATGGAATTCAGCTTGTCGGGACGATTAATGGTGATGAGGGCCACGCCGGGACGCGGAATTTCACGCAAGACAGTCATGAATCAACCTTTGTACGAAGCTCGCGCTTGAGGACCTTTCCGAGATAGTTTTTCGGCAATTCGTCGTAGCTCATGAACACGATGCGCTTGGGCGTCTGGTAGCCAGCGAGATCCTTCCGGGCGAACGCAATCAGATTGTCCGCGCTGACGGACATGCCGTCATGCAACGTGATGACGGCCGTGACCATCTCGCCCCAGTGATCGTCCTGCGTACCAATCACGGCGACTTCGCGCACCGCGGCGTGTTTCGCCAGCACATGTCCGACCTCCTGCGAGTAGACGTTCAGACCGCCGGTCTTGATCATGTCCTTGGATCGATCGTGAAACGTGATGAAGCCGCTAGCATCCATGACGCCAAGATCGCCTGTTAAAAGCCAGCCGTCATGGAACACTTTCGCGGTCTCTTCCGGACGGTTGAAGTATCCGCTCATCACCGCCGGGCCGCGCACCGCGATCTCTCCGACCGTATCCGGCGGCGCATCGGTGCGGTCTTCGCGCAGCATGCGGATTTCGCAGTTGCGCACAGCGCGGCCGATACTGCCGGGAGCGAGGTCGTAATCTTCCGGTTGCAGCACGGTGACGATGGGACCGGCTTCGGTCAGTCCATATTGATAATAGATACCGAGCCCGGGATTGAGCGCTTCCATTTCCGCGCGCTCGTGGCGAGGCAGGATGCCGGCTCCGGAGTACCAGCGACGGAAATGCCGCCAGTCCGCCTTGCCCGCATTTGGGTGCTTGACCATCTGGCGTGCCATGGTGGGTGGCGTGAATCCGTTCGTGACGCGCTCGCGCTGCATCATATCGATCCAGGCGTCCGCCGTGAACTCGCGCAGGATCACGGCCGTGCCGCCGAGATAGAGATGCGGCAGCAACCAGGTGTTTAGCGCGGCCGAGTGATGCAGCGCGGTTCCAAGCAGGGTAGTGTCCCATTCGGTTATCCGCGTGGCCAACACTTCGTTGATCACGTTCCAGAACAGGTTGGCGTGAGACAGCAGAACACCCTTGGAGACGCCGGTTGTGCCGCCAGTAAAAAGAATGACGTTTCCGTCCGTCGGCTGCACGCGGCCAAAGGCATGTTGCTCTCTATGTCGGGCCTTCAGATCGTCGAGCGATGCCCGGGACAGCTCGATAGTTTTGGGAAGTCCAGACAAACCGGACAGTGCAGCGTGTGAAGCCGTATCGGTGAACAGCAGGCTCACTCCGACGCTTTGCATCATCGCGACGAGACGATCCGGCGTTTCGCGGTAATTCAGCGCGGTCGCGATTGCGCCGAGCTTCACGATGGAGAGATAAACCAGCACCCATTCGACGGATGCACCGGCAAGAATGCCGACACGGTTGCCGGCGTGAACGCCGTGTGCGGAAAATGCTGCTGCGAGGGCATCGGTTTCCCGATCCAGCTCCGCATAGGTCAAGCGCCGCAGGTCGTCGACGATGGCGATCTTGGCCGGGCGTTGGCGCGCATGAAGATTGATCCAATTTCCGACAGGCTGCATGCAGTGATCCTTGTGGTGTCAGTCGATCAGAATATCGGCGGCAAGCTGGACGCGCGGATCAATCGCATAGTGCGAGAAATCAGAAAAGCCTTCGTCGCGCAGGAAATCCTCGTCGATCAAGGTGTTGCCGGTGAAGCTGCGGCTATCTTTAGTCACGATCAGATAAGCGGCATCGGCCATGATGGCGGGATGCCGGCTGCGGCGGTATTCGTCCTCGTAATGGACGCGAACGGCGTCAGTCGCGATCATCGTTCGCGGCCAGAGTGAATTCGCTGCGATACCGTCCGGCCTGAATTCTTCGGCGACGCCCAGCGTGGACATGGTCATGCCGTATTTGGAAATCGCATAGGCGGCAAACGCGCCGTACCACTTCGCGCCCTGGCTGATCGGTGGAGAGAGCGTGAGCACGTGTGGATTTTTCGACGCGCGCAGGTGAGGAACGGCGAAGTGCGAACAGAGGTAGGTTCCCCGGGTGTTGACCGATTGCAGCAGGTCGTAACGCTGCGGCGGAGTATCGAGAAACCCGGTCGGGCTGATGGCGCTGGCGTTATTGACGAGGATATCTAGTCCGCCGAACGTTTGCACGGTTGCGTCGATCGCGCTTTTGATGGCTTCCGCGTTCCGGATATCCACTTGCAACGGCAGGGCTTCCCCACCGGCCTGGCGAATTTCGTCGGCGACCGTATGGATTGTGCCGGGAAGCGAGGAGTGTGGGTCGCTGGTCTTTGCAGCGATGGCGATCTTTGCGCCGTCGGCGGCAAATTTGAGCGCGATCTCGCGGCCGATGCCGCGACTGCCGCCTGTTATGAAGACGACTTTGTCTCGCAACAGGCGCATGTCAGGCTCCCTTAAAGACAGGCTGCCTGCGCTCGGCGAAGGCCTGGACACCCTCGCGGAAATCCGCCGTGGCGGCGCATTGCGCGAAGGCGGCGAGCTCGGACGACAGCTGTTGATCGAAGGACGTGATCGGCGCCTGATAGGCGAGGCCTTTCAGGGCGCGCACGGATGCTGGCGCGTTCCCGCGCAGGATAGCGGCCATGCGGGTGACTTCATTCTCGAGATTGTCTGACGGCACTGTTCGATTGATCAGCCCCATCTGAAGTGCTTCGGCAGCGGTAAAAGTGTCGCTCAACAGCAGCAGCTCAAGGGCGCGACGCTGCCCGAGCACGCGCGTCAGCGCGTGGGTCATTCCGCCATCGGCGCTGGCGCCCAGTTTGCGATAAGCCACGGCGAACTTCGTCTTTTCTTCCGCGACGACGAAATCGCAGGCGAGCGCCAATGACAGTGCACCCCCGGCGCAGGCACCATGCACGACCGCGATGGATGTTGCCGCCGAACGCCGGATGGACAACAGCGCGTCATGGAAATTTGAAATCACGTCGGTGATGGTTCGTGGAACCGCATCGCCCGCTTCCGTGAACATTGCCATGTCGCCGCCGACCGAAAAGTGCCGGCCGCGTCCGCGCAAGATCACGACGCGAATATCCGGATTGGATTCCAGATCGAAAGCGGCGTTTTTGAACTCCGTCATCATCTGGAGGTTGATGCCGTTGCCGCTCTCCGGCCGGTTTAGCCAGATTGTTGCGACTTGATTATCGATGGACAGCTCAAGAGTGGAAAACTGGCGGGGCATCACGTCCTCCGTAGGAATAGTCAGGATATGCTCAGTTGTTGGCCTTCTCGCGTCTGGCGAAGGTCGGGACCCGGCGTTTGTGAGCGGCGGGGAGGCCTGGGCTGCCGGCCGCACCGATCAGTGTCTGCTGCGGCTGTCTGCCGAATGCGGCACGCCTTCCCGGTTGTCCGATGGTGACGGCTGCCGTGGCTCGGTCGGTCCTACAGAGAATGTCCTGATAGCTCTGCGACATTGTGTGTCTCTTTTGCAGCAAGCGTTTCCCGTCTGGACGCGGTAGCAAATCCCGCTTAATAAAGCAACGGTCAACCGTTTGTTTAATGAGGTGCGCCGTGACTATCGAATCCCCGCCTGATGCGGAAACCGATGTTGTCGTCCGTCATATCGACGAGCGTGGCGTGGCGCGGATCGCTATCAATCGCCCCAATGTGCACAATGCGTGGAATCCGGAAGTCGTGGTGGCGTTGAGCGATGCCGTCGAGGTTGTCTCGGCGATGCCTCATGTGCGGGCGGTGGTGCTGACCGGGGAGGGCAAGAGTTTCAGCGCGGGTGGAGATTTGCGTTGGATGCGCGGTATTCTAGACCAGTCTTCTGAGCAGCGCCGCGAAGATGCGAGCCGGATCGGGAGGCTTCTCGTCGCGATCGACTCGTCTCCCAAGCCCGTGATTGCGCGCGTCAATGGCGCGGCGATCGGCGGCGGCTTCGGTCTCGTTTGTGCCTGCGACGTCGCGGTAGCTTGCAATGAAGCGGTTTTCGGCTTGTCCGAGGTGAGATTGGGAATCATTCCCGCGATAATTTCGCCCTTTGTGGTGCGCCGTCTGGGCGAGGCGCGGGCGCGCGCGCATTTCCTGATTGGGCATGATCCCATGCCGGCACAGGAGGCACTCGGTGTTGGTTTGGTGCATCGCGTAGTTGCGCGGGATGATCTCGATGCCGCCGTGGAGGCCGAAGTGCGAACGGTATTGCGGTCCTCGCCGAGCGCGATCGCTGAGGCCAAGCGGCTGTTCCGGCGCACCGGTGCGCGCGACCTTGAAGCCGCAATCCAGGATGCGACAGACGCGTTGGTCAAGACGTGGGAAGGCGGTGACGCGCGCGAAGGTCTGAGCGCATTCCTTGAAAAGCGAAAGCCGTCATGGTGTTGAAACGGGCGGGCAACCGTTTTTTTCTTGCACGCCGTTCGGCGCGCTGATAGCTGTTTCAGCCAGCGGCCCATTAAAGAGGCCCCACGTGAGGATGCGCATGCTTGAGGTTGAAAACCTTCAGGTGGTTTATAACAACGCCATCGAGGCCGTTCGCAATGCGTCGCTGAATGTGACCGCGGGCGGCATCACGGCGTTGCTCGGCGCGAACGGCGCGGGCAAGACCACGCTGCTGAAGGCCATTTCCGGCGTACTCTATCCCGAAGACGGCAAGATCCGCGATGGCGTGATCCGTTTTGAGGGGCATGACCTTACAAGGCTCGCGCCGGATGACATCGTGCGGCTCGGCATAGCGCACGTTCCGGAAGGTCGGAAGCTTTTCATCGAATTGACGGTGGAAGAAAATCTGATTGTCGGCGGTCACACCACCAATCGGGCCGACATCACGCGCCGTCTTGAAGAAATTTACCAACTCTTTCCACAGCTCAAGGGTCGCCGCGCGGTTCTCTCCGGCTATCTCTCGGGTGGTGAGCAGCAGATGGTCGCAATCGGCCGGGCGTTGATGGCCAATCCGCGGTTGCTGATGCTTGACGAGCCGTCGTTGGGAATCGCGCCGCTGATGGCGGAGGCGATCTACGCCGCGGTGAAGCGGCTGAGCGGCGAGGGCGGTCTCACAGTGTTGCTGGTGGAGCAAAATGCGAACCTCGCGCTCGATGCTTCGCGCAACGCGTTTGTTCTTGAGAATGGTCGAGTCGTGCTCGACGGCACTTCAGAAGAATTGAAGCGCAACGAGGATGTTTGTGAATTCTACCTTGGGCTCGGCGCCAAGGGCGTTCGTCGCAGCATGCGCGACGTGAAACATTATAAGCGTCGCAAGCGGTGGTTGTCGTGAACGCAATTCTTGAAGTTGAAACGCTGGGCAAGTCTTTTGGTGGCGTCCACGCGGTGCAGGACGTTTCGTTCTCCGTCAAGCGTGGTACGATTTGCAGCCTGATCGGGCCGAACGGCGCGGGTAAGACCACGGTCTTCAACATGATTAGTGGCCTCGTGTCGCCGACCCGTGGAATGGTGCGCTTCGAGGGCGAGGCCATTACCGGCTTGCCGGCCCATCGCATGGCGCATCGGGGTCTCGGCCGCACGTTCCAAAACCTCGCGGTGTTCGCTCATGCGTCCGTCGTGGACAACATCCTGGTCGGGATGCATTCGCAACTGTCGGCGAATCCCCTGACGGCTGCGCTGTATTGGGGCGGTGTGCGCAAGCAGGAGATCGAGGCGCGACGTCGCGTTGAGGAAATCGTCGATTTTCTCGAGATCCAGAGCGTTCGCGATCTTCCCGTCGGCACGTTGTCCTATGGTTTGCAGAAGCGAGTCGAGCTTGGACGCGCGCTCGCGATGAACCCGCGGTTGCTGCTGCTGGACGAGATGGTCTCCGGTATGAACCAGGAAGAGACCGAGGATATCGCCCGTTTCATTCTCGATATCAAAGAGCAGCTCGGCGTCACGGTGTTGATGGTCGAGCACGACATGGGAATCGTGATGGATATTTCCGATCAGGTCGTAGTTCTCGAATTCGGCAAGAAGATCGGTGAGGGCGCACCGTCCGAAGTTTCGCAGGATCCACGGGTCATGGCGGCCTATCTCGGCAACGCGAGGAGCGACGCAGCATGACGGCTTCGATCCGCGATCAGGCGCGCGCCGGCTCGTTACCGCTTCCGCAGCTGGTGAAGCTGTGGAGCGATATCCAGCCTGATGCGCTGGCGTTCCGCGAGAAGGATTTCGGGATCTGGAAGCGGATCACTTGGGGCGAATACTCGCGCAACGTAGAGCTTTTGGCGCTCGGTCTCGCCGAACTCGGCTTTCGCGAAGGCGAGCGTCTGGCTATCGCGGGTGAGGGAATTCCCGAGTGGATGTATGCCGATATGGCGACGCAATCGCTGGGCGGTATCTGCGTGGGATTGTATCCCACGAGTCCGTGGGCGGAGCTTGCCTACATTCTCGAGCATTCCAGGGCGCGCATCGCGGTGTGCGGAGATCAGGAGCAGGTCGACAAGATTTTGGAAGCGCGCAGGCAGCGTGGTCTCTCCAATCTGAAGTGGATCATCTACGTCGATGATAAGGGGATGCGCGGCTATCAGGAGGATGGCCTTCTCAGCATCGTCGAGGTCATGGAGCGCGGTCAGCGCAGGGCTGAGAGCGATTCCGCGGTGCTTGCCAATTACCGGGCGCTGGCGGCGGCCCGCTCACCGGACGATCCAGCGATTATTGTCTATACATCCGGCACGACCGGCGCGCCGAAGGGCGCGATGCTCTCCCATCGCAACATGCTGGTTGCCGGATGCAGTGTGGTCGATACGTTCGGTTACGATGGCAAGAATCTTGAGGTGCTTGGCTATCTCCCACTGTGTCATGTCGCGGAGCGCTCGTTTTCAACGGTGATGCAATTGTGCTGCGGTTCGGTGGTGAATTTTGCTGAGTCCGTGGACACTGTCTCGGCGGACTTGCGCGAAATTGGGCCGACGCTCTTCCTCGGCGTGCCGCGCATTTGGGAGAAGCTTCAGCAGACCATCACCATCAAGATCAAGGAATCCTATCCGTTCCATCGCTGGGCGTATCAGGCAGCTCTCGCACTGGCGATGCCGATCGCGCGCCGCGAGATCGCCTCCGGCGGATATCGAAGGGGTCTGCGCGACAAGCTTGTCGGCAAACTTCTGCATCTGCTGATGTTCCGCAATGTTCAAAGGTTCTCCGGCTTGCACCGAGCCGCTGTGTGCTTCTGCGGGGCGGCCTCTGTTTCGCCGGAAACCTTGCTGTTCTTCCGTGCCATCGGGCTTCCCATCTATCAGGTCTATGGAATGACCGAGACAGCCGCGGTTGCGCTGGTACAGCAGCCCGACCACACCGCGTTCGGATGTGTCGGCGTGCCTATTCCTTCGCTGGAATATCGCCTCGGAGACGACGGCGAATTGCTGATGAAGGGGCCGACGGTATTTCTCGGATATCTCGACGCGCCAGAGGCGACTGCGGCGGTGCTGAACGACGGATGGCTCGCGTCCGGCGATATCGCGCGGGTCGTCGACGGCGAAGTGCAGATCATCGATCGCAAGAAGGATCTAATCATTACGTCGGGCGGTAAGAACATTTCGCCATCCGAAATCGAGCACGCGCTGAAGGAGAGCGTCCATATTCGCGAGGCGATTGTGGTTGGCGATGGCCGCAACTTCGTCGCGGCGTTGATCCAGTTCGACTACGATTCCGTGGGCAAGTGGGCGCAGGAGAAGGCGCTTTCGTTCACGACCTATCGCAGCCTGGCGCTGCTGCCTGAGGTGCGCGAGCTGATCGACCAGGAGGTCACGGTTGCCAATTCACGCTTCGCCCGGGTGTCGCAGGTCCGCAAGTTCTCGTTGCTGACCAAGGAGCTCGACCACGATGATGGCGAGTTGACTGCGACGATGAAGGTTCGGCGCAACGCGATCGAGAAAAAATTCGTCAAGGAGATCGCCGAGATCTACGGAGCAAGGGCGTGAACTATTTTTTCGCACTTTTCGGGTCTGGCCTCGCGGTGGGCGCGGTTTACGGTCTTGTCGCCATCGGCTTCGCTGTTGTCTACAAGGCAACCCGCGTCATCAATTTTGCCCACGGTGAGATGATGATGCTGAATGCCTATCTCGCTCACACCATCGCGGTGCATACCGGCGTGGGCTTTTGGGCATTGGTGCCGATTGTCATCATTGTCTCTATCGTCGTTGGTCTGCTGGTCGAGGTTCTCCTGATCCGGCCGATGATTGGCGAGCCGACCATTGCCATCGTGATGATGACAGTGGGCCTTGCGATTTTCATCCGCTCGCTGGTGGTGTTGATCTGGGGCGCATCGCCGCTCGAATTCCCGCCTCTGCTGGGTGACGATGTTCTGGTTTTCGGGCCGATCCGGCTCTACCTGGCACAGGTCATCGCTATCGGTTTCCTCGTCGTCATTATGGCAGGTTTTGCGGTGTTCTATCGTTACACTCGGTCGGGGATCGCTATGCGGGCCGCTGCGAATAACGAGACCGTCGCGCTGCTGATGGGCATTGATGTGCGCCGGATCTACGCGCTGGCGTGGGCGCTCGCCGCCGCGACTGCGGGGCTTGCTGGCCTGCTCGTTTCTGCGATCTATGAGATCGGCCCCGATATGTCTGCACTGGGCCTGCGCGCGTTCCCTGCAACCATTATGGGTGGGTTGGACGCCGTCGGTGGCTCGGCTATCGGCGGCTTCATTATCGGGATTCTGGAAAATCTCGGTGAGGGATACATCGGCCGTGGCATGAAGGAGATCGTCGGATTTGCGATCATTCTGGTGGTGCTGATGATCCGTCCGTTCGGGTTGTTCGGGACCCGCGATGTGGAGCGAGTCTGATGCGTGCAGGTCATTTCAAGCAGAGCTACACGGAACTCGTCGCTTTCACCGACTCGGCAGCCGTAAAGGCTTGGACTGGCGTTCTGCTATTGGCGTGCTTGGCGCTGCCGGCGGTCGTTGGTCCATATTTTCTGACACTGGCGACAACGATCCTTATCACTATGATTGGCGTGGTGGGCCTCAATCTGCTCACCGGCGTCTGTGGGCTGATCTCCTTGGGGCAGGCCGGCTTCCTGGCGATCGGCGCATATGCGGCAGGTGTCCTTGCGGTCGACTATTCGTTGTCGATGGTCCCCGGGATCATTTGCGGCGGGCTGTTCGCTGCACTGCTGTCCTTGCTCGTCGGCATTCCGTCGCTCCGGCTCAAGGGGCTTTATCTCGCAATCACGACACTAGCTTTTACGGTCATCGCCACGCACACAATTCTCAATCTGGATTGGATCACGCGCGGATCGGCGGGGCTGTTCCTGCCGGCGCCAACCGTGTTCGGTTTTCCGCTCGCAACCAAAACCGCATTTTACTACTTCAGCCTCGCGATGGTGGTGCTGTTCATCGTCGCCGCGATGAACATCATGCGCAGCCGGGTGGGGCGCGCCTTCGCTGCTATCCGCGACCACGACACGGCGGCGGAAATGATGGGCATCAATCAGGTTTCCTACAAGCTGATGGCCTTTGCGATTTCGGCGTTCTTCACCGGCGCGGCCGGTGCTTTGGGTGCATATCAAGTGCGTTTCATCAACGTCGACAGCTTCGCACTCCTCGTCAGCATCGAGGCGCTGGCCATGATCATCGTCGGCGGGCTCGGTTCGATTGCCGGCGCGATCCTTGGCACCATCTTCATGTCACTGCTGCCGGAGGTCACGCGCTGGCTGTTCGATACGCTGGGCAGCGGTCTGACCGAAGTCTTTTCGACCCGCGCGCTCGAAGTCCGCGGTCTGCTTTACGGCATGGTCATCATGGTGGTGCTGCGCGTTCAACCGGACGGTCTCATGGGGCTGTGGCGTGATGCGAAGCGTCTCTGGGGCAATTGGCCATTTCGATACTGAGACTAATCAATCAACAAGGGAGGTAATAATGCGTTTGATCAAGAAAATTGCGGGAGCTGTGATATTCGGTGCACTGGTAGGCACGGCGCATGCGGCTGAGCCGGGAATCACCGCCACAGAGATTCGTATCGGTGAAGTCCTTCCACTTACAGGACCGGCAAGCTTCGCGGGCGAGGCCCATTACCTTGGCACCAAGATAGCTTATGCCGAAGCCAATGCTGCCGGCGGTGCGGCTGGCCGCAAGCTTGTTGCTGTGACGGAGGACGACGGATACGTTCCCGCCCGGGGGTTCCAGGCAGCTCAGAAATTGCTCGCAGAAGGCGTGTTCGCGATCACCGGCACATCGAGCACCGCCTTTCTGAACGCCGTGATGCCGACGCTTGTCGAGCAGAAGGTCCTGACGTTGGTCACGATCAATCCAAACGAGCAGGCCTACAATCCACTCAAGAAGACTGTCTTTGTCGTCGGCACCGACTACAGCAACGCGATTCATGCCGGGATGAAGTACGCTGTGGAAAAGCTCGGCAAGAAGGATGCTCGCTTCGGCCTGATCTATCAGGACGACGACTTCGGCGCGAACAACAAGATCGGCTATGAGCGTGCTTTGAAAGAATTTAACCTCAAGAGTGTGGTGGAAATTCCCTACAAGCGCGGCCAGAAGGATTTCTCAGCCGAAATGCTGCGCGTGCAGAGCGAGAAAGTCGATTTTCTGGTCTCGGGCGGCATCATCGCGGAGAACGTGGCGATCTTCAAGGAAGCCAAGAAGCTCGGCATGAAGGATCTGCGCGTGTCGACCGTATGGACCGCACATTTGCCGATCGTACAGCAGTTGGCTGGTGACGCAGGCGATGGCTATTACACAGCGGATTACACAGCCGATTTGTCGGACCCGGAAGCCGCGCCCTTCGTTGCGATCGCCAAAAAGTTTCTCTCCGCGGACGAAATGAAGAAAGTCAATCGCTACACGATGGCCTCTTACAGCGGCGCCAGCGCCCTCATTCAGTCGATCCGGTCCTGCGAGAAGGACCTGACGCGCGACTGCGTAATCGCCCAGCTCGAAAGCGGCCGCCAGTTCTCGGTGAACGGCGCTATGGCCCCGTTCGGCTTCTCCCCGACGAAGCATGTCTCGGACTCGACCATCTATGTCTTGGTGAGCGATGCCAAGAATGGGCGGTTCGTCCGGGCGCCTTGATAGGAAGATTGCGCCGGCTGCTGCCAGCCGGCGCGATTGGCCTTGCGGTGAGTGCTATAATAACGGTCGGAGAATCGACGCTGGAAAGGATCAATTGATGGCCAGAACGACAGGCTCGACGGGAGTCAAAACCAAGGAGGCCATCCGTCGGGCTGCCATCAAGCGGATCTATCAGCATGGGTTCGAGGCAATGAAGCTCCGGGACCTCGCTGACGATGTCGGCATCCAGGCGGGATCTCTCTATAACTACATCAAGTATAAGGAAGATTTCCTCTATTCGTTGCTGAAGGAGGTTCTCGTCGAGCTGCTCGACGGGCTCGCCAAGGAGCTGGATGGCCCCGAGACTCCACTGGCTGCCCTTGAGACCTTCATTGCCTTTCACTTGCGCTGGCACACCGCCCGCCGGGAGGAGGTCTTCATCGGCAACATGGAGCTTCGCAGTCTGTCTCCATCACACTCGGCGGAGATCGTGGGGCTTCGTGAAACCTACGAGAAAAAGCTGCGTGATATCCTCGACTGGGGAAACAAGGAAAAGGTCTGGAAGGTCCGGGACTCAAAGGTCACGACCTACGCGATCATCGCCATGCTGACCGGCGTTTGCACGTGGTATCGGCCACGAGGTCGACTTTCTCAGGATCAGATTGTTGAGGTCTATGGCGAACTGGTGTTGCGCGGGGTTGGTCTCGTCAAGAAGTAAGAAAAACGCCTGTTTACGGGCATGAACTGTCTGCATAAAGAAACGGTCAACCGCTTGTTTAATTAGCTCGGATCGGCTAGCTCTCAGGCTAATGCAATTCACGGCCGCCGACGAAGGTGGTTTGATGAAGGGGAGAGTGAGATGCGATATCGCAAGCCGCTGGCATTCTCGCACGGGATCGCGGCCACCTTCAGTGGCGTCGAGACGGCGCCGGCTGCCGCCATTCGCGGCCTTCAGGAGGAGCGCCTTCGCAGGCAGCTCGATTATCTTGCCGCGCGCTCGACTCTCTATCGGCGGCGTTTTCGCGAAACCGGAATCGATGTTGGCGGTATCCGCACCATCGAGGATCTTGCTCGGATTCCATTCACCACCAAGCAGGACCTGCGCGCCAGTCTCGCGGCCGCGCCGCCGCTCGGCGAGCATCTCGCCGCGCCGCTTGAGGATGTCGTGCAAATCCAGGCGTCGTCGGGCACCACGGGCAGCCCCTCCTATGTCGGCCTGACGGAGAACGATGTCCTAGCCTGGCAGGAAATGACCGCGCGCGCGTTGTTCGCGTGCGGCATGCGGCCGGGTGATCTGGTGCTGCACGGTTTTTCCATGAGCAAAGGTTTCGTCGGCGGCATCCCGATCTTTCAGGCGATCCAGTATCTCGGCGCACGTGACATTCCGATCGGTGCGGACGGCGGGTTCGACCGCCTGTTGATCGCCTGCCGTGATCTTCGTCCGCGTTGCATCGTCGGCACCCCGAATTTCTTGTTGTTCCTGGCGGACATGGCCAAGGAGCTGACCGGCTTTGAGGCGCGCGATCTCGGTGTCGAATGTCTGATCGTCGGCGGCGAGCCGGGTGGCGGTATTCCGGCCGTTCGTCAGGCCATCGAGCAGCGCTGGAATGCGACGTGCCGCGAACTGATGGGTGGCACGGATCTCGGCTGCACCTACTGGGCGGAGAGCAATGACGAAGACGGCATGTACATGGTTGGGCCGGACCACATTCTGGTTGAGTTGATCGATCCTGAGAGCGGCGACGTGCGCCCCTTTAAGGAAGGCACGACCGGCGAACTAGTTTACACCTCGCTCGGGCGCGAAGCATCGCCGGTGCTGCGTTTCCGCAGCGGCGATCATGTCGTCGTGACCAACGACGGCGGGCGTGGTGGGCGCACCACACCGGCAATTCGATGTTTCGGACGCACCGACGACATGCTGATCGTACGCGGCGTAAATCTGTTTCCGTCGGCGGTTCAGGACATCATCGCGTCGATGTCTGAGACCAATCGCGTGATGCGCGTCGTCGCGGATTTCACCGGACATACCACGCAGAACAATCTCAAGGTCATCGTGGAGCGCGGCGAGGCGCTAAAGCCGGAAGCCGACGCTGCGCTTAAGCGCGCTGCCGAAGAGCGCATCCGTAGCGCGTTGTCGATCAAGGCCGACGTGACGGTGGTTGCCGCAAATTTCTTCGAGAAGCCCGGCGCCAAGAAGGTGTCGCTGACGCTTCGCGAGATGCCGTCGCTGAAAGGAACTGACAGTCATGACTAATCGGTCGATGGAGGTTCAGTCTCCTGCATCCGAGGCGGAGCTTAATCGCGAGGCCTATCGCAAGCTGCTGGACGACCTGTTCATGCGGCGTAAGGCGGCGCGGGTGGGCGGATCGGAATCCGCGCGGCAGAAGCATCGCGAACGCGGCAAGTTACTGGCGCGCGAGCGCATCGACGTGCTGATCGATCCCGGCTCGCCTTTTCTCGAGATGGCCGAGTTTGCAGGCGAGGGTTTGTATGAGGGCGTGCCTCCGGGCGCGGGGATGATCACCGGCGTGGGCACCATCGCTGGCCGCCCCTGCATGATCATCGCTAACGATGCCACGGTGAAGGGCGGGACCTATTTTGGTATGACCTGCCGCAAGCACGTGCGCGCGCAGCGTTTCGCATGGGAAAACCGGCTGCCTTGCGTGACGCTGGTGGATTCCGGCGGCGCGTTCCTTCCCGATCAGGCCAATATCTTTCCGGACGAAGGCCTGTTTGGCTCCATCTTCCACAATCAGGTCGGCATGTCGGCCGATGGCATTTCGCAAATCGCCGTCGTGCTGGGTGCCTGCACCGCGGGCGGCGCATATATTCCCGCGCTCTGCGATGAAGTGGTCATCGTTCGTGGGCAGGGCTTCATGTATCTCGGTGGCCCGCAACTGGTGCAGGCGGCGACCGGTGAACAGACCGATGCCGAAGCGCTTGGCGGGGCGACCATGCACAGCCGCGTCAGCGGTGTGACGGATCATCTGGCCGAAAACGACGCGCACGCGCTCGCCATCACTCGTCGCATTGTCTCGGAGCTTCCCGCTATTGCGCCGTCGCGCTGGACGCAGCAAGAGCCTGTGCCAGCGCAATATCCGGCGGATCGCATCTATGACATCATCAGCCGCGACGCCCGCAAGCCGACCGACACCCGGGCCATTCTCAAGTGTCTGCTCGACGGCGGGGAGTTGCAGGAGTTCAAGGCTGAGTACGGCAATACGCTGATCACGGGATTCGGCCGCATTAACGGACATCAGGTCGGCGTGCTAGCGAATGCTGGTGTTCTCTTCACCGAGTCCGCGCTGAAAGCCACGCACTTCATCAATCTGTGCTGTCAGCGCGACGTGCCGCTGTTGTTTCTTGCTGACGTCTCCGGATTCATGGTCGGCCGCGAAGCGGAGGCGGGCGGCATCGCCAAGGCCGGCGCGAAGTTCATTACCGCGATGAGTTCGGCGTCAGTGTCGAAATACACCATCATTATTGGTGGATCCTATGGCGCCGGGTATCTCGCCATGTGCGGCCGCGCATTTAAGCCGACCGCGATGTTCATGTGGCCGAACGGTCGTGCCGCGATCATGGGACCGGAACAGGCAGCGACAACGCTTGCGCTGGTGCGTCGCCAGATCGTCGAACGTGGCGGCAAGGAGTGGACGGCCGAGGCGGAGGAAGCCTTCAAGGCTCCGATCCGCAACGAGTACGAGACGTTCGCCAACGCCTACAATTTTGCGCGCAACCTCTGGGTCGATGGCGTCATCGAGCCCGGCGAGACGCGCGAAGTGATGACCCTTCTTCTTGATATCGCGGGCCGTACACCGCGCCGCGAAACGCGCTTCGGCGTGTTTCGAATGTAAGACAGGCCAACGCATGTTCCGCAAAATTCTGATCGCCAACCGTGGAGAGATAGCCTGCCGGATTGCGCGTACCTGCCGTAAGCTCGGGATTCAGGCGGCGACCGTGCATTCGGCCGCGGACCGGACGGCGCTTCATGTGCGGGAAATTGGCGAGTCGATCGAGATCGGCGCTGCTCCGGCCAGTGAAAGCTATCTCGTCATTGATCGTATTGTTGAAGCCGCCCTGCGCGCAGGGGCGGATGCAGTCCACCCTGGCTATGGCTTTCTGGCCGAGAATGGGGACTTCGCCGAGGCACTGGCGCTCAAGGGCATAGCGTTCATCGGACCATCGCCTGACGTGCTTCGCCGCTTCGGCAACAAGGCGTCCGCCAAGCAGATCGCCAAACGTGCAGGCGTGCCGGTGGTGCCGGGAACTGACCGGCCGAGCGCTTCGATCGAGGATATCGAGCGGGCTGTTGCAGGCATGCGGCTTCCCGTGTTGCTCAAGGCGGCGGCTGGCGGTGGCGGTAAGGGCATGCGGGTTGTGGCAAACGCTGCAACTGCGCGCGCCGATATTCAGGCCGCGATGCGCGAGGGCAAAAGCTCTTTCGGCGATCCGAGCCTGATCGTCGAACAGTTCCTGCCGGACGCGCGCCATATCGAAGTGCAAATTCTTGGTGACGGAAAAGGCAATGTGATACATCTGCTGGATCGCGAATGCAGCTTGCAGCGGCGGCATCAGAAGGTGATCGAGGAAGCGCCGGTGCTCAGCCTCGCACCGTCCTTGCGATCGAGCATTCTTGACCATGCGGTACGGCTCGGCGCAGAGGTGCGGTATGCTGGCCTTGGTACCGTCGAGTTCATCGTCAAGGACGGGGACGCATTTTTCCTGGAGGTCAATCCGCGCATTCAGGTCGAGCACCCGGTCACCGAGTGCGTCACTGGTCTCGATCTTGTCGAACTGCAAATTCGCGCTGTCGCTGATGGCGCGCTGCCGGTCGTGCAGTCCGATGTGAGCGCATCGGGCGTAGCGATCGAGGCACGGCTCTATGCGGAAGACGCCGACAATGGATTTCTGCCTTCGACCGGAACCATCGAGAATTTGCGACTGACTAACATGGTCCGTGTTGATGCCGGCGTCAGCGCAGGTATGACGATCACGCCGTATTACGATCCGATGATCGCGAAGCTGATCGCGGCCGCCGCGACCCGGACGGAGGCCTATGCACGGCTCGACGCGGCGTTGCTTGACTGTACGGTCAGCGGTGTGACCACCAATCTGGCTTTCCTGCGCAGGATCATTTCCGATCCGGGCGTACGTGCGAACGAGGTACACACCGGCACCATTGATGCGATGGTGGCATCAGACGTCAAGGCGCTGCATTTCCCGCTTGATGCGCACATCGCCGCCGGTCTTTGGCTGTGGTCGCGTCGCAATGATTGCATATGGGGCGGCCGTGAGGGGCTGACCGGCTGGCGGCTGGGCGGCGGTACGCCGGCGCCGGCTTCTGCCCCTGCCATCCGTTTCAGCGCACCGGGCCGAGATCACGATGTCACGTTCGGCTATGTGGGGCGGCTCGACACACTTCTGGTTAGCGTCGAGGACCGCGCGGCAACGCTCTCGTTTCACGCTCACGACAGCGGACAGGTGACTGTCGCGTATGACGATGTTGCTTTGACACTAACGCCTGCGCTGTCGGACAAGTTTGCTGGCTTTGCTTCGGCGGTTGCGAATGCTGGCTTCGCCGTCCATCCTTATCTCTCGGGTTCGCTACTGGCGCATGTAGGAGCAAATGACGGACAGGTGAGGGCACCAATGATGGGACGCGTTGTCGCGGTCAATGTCGAGGTCGGTCAGTCGGTCGCTGCGGGCGATGTGCTCGCAGTGATGGAATCGATGAAGATGGAATTGACTATCGCGTCGCCTTCGGCTGGACGCGTCATGGAGATTGATTGCGTCGCCGGCGCGACGGTCGAGCGCGATCAAGTCGTTTTCGTCATCTCGCCCGAGGGGGAGAAGTCTGCATGAGCGATCTGCCGTCGGCCATCGAGATCCACGAGGAAGGCCCGCGCGAAGGTTTTCAGTTCGAGAAAACGATTTTTCCGTTGGCCGAGCGCGTGGCGCTTGTCGACGCGCTGTCCCGCACCGGGCTGAAGCAGATCCAGGTCGCCTCCTTCGTGAGCGCCAAGCGCGTGCCGCAAATGGCTGATGCTGCGGAGTTCTTCGCTGCCATCGAGAAGGTTCCGGGCGTGGCGCACACCGCGTTGTGGCTGAACGAGCAAGGCTTCCGGCGTGCCGCGTGCACCATGAATGTTGATCTCAAGGGTGTTCTTCTGCTCTACGCGTCGGACGCATTTGCGCTGCAGAACAACGGCTGCGATGCGGAGATGATGCGCAAGCAGCAAGACGCATGGATTAGCCTCTATGACGATGCTGGCGTAGAGGTCCATGCCGTCTACATCATGACGGCATTCGGCTGCAATCTGCAGGGCGATGTGCCCGTGAAGGCCGTGACCGACAATGTGCGCTGGGTGCAGGAACGCTTTGGTAAATCCGGGCGTCCGCTTCCGGCAATCTATCTCGCCGACACGGTCGGCTGGGCTGTGCCCACCGAGATCGAGAGGCGGATCGGCGCGATTCGCGATCTTGTTCCGGACGCGCGCATCGGCCTGCATTTGCATGATACACGCGGCGCGGGTCCGGCCAGTTTTTATGCGGCGCTGCGTATAGGCGTCGAGTTGTTCGACAGCTCGGTCGCCGGTCTGGGGGGATGTCCGTTCGCTGGCCACTCGCATGGTGCGGCAGCTGGCAATATCTGCACGGAAGACATCGTGTTCATGGCCCACGAGATGGGGATCGAGACCGGCGTCGACCTTGAGGCGCTGATCGAAGCGGCGTTGCTGGCGGAACGCATTATCGGTCGGCCGCTCGGTGGCCGGATCATGCATAGCGGGAGTCTTAAGCGCTTTCGCGAAACTGCGCGTTCTTGAAACCTTGTCTAACGATATTGCGTAAGCGTCCATTTCTAGCACGTAGCACTAGTTAATGGTGCCATCTGGCTGCCAATTCCATGGCAGAAGCTCGTCGACTCGGGCCATGGGGTGCCCGGCGGGCATGTGTTCGAGAACGTCCTTGAGATAGGCGAAGGGCTCGACGTTGTTGAGCTTTGCGGTGGTGATAAGGGAGCAGACGGTCGCCCAGCGCGCAGCCCCGCGATCGGATCCGGCGAACAGGTGGTTTTTGCGACCGAGTGTGATGGGCGGATAGTGCGTTCTACGGTGTTGGTGTCGAGTTCGATGCGCCCGTCATCGAGGAACCGGCTGAGGTCGCTCCAGCGGGTCAGTGCGTAGCGGATCGCATCGGCAAAGACATGCTCGGCGAGTCTTGCCTGCAGCGGCTCGAGCCACCAACAGGCGCCGCCCACCCAGTTGGCCAGGGTCGAGCGATCAAGCTCGACGCCGTGGCGCGCGAAGATTTGGCTCTGCCTGTACAGCGGAAGGTGATCGCAGTACTTGGCGACCAGGACATGGGCGAGTAGAGCAGGGCTTGCGAGGCCCTTGGCGATCGGACGCTCCGGGGCGGGAGCCTGATGGATGGTCCCGCAGGCTCGGCAGCCATAACGCGGCCGACAAATGCGGATAACGCGAAGCCGGGCAGGTACATGGTCGAGCATCTCGCTGACCGTCTCGCCGATCGCATGCAGCTCGCCACCACAGCGGGGGCAGGCCTGATGCGCAAGATCGAGCCGCGTGTCCTCGCGGGGCAGATGCGCCGGCAGGCTTAGCCGCTCGGTCTTCGATCTGGAAGTCTTTGCTGTCGCGGAAAGCGTTGCTTCAGCCCCCGCGATGTCGCGTTGAGATCTTCGAAGCCGAGCTGCAATTGGTCGTCATCAAGCCGTTCGGCGCGCCGACCGAACTGGCTGCGCTGCACCTTTTGCACGATCAGACGGAGCCGTTCGATCTCGGCTTGTGCTTCGCTGAGGCCGGTCACGTCGGCCGCGAGTGCGCGCACCATCCGCTGCAACGTCTCTACATCATCCGGCAGGGCTGCAAGATCGACGTCCATGAGTGTGAAGTCTACGCTGACTCGCGCACTTCCTCACAGGCCCACATGCATGTTGAGTCAATCAGCCGCAGCGATCATCCCGCCACAGCCGGTCGCCATTGCCGCTCCGGCGCGCGCCAATCGACGCCGTCAATTAGCATCGACAACTGCGCCGAACTCAGCATCAGCGTTCCGCCCGGCTCGACATTCGACGGCCACAGGAAGACGCCGTGCTCGATCCGCCTGGTGAACAGGCAAAGCCCGGTGCCGTCCTAGTACACGATCTTGATGAGATTGGCCTTGCGGCCGCGGAACACGAACAGGTGGCCCGAGAAGGGATCCTGCCGCAGCACGCCCTGGACCAGCATGGCGAGCCCGTCGATGCCCTTGCGCATGTCGATGAAGCCGAAGCTGAGGTGAACCTTCACGCCCCGAGGAAGCAGCGTCATGATGCGTGCTCCTCAGCGGCATCCACGATCTCAACCGCGACGAACAGCGGTGCAGCCGATGCCGTCAGTTCCTGCTTCCAGCGGAACAGGACATGCACTGCAATCCCGTAGTGGCGTGCCACCTCCGACAGGCTTGCACCGGGTCGCACCGCCTCATCAACGATCTAGCGTTTGTCGGCTTCTGTGAACGTTCGACGACGACCATCGTGGGGCGGAGCAACACTCGGCCCCGACGCCATCGAGCCGCTAGTCATATGACTAAGCCTATGACTAGGACTATGATTAAGGGTATGGACTAAGACCTCGGCGCCGATAGAGCAGCTTGCGTTCGGCCAGCTGCGGCTCGGCTTTGAACTTCGCTCGCCAGTTGCCGAACGCCTTCAGCGGAATCCCCTGGGCCTCGCAATACTCCCACTGATTCAACTCACTACAACACCACACGCCTCGTGGTGCGTGCGCCAGAAAGCCTCACCATAGCGTTCGCGTAAACCTGCCACCTCGTCCTCCTCACCTGCAATTTGCTGGTGAGAACAGATCGGCTCGCTACCTAAGCAAACAAGCGTGCAAGAAATGGACGCTTACCGATCTGACCCGTGAATCCCTGTTACGTGGGCAGAGTTTCCCTGTTCCTTGAAATGTATTCCCTGTTAGTTTTGTAGGGAATTGTCGCGGAAATCGCTGCGGCGCTGCGGTTTATTGTCTCCAAAGCCCTTTGCGGAGGCTTAAATTCGCGATCTTCCCTGTAAAATTCCCTGTTAGCAGGGAATTCGCCTGGAGACGGGTTCGATCAGCACTGCGTCGCCAGCCAACCAGTTCGGCTATCAGAGAATATGATCTGCCCCCTTTGAAGTGGTCCTCCCTGAAGTATGATTTTCGGATGGAGGATAAGATCAATGGCAAGGAAGAGG
>NZ_JBXANK010000006.1:0-3322 GCF_058801645.1 Afipia sp. GW822-FHT03D08
AACATGGCGAGCACGATGCCGGTGCAGGATCGGATGGGTTGGCGCGACAGTACCGTCTCCGTCGCGGCCCTGTCCGATCAGGCCGGTGCTTCCACGTCCGAGAGCAAGGACGCGATCAGGGCATCGGGTGCCTTGAACCGGCCGCGCCTCAGTTCCGGCGGGACGACCGCCTCGATCGCTTCCAGCTTTTCCGACGGGTCCATGCGGAGGTAGATCTCTGTCGTGCGGATATCGGCGTGACCGAGCCACAACGCGACCTTCCGGATGTCATGGGTGGCCTGCAGCATGATGACCGCGCAGCTATGCCGGAGCTGATGTGGTGAGACACTGCGATCGCGTAGGGATGCGCAGGTCTCGGCTCCTTGTTCACGTGTTTCTCGAGCACATACTCGAAGCCGGCGCGGGTCATGGGCTCGTCCTGCGCGTTGAGGAAGAGTTCGGGCACGCGGGCTGTTCCCCTGACACTCAGCCAAGCGCGAAGGTCGCGAGCGGTTTCCTTCCAGAGCGGCAGGCAGCGTTCCTTGCGGCCCTTGCCCCGGATCATCACGCTCGCACCGTGTTGGAGCGACAGATTCTCGGTCAAAACGCCGACCAGTTCGGAGACCCGCAAGCCCCCGGCGAAGCAGAGGTGCATCATCGCCCGGTCTCGCACGCCGGACTGTGTCGCGAGATCGGGAGCGTTGAGGATCGCGCGGATCTCCTCCATCGTCAGATGCCGGATGAGCTTCTGATCGTGCCGCTTGGCCGGGATCGCATGGATCCGGCCAATCTGCTCCAGGGCCGAAGGCACCTTGTACTCCACATAGCGCATGAATGTCTTGATGGCGGCAAGCCGCAGATTGCGTGTGGAGGCGCCGTTGCCGCGGTCCTGTTGGAGATGGGCAAGGAAGGCTACGATCATTGGCGCATCGAGGTCTTCGATCGTCAACCGTGACGGACGGGTGCCGAGCCGTTTCGCGGCGAAGTCGAACAGCAGCTTGAAGCTGAACGCATAGGTCTCGCAGCTCCGCGGACTATAGCCCCGCTGGCACGGCATGTAGTCGCGCAGGAAGCCGGTGATGAGTGGGGCGAGCTTTGTCACGCGACGCTCTCCCCGACCAGCATTTCCGCCGCCGCGGCGATATCGGCCATCATCTGCGGCGTCGCCTCCAGATACCAGTAGGTGTTCCGGATGTCGGAATGGCCCAGATAGGTCGACAGGGCGACGAAGTGCCGGGCGACGGTGCCGCGCTCGACGCCGCATTGCTCCAGAACACGTGTCGCGAAGGTGTGGCGAAGATCGTGGACACGAGGCTGCCGGCTTCGCTCCGGCGCGATCCCGGCCCGGCGCAAGACGCTGCGGAACGCGTAGTTCACGGTCGTCGGGCATAATTGCTTGTCCTGGATCGAGGGGAACAGCCATTCGCTTTCTCCAGCACATCGGCGGCGGAGCCTGAGATAGTGTTCGAGCACCGCGATGACCGTCGCATGCAGTGGTACGAGCCGACTCTTGCGGAACTTGGTCTCCCGGATGTGCAAGACGCCGCCAGGCTGGATATCGTCGAACCTGAGGGTAAGAGCCTCCGAGACGCGCAGGCCTGCGGCTGCGATCAGCCCGAACAGCATGACGTAGAGCGGGCGCCTCAGGAGGTCGCTCTTATGGCGCCGGACCTTTCCGGCGGTATCGAGGATGCGTGCGATCTCGTCCGGGGTGTAGATGTAGGGAACCGGTCGCTTTTGCTGGCTCCGCGTGGAATCGGCCTGCGGGATCTCATGATGGCTATCTTCAGCGTGCAGGAAGCGCGCGAACAGGATCAGGTCCGTCAGGCGCCGGGCACGAGCACCCGGCGTGCAGGCGACGGTCTCCAGCCAGGCCAGGACCGATGCCGCACGGATGTGCGTGTCGCCCCGCCCGATGGCGAAGAACGCGAAGGCGCGAAGAGATCGCTCGACCTTGACCAGTTTGTAGCCGAGCACACGACGCAGAGAGATGTAGCGGTTCACGTCATCGCTCAGCACGGCAGCCTCCCGCCCCAAGGCTGTGCGATCTCCGACAGGAGGCCGATATCCACCTTGGCGTAGAGCGCGGTGACCGAAGGCGAGCGATGGCGTAGCACGGCACCGACACCGGCAAGGCTCGCACCGCCCCGCAACATCGCTGTCGCGGCAGAGTGCCGGAGAACATGAGCCCCGCGAAGGGGGCTGTCGATCCCGGCTCGGTCGAGCGCGCGTCGCACGATGCATTTCACCGCGATGCGGCCAATCGGCCGGACCGGCGCCGTCTGCGTGAGGAACACGCGCGCGGTGGCGATACGCGGCCGCGCCTGCTCGATATAGGCGAGGATGGCATCGCCGATTTCCTGCGTCAGCGGCAGACGCTCCTCGCGCCGGGTCTTTCCGACAAGGGTTATCCGGCCATCCTCCCAGTCGATGTCGCCGAACGAGAGATTGGCGACTTCGCTCGCCCTGAGGCCCAGCCGGGCAAGGAGGAGGATGACGGCCCGATCGCGCAAATGGTCTTCGCCGCCACAGGCGGCAAGCAGACGGTCGATATCGGCCTGTCCGAGGAACCGTGGCGTCGTCGCCAGTTGCCAGCTTGCGAAGGTCGGAACCGCATGCTCCCGTCCGATCGGGCATTGCCCGACCGCAACGAGATATTTGAGATAGGCCCGCGTCGCGACAGTGATGCCCTGCGCTCGCCCACGCCCATGCGGCCTGGCCCGGTCGAGCACGAAGCCGCGGATCGCGGCAGCCGTGTACGCTGTCGGATCGGTTCCCAGCGCGGCCAGCAGATCGACCAGAACCTCCTGATAGGTATTGAGCGTGGAGTCCTGGATGCCGCGTTGCTCCCGCATCCAACGACGGAAGGCGGCCAGTGCCGGCCAGGTCTCCTCCAGCGAAGGATGCTGCTCTGGCGGCAGGACGTTCTTCTCACGCAGATAGGCGATGAACAGCGCCGCGGCACCCTGCGGCGCACGGGCGGTCTTGCTGCCCCCGAACACCGATGCCGAGGCTGTGAAGCCGGCGACGAGCGTCTCGAGTTCGAAGCCCGACGTGCGGACCCAATCGCCCCACAACGCCAGCAGGCGAACCACCTCTGCCGTTGTCGCCGGTGTGTATTTCCGCTGGGCGAGCCAGTTCTTGAAGCCTTCGACATGCGGCTGCAGCCAGTTGATCCGGATATCGACGCTCCGGCGATGCCTGCGCTTTCGTTTTGTCATTCTGGTTCCTTCGAGTTGCCTGTTCACACCGGGAGCGCCCGGCGCGTCGAGCAAACCGAAGGTTTCGATGCCATTCCATGCGATAGGCATTTTGCTCGCCCGACCCGCACCCACCGTGTCCA
>NZ_JBXANK010000007.1:0-1239 GCF_058801645.1 Afipia sp. GW822-FHT03D08
TGATCTGCCCCCTTTGAAGTGGTCCTCCCTGAAGTATGATTTTCGGATGGAGGATAAGATCAATGGCAAGGAAGAGGCATACGGCTGAAGAGATCGTTGCGAAGCTGCGGCAGGTTGATGTGCTGATGGCACAGGGCCGGCAGGTAGCAGACGCAGTCCGAGCGATAGGCGTGACGGAAGTAACGTACTATCGATGGCGAAACGAGTACGGTGGCCTGAAGGGCGATCAGGTGAAGCGACTCAAAGAGCTGGAGACTGAGAACAATCGTCTCCGGCGAGCGGTGTCGGATCTGACGCTGGACAAGCTGATCCTGGCGGAGGCCGCAAAGGGAAACTTCTAAGCCCCTCCCGACGCCGTGCTTGCGTCGATCATGTAACAGCCGAGCTTGGCATCTCCGAGAGACGGGCGTGCCGGGCTTTGGGTCAACACCGATCGACGCAGCGCAAGACTCCAACGACACCCGATGACGAGGCGGCTTTGACTGCCGACATCATCGAGCTTGCCCGCCAATATGGCCGCTACGGATATCGCCGAATTACGGCGTTGCTTCGCAGAGCCGGCTGGATGGTGAACAAGAAGCGTGTTGAGCGGATCTGGCGATGCGAGGGGCTGAAGGTCCCCCTAAAACAACCTAAACGCGGGCGTCTCTGGTTCAACGACGGCTCATGCATCCGTCTGCGGCCGGAGCGACCCAACCATGTCTGGTCCTATGACTTCGTCGCCGACCGCACCCACGACGGCAAGGCGTTCCGGATGTTGTGCATCATCGACGAGTTCAGCCGTGAGAGCCTGGCCATCCGTGTCGCGCGGAAGCTCAAAGCAACTGACGTCATCGAAGCGCTCTGCGAGCTGTTCGTCTCGCGGGGCATCCCTGCGCACATACGTTCGGACAATGGCCCTGAGTTCGTCGCCGAGGCGCTGCGGGATTGGATCGCCACCGTCGGAGCCAGGACTGCTTACATCGAGCCGGGCAGTCCGTGGGAGAATGGCTATTGCGAGAGCTTCAACGGCAAGCTGCGCGATGAACTGCTCAACGGCGAAATCTTCTACACATTGAAGGAGGCCCAGATCGTGATCGAAAACTGGCGACGTCACTACAACACGGTGCGTCCACACTCATCGCTTGGATATCGACCACCGGCACCCGAAGCCATCGTCTGGCCAGCACCAAAGGAGGTAGTCAAAATGCAATCCCTAAACTAACATTCCGATCGGACCACTCAGTGGGGGCCGGTCAG
>NZ_JBXANK010000008.1:0-820 GCF_058801645.1 Afipia sp. GW822-FHT03D08
CGAAGCCGTGTTGGGCGCGGCGCGTGTCGTTGTGTCGGGAGGCATGGTGGCCGTGACGCCGGGAGGGTGACGCGCCGGCGGCGTCGGGCCCGCGGATGAGGTCCCGATCGCCAGCGCCGATCTCTGCCGACAAGGCCGGCGAAGCCCCCGTGCGGCCTCTCTTCTGGGCTGGTCTGGCGCCGGGCCGGCCTCAGCCTGCAACGGCTCCGCCGACCTTCTTCCCCTGACCGCAAGCGGTCATTCCTCGCGGGACAACAAGCTCGGCTGCCGCCGTCCTCCGCTCGCGCTGCGGCCCTGTGGATGCAGTCGGCCGGTCCGTCGCCTCTCGACCGCCATCGAGGTCGCATCGGGCGGCTTCGGGCAACTCTCAGGAGAACGACAATGGCTCAGATCGGCACCTTCACCCGCGACGAGAACGGCGCCTATGCCGGGATGATCAAGACCCTCGCCCTCAATGTTAAGGCCACCATCAAGCCCTGCGAGCGCGACAACGACAAGGCGCCCGACTATCGCGTCACCGCCAACGGCGTCGAGCTCGGAGCAGGCTGGAGCCGGACCGCCCGCGAAACAGGCGCCGAGTACCTCTCGCTCAAGCTCGACGATCCCTCCTTCACCGCCCCGGTCTACGCCTCCCTCGTCCAGGGCGACAAGGGCGAGCACAAGCTCATCTGGTCGCGATAAACCGCCCAACGGCGCTCCGCTCACCGCGGGGCGCCAGCCTTCTACCCTCGGCATTATGCGGAGTGAAATCGGGCCAAAGCGGCCGGAATCCAAGCCTCACAGGCCAACTCGCCGCATAATCCCGCGCTCCGCATAATCG
>NZ_JBXANK010000009.1:0-533 GCF_058801645.1 Afipia sp. GW822-FHT03D08
AGCTTCCGCGCGACACGGATGGCCAGGCTCTCACGGCTGAACTCGTCGATGATGCACAACATCCGGAACGCCTTGCCATCGTGGGTGCGGTCAGCGACGAAGTCATAGGACCAGACATGGTTTGGCCGCTCCGGCCGCAGACGGATGCACGAGCCGTCGTTGAGCCACAGGCGCCCGCGTTTAGGCTGTTTGGCAGGGACCTTCAGCCCCTCACAGCGCCAGATCCGCTCAACACGCTTCTTGTTCACCGTCCAGCCGGCTCTGCGAAGCAACGCCGTAATCCGGCGATATCCGTAGCGGCCATATTGGCGGGCAAGCTCGATGATGTCGGCAGTCAATGCTACCTCGTCAGCGGGTGTCGTTGGGATCTTGCGCTGCGTCGATCGGTGCTGGCCCAGTGCTCGGCACGCCCGTCTCTCGGATATGCAAAGCTCGGTCATCACATGATCGACGCACGCACGGCGTCGGGAGGGGCTTAGAAGTTTCCCTTTGCGGCCTCCGCCAGGATCAGCTTGTCCAGCGTCAGATCCGAC